>BJGC01000055.1 GCA_014190235.1 Actinomycetes bacterium | reverse complement strand
TTGCTCGCTCTGCACGCTCAACGATCTGGTTGTTCCCCACCTCTGTCGCGACCGCCCGAAGCGCAGATGTCGGCCCTCGCCATTGCCAATCGTTTACACCACCGAGTTGAACATCATCGTCCACGTCATCAACAACCGTTGCAATTTTTTTAAACAACATTGCTAGTTCGCGATTTGCGGCAAGTGTTGCGGCCAACTTCGTCGCACCACGCACAACAACTCCGTCGGCTATCCACTGTTTGTCATCATCAGGTATTGCGCTGATTGTGTGATACACCCCAAGCACCGCAGAAGCACTTTTTGCTCCCCACCCTTGCAATCCCGGAAAACCATCTGCTGTGTCACCTACGAGCCCTAGCCAGTCAGCAATACTTTCTGGTCCCACCCCAAACTTCTGTCGCACAGCATCTTCGTTGATAATGAGATCATTACGGCGATCAAACTGCACTACCCGATTTCCGCGAACGCTTTGTCCGAGGTCTTTGTCTGGCGTGAGTATTTGCACTTGTTGCACTTGTTCACTGGCGTCTGCAATACGCGCACCAGCGGCCAAGGCATCGTCGGCCTCGTATTTCACCATCGCCCAAACAGGCACTCCCAAGGCTCGCAATGCTTCTTCCATAAACGCAAGTTGACCAAGAATTTCTGGTTCCATACCATCACTTGTTTTATATCCATCCCACAAGTCATTACGAAAACTTTCAATCACGTGATCAACTGCAACTGCCACGTGAGTTGCGCCATTAGTGAGCAATTGCAATGTGGACGTCAATACTCCTGATGTTGCAGCTAACGGCGCCGGCGTTCCGTGACGAACTGCTTGACCAAAATGCTGCCGATACAACTCGTACGTGCCGTCAATGAGATGAACGATCATTGTCTTTTCACTATGTCATCTGCGTCAGGCCACCGTCGACCACAAAGACCTCACCGGTGACATATTTATTTCGAACAAGCGCCAACACTGCCTCTGCACAATCATCTGGCGTTGCCGAACGACCAATAGGGGTGGCATGTTTCATTGCAGCATGTTGCGCATCCCAGTCTTGCGTCCATGCTGTTCGCACCAGCCCCGGCGCGACAGCATTCACCCGCACTGGCCCGCATGATTTTGCCAACAGTCGTGTCATCTGATTGAGTGCCGCCTTGGTCATTGAATATGCAACAGACGAACCAACCGGTCTGACACCAGCCACAGAGGTGATGTTGATGACATGTCCATCATCTGATTTCTTGAGATGCGGCATTGCCGCTTTTGTTAGCCACCATGTACCAAAAACATTGACCTCAAATGTTTTGAGAAAAATCTCATCCGTCAGCGCCTCTAAATCGTTATGCGGCACCACTGTTGTCCAACCCGCATTGTTCACTAATAAGTCGATTTTGCCAAACGCATCAAGAGTTTTCTGAATCAATGACTCTCCCTGTGCCTTATCACTGATATCTGCTTGAACATAAATACTGTCACCAGGAAGCGCTGCCGAAATCTTTTGACCAGCCTCCACAGAACTCGACGAGTTCACAACGACGGTGGCTCCAAGTGCCGATAATCTCTGTGCAGTCGTCTCGCCTATTCCACTTGAAGAACCCGTAACAATCGCCACCATTCCAGTTAGTTCTTTCACTTGAGTCTTCCTCCCCGATTTTTATGTCTTACGCGTAAGTCTTGATCATCACCACGAACTGTAGTTGTTAGCATGGAGTTGGCCGCAAGTATCGGAGGCACGATCTCAAAAAAAATTTTTCTGCCTAGCGGCAGAAAAATTTAAATAGATAAATAGAAAAATAGATCAAAAAGCCCGCACTGGACGCACGTAGAAGTTGTAGAGCTTGCCGTCGCTGAGCTGATTCCCGCGGTGGAAATCCTGAAACCACGCGATGTTCGCGTAGAACTCAGAAGAACTCCAATAGAGGCCAGCGGCAAAACCACTTGCGCCGGTGCCCGAGTTCAAGGCGCCACCGGTACACACTGTGGCATCCGATGTCCAAGCCACACCACGTACCCATTTACACATCTGGTTAAGTTCATCTTTCGATGGCAGATACCAGTCATCAAGATTGTTCGGTCCGCGATATGCGCGAGCGATCGTGCCGGCTTTGCTTGCCGTGTCGCCTCCATTGTTCTGGGTCACCATTGCTTCAGTGTTTTTGCGACCAGAGCCAATAGCGGTACCCGTTGAGC
>BJGC01000054.1 GCA_014190235.1 Actinomycetes bacterium | reverse complement strand
ACTGGAACTCGCCACAACTACAGCTTGTTGTGTGAAGCGCTTGCATCACGTGGATACATTGTGGTTTCGTCAGACCACCCAGGCGATGGATTATTTGACTGGTTGCTCGGCAAGAATGTTGATGATGTCACTAACGAGCGTCAGCGACAGGGTGATATTCGGTTTTGTATTGACATGTGCGTTGGTGAACGGGCACCTCTCGTGCAATGGCTTGAACAATCAGTCGATACAAAAAAAATTATTATTGGTGGTCATAGTTATGGAGGCCTCTCGGCTCTAGCAACCACCTCGTATCTGCACGAGTTCGCTCCTGATGCACGCGTGTGTGCAACTGTTGCCGCACAGGGTTACACCAAGACCATGAGTTCACAATTTTTCCAATCAATGACCAAACCAACACTTCTCATTGTCGGGACAAAAGATCTCACAACGCCAGCAGAAACGGATGCAGATCCTGCATGGGCAGTCTTGCAATCACGCACAGATGAGACCGCCAGAAAGTCTCGTCGGGTCGATATTGACGACGCACCTCATCAAGGGTGTAGCGACTTCTGCCTATACAACGAGTTGGCTCCCAGTGTTGATTCCCTGCCGGACCTTGTCCGTGACTATCTGCAGTTAATTGCCACCGAAACACCACCTGAATGGATCGCCAAGTGGCGCGAGGGTTTGCGCTTACATGTTCAGGTCATAGACGAATTTCTCTCGTCTCTCTTTTGACGGCAGTTGCCATTTGCAGGGGGTGAGTTAGAGTGAGTTATCTAGCAAACAGTCAGTGGGGGCATATGACAGATGTAATTCCGAATCCCAAACTCCGGGGTGGCATCGCGCGTGATGGTGTAGCCGAGCCCATTCTTTCTCAAGACCCAATTGCTGGCGAGCAGTATTACTCGAAAGATTATATGCAACGCGAATGGGACGCCGTTTGGACAAAGGTGTGGCTCATTGCCGGAATGGTGAACCAAGTTCCTCTTGCAGGTGACTACATCACAATTGATATTGGTCGTGAATCAATTCTGTGTTCTCGGGGTACTGACGGTCGGATTCGTGCTTTTTATAATGTGTGTCAGCATCGCGGCAATCGCCTTATCTCAACTGAACGCGGTTCACTAGCGGGCGGAGAATTTCAGTGTGCATACCATGGCTGGCGATACGCCGACACTGGTCAACTGAATTGGGTGTATTGCGAAGAAGACTTTCCGCAGGGAACACCGTGCGGCAAAAGAAACCTTGCAGAGATCCCCTGCGACACATGGGCGGGTTTTATCTGGATAAATATGGACGAGAGTTGCGCAAGCTTGCAGGAGTATCTCAGCCCTGTCGCCGAACAACTTGATTCATATCAAATGCACAACATGAAGCGCACACATTGGGTGACGCTTGAGAGTGACTTCAACTGGAAATGCGTGCAGGACAATTTCAACGAGAGCTATCACCTTCCATACGTGCATCCACAAACATTGCCGGTTATGAACGAGCATTACTCTGGCTGTCAATTTGATATGTATACATCTGGGCACGCACGCATGTTGATGCCCGGTGGCGCTCCAGGACCTCAGTACGAAGGCAGTTCAGATGTCACATTTAAAAGCCTCAAGCCAGATCTTGATTTTTGGGAACTAGACCCCGAGCCGTATCGCAATGATCTTCCTAGTTTGCGTTTGGCTCTGCAACGGCGCAAGCGCGAACTTGGGCAACAAAAAGGCTATGACTTCTCTTTTTATTCTGACGAACAGTTAACAGATAACTACCACTACACAATTTTTCCAAATACATCGTTCAGCATGAAACCTGATGGTTGTATTTTTCTGATGGCACGCCCCCATGCCACCGATCCGACAAAATGTTGGTTTGATATGTGGTATCTCACGCTCTTCCCTACCGGATCAAAAGAGTATTACTCCAACGCTATGCGTGACTGGGTATCGATTGATCATCAAGTAGAACACGTCCAAGGAAAAGTTGGCGAAGTCAGTTGTGGTTCTGCAATTGATCAAGACGTTGCAATCTGGTCTACCCAACAAGCAGGTTTGCAGTCACGTGGATACCGCGGTGATTACATGCCGGCTCAAGAAAACCGCATCCGCTTTTTTCACGACACAATCAATCGTTACATCAAACAATTCTCCGCCTGATCTTGTCGGCTCAGTAATCAAGGACACAAATATTGGAATCTCATAGTCAGGTCGTAGTTGGCGACGTCAGCGCTCTTGCTGATGGTCAGATGATGTCGTGTGTTGCTGGGGCGACGAACGTTCTTATTTGCCGCGTGAAGGGATCGCTGTATGCAATTGAAGACCGTTGCAGCCACGCAGATGTAGTTCTTAGCACTGGGCTACTGCAGGGGCACATCGTGACATGTCCGCGCCATGGTGCAAGGTTTGATGTACGTGATGGATCACATGCAGGGCCGCCCGCCCATACCGGAGTGAAATCTTTTGATATCAGC
>BJGC01000053.1 GCA_014190235.1 Actinomycetes bacterium | reverse complement strand
CTTTGTCGGCACGGCGCACTCGAATGCGATAGCGAGTCAGAACTTCACCAGCAACTGCAGTGAACAAGATCAGTCCCTTTAGCGTGCCAACAAGACCTGATTGAAAATCGGGCCCCTGTAGCGCGTAGCCGGCGTTGGTGAGTCCACCAATGATGATGGCAACAAAGACAGCACCAAGCGGGCTAAATCGAGCTAGTGCCGCAACAACGATGCCGGTGTAGCCATACCCTGCAAGTTGTAATCCTTTGGCATCGAGTAAGTGACGGAAGTTTCCGACATCGCTTGCACCACCAAGACCAGCAAGCGCTCCCGAGATGGCCATAACGGCAATTACTTTTGTTCGTGTGCGCATGCCTGCGTATTTGGCTGCACCAGGCGAATCAGCAATCACTCCAACTTCAAAACCAAAGCGCGTACTGCGGTATAAGAACCACATGAATAATCCGGCGACAATAGCGACCAAGAATCCAAATGGGATTTCAATACCAACGATTTCGTATGTTGGCCAATAAGACCCGCTCGAGATTGGCTTGCCGGCGGGGAATCCAAATGATTGTGGGTCTCGCCAATATGACGTGCTGTTGAAGATGAGATAGTTCAAGATAATGCCAGCCACATAGTTGAGCATTAACGACGTGATGATCTCATTGGTATTGAACTTTGCTTTCAGTACACCAACGATTGCCGCAAACATTGCACCGCAGATCATTCCGCACGCCATCATGCTCAGAATGATGAACCAACCAGGCTGACCTTTGAGCGCTAATCCGGCAAATGATGCACCAACGGCTCCCATAAAAAGTTGACCCTCGCCACCAATATTGACGAGACCAATGCGAAATGTCGCCGCTGCGCATAAACCGGTAAATGCAAGTGGTGTAGCGGCAATCAACGTTCCGCGTATCGCCTGTTTGGAAGCGAATCCGCTATCAAGAATGCGCCAATACACACTGAAAGGGTTCTTGCCGGTTAAGACGAGTACGAGAGAGCCCAGCACAAGAGCGGCGACAACTGAAACTAGTGGCACAATCCAGTTGAGAGATCTCGGCTGCGTGAGCCGACGTTCAAGATGTAATTTTGTGCGTGGCATCAGTGGACCTTACTCACGGCGCTACCGCCCATCAGTAAACCAATTGATTCCCGCGTCGCATCCGTAATCGGTATGTCTCCAGTGATGCGACCTTCGTACATCACTAAAATACGATCTGCAAGTGAGAATATTTCTTCTAGATCTTCGCTAATGAGCAACACTCCAACACCCTCGTCAGCAACCTGGGCAAGTCGTGTTCGCACGGATTCAATTGCGCCAACATCAAGACCACGCGTCGGGGAGGCTGCGATCAAGATTTTTGGGTTTGTAGAAAATTCGCGTGCTAACAGCACTTTTTGTACATTTCCGCCCGATAACAGTCTGACTGGCGTGGCATTGTCGGGAGTCTTGACGTCATAACGATCAACGAGTTCTGTGGCATTGCTATCAATATTTTTACGTTGCAACACCGAAAATCGAGACATCGGTTTGCGGCGATATGACTTCAGGATCAAGTTGTTCTGCACCGAGTGTCCGGCTGCCAAGCCTGTGTGAAGACGATCTTCTGGAACATGAGCAATTCCGGCTGCCAATGTGCGTCGAACACTTCCGCTGCTAATAGATGATCCATCTACGCTAAAAGTTCCAGAAGTCGATGCTCGCATTCCGCAGAGCACCTCTGCAAGTTCACGCTGTCCGTTGCCAGATACACCAGCCACTCCAACGATCTCACCCCTACTCACCGTGAGTGAAATATTATGCAGTGCTTGATTGCCGCGATCGTCTTGGGCGTTGACGGAATCAACCAGCAGAACGTTCTCGCCCGATAGGCCGGTGCGCGTTCGAGTGACTCGCTCGAACACGATGTCTCGACCCACCATCATGCGAGCGAGTTCGCGAGCCGATGTCGACGCAGTATCGACAGTGCCAACCGTTTTTCCGTTTCGCAAAACGGTGACACGGTCTGAGACCGCCATGACCTCGTCAAGTTTGTGTGAGATAAAAATAACAGTTCTGCCCTCGGCCACCATTGAGCGCAGTGTTTTGAATAGAACGTCTGCTTCTTGGGGAGTCAATACTGCAGTTGGTTCGTCGAGAATAAGTATTTGTGCTCCACGATAGAGAACTTTCAAAATCTCGACACGTTGTTGTTCGCCGACAGAGAGTTGCCAGATATTTGCTCGCGGATTAACGGGCATTCCGTACTGTTGGGCGAGTTGTTCTACTCGAGATGCAACTTTTGTTGTCTCGATAAAGGTGTCTGTTGTGTTCTCGCCGAGAATCACATTTTCTGCCACCGTGAATGATGACACGAGACGAAAATGTTGATGCACCATTCCGATGCCACAGTTCAGTGCGTCACGCGGTGAAGAAAAAGATACGGCATTCCCTAGAAGTTCAATGTGGCCTTCATCTGGCTGATATAAACCAGTCAAAACATTTGATAGCGTCGATTTTC
>BJGC01000052.1 GCA_014190235.1 Actinomycetes bacterium | reverse complement strand
AGTCGAGTTCGATAGGTGCGTCGTCAGCCTCAGAGAATTCGTCTCCTCCAGCTCCGACACCTGCCTTTAGTCGAATCTTTTCGGTCAGTTCCATCATGATCTCTGGATGCTCCGACAAGTAGGTCTTGGCGTTTTCGCGGCCTTGACCCAATTGCTCACCTTCATATGTGAACCATGCACCGGCTTTTTTGGCAAGGCCCATCTCGACGGCGATATCCAACAATGCGCCCTCGCGACTGATGCCTTTTCCGTACATGATGTCGAACTCTGCCTGCTTAAACGGTGGTGCAACTTTGTTCTTGACAACTTTGACACGAGTACGAGAACCGACGATTTCTACACCGTCTTTGATGGCCTCAATACGACGGATGTCAAGACGAACGGATGAGTAAAACTTGAGCGCCCGGCCACCAGTTGTTGTTTCTGGTGAACCGAACATGACTCCAATTTTTTCACGCAACTGGTTAATGAAGATAAGAACTGTTTTGGACTTATTGAGATTGGCCGTGAGTTTGCGCAATGCCTGACTCATGAGACGTGCTTGCAGACCCATGTGACTGTCTCCCATTTCGCCTTCGATTTCGGCGCGTGGTGTGAGCGCGGCAACTGAGTCGATAACGATGACGTCAAGTGCACCTGAGCGCACAAGCATGTCGGCGATTTCTAATGCTTGTTCGCCGGTGTCTGGTTGTGAGATCAAGAGTTGATCGATGTCGACACCAATGGCTTTTGCATAGGAGGGATCCATGGCATGCTCGGCATCGATATAGGCACAGATGCCTCCATTGCGTTGCGCCTCAGCCACAACATGCATTGCCAGGGTGGATTTACCTGATGCTTCTGGTCCGTAGATCTCGATCACACGACCACGTGGCAATCCGCCAACTCCGAGTGCAAGATCGAGTGGCAAAGCGCCAGTTGAGATGGTCTCGACGTTCATGGAGCCTTTTTCGCCCATTCGCATGATGGAGCCCTTGCCGTGTTGCTTTTCGATGCTGGCGAGAGCTGCATCGAGTGCCTTGGCGCGTTCTGGTGTTTGTTCGCTCATGATGTTGTGCCTTTCTGACATTTCAGCTGTTTGGCGCTGATGATTGGTGATGATGTGAGAGCCCAAGCCCTCGTGGTGGAAGCGAACCCTAAAGACCAGGTGTGGCAGGGTTTGTCGCTCCGGTTGAACGACTATTCCCTGCACAAGCCAGGCCCCGAAGGGTTCTGTTTGTTCGAACACGGTCATAATACCTACGAACAGGTGTTCGGTCAAGCATTGTCGGGAATTATTTTGTGGCGTGCTCCGAACGACGAGCCTGGGCATGTTCAAGGTCGCCTGATTCGGGGGTATGCATCGCCAAATCGACTCCAAACCACACGGTATAGGTAATCGGGTACCCAAAAATGGGGAGCAAAATCGCCAGCGCTGCAGCGACTCCGAGCAACACCGCTAGCGGGGCTCCGGCAACACCGCCAATCACCATCCACACCAATATCGATCCAAAGGTAATGAACACTCCCATGGTGGCCGCACCCAACTCAAAGCCTTGCAAGTTACGTTTCCAGCTCATGCCACACGTGGGGCAATAATCAATTTTTTTAAACCAAGAAACAAAAAACGCACCTTTGCCGCCACACCATGCGCAACGTCGAAATACTCCGCGGACAACCATTCGCACAACCGAAGGCCGCATCAACTCTTTAGGCAAGAAGTTCCTCGACAAATTCTTCGAAAACTTCTGCAACGCGACGCGTGTCGGCTTCGGTGTGCATGATTGAGCACAACCACTGATCGTCAAGACCAGGGGGGAGCATCAGCCCTCTGTTGATGTGGTGGATCCACTGGGCAAAAGCAATATCAAAATCAGTCGCCTTGTAGTCACGGTAATTGCGCACGCGTGTGACTGACCATGTAACACACGCCTTGGCTCCAAGGTTGACAGTATGTGCGGGAATACCAGACTTGGCGATAATGGCATCACACTCTGCAACAATGCTCTGGTTGCGTGCGATTGCTTCAAGCGTTGCCTCTTTTGTGCACACTTGTGACAACACTGCTTTTGCAGCAGCCATACACAGCGGGTTTCCGTTAAATGTGCCCAGATGAAGAACTTTGCCGGACGTGATTTGATCCATGCATTCTTGCGAGCCACCAAATGCTCCGAGAGGAAGACCTCCGCCAATACTTTTAGCCAGACACACTAAGTCGGGAGTGACGCCGAAGTGACCAGTTGCGCCAGACCAACCTGCGGTAATGCCCGTTTTCACTTCATCAAAAATAAGCATGGTTCCGTACTTGCGTGTGATGTCACGTACTTGTTGCAAGTATCCGTCATCTGGCAAACAAATGCTGATGTTTTGCATCGCCGGCTCGACAATGAAGCAGGCAACAGTGCCAGATTTCAGCACTCGTTCTAGCGCCCCTGCATCGTTGTATGGAATCACGATTGTGTCGCGCATGACTGCTTGCGTGATGCCCGCAGTTGCTGGCACTGGGGTGGGATTTGATGCATCACCAGCAGCACTCAGAGCCGGTTTCATTGAAATCATGACTTCGTCGTGATGTCCGTGATAGCCACCCTCTACTTTGACAATGTGGTCGCGTCCTGTGATTGCCCGCGCAACACGAATGGCATCCATGGTTGCTTCTGTGCCTGAGTTAGTGAATCGCCACATCGGCAGCCCGTAGCGTTCAGCAAGAAGTTCGGCTACCTCGGTATTGGATTCACACGGTGATACAAACAGTGTTCCGTTTTGAATTTGGTGTGCCATCGCCTCTTGAACAAGGGGATGACAATGCCCTGCAAACAGCGCACCAAACCCCAGGCTGTAGTCAATGTAGTGATTGCCGTCGACGTCTTCGATCCAGCCACCTTGAGCACGTCGTGCCACGATCGGATACGGGTCATACGCCTGAAAGCTTGACGGAACTCCCATCGGCAATACCTTGCGTGCTCGCAGATTGGCTGACTGGGAAGCCGCTGTGCGGTCAGAGTAGACCTGCAATTCGCGACGTGTAATGTTCTTGGCGCGTTCTGCCAAGTTGTTCTGCAACGCGGATGAGATCGCGTTCATTTATCAGCCCCTGTTCGAGTTGTTTCCACTCTACCGTAAAAAAGATGGGTAATTTCCAGTCCTTCTAAAAACAGATAGATACTGGTAAAGACGTAAGAAAGTTGGCTATGTGCGCTAGGCGTGGCACAATACAAGTTCGTCATGGTGGGCGTAGCTCAGTTGGTTAGAGCGCCAGGTTGTGGTCCTGGAGGTCGGGGGTTCGAGACCCCTCGTTCACCCCAAATTTTGGTGGCTCGGAATACTTGAGAAACCGTGTAATTCTTCATCTCTCTGCATTCGTTCTATGATGAATG
>BJGC01000051.1 GCA_014190235.1 Actinomycetes bacterium | reverse complement strand
CGGCAAACTTCTGAGGCGTTACTCCCGCTAAGTCGGCCGCTTGTTGAATTTTGAGACCGTGCTCGTCTGTCCCGGTAAGAAAATGAACATCATCACCGAGTAGTCGATGCCAACGAGCAACTGCATCACCGATGATTGTGGTGTAGGCGTGCCCAAGATGTGGGCGTGCGTTCACGTAATAGATCGGGGTGGTGAGGTAGTAACGATTCACTCCATGCAGACTAGGTCGTTTGAAGTCACTGACCTCGGCTCGTTTTATTTTGGTGCTTGTCCGTAGATTTGAGGGCATGCCGTACGAGTTTGATGACGCAATCGTCGCCGTACCTGAAACAGGCGGAATCTACCGAACGCCAATTATTGGTGGTTGGGACATTGGCGTCAATGCCAACGGTGGCTACTTGATGGCTCGTGCAGCACACGCAATGCGAATGGCATCAGGTCGTCGTGATCCACTCACGGTGACGGCACACTATTTGGCACCAGCGCTTGCCGGTGACGCGTCCTGCGTCACCGAGATAGTGAAATCCGGAAAACGCATCAGCACGGTTGTTGCAACTTTGCGTCGAGATGATCGTGAACTCATGCGGCTCATCGGTTCATTTGGCGAGGTTCAATCCGAGAGTACGGCACATTACGTCACGGCGACGCCACCTGATCTGCCCCCAATTGAGGAGTGCGTTGCGCGTCGTAATCAACCGACTCCAATTCCGATGGGAATTGCCCAACGAGTCAGTCTTTTTATCCATCCCGATGATGCTGGCTTTTCGTCGGCAACGCCACCTGGAGTTGGTCGAATGCGGGGCTGGTTTAGTTTTGCTGACGACAGACCCATTGACACGTTGGCGTTGTTGCTAGCGGCAGATGCGTTTCCGCCGACTTGGTTCAACATCTTTGGTTCTCAAGGATGGGTCCCAACCCTTGAGATGACCGTGCATGTTCGTGCAGTTCCAGCGCCTGGTCCGTTGCGCTGTTCGTTCACCACGCGCGTTGTGCAAGGCAATTGTTACGAAGAGGATGGCGAGATGTGGGACTCGAATGGTGTTTGCGTCGCGATGAGTCGCCAGTTAGCGCTTGCACCACTTGTGGCAACGTAACTGTAGGGAATTCTTAAAATTATTTCTTTGCTTTGTAGCCTTTCGGGCATTTTGGAATGAGAGCGGTGATCCTTTGAGTTTTTTTACCTTTGGCGCACGACAAAGTAAGGGCCTTCGTGTAACTGCCAGCACAGGTAGGTGAGGCCATGGTGACCCGGCGAACTGCGTTTCCTTTGATACACACAATGCTTGACACCAAACCAAAGCCCCGCGGACATACTGGCTTGACTGCGATCACTCTTTTGACAGAGATTGCCTTGGCACATTTTATTGCAGTCGCAGTCACAAACTTTTTAGCACACTGTGATTTGACCCCAACAACTACATTTATTGTCTTGCCCTTGATGCAGTATTGAGTGACGGCAGGAGAAAATCCAAGGGGACATTTTGGTATTGCTGCACTCACTTTCTTGAGGAGCGAGCCAGAGATGCACGTCACTGATTTCATCGGTCTTAGACCCATTTGCACCTTTAGCGTCGGAGAAGAAAAAGAAAATCGTTTAGCGGAAAATTTAAACCAACCGTCAAGTAGGTCAATGGTGGTATCAACTGAGGCAGTTTTCAATAGTTCTGTGATGACGTCTGCGGCAACGCGTGCAACGACAGGTTCTTTTGCAGGCTCTGTCAGTACGAGTGCGGATTCTTCGGCTGTAACGGATGCAAGGCTGACCTCTTCGACGATCCCTTCTTCGTCACTGAACTCAGCCTCAACTGACGTGTCATCAAAGGTCTCCTCAGTGGATTCAATGTATTCTTCGACGTCTTGCTCGAAGTATTCTTCTTCTTCTGCGAATACATTTTTCGGTGCGGCGAAGGCCTCAGAAAACTTGTATAGACACTCGGCAATATCATCTCTCACGGTGAGGTTGTAGACACCCTTAAACTCTGTCGTTCCATCTTTTTCGAAGTGGGGAGAAGCGACTTTGTAGTTCAGTGTTTTGTTTGTCGTATCAAAAGTCGGTGGCCCTTCGCTATACAAAAGTGAGTTTGTTGTCACAATTCCGGTGACGCCAGATGCATTTTTAATGCATTCTGAGGCAGAGCCCATTTCATCGGCAGCCAGTGTTCTCACGCGCCATTGACTTGTCAAGGCAAATGCACTGTCTTTAATGTAATCAGTCCAGAGTTTCAATTCATCAAATGCTGCCTGGCGATAGACAACAGGGTTGGAAAAAGCATTTCGTTGAAGTGGCGCCAATGATGTCGAACCGTCGACCCGAGTGCCGCACGACTTGGGACAGTTATCCGTAAACCATTGTTGAAGCTTTGCTGGCAGGGAATCCCACATTCCGGTCCCTACAGCTGAGGGCACGGGCACGGGCTTAGCTGAAATAGTGACATCTGTTTTTCCATCGGTTGTAATAAATGTGATTGAGGGGTCTTCCATTCGACCATGCAACCAACCAACGGGCTCTGAGGCTAGGCGCACTTTTAGGGTGTAGGAAAACCCAGCAGGAAAGGCATGTCCAAGCCCACACTTTGAACCTTCCGTCCATACCGAACAGCGAACGTTGTCAGAAGGCATTGCACCTGCGAAACGGAGACTTCCGTTCCCGGCCGAATCGATCGCTTGTCGATATGTATCGAGGCAATACGCCGTAGTCGGGTCGCAAGTGGTTTGTTGGACACTGATCGGAATAATATTTGCAGCTAGCGAGCGTTTATTGCCAGAGATTTTGTCTCCTGCAACGCTCACAAGAACGGCGTATTCACTGCCAAAGGCATGCGGAGCGCCTGAGAGAGTCCAGAGGCTCGGGGTGCGCCCCATTGGAATTTTATTTTGGACTGAACCGTCAAATTCGTTGGCTCCCTTTTTGGGAAACATCTCTTTAAAAATACCCGGCACCATGTCTCCTGTACTTGACGTAGAAGACACGCTTTCAATACAGTCAATTGTGATTGTGGTTGAACATGGCGCTAGAACAGCGCGGTAGAAATAGTTCTCTGCAGTAGCGCAAGGCGTGGCCTCAACACTGGTGCACAAAAACTGGCTGTTTCCACCTATTTTGGACGTAGCCATCACCGAAACACTGGTTTCACCCCCGGCAGACATAGCGGTATCTTCAAGGACGAGTCCGTGCAGTCCAATGGTTGCCACCATCGGATTTGGCATCTGTTCGTCTTCGATGGGAGCGGATGCCGCTCCAACGTGTTCTGATGCGACGAGAACAGAGGTTCCCGCCAGCAACGCCACAACAACAGTTACAACTTTAAAGAATGAGCCAATACCCGTATTCATAACCCCCCCCGAGTGGAATACCAAGATGATAGCAAAATTAAAGAGGCGAGATTACTGCTGAATTGCTAAGTCGTACACACGCTTTCGAGCAATGCCTAGAACAGAACTGACTTCATCAACTGCTTGGCGAGTGCTGAGGCCAGCAGATTTACGCACGCGGAGTTGCTCTGCGACGTCGT
>BJGC01000050.1 GCA_014190235.1 Actinomycetes bacterium | reverse complement strand
TGCGATAGGTGGTGAGCACTTTGTTGCGCCCTGTATGCAGGCGAGCCATGCGAATTGCGTTTTCAGTTGCTTCGGCGCCGCCATTTGTGAAGAACACCATATTGAGATCGCCAGGTGCGAGTTCGGTAATGAGCCGTGCTGCTTCGCTACGCGCATCATTGGCGTGCATTGGCGCAACAGTGCAAAGTTTGTCTGCTTGTTCTTTGATTGCGGCAATCAATTTTGGATGCTGGTGCCCGATGTTGAGATTGATGAGTTGACTAGAAAAATCAAGGTATTTCTTTCCGTCTTCGTCCCAGAACCATGCACCCTCACCACCCGCAATCACAATGGGGTTAATGAGTCCTTGCGCAGACCATGAATGAAAGACATGCGACCGATCATCGGTATATGCAGCAGAGGGTCTGGGATGGAGCGTTGTCATGCCTCAATCCTAAACGAGCGACTATTGGTCGCCACCCCTACACTGCGATTATGGAGTCTGAGTTGTCCCGACATCGACCGCTCACGCGCGATGAACTTGCGGCCCTAATTCAGGCTGGCGAGATCGATACGGTGATTTTGGCCTTTTCTGATATGCAAGGTCGTTTGGTGGGAAAGCGAATGACTGGCTGGTTCTTTTTACAAGATGCCGCAGATCACGGTACCGAAAATTGCAACTATCTGATTGCCACTGACATGGACGACAACGCACTTGATGGGTTTCGGTTTGCAAGTTACGAGCAGGGATACGGCGACATGATCGCCATGCCTGACTGGAACACCATTCGGCTCATGGCATGGCAGACAAAAACAGCGATCGTTTTAGCAGACCTGCATGATCCGCGAACTCAGTTGCCAGTAGCCGTATCACCGCGACAAATGTTGCGAGATCAAGTGGCTGTTGCTCATGCGGCTGGTTATAACTCGATGATCGGAAGCGAGATTGAGTTCTATCTATTTCATGAGTCATACCGTGAGGCATATGACAAGGGATACCGCGAACTTGATCCGCACTCGCCGTGGATGCAGGACTACCAGATTGTGCAGACAACGTTTGACGAATACGTCATCGGTGACATTCGACGCAATCTCGAATCATGCGGCATTCCGGTGGAGTGCTCAAAAGGAGAAGCGGGTCGTGGCCAACACGAAGTGAATCTGCGATATACGGATGCGCTCGAAATGGCTGACAGAAATCTGTTGTATAAATCCGCAGCCAAAGAGATTGCTGCATCACATGGTCGATCTGTGAGTTTTATGGCTAAGTGGAACTTTGCAGAAACAGGTTCATCGTGCCATGTGCATTCCAGTCTGTGGAACATGTCTAACGGTGCTGCTGCTTTTGCTGGTGAGCCGATGCCCATTGTGTTCGAGCAGTACATGGCTGGCCTCCTTGCGACGGCGCGTGATTTCAGTTTGTTGTGGGCTCCAACGGTAAATAGTTATCGGCGTTTTCAACCAGGCTCATGGGCCCCCACAGCAGTTGCGTGGGGCTCGGATAATCGCACTCTTGGACTTCGAGTTGTCGGACATGCTGATGCGCAGCGAGTAGAGAGTCGTATTCCAGGCTCTGACGCAAATAGTTACATCGCATTTGCCGGAACCATTGCCGGAGGAATGTACGGAATACGCCATCAACTGTCACTTGAAGCCCCGTTTGTCGGCAATGGGTACGAAGCAAAATCGCTTGCGCGCATTCCTTCGACATTGATTGAAGCGATTCAGTGTTGGGAGAACAGCGCTATCGCTCGAGAGTGCTTTGGAGACGATGTACATGACCATATTTTGAGTATGGCTAAAGCCGAGTGGAGCGCTTTTAATCAGCATGTCACCGACTGGGAACTCAACCGTTATTTTGAGCGCTCCTAGCGCCGCACAAGGAGAACACATGACACGACTACAGAACAAGGTCACAATTATTACAGGCGCAGCCAGTGGGCTCGGTCGAGTTGCCGCAAGCACATTTGCTGCTCACGGCTCGAGCGTTGTGATTGCTGACGTCTCCGATGGCTCAGAGGTAGTACAAGAAATCCTTGATGCAGGTGGTCATGCCGCGTTTGTGCATTGCGACGTCACAAACGAAGACTCCTGGAAAAATACCGTCGCGTTTTCTCGTGCAACATTTGGGAGCATTGATGTTTTGTATAACAACGCCGGAGTCATGCTCGGCGACGACGATGATCCTGTCTCAACGTCTGTTGATACGTATCAGCGCACGATGGACATCAACGTCAAAGGAGTATTGCTCGGTTGCAAATATGTCATCCCCGTCATGCTGGAACAAGGCAAAGGGTCGATTGTGAATGTTGCATCGTTCGTGGCACACATGGGTGCCGCCACTCCACAGGTGGCCTACACAGCCTCAAAAGGTGCGGTGCTGGCCATGACCCGAGAGATTGCAGTGGTCTATGCGCGTCGAGGGATTCGTGCCAACGCATTATGTCCAGGGCCAGTGATGACGCCATTGCTCGCAGCGTTTCTGGACAATGATTCCAAACGAAATCGCAGACTTGTGCATATCCCGATGGGTCGATTCGGTGAACCACAAGAAATCGCAAACGGAGCGCTGTTTTTGGCATCTGATGAATCATCTTGGATGACCGGACAGTCGCTCATCATTGACGGCGGGATCACCGCCGCGTACGTCACGCCAGAATAACTTGTCTAAAAAGAATTTGCGATGTCAGCAATCGCTTCTGTGATTCCGAGATAGTCACCACGGCGGCTTTGCTCGCAGGAATCAAGAATCAGCGTGTAACCCAGAGATAATGCTTGGCCACCAATAACAATGCCATCTAGTATCTCGAGCGGAAATTTGCCATCAGGAAAAGTTTTTCTTGCAGTAGCAATCTCAGCAGCGTGCACCTGAGCAATGACCCCACGTACGCGTGGATTGATTCGAGCTGCAAGAAACGATTCGTGACGAAATCGTTGCCACTTGTGACGCGATGCGAGCAGTCCGACAGAAAACTGTGCAGAAAATCCGTCAACAAGGTTATTTGACTCTAAACCCTGAGTCTCATGGTCAAGAGTTTCTTGGCGATTCAGATGCAAGAGCATTGAGAGCGCATCGACAAGCAAGTCTTCCTTGGATTCGTATGTATTGTAAATAGTGCCTGTTGAGAGATTGGATCGGCGCGCGATGCGCGAAACAGTGGCGCTGGAGTAGCCAATTTTTCCGATAATTTCTGCCGCGGCCATGGCGAGCACGTTGCGAATTTCGTTGACTGAGGTCGCGTGAAAGTCGATGAACTCGAACTCGGGAAGGGGAGTAGTTGATGGCTTGGCATCATGAACTGCGCGCGATAGACCAAATATCGGTAATTGCCAATTAACGAATTCAATTTCAGCAAATTTATGAAGCAAAATTCCCAAGATTGTTCCAAGAGCCACTGTCACGCGTGCGATGTCGATATCCGTTGATTCAGATACAAGGCCCCAACGAGCGAGCCATTGATTCATGATTGGGGTAACGACTTCTTCAAGGGCTCCATTGCGATGTGAGATGATTAACGCCTCAAGCCCAAGAATAATTTCGGGCGGAATAACAGATCCTGATTCCAACAGATTATTGAGCGCGGTATTGTCTTCTCCAGTCAAAAATGCTTGAAGTGCAGTATCAAGAAATTCAAAAAAAGGACTTTCAATTCGGTCGAGGTAGAGCGACGCTTGCAGATCGTCGTTGTCTTCGTATCTGCTGTACAGAGCACCAGTTGTGAGCCTCGCATGAGTTGCTACCAGGCTCAGCGAAAGTGCTTCGAGCCCAGATTGGTTGGCGACCTGTAGCGCTGCATTCAAAATGAGAGTGTCGTTGGCAATCGACCGCTGAGACCGGGCGCGGGATGCCACAGGACGCGAGATCGGCGTCGCGGGCGGAGTCGCAAGACGCTTAGGGGTAGATTTCTTGTCAGTCAACAGGGAACGGCCTTTTCACGATAATCACCATAGTTTACTCGTCTCCGCGAGATAATCCCGCGGGATGTTTGCACGCAATGATCCACGGCGCAAGGGCGCATGGCGGACTCTTCAGTAATCCTCTAGTCTTTGCGGTGTGAAGTCTAAAAATTGGTTCAAGCATCGTGGTGTTGCACTTTTGCTGACTCTTGCGGCCTGTGGAGGTGGCGGCGGCGGCGCTGGTGGCAATAGCAGTGCCACTCCAGATGTGACCACCCCTGTTCTAGAAGAAGCCACCGTTGCAAGTGGCATGAACCCAAGCCCTGATGGGTTTGCATTTCCTAATTTTGCATCAAGTGCCTCAACTGCAGAACTTGATACCGCTGACATGGTCACGATGTTTGGCGAGACTGCAGATATT
>BJGC01000049.1 GCA_014190235.1 Actinomycetes bacterium | reverse complement strand
GCATCGCAGGACCTTCTCTGGAATCTCACCTTGCGCGAGTTGCGCGGAAAATATCGCCGATCATTTCTGGGTTGGACATGGTCGCTGCTGAATCCCTTGGCCCTGGTGGGTATCTACTGGTTTGTTTTTTCGGTGGTGTTTGGATCTCAGCCTCCGATTGGTAACCCATCTGGCATAAAGACGTACGCGCTGTATCTATTATGCGGACTCCTGCCATGGTCTTTCTTCAGCCTTATCACGGGATTAGGGATGAGTTCGTTGTTGGGCAATGGTGGTCTCGTGCGCACAGTTGCTTTTCCGCGTCAGACACTGGTTTTTGCGCAATCAATTTTTTCATTAGTGCAGTTCACAATTGAAATGACGTTACTCACTGTTATTTTGCTTTTTGCAGGATCACCACTCTTGCATTTATTGCCACTCACTGTGCTGCAGATGTTGCTACTGGCGTGCTTCTCAACCGGAATAGCACTTGCTTTGTCGGTAATGCTCGTGTATTTCCGCGACCTGACGTACCTCTGGACAATCATTAATCAGGTGTATTTTTTCATGACACCAATTATCTACGACCCTTCACTGTTGGAAGATAAAGCAACACCATTCATTCGCAGTTTGTTGCGATGGAATCCGATGTCTGTTTTTGTTGATGCGTTTCGACACACCATGTATGACGGTCGTGCACCGGCCGCAGCCAACATCGCTGGTCTCTTCGCGGCTGCAGCGTTATCGATGGCTTTTGGGTTATTGGTCTTTAGTCGCGGCGTGCGACGACTTGCTGAAGAGGTATAGCCGATACGGCTTACCGTCGTTCAGCAGACCACTTGGCGTCAATGCCAACGATGCCCTCATCAAAACGATTGCTCTGGAATACATCAAACTTGTATCCGTGTTCCCAATGATCAAACTCCGTTGTCTCACTTGCGTTTCTGAGTGCTGCAGAAAGTAAATATGTTCCTTCGAGCAAGGGAAGCGAATCTACCGACAGCGTGACAGAACCTCCGCCGTGCACTCGGGGAAGCGCGATTCCGTTGTTGCGGGTGCTTGTCGCCCATACGTCCACGCCTTGAAGAGTTGTGAACTTGAGATATACAACAAGATCTTCAATGAGTGTGTGACTGTCATAGTTCACGACAATTTTCATTCCGGCGCCCGTGTTGATGACTTCACTCAGTTCGTTTGCTGCATTACGAATCTCGAGCGATGAAATGAGTGCATCACCAGTGCCCCAACGTTGCCCCATCGACGATTCGGTGGAGGCCTGAGTGTCGTAACTGCTTCCGGTGTAGTCGGCAATGACGTTATTGGTGTTGCCGTTTTCGCGCAGAACACCCTTATCTAGCCACGCAACACTTGTACAGAGTTGTTGCAACTGGCTCATGCCATGGCTGACAACCACGATGGTTCGTCCTTCGCGCCGAAACTCTTCTATTTTTTCCCAACTTTTACGCTGAAAACTCTCGTCACCGACACTGAGGACTTCGTCGATAAGCAAAATCTCGGGCTCAACGTTGGCAGCAATCGAAAAGGCAAGTCGAACAGCCATTCCGGAGGAATAGTTCTTAACGGGAGTGTCAATAAATTTCTCTAGACCAGCGAATGCAACAATGTCATCAAATCTCAGAGCGACGTCTTTGCGATTCATTCCCAAAATTGCACTATTGAGATACACATTCTCACGACCTGACAACTCGGGATGAAATCCGGCACCGAGTGCGAGCAGTGCGGCGAGTCGACCATTGACCTTGACGGAACCTTTATTTGGATACAAGATGCCAGCGAGGCACTTAAGCATCGTGCTCTTGCCTGATCCGTTTGATCCGATAATTCCAAATGTTTCGCCATGTTTGACCTCAAATGACACATCTTTGAGCGCCCAGAATTCTTCATACTGAGCACGCCGCCCACGAAGAATTGCGGCCTTGATATAGCGATTTCTCTCTTGGTAGAGGCGATAGTTTTTCCAGACTCCATTGGCGCTTATGGCGATATCAGACATAAACAACAGTCTTACTTGTCGGAGCTACTGGAGTCAGCCTTGGTTCATCCCAGTAGGCTCAAAAGGGTACAAGTCACACTGGTGGCCGTAGGCCATTTGTGCGTCCAGACTGTTACTACTTATGGCTTCCATGAACTATCGTCGCCTTTTCATCAGTTTTGGGGTATCACTCTGCCTCTCAATCGGCGCGTCCGTCAGCATGTCAATCAGAGAGGTATCTGCGCACTCAACAGAGAAGTGCTCACGCACCTATGTGGTGA
The DNA here is from genome assembly GCA_014190235.1 of Actinomycetes bacterium. Classification (GTDB taxonomy): domain Bacteria; phylum Actinomycetota; class Acidimicrobiia; order Acidimicrobiales; family Ilumatobacteraceae; genus UBA2093. The sequence goes on along the minus strand of BJGC01000049.1, from coordinate 2,858 downwards.
GACGGGGTGATTCCTGGAGTCGAATTGCGGGTCGCGTAAAGGTGCCGATGAAAGACGTGCTCACCGCGAATAGCGCCACGATGTCATCGATGCTCTTGATTGGTGACGTGATATGCCTGCCAAAGAATGCTGTGATTGCGGATTCCCAGAAGTCGCTAACACTTCCGCCACCAACACGCATCTATTCACCGGCAAAATCTCAGCAAATTATTCGTGAGATTTTTCCGGCAAAATTGGTGAAGCGGGCACTCGAGATTGTGGCCCGAGAGTCAAATACCAATGCTGCCGATTACAACTTTTGCTGCATCGGGCTCTTTCAGATCAATTTTTCCGCCCATAGGTCCTGGCTGGCCGCAATGGGGGTCACTCGACCAGAACAGTTGCTCGATGCCTATGTCAATGTCAGGGCAGCCCTCAAGTTGTATCAGCGCTCGGGCAGTTGGGCTGCGTGGAACTAGCGATTCGCCCTAGACTGAAGGCGCAATACAAGCGCTCGTAGCTTAATGGATAGAGCATCTGACTACGGATCAGAAGGTTGGGAGTTCAAGTCTCTCCGAGCGCGCCACACACTTACGTAGATGGATGAAGCGGCGCAATCCTGAAACGCGTTCCAAGAAAGCCGCCAAGAAGTACTCGCGCAGTGAAGCCCATTGATCGAAGTGGATTGTTGCTAGCGGTTCCGGCGATTCGGTGAGACATTTGCGATGCGACTTCGACCACTGTGTAGCCTGCATCAGCAGCGACCATCAGAGCTTCGAATGATTCCATATATTCAACTGGATAGTGTTGTGCGAATTCTCCGAGCAGTGGTTGAGCGATGCAACGAAATCCAGAGGTGGTATCTGTCATTGAAGTGCCTACGGCACGTGATGCAAGTGTGGCCATTCGCTTCATGAGCCATCCACGGGCGATACCCACATCGTAATTCCTGGCTTCAAGGAATCGACTTCCGATGACAAGGTGAGCCCCCGTTGATTCTTGTTTTGTCACTAATTGGGAAATGAGTTCTGGTGAATGCTGACCATCGGCGTCACACTGCACAACGGAGTGATAGCCGTGGGCAACCGCCCAACGAAAACCACAACGCAACGCTCCACCAATGCCGAGGTTGATCGGCATCGTCACGACATGCGCACCTGCGCGTCGTGCGACGTCTGCTGTGTTATCCCGAGATCCATCATCAACTACAAGACAAGCAAACCCAGATTCGACCGTACGGCGTACCACCATGCCGACCGAGAGTTCTTCATTGAGTGCGGGAATAATGACGAGACACGATGGGGTCACGGTGGAGTTCCTGATTTTTGCTTTTCGAGTTCGCTGAGACGATCATCCAAAAGAGCAAGTTCTTCGACAAGATGGCGAATCTGATTCTGCTGGCGCGATGCGGTGACTGATAATTCAACAGCGATACCAACTGGGATGAGAACGCCTGCAGCCAAACCCAGGGTGGCTGGTGTTAATCCCAGTGCATCAGAGAGGGGAATGACTCCATATACAAAGACGGCGCTCAGCATGATGGAAAGACCAAGGAAGAGCCACCCGACAATGAATCGGAACGAGAGTTTTCTCTGGCGTGAGATGACCAGAATGAGTACTGAGAACATCAACCCGGAGGCGGCCAAAATAATGGCTTGACGGGTAACAACGGACATAGCCCTAAGGTTACCCAGACAAGTAATCTTGGCAGGTGAATGCCGATATCTCTTTTGCGGTTCCGTATTACGGTGCGCCAGAGTATTTACGAGAAGCTCTGGCGAGCCTGTGCAACCAGACGCATCTCAATTGGGAGGCTGTTGTTGTTGATGACGCAAGTCCAGAGCCCATTGCAGACTTAATTGCAGACTTAAATGATCGACGCATTACCTATATTCGGAACGACATAAATTTGGGTCTTGCCGCAAATTGGAATAAAGCGCTGGCATTGACGACTGCACCATTGGTCTGTATTTTGCACAGCGACGATCTTCTTGAGCCTGACTATGCATCAACGATGATTGAACTATTGACTGTCACTCCGCAAGCCACGGCAGGGCATTGCAGAGTTTCTATCATCGGAGCGGACGGACTTCCTCGGCAGACATTGACGGACGCCGTGAAGCGGATTATCCAACCAAAGGCAAAGGGTTTAATCGTGAGCGCTGGAGAAGATGGTCTTGCTTCAATGCTGCGTGGATCGTGGATATATTGCCCAACTTTATGTTTTCGGCGGAGTCAACTCCCCAGTGTCCCTTTTGATAACTCGTGGCGCTTTATGCTTGATTTTGATTTAATTGCACGGATATTTTTAAATGGACAACAACTCATTGGCACGACAAGCAAGTTGTATCGCTATCGGCGCCATGATGCAGCACAGACCCGAGTTCTGACAAGCGAACTGACCAGGTTCGAAGAAGAACTTTCATTTTATGGACAGATGTATCGTGCGGCTAAAGAACGTCGGTGGCGGACGGCACAACGCCATGCGCAGCGAGCAACAGTTATTCGGTTGCATCTTCTTCTTCAGGTGGTTATTCGCATTAGTCATCTGCATTTTGCTTCAGGGGCAAAAGCGCTTCGTCTCATGTTTCGCAGCGTGAAGTAATGACACTTTCTGAAGCATCAGGCGTGGAACAAACTCTAATGCCGCGTTTGAAGCGAATAGATGGGCTTGATGGACTGCGCGCGTTCGCGGTGATGCTGGTATTCGTCTCACATATCTTTATTGCCGTTCCAATATTGCTTGGTCAGACTTGGTATCGGGTGTTCACGCGAGGTGGTTATCTTGGCGTGAACGGATTTTTTGTGCTGAGTGGGTTCTTGATTACGTATCGTCTCTTGGGGACGGCGCATCACGACGGTCGTTTTCGCTGGCGTCA
>BJGC01000048.1 GCA_014190235.1 Actinomycetes bacterium | reverse complement strand
GGCCCACCACTTCGGTGATGGGAAATCGACCCACCGGTGGTGTTGCGTTAGCACCGAAGTGGGAATGGTCGTAGCGCGGTCGTCTAGCGCCTGATGGACGGGGGTTCGATTCCCCCCAGCTCCACCGATTGTGATCACACGCCCTGGGCGTGTTGGTTCAACCATGTTCATTGCTGTTCAACGCTGCTCATTGCACATCGCTCAGGGGAAACGTTCTCTGTAGAGTTTTGTCGAGGGGTCTCTAGATGAAATGGGTGACATGGGATCAAGCAGCGATCTCTGCGCTCATCTGCGGCGTCACTGCGCTCCTACTTCGAAAACTCCCGCAGACTCGTTCGCGGGTCTTTATCATTGCGGCGTGCACCGAACTTGCGCTTATTTCTTTTCTGTACACATTGTGGCGTTTGGCAATGGTTCTGCCGCTTGACAAACCAGATGGCGCAATTGAACGAGGTCGCAGCATTGACACGCTGCAACATCATCTATTTTTCCCGACGGAACTTTCTTTGCAACATTTCGTCATGAAATACGACTGGCTTGCACGAGCAACAAATATTTTTTATGCGGTCGCCCATGTTCCTGCCACAATAATTTTTTTGGTGTGGCTGTTTATTCGACATCGAGATCATTACCCCTTGTGGCGAAATTGTCTAGCCATGTTGACTGCTGCATGCCTTGTTATTCGGTTCGTTCGCGTTGCTCCACCACGATTTTTTCCAGAACTCGGATACATCGATCTTGCGACACGTTACGGATTCTCCGTGTACGGGCCAGTCGGCACAGGAGTCTCTGACCAATTCGCAGCAATGCCGTCTATCCATGTTGGATGGGCTGCCCTTGTGTCATTTGGTGTCGTTGCTGCTTCAACTAGCCGCTGGCGGTGGTTATTCTCGCTGCACGTAGTTCTCACCATGTTGGCAGTTTCTGCCACTGGTAATCATTGGTGGTTAGACGGAATTGCAGCCATCGCCCTGCTTGGTGTTGCTGTACTTATTGATCGGAGTGTTCGCCGACAACTCAGCTCGCGCACCCCTAGTGTGGCGTCATGACTGTGTACACCGACATTGATGATGGCGACACGGTGTGGCGCTTTGATACCGACTTCTTGCAATCACGCTGGACCTGCATCTGGGGACGCGGATGCAAAGGCATCGAGAGTGAAGTCAACACAGAGAACGGCAGAGGATGTTGTTCGCTCGGAGCAGAACTAGACGGAGTTGACGAAGCAATGCACCTGTCGGCTGCGGCAGCTATGACGCCAAAACATTTATTTCAGTATCAGACCCACGCCGCTGAACACGGAATCTTTGCCGACGAGACACGCAATGCGACGCGCGTCGTGGACGGTGCGTGCATCTTTCTTAATCGTCCTGGATTTGTCGGTGGCGCGGGATGCTCATTGCAATTAGCGGCTGCGTACTTTGATGAGCCTGTCACTGAATGGAAACCATCTGTTTGCTGGCAATTGCCCCTCAAGGTGGACTGGGAAATGCGCGACGACAATATTGAAGTCGCAACCGTTCGCCCGTGGGCACGACGCGACTGGGGTGATGACGGCACAACAATGGCATGGTGCTGCACCGAGGGAAGCGATGCGTACGTCGGCGAAGAAGAAGTCGTTGACAGTCTTCGTCATGAACTCACTCACATTGTTGGAGAATCTGTCTATATTCGCATTCGACAATCAATGAACAAATCATCGTGAACTTCTCGCATTATCGTCAGCCAACTTTCGTCTGATACCGTGCTTTTATGAAAGCTGATGAGATTGCAGTTGCGCACACTCCGCCAGGAGGCTATGGCGCAACATTTCCACCGCTCATTCTTGCTGGCTGCACAGAACCCCTTGTTGACGGCGCACCAGACTTGCGCGGAATCTGGAAGACATTAAGTGCCACTCGCGGTGGCGAACCAGTTTTGGCAGATGATCGTCTGATGTCGTATACAGAACGCATTGAGCAGTGCGGCAACCGCATTGTTGATTGTGGCGGCGGAACCATCGCCGATGCTCGTGCCGATGGCACCGAGCAAAATGGTGTTCACGATGTGTCTGTCTTTGACTACACAACCCCAATTCATGTCATTGCCAGTTACGAAGGCGAAGTTTTTGTACTGCGGCCCGTTGGTGTTCCTGGAATAGAAGTCACGCGCAGACTCGATGCCGACGGTCACATGATCTGGACCCGCCCAGACATGGGAGGCGTCCGAGTTGTTTTACAACGCGTCAGCCAGCCTTTATAGAGACCACAAATGAGTAACTCCGTCGATACAGACCTAGCCATGGATGCCTCGCTCAACAAGGCTCTTGACCGCGCCCAAGAGTGGTATGCCAAGAATTGGTCATCTGATCTCGTCCTGAGTGACTGGTGGCAAAAACTCGGATCATCTGGCTGGGGATTTCCGGCGTGGCCACAAGAATACGGTGGGCAGGGATTGCCATCAGCAGTTGCACGACAAGTTGTGAGCGACAGAATGCAACGCGGAGTATTTGGACCACGAACGGGCATTGCAACATTTTTAGCCGCACCTACAATTCTGACTCACGGAACACACGAGCAAAAAAAACGTTTCCTGCCAGGAATCGTTGCTGGCCGTGATGTGTGGTGTCAACTTTTTAGCGAACCGGGTGCTGGCTCTGACTTGTCATCACTGCAAACACGCGCCGTGCGAGATGGTGATGAATGGATTATTACAGGACAAAAAGTCTGGACGTCTGGTGCCCACTTTGCTAAGTACGGAATTTTAATTGCACGCACAGATTCTGATGTTCCAAAGCACAAGGGACTCACCTATTTCTTAATTGAGATGCAACAGCCCGGCATCGAAATCCGACCGTTGCGTGAAATGACTGGTGAGTCAGCGTTTAATGAAGTTTTCATGAATGAGGCTCGTGTTCATGATGACAATCGCCTCGGCGATCTCGGTCAAGGATGGGCAGTTGCGATGACAACGCTCTCCCACGAGCGTGACTCCAATAACCCTGGCGTTGGCGGTGGTGGTGGAACATTGTTTAGTAATCCTGATGTGACACAGACTGTTGACCACTTTCGCAGTATTCAAAACACAGAAGTTGATGCATTTTCTTTTGCCACGAGTGGCGGTATTACCGAAGTACTCAACGATCTCGTCAAAGAATTCAAATGTGCTAACGACCCAGTTATCCGTCAGAGGCTGATGAAGCTTCACTCAATGCGCGAGACGCAAAAATGGACCGCACAGCGGGCAAAAGCAAATGCTCGAGCAGGAGCAGCCCCCGGACCAGAGACATCGACCCTAAAACTGCAATCCAGTCTCACCGGCCGCGTTGTACGGGACTTAGGTTTTGACATCATCGGTGCACACGGAATGTTGCTTGGTAAAGATGCGCCTGCACACGGGTTGTTTCATAAGTTTGCCTTGTTTGTGCAAGCAACATCGATTGCAGGTGGTTCGGACGAAGTTCAGCGCAACATCATTGGTGAGCGAGCGCTTGGGTTGCCCAAGGAGCCCGATGACTCGCGCGATAAACCATTTCGTGAATTACGCGTTGGCACTCAAAAGACGAAATCGTAATTATTTCGTCATTGATTCAATAAATAACCAGTCGCCACCGACCAGCTCGAGACTTTCTAGTTGGCGCGCACCCGTGTAGGCCAAGAGCGACCATCGATACGGGAAGAAATGCACGTGTGGATTAAAAGTGACGTTGTAGGGCCGTTGACGCGGGACAACAACAATCAGTTTTTCTGAGCACACTCTCCGTAGTTCTGCCAGTGCTCGCTGAAAATCTGGCACGTGCTCAAGCGTGTGTGTACATACCACTGTCGGAAACGAGTTGTCAGAAAATGGAAGTGACATGATGTCGGACTCAACAGCCAAGAAACCTGAATGAGTGAGCGAGACGTATGAGCCATACAAAGAAAAATCTGTCGCTACTACACTGAACTTTTTGCTCATTTGTTGGGCAAGCCAACCGTGGCCACAGCCGACTTCTAAGACTGGGCCGGCTGTAACAGCGTCAAGCACACCTTGCGCTGATTTGGGTGAAAGATCGGTGACTCCTTGATGGACGAACAAAGTTGTTTCTTCATAAAAGAGTCGCAATTCTGCGTCTGACATCTCAAACGCATGCTCTTTTAACTTGTCGATCTGGATTGGGGCATTGCGGTAAAAAAACCGAGCGGGTGCTCGGAAAAGCCATGACTCGCGCAAAATCGGTGGAACCCATAGGTCGATGATCTGATTTATGACCACACTAAATTTGCGAGGAATAATCACGAAAAGGCCGCCGTGTAATTGATGATGGCAAAAACTCTACACCGTAAGACGCGTCCCTTGCGGGTAGGAGGCTTCTCACTAGGCTCAATGGAATGCAGTATGAAGCACGCATATTTGCTCGGCGGATTGGGTGGTTCGTGCTTGTTGGTTTCCTGATCCGACTCGCCTATTTATTGTGGCTTCAATACAGCGGTTCGTTCATGATCGGCGATGCCATCGTGTATCACATGGAAGGCAACTCACTTGCCAACGGGAACGGATGGATCAACGTCATCGTCTACAAACGTTTCGGAATCATCCGTCAAACCGCTGGACATCCTCCGTTGTATTCATATTGGCTTGCGCTGTGGTCATTTTTTGGCATGCGTTCAACACTTTCGCATCAGATTGCTTCGGCATTCTTGGGTTCGTCATCTATCGCTGTTGTCGGATACGTGGCATGCAAAATCCGTGGCAATACTGTTGGTCTGATTGCAGCAGCAATCGCTGTATTGCATCCATCTTTTTGGAGTTGGGATGGAATGATCCTGTCGGAGACATTGGCAATTCTTGCATCTGCTTCGTTACTTTTATTCTTCGTTTCGAGTACTCAATATAAAAGTAACCGTTGGTACGTATTGGGTGGAGTTCTGGCTGGCATCGCTATCTTGTCGCGTGCTGAATTGCTGATGGCGACGGTCTTGCTCTCGCTTGGTGTGCTGATTCTGCAACGGTCACGCACTGCAGTCAAACATGCAGCGATCATGGCCGGAGTTGCCATTATTGTTCTCACGCCATGGGCTGCGTACAACACAGCACGTTTTGACCGCTTTGTTCCGTTGTCAAATAGCGCAGGCGTCACACTGGCAGCAAGCAACTGTGCGGATGTTGCTGGACAATATGCAGGTCGGTGGTCGTATTTCTGTGCAGTTGAGGCGGCAGAGCGAGTTACCAAAAAATGGGCAATCGAGCATCCCCAAGAGATTCCCGATACCTCAATCAGTCCAAACTGGCAAACCGATTTCCCAAATGCAAAAATATCGGACAAGGTTCCGACCGTGCATCAGTATCTGAAAATGA
>BJGC01000047.1 GCA_014190235.1 Actinomycetes bacterium | reverse complement strand
GATAGAGCAACGGTTTCCTAAACCGCAGGTCGCATGTTCGATTCATGCCGAGGGCACAAAAACTAGCCGACTCCAAGATGGGTTTTGTTACAGAGGCCCGTGGTTGAGGTGTGGCAGGACTAAGTCAGCAAAGCGCTGGGCTTCTTCCTTGTGTGGATACCCAGAGAAAATAAAAGCATCAATTCCCATTGATTCGTATCGCTGAATTTTTTCGACAACTTGAGAAGGTGTGCCGACTATGGCCGCACCACATCCACTTCGTGCCTTGCCAATGCCGGTCCACAAGTAAGGCTCAACGCATCCGTCAGAACCCGCTGTTTCACGAAGCTCAGCCTGTCGTCGCACCCCAACACTGTTGCTGTCGAGTGATCGAGATCGAATTGCGTCACCTGTTACCGGGTCAACTGCAGAAATGAGATGAGCAGCGGCATCTCGTGCCTCATCTTCAGTGTCGCGGACAACAACATGAACGCGGTATCCAAATCTTACAGAGCGACCATATGCAGTTGCCCGGGCCTTGACGTCAGTCATGATGTCGACGAGAGCATCTTCGGTGTCAGGCCACATGAGATATACGTCAGCTCCTGCTGCCGCAGCATCACGCGCTTCGGGGCTGAGACCACCAAAATAAAATCCAGGAAACGCAGGGGAGTCGCGACAGATGCGTGGCGGGTCCAGATGCAATGAGAGGAATTGACCATCCATGTCTAGACGTTTTCCGCTCATCAGCGTACGAAGTGCAGTCATAGTTTCGATTGTTCGTGCATATCTCTGTGGACCGTCGAGCGATTCACCGGGCATCTCTGAAGAAATGATGTTGATTGATAATCGACCGTTCAGGATTTGATTGATTGTCGCGAGCTGGCGAGCAAGTTGGGGGACCCAAACTTCTCCACATCTGACGGCGGCAAGAAGTTTCATGTTGGAGATGTTCGGAGAGATGGCGGCCGCAAAAGCGAGTGTGTCAATGCCCATGTCGTAGCCCGACGGCAAGAGGATATTGTCGAAGCCAGATTCGTGTACTGCATGAACAATGTCAGAACAGTGGTGCCAATTGCTTTGTAATTTTGCATCAACGACACCGAGTTGTTCGTAATCGTCATCGCATAAAGCACCAAACCAACTGATTTCGGTCATGGCAGTGGTCGTGCATCGCTCGCCTGAACGATGCTGTAGACATCTGTTCGAGAGAGAGAAATAGTTGTGGCGAGTGCGAGTTCAGCAATTCGGTTCGCATTTTGTGTTCCGACAATTGCAACTGGTTGAGACGGATGTGCAAGGACAAACGCAATAGCGACTGCGGCACGGGTCACGCCCTCGCGCAATGCAAGATCATCAAGAACCTTGATGAGTTCCTTGCGAACTCCCGTTCCGGTTGCAAGTGCTCCGCCAGCAAGCGGACTCCAGGCAAGTGGAGTGAGGGCAGCCTCTTGGCACAGGTCAAAGATGCCATCGCGCATCGGATCAAGATGGATTGCGGAGAACTGCGGTTGAACAGATACCAAGCCATTTTCAACAAAACCATTGAGGGCTAAAGTCTGAGAAGCAGTGTAATTAGATACACCAAAATCGCGAACAAGACCACGAGAGTGAAGCGATGCGAATGCTGATGCTATTTCTTGAGGATGAGTGAAGTGATCGGGTCGATGAATTTGGTACAGATCAACATGGTCGACACCCATACGAGATAAAGACGCTTCGCATGCACTAACTAAATACGCACTAGAGGAGTCGTATGGCACGCCAGGGATGATGCCGCCCTTGGTGGCGAGAACGATTCTGTCTCGAAGGCCAGGTGTCGTGGCAAGAACTCGACCGAGTGCTTCTTCACATGCGCCAAAGTGCGTGCCTCCCCAGTCAAGACCGTAGACATCTGCATTGTCGACGAGGTTCATTCCGGCATCGACGGCAGCAGAGATGAGCGAGGAGTTATTGGAGTCAGAACCCGTGAGTCGCCAGCAACCGATTGATAATGGCCCAACGTCTCCGAGAGATCCGAGCGTGCGTGGCTCTGCGAGTTTAAGTGGTGTGTTCATTGGGCTGATCCTTGGTGATTTCTCTTATACACGGACATGAGAGACTAAGTAAATGTATACGCCTCCAGAGTATTTGTCCCCATCGTCAATCGGACTGTTTCGAGATTGCCCACAGAAGTTTAAGTTGTCGTATCTCGACAAGATCAAAGAGCCTCCGGCTTGGCATTTGTACCTTGGTTCGTTTGTGCATGAAGTACTTGAATATCTCTACAAAGAAGACGCCCAGAACCGCACACCCGAAACCCTCAAGGCCATCGCTGCTGATCGCTGGACCAATCATGAGTGGGCGACCAAGGTCGAAGCGCTCGAAGAAAAACCCGGAACACTTCTTGACTTTAAGCGTGCGGCGTTTGAATCAATGTCCAACTTATGGGCACTTGAAGACCCCCTCGAAACAGAGATTGATGGCATGGAGCATGAGGTGCTCGCCACGGTCGAAGGTGTTGCCATGAAGGGGTATATCGATCGATTCATTTTTACTGACGATGGCTCTGTTGTGATCTCGGACTATAAAACCGGAAAAATCCCAAACCCACGGTTTAAGTCAGAAGACGATAAGTTTTTTCAACTTCTTGCCTATGCATTAATGCTTGAATCCTCAGATCAAGAGTCCACTTCAAGAGTTGAACTTTTGTACCTCACCCAAAAAGAAAAGCACGATCTCACGGTCACGCCGGTCAAACTGAGTATTGCGCGTGGTGTCATTGTAGAAACTCGAGAAAACATTGAGACGTCATGTGCCACTGGTGAATTTCACTGCAATGTCACAAATCTCTGCAACTGGTGTCACTATAAAAAGATTGATATTTGTCCGGCGCACAAAGGCAAATAACGTTCTCGAATGTGGGTTTTGGGCTTGGGGCAGCAGAGGATCGCATTGTCGCCCTATCTGGACATGACTCGCCAAGATCCAACGATTTCTGTATAAATCTGGCGGCCTGCTCAGTAGCCTGAAGTCCCACTACAACGCGAAAGATGTCGGCAATGACGGGAAATTCTGTATTTCGGCACCAGCATGCGGGCGTGCTGAGCGTCGCCTCCGTCGATGCTCCCAATGTCATTACCTCGGACTGGATCGATGAGCAACTGGCCGAGGTGTATCACCGCAATGGTTTGCGTCCTGGCCTGTTAGCGGGTCTTGCGGGCATAGAAGAACGCCGATGGTGGGATGAAGACGTGTCGTTTGCTGACGCTGCTGCAATGGCGGGACGCCTTGCGATTGAAAAATCTGGCATTGATCCATCGCAGGTGGGCGTGCTGATCTCGACATCGGTGTGTAAAGAAAACCTCGAGCCCTCTGTTGCATGTCTTGTTCATGAGAAATTGCAACTGTCGTCGGCTTGTCTCAACTTTGATGTTGGCAACGCATGTCTTGGGTTTGTCAATGCAATGCATCTTGCGGCTTCTTTGCTGGATGCTGGCTCTGTTGAATACGCCTTAATCGTTGACGGAGAAGGTAGTCGGCACACACAAGAGGCCACACTCAGGCGTCTTCGCCAACCCGAGTCGACGGCTCTTGATGTATTTTCTGAATTCGCATCACTGACGTTGGGTTCTGGTGCGGCAGCCATGGTGATGACGCGAACTGATCGTCATCCTCAGGCGCACCGACTTGTTGGCGGCATGGCTCGTGCTGCCACCGAACACAATTCGTTGTGCATCGGAGATCTCGAGCGCATGATTACTGATACACATGGTTTATTGGTGGCAGGTTTAGACCTTGCCGCAGAGGCATGGGCTGCTGCGCTTATCGATTTCAACTGGGCAAGCGGAATCGATTGGTACATCTTGCATCAGGTGAGCAAAGTACACACCACGATGTTGTGTGATCGACTCGGAATAGATTCGGCAAAAGCTCCTGTGACGTTTCCGCATTTCGGCAATATTGGGCCTGCTGCTATCCCCATTACGTTGGCAAGCGTGCAAGAAAAAATTCAGCCAGGACAGCGCGTGTTGTGCATGGGAATCGGTTCTGGTCTCAACACAAGTGCGCTGGAGATTGTCTGGTGACATCAATGAGTTCGCATGTCACTGATCTTGTGGCATTCGGACTAGACCAGTCGTGGTCGCGAACCGCTGATGTGCCAAGTCATGATGGTGCTGTTCATCGTTGGCATCTACTGGATCGTCCTGCAACGCGACACGATGCGCCAGTGGTGCTTTGTTTGCATGGCAACCCAACATGGTCGTTTGTATGGTCGCGCGTGTTGCAAGAGTTGTCGTCTGATTTTCGGGTAATTGCACCGGACCATTTGTCGATGGGGTTTTCTGATCGGGTGTCTCCGCGGGTGTATCGCGATCGGGTTACCGATATTGCAGACCTTTTAGATGCTCTAGGGATTGATTCGCCGGTATGGATCGTGGCTCAAGATTGGGGAGGAGCAATTGCGATGGGGTTTGCCGTTGCGCATCCGACGCGTGTTGCGGGATTGGTGTTGTCAAATACGGGTATTGCTATTCCGAACGGACGCCGCGCTCCGTGGCTGATACGACTGAGTGCATCTTTTGGAATTCATTCGCTTGTCACTCGCTATAGCCCGCTTTTTGTGCGTGCTACACCGCTGCTGCCGGGTATTGGTTTGACGAAAATACAAAAACGTGCATTGGCTTTGCCATATCGATCTCGACATGCACGACGTGGAGTTGCTGACTTTGTTGCCGATGTTCCATTCACGGATACGCATTGTTCTGCTGCAGATATAGCCAATGTTGCCGACAAACTGTCGGCACTGACGTGTCCTGTTCGTTTGGTGTGGGGCACACGTGACCCAGTGTTCAACGATGATTTTGCAGATGATCTGATGCATCGATTCAGTAACGTCGCACTGCATTGCATCAAAGATGCCGGACATCTTGCAGTGTTAGAAGCACCGATCTCTTTGCTTATTGAGGCAGCGATCCGCGAAGCGAGCGAAGCATCTCAGCCGCGGGTGGCTATTCAAAACTCAGAGCCTGCGAGTACTTTGTGGTCACAGATCGACACGTGGCGCAACGAAGACGAGATCGCCATTTGCGATGCGGCTGCACATGAGGTGGTGACTCGACCCGAGTTTGCTCAGCGTGTTGCCACATTTGCTGAGGCACTTGGGGAGCGCGGTGTGCAGCGCGGTGATCGCATCGCTGTGTTGGTGCCGCCCAGCGTTGATCTCATTGCTGTTGTATATGCGTGTTGGCGCATTGGAGCAGTAGCGGTGATTGCTGATCGTGGTTTAGGGCTGCGTCAACTTGGCAGGGCAGTGCGGTCTGCACGCGTGCATCATGTGATTGGTGTTCGGCGTGTTGGATATGTTGCGCGAGTGTTGCG
>BJGC01000046.1 GCA_014190235.1 Actinomycetes bacterium | reverse complement strand
GTCCATTCACAGATGCCCGAATCACTCGCCAAGCGGTGTTGCGCCTTGCATATATTGGAGCCAATGTCATCGTGGTGAGAGAAGTTCCTGGAGCGCCAGCAGCGCATACGGTCATTAAGTACAACGATGAGATAGTGAGATCTGATCTTGAGTTGTTCACTACGTTGTTTGGGCCAATTGAATTCAACAAAACTGATGAACGCGTCGAAGGAATTGACGCCCAACTGGTGCTCGGTGAAGATTTTCGTGCATTTATCGGTAGCGCACAGGGGGCAACCATCTCTACGACAACTACGCTTGTAGGTTCATGACAACTGATCAGAAAAATGAGATTGACTCACTAGCGTTGGCAATCGTGGCTGCTAAGGCGGCCGACGACAAGCAAGCCGACAACATCATCATCTTGCCGGTCGGCGATATTTTGGCCATCACCGAATACTTCGTTGTTGCCAGTGCATCAAATAAGCGTCTCGTACGCGCAGTCGCCGACGAAATTCTAGGAGTTGTCCGTACGACCACTGGTCGCTCACCACTTAGGTCTGAGGGCGTAAGCGAGCATGAGTGGATCTTGATCGATTATGGCGACATTGTCGTACATATTTTCGGCGAGGAGACTCGTCGGTTTTATGAAATTGAGCGTCTCTACAAAGACGTTGTTGCCGTCGACTGGAAGTAACTCACAGCGCCTCATGGGCAACGGCATTTACGGCAGAAGTCGTTTGTAGGTAGTGATTCCTGCAATTGTTTGCCCATCACCGTATTCACCTTGTGCCAGAAGTTTGTTGAGCAAGTCCTGTGGCTCTTTACCGAGCGTTCCATCTTTGATGACGAGCCACTTCACTTTGCTGGGGCTCACAAATTTTGAGTCATCGTTAAGAAAGTTTGTTTTAATCCACGGGTTAGGAAATGTATAAACAACTTCACGATGTGACGCATGAGGGACAAAGGCGTAATGTGCCGACACGACATCGCTTGGTCCGACTCGTTTCAGTGCTGTTTCCCAGCCCGTGGTGTCGTGGGCGCCATGAGGCCAATAACCCGTGTTGTATTTTGCGCCAAAGGGGAGAAGACCCCAGGAGTTAGCGGCGATAAATGCACATACCACTACGCCAAGAACACCAAGTCGCGCAAGTGATTGGGATCGTCGTTTCAAAAAAGCTGCCCCTTCGATGGCAGCAGCAATTGCTGCCACATTGGGTATGGCTTGGTAGTGGTACATCATCGACCAAGTGAAGTCGGCAGTGGTGAGAATATTGATGAAGTACTGCGGTAGTCCAATGAGCAATGTAAGCGGAGCAAGAAACGAGAGAAATGCGAGTGGCGATGTAATGCGGCCGGCGTAGCTCACGGCGTCGTTAGTTGAGAGTCGATCAACAAATAGTGAAGGATGTCGTAGAGAAGTTTTTGCCACTTCGAGTGGTGTCGTTCCTAAGTTGCCATACAGGGACCCGTACGCACTGAACTCGCCAGCAAGATGCGGCACTGCCCATACTGCCACGATGAGAAAATAAAGAGAAGCGCCACCGAGTAAGACCAGACCAAAACGAATACGTTTGTGAAACATCAGCAATATGCCGAGCCCAATGACGGCCAGGGCAATGTCTTCTTTCCAGAGCATTGCAGCAGCAATCCATGCAATGGTGATGACGTTGTGGCGGGTGATGTGTTTGCCAAAACCTTCTGGCCGAGAAGTTGCGTAGTGGTAGCCCATCAGCAGGAACGGAATAGCCATCGTTTCGGGGTGAAAAGTTTCCCAAGCCAGGTATCCGGTAGTGGGGAGTAAAAGCCAAGAAACACCAAATACGAGAGCAGATATTTCGCTTTTCAATCGATGTCGAGCGATGAGGAAAACAGGGAAAGCCGCACTTGCTAATGCAATGACTTGAAATATGTTCCAGAGGTTTGGTCCACCGCCAAGCCAAACAAATGGCACGAGGAAGTAGTACATGAACATTGCATGGTGACCAAATACAGGTAACCCACAGACCGTGTTGAACCATTTGCCGTGAGCCAGTAGCCAGAGCGACTGGTCGTGTATGCCGAGGTCAAAGTCGAATGTTGCGTACGAATTATGCCGCTGCACAACCAATCGACCAACAATAATGATCCAAGTGAAAATGGAGGCCCAGATGAGCGCGGAGGAGAGCGACTTGCGCACAACAGGCATCAAAAAAAAATACTACTCCTGCTCTGATATTTTGGTCATGAAGTGACTGTCGAGGCCCTTGGTTGGTAGGGTGATTTTTCCCGAATACGGGGCTGTAGCTCAGTTGGCAGAGCGCTTGCATGGCATGCAAGAGGTCAGGGGTTCAATTCCCCTCAGCTCCACCATTTTATTATCGACATGGTTTAGCCAAATGCGCGAATTGCGCGAACTGCATTTCCGGCGGTGCGGAATTTACTACGAGTTCCCTTGCCGGTTTCTCCCTGTCCACCATTGCTAAAAACTTGCGCCCATGCGAAGTTGGTGCACATGCGGCCAACCTTGCATACGGCTCCTACTTCGCTTGAACTCCAGTAGGCAGAATCCACAAATGTGCCAAGAGGCGGAGCATGTTTTTTTAGATTTGTATAGATCAGGCCTAGTTCATCTTTGGATGGCAAGAACCAATCAGAGAATGTTCCGACGGTGAGGTTGGCGGCAAGCACTCCAGCACCCGTTGTGCACGCTGGCGTGATGGAGTCAGCCGTACCTGTTGTCATGATGAGTGTGTTATGCGCACCAAAGCCAATGTCGGTGCTAAACGGTATGTCGTCAAGGGTGATTGCATGCGTTGTGTCAGAACACCATCCAGTATCCAAAGAAACATCAGTTGGCGCAGCTTCTAAATAGATTCCACCAGCACTGATCCCGGTAACAGCATTAATGGCGGTGGGGGAGACATAGAAAACAATTCCGCCACTTGGTGTGATGTCTCCGATTTTGCAAGCACCGCCAGACGCACATGAGATGACCGTTGGTGGTGCGGGTTTTTTGACCCAGATAAGTTTTTTGCCAACCTTTGTGCACACCAGCGTTACTTTTTTGCCCTTCGCCGTGTATGACGTTGTTGTTTTGGCTTTTTTACAGGAGTCACCACTTCGAGCAGCAGAGGCGATGCTGGGGAGAGCGATTATTGAAACAAGGCAGAGCGCCGCTGTAGCGCTAGTAACAAACCGGCGAGAGGGCTGCACGGCTAAACAGTATCCCCTCAGAGTAAGGCTGAAGTAAGAGCGTTACGGCTGTGTCAAGATGTCTAGATGACAAGAAGCTTTGATACCAATGATCAGAACGTGGTGACCACTCTGGGGGGGCAAAGGGTTCACAAGGATCACCTAGCCCAGAGTGACGTCATCAAGGCGCAGTTTGACGAAGTGCGAAGTGGAGTGTGGTGCCTTATCGGCAATGGCTTGTCAAACCAGACATTTATCCAGGCACCTGAGGGCATTATCGCAATTGATACGGGTGAGTCTGAAGAAGAAATGACAGAGGCACTGCGTCGACTGCGAGAAATTACCGACGCACCGATTGCTGCAGTTATCTACAGCCATTTTCATTATGTCGAGGGAACCACCGCAGTGTTTAAGGAGGCAAATCACGTCACGCCACTGCCAATCTATGGTCACGAAAAGATTGGATACAACAAGTCACGTATCGGCGCAGAAATTGCTCCAGCGTATGTGCGCGGAATCGTAGAGCAGTTCGCAATTGCAATGCCTGCAGACGGTCCCGATGGAACAGTAAATGTTGGTCTCGGATTTTGGTTTCGTAACCCAGCTTTTCAAACGGTGACAGCAGGCTACTTACCAGTGACGCATCCAATCGGAGAAAGTGCTTCACTGACTATTGCGGGTCTGCATGTCGAAATGAAGCATTCACCTAGCGACTGCGATGACTCAATCAATATGTATTTCCCCGAGATTGCAACGTGTGTCCATAACTCTGTGTGGCCAACTGTGTTTAATGTTTATGCGATTCGCGGAGAGGAATATCGTGACCCACGCGTATTGATACCTGGTGTTGACAACATTATTAATTGGGCACCTGAATACATGGTGGCAACGCATGGTCCGGCGTTGTCGGGGAAAGCCAACATTCTTGAGAAGGCGACTCGATATCGCGACTCGTTGCAGTTTATGTGGGACCAAACCGTTCGTGCCATGAACAAGGGATGGACCATGGACGAAATCGCATCCGGCGTGACACTCCCAGCCCTTTATGACGAGGATTATCTCACGTCAGAGAGATATGGAGTTGTTGAACACCACCTTCGTCAGATTTACATTGGATTGCGCGGTTGGTTTGATGGGGATGAATCTAAGTTGTTCCCACTTGAGCCCCTTGAACGACACTCAAAACTTATTGATGGGTTTGGTGGACGTGCAGAAGTGGCAAAGCAATCTCAGGCTGCCTTGGCAAAGAACGACATCCGATGGGCGACCGAACTTGCCACATGGCTTGTGCGATCCGAAGGTGTGACTACGAGTGACAAAGAATTGCTCGCGGCGTGTTTACGTGTAATTGCACAACGTACTCCGGCAGCCAATATTCGTAACTGGGCAATTACTCGAGCACGACATCTAGATGGTTCTTCATCAATGGAACATTTCAACAATCACAATTTCTGGTCAAACACGCTCGAGACAACGTCAAGTACCGACCTTGTACATACGCTTCGGGTGTTGCTCGAACCATCCAAGGCCGAGGGCATTAATCACCATGTGGCGTTCCATGTAGGCGCCGAGATCTGTGGACTACATGTTCGCAACTGTGTAGCTGTTCCGACTGATGGCAGTGGTGCCCAAAGCGTGGTGACGATGTCACATAAAACTTTGCATGCCGTTATGGGCAGAGGCGGTTCTTGGTCCTCGCTGGCAGCCGATGGCTCGATTGCTCTGTCTGGCGATGCTGTCATGATTGACCGAATTCGTTTGGCAATTGATAATGCAGGTTTTGCATCTTGAGTAGCCCTGTTGGTTCGTCGCTGCCAACGGTGACTCCGCCGTTTAAGGGTGTAATGGGTCGCACAATTGCCGACTCAAAATTGAGCCCATTGCCGGTTACGCAAGCGCCAGTGGGCGCACCAAACATTGTGTTGGTGTTGCTAGATGATGTTGGTTTTGGAACGTGCGGCACATTTGGCGGTCCGGTTCCTACTCCTGCACTTGATCGCGTTGCAAAAAATGGACTGCGATACAACCAGTTCCATACGACAGCATTATGTTCACCCACTCGAGCAGCAATGTTGACTGGACGCAATCACCACACCGTGCATATGGGCGGCATTCCGGAGGCTGCAAACATTTTTCCCGGCTACGACAGTGTGATTCCCAAAGAGGCTGCTTCGGTCGCAGAAATTTTACGCTTGTCAGGTTATTCAACTTCATGTTTTGGCAAATGGCACTTGACTCCATTATGGGAGCAAACTTTGGCAGGGCCGTTTGATAGATGGCCAACAGGAATGGGCTTTGAGCGCTTTTACGGAATCATCAATGCAGAAGCGTCGCAATGGGAGCCGCCCATGTTTGATCAGACCACTCCGGTCATGCCCTATGAAGGTCATGATGATTACCACATGACAGAAGACATTGTCGATCAGGCGATTTCTTGGATGAATATACAAAAGGCATCACATCCCGAGCGTCCCTTTTTTACATATGTCGCAACAGGAGCGATGCATTGTCCACACCATGTTGCACAGGAGTGGATCGATAAATTCGCAGGACATTTTGACAATGGATGGGATG
>BJGC01000045.1 GCA_014190235.1 Actinomycetes bacterium | reverse complement strand
CGCCCTGCAATAAGCGCTTTGGCAAGAACGGATGCGTCTATTTCATGAGAAAGATCGGTCATGGTCACGGCAATCAGCCTACTAATGCCACTGGCAACAGCCCCACACGTGGAACCTTCTAAAGTGTCGGGTGACTATGAATTCTTCTCTTGGGCCCGTCAGTACCCAACCACGCCAGCACATCACAAAATGGTGGAAAGAAGTGGTCCTCATTCTGTCGATCTATGGTGTCTACACCGCCACTCGAAATATGTTTGGATCTGCCTACGTCAATGGCTCAGACATCCCAGTGCATGCTTTTAACAATGCAATGAAAATTATTCGCCTTGAGCGCGTCATCGGCTTGTTCCATGAAGAGTCAGTTCAACAATGGTTCTTGCCCTATCGCGTATTAATTCAATTTCTTAATACCTACTACGGAACCGCCCATTTCGCGGTCACTATTGGGGTCTTCATCGTTCTGTATCGTCGACGAAAAGATGTGTTCCCACTTTTTCGCAATGCCCTTGTATTCACAACAGTCCTGGCACTCATCGGATTTGCCCTGTTCCCGCTCATGCCACCTCGATTACTCGACGCACCGTGTCCATTAAATGGCGTCGGCCACGGTGGGCAATGCATCCCAACAGATCTTCGCACCTACAACGATGCCAACAATTTTGGTTTCTCCGACACACTCAAAGAATTCGGAGGGCCATGGAGTTTTGACTCTGGTGGCGCTGCGAAACTATCCAACCAATATGCGGCCATGCCAAGCCTGCACATTGGGTGGGCAAGCTGGTGTGCCTTTGGCATCTGGCCACTCGCTCGGCGACGTTGGCTGCGTATCGCTGTGCTGCTGTACCCAGCGCTCACCTTGCTGTGCATTGTCGTCACCGGAAATCATTATTGGATAGACGGTGTCGGGGGTCTCGTCGTCTTAGGGCTTGGATTTGCTCTGGGTGCTCGCCTGCACTACTGGAACCAGCAACGCCTTGATGCTCGATTTGCAGAGATTCAACAACGCCATCCCTCGGGCTAGGTGACCAACGATAGCCTTTAGTTCTTCATGGCATTACTTGACAACATCACTGAGCCAGCAGACTTGCGGGGATTATCGCTCCCCGAGATCGAACAACTTGCTGAAGAAATTCGTGACTTCATTGTGCTTGCCGTGAGCGAAACAGGCGGCCACCTCGGCAGCAATCTGGGTGCGGTTGAGCTCACTCTTGCACTGCATCGCATCTTTGAGAGTCCGACCGATGCGATCTTGTGGGACACGGGCCATCAGACCTACATTCATAAAATTATCACCGGACGTCGCGGGTCGTTCAGCGAACTGCGCCAAGGCGGCGGCTTATCTGGATACCCCAGTCGTGAAGAAAGCAAGCACGACTTTATTGAAAACAGTCATGCCTCCACCGTTTTGAGTTATGCGCACGGTCTCGCAGTTGCTCGCGACGCTGGCACAAGCACTCATCGCCACATCGTTGCCGTTATCGGCGACGGTTCAATGACGGGCGGCATGGCCTACGAAGCCCTCAACAACTTGGGTCACAGCGGGCGTCAGGTGATCATCGTGCTCAACGACAATGGTCGTAGTTATGCACCAACAATTTCTAACCTGACATCTGTTGGCACAATCGACGAAGCCGACGCCACTGGTCAAACGCCACGTTTGCCAGACCGCGTCACAAAAAAGTTGTCACGCAAACTCACTAACATCCGCCTCAATCCCGTCTATGTGCGTCGTCAGCGCAAAATTGAAAACTTCTTACGTGAACTCCCCGTGGTCGGAAAACAGGCCGAACAAGGTATGGAGGCTTTCAAAGCGGCAGTGCGCGAATTCTTGCAGCCACCATCATTTTTTGAAGCACTTGGAGTTCGATATATCGGGCCGATCGATGGTCACGATGTTGCTGCATTAGAAATTGCTCTGCTTGCTGCCCAGCAACGTTCAGATGAAGGTCCCATTGTCGTTCATGTGCTCACTCAAAAAGGTCGCGGTTATCCACCAGCCGAAGATGACGACGAAAAAAATCTACATGACGCACCTTCTTTTGACCCTGTCACGGGTCCCGATAAAAGTGTCGTCACCGGATACACCCATGCGTTTTCCGATGCCATTGTCAAAGCAGCAGAGAACGATTCGCGAATCATTGCCATCACTGCTGCAATGCCAGGACCTACTGGGTTGTTGAATTTCCAAGATCGATTCCCGCAACGTTTTCTTGACGTTGGCATTGCTGAACAACACGCAGTCACCATGGCAGCAGGCATGGCGATGGGCGGACTTCGTCCTGTTGTTGCTTTGTACTCCACTTTTTTATCGCGCGCTTGGGATCAAGTGGTCTACGACGTTGCGATGCATCGCTTGCCTGTCGTGTTTTGTCTCGATCGTGCGGGTATCACAGGCGACGATGGTCCGAGCCACCACGGTGTCTACGACATGGCCTTGCTCTCAAAGGTTCCGGGAATGCGCGTATTGGCGCCATCAAGCGTGCAAGAACTCCAGCAAATGTTTCACGATGCAATGACTCTGGCCAACGATGGACCAGTTGTTATTCGTTATCCAAAAGGTGCAGCACGTCAAGTTGATGAACACGATGTTGGCTCTGGGCTTCTTGCCCGCACATTGCGCAATGGTGACGGTTCATTATGCATTCTCGCAGTTGGCAAAATGGTGGGTGCCGCACTTCTTGCAGCCCAACAACTTGCCGACAACAACATCAGTGCAACGGTCTGGGATGTCCGTTCGTGCGCACCACTTGACCCCGCCATGATCGCAAACGCGTCCACGCATGCACATGTCATCACGATTGAAGACGGCATCCGTGATGGTGGCATCGGAATTGCTATGGCAGATGCCATTACGTCGCTACATACCAACGCCAGCGTCTCTGTGCTCGGGCTTCCCACGCAGTTTATTCCCCAAGCAAAACCTGCCGTCATCCTTGCTCGACTCGGCCTTGATGCAGATGGCATCGTCAAGACTGCACAACAACTCCTAAAGAACTCATCATGAGCAACGACCTCTCATCTGAACTGAACTTTGCACTTGGTCTGGCCGATCTTGCAGATGCCATTACCCTGCCGCACTTCACGCATCGCACTTTCAATGTCGACCTCAAAGAAAATCTCACCGAAGTCACCGAAGTTGATCGCAACACCGAGACCGCAATCGTTAACGCGATCAAGCAGTCACGCCCCCAACACGCGTGGTATGGAGAAGAACACGGAACTGGTGGCAAGTCAGAATGGACATGGGTCATCGACCCGATCGATGGCACTAGTAACTTTGTTCGTAGTGTTCCTGTTTTTGCAACTCTTATCGCACTCGTGCACGCCGATCTTGGTCCAGTTCTCGGTGTTGTTTCTGCGCCTGCATTACACGCTCGATGGTGGGGCGGCACCGACCTTGGCGCATTTCGCAATGGTCATCCAATTCATGTCAGCACCACCGAGAACTTGCTTGATGCACATGGCAGCCTGACCCCTAACTCTGCCTGGAATACTGCTGGCAAATCACAAAATATTCACCGCTTGCAACAGCAACTTAAACGTGAGCGTGGCTTTGGAGATTTCTGGCAACACATGCTCGTTGCTGATGGCAGCATTGACCTTGCTGTTGACGCAATTGGCCTCGAGCCATACGACATTGCCGCACTCATCCCCATCGTTCATGCAGCCGGAGGCACTCTCACTGATCGAACTGGCATCCAAAACTGGCGAGCCAACAGCGCTGTCAGCTCAAATGGCACCCTACATAGTGCCGTTATTTCTATTCTCAACGCATAGACACGGCTAGCGTGGCACCACATGGCTGACAACAAACGCACTGTTATTCGTAACGCACAGCTAGTTGACGGTAGTGGCTCGCCACAAACTACTGCTGATGTCACGTTTGAAGACGGCATCATTCGCCAAATTTCACCTGCAGGTAAAGCACCCACCGCCCACGCACACCGCGTCATTGACGCTGAAGGTTTGTTGCTCACGCCTGGCTGGGTAGACGTTCATACGCATTACGACGCGCAGGCCACGTGGGATCCGTGGCTCACTCCGAGTAGTTGGCACGGAGTCACAACTGCAGTGATGGGAAATTGCGGCGTCGGATTTGCACCTGCACACAGTGACCGCCACGAATGGCTCATTGAACTCATGGAAGGCGTTGAAGATATTCCTGGTGCGGCAATGACTCAAGGCATTGCATGGAACTGGGAAACTTTCCCTCAGTACCTTGACGCACTTGAGCGCACACCGCGCGTAATGGACCTCGGCACACAAATTGGTCATGGTGCGCTACGAGCATTTGTTATGGGTGAACGTGGTGCGGCAAATGAATCTGCAACTGACGCAGACATTGAAGCCATGGCAGCCCATGTTGAAGAATCAATCCGTGCAGGCGCACTTGGCTTTAGCACGTCGCGCACGCCAATCCATCGCAGTAAATCCGGCGAACTTGTTCCCGGCACACATGCAGAGCAAAACGAACTTTTTGCTATCGGCGACGCAGTCCAACGAGCCGGTGG
Source organism: Actinomycetes bacterium (assembly GCA_014190235.1). Classification (GTDB taxonomy): domain Bacteria; phylum Actinomycetota; class Acidimicrobiia; order Acidimicrobiales; family Ilumatobacteraceae; genus UBA2093. Next base: position 1,423 of record BJGC01000045.1, on the reverse strand, counting down.
TGGTGTTTTTCAATTTGCACCAGAGCACATCCGACTCGCTTCGGACGAATGGCCTTGGATGCGCGAACTTTCTCGACGCTCACCCGATGTCACTATCAGCGTCAACCTCAATCAGGCAGATGAAAAGCCAGATATCTGGAGAGATGTTCTCACGCTTCTTGACACTGCCCACGATGACAACTTGAACATCGTTTGCCAAGTCGCTGGTCGCAGTATCGGAATCCTGATGTGCTTAGAAGGAACTCTGCACCCGCTGCTCTTTCATCCCGCCTACACAGAAGTTTCTCACTTGTCCATCACAGAACGACTCAAAGCATTGCGCGACCCCACTCGTCGCGAGCGCATTATCACTGAGATACCCAATGATGCAGGATTTTTTGACACAATGGTTCTCAAGCGCCTGCACAAGATGTTCCCCATCACGAGCGCCAATATTGATTACGAGCCACCTCGCGATGCGAGCATTGATGCTCTCGCCCTTAAACGACGTATTCCAGCGATGGAAATAATTCTTGATCAACTCACATCCAATAACGGCACCGGCATGATTTATATGCCTTTTTTCAACTACGCCTATGGCGACCTCTCAATGACTCACGATCTCACAATGCATCCCCATACTCGAATGGGCCTGTCAGATGCTGGCGCACATTGCGGCGCCATCTGCGACGGCGGCACGCCCACATTCATGCTCACACATTGGGTTCGCGATCGCCAGCGTGGTCCGCGTCTTGCTCTTGAGCACATCGTCAAGCGCCAAACTCTTGACACCGCGCAACTCTTTGGTCTGCGTGATCGTGGTCTCATCGCCGAGGGAATGCGTGCGGACTTCAACCTCATCAACTTCGAAGAACTTTCCTTTGACATGCCACGAATGGCATACGACTTCCCTGCCGATTCGCGACGTTTGATTCAACACGGCAAGGGATACGTCGGAACCTTCGTCAATGGCGTACAGACCGTCGATTACGACGAGTTCACTGGTGAGTTACCCGGCGCGTTGTTGCGTGGCAAAACTCACTAAGACACCTCCCGGAGATGTCAACAAACTACGATTACAACAATGAGTGCAGCACGAAAAACAAATCTCAGCCTTGCTGTGGTCGTCGTATTAATTGCAGGCGCCATCTCGGTGGCAGCAGTTTTCGGAGACAGAACGTCAGAGGTTGTGCCCAATGCGGTCACAGCTAGCACAAGTACTACTAATCCTGTCGGGAACTCCGATAGCGAAGAGACGCCAATCACATCCGACACGAGCGGTGCACGCCCGGCCAATCTCGACGGATCTTGGTTTAGTGGGCAGTTCAAAGGTGACGCCGACTTCGCCATGGAAAAATTACGTTGTAGCGAGTTGCGGCCATATCTGACGCTTGATCTGTGTGCCGTCGCAAGCACATCGCATGGATCTTTTATGCTCACTGCG
>BJGC01000044.1 GCA_014190235.1 Actinomycetes bacterium | reverse complement strand
GGATCTCTTCCACATGGTTGATGGGCAAGAACAAAAAGATCGCGACATGATTTTCTCTATAAGCCCACCGGGAATGTCAATTCTCGACTGGGTGTACGAATACGACGCTCTTACTGTCGCTGTCTAGTGCGAGAGTGTCTCCACTGATGCAAGAGTCCAACCATTGCCTTCGACACCATCTGATAGCCAGCGCCGCAGCACCAAGGTGGCCCTCACGTCATCTTCGTTGTAGGTGAGGAGCTTGTCTTGCATATCGTCAGCATCACCAGGAGCGAGTCCACACGCAATCTGATACCACACGATTGAATTCCCACCGCCAGCGTCGGTTGCGTGCCACGAAAATCCAGCAAGTTTGGCCACATCTTTCAAACTCGTACGCCGAGTGGGCCAAAGCAATGGTTTGGAAATTTCATACAGGTCGACCCAATGCGGTGCGGCACCTAGTTCGGTGATTTCATCGGGGGTTGGAACCCCAGCAACGTGTGCATTCCGGATTGAGGCCTCACGCATGCGCGGCAATTCGGCAATCTTTCCTGAGTAGCAGTAGATATTTGCGGTTTTGCCATTTGCAGATGCTTCGTTAAGTAGTTGATGGATCCATGACCAAAAAGCGGCAAACTGTCGACCTTCTTCGTCTGGGTCGTCGCGGTTGAAGAAATGGAATGAAACATATTCACCCGCATCGTACGAGCCGTCTGGTTTCTTGCGAGAGACGTACGCTCCAAATAGATACACAACATCATTATTTTCAATATCGAAATCAATCTCTATGTCTGCTCGAGGAATAACTGGAATTGAACTATCTCTTGGATAAAACGGATATTTTCCGTTGAGCAAATGAACGCGTGCCGTGTCGATGTTATCTGAAAGTGCTTTGTACTTTGGCACTGCCAATGTGGCTGGGTCAAGTGCGAGCAAATCGGTGACCGTGGTGATGCCAAGTTGTTGAAGTTTGTCAAGTCGCTTGTTAGACATCTTTGGCAGTTCCGATAATGCCATTGATGAATCGCCAGAGGCGATAGTGAATAATTCGCTCAGACTTGGTTCAAGTTTCCAGTTATTTGCAGCAATTGATGTGGCTGGGTCGAGCGCAGCAAGTTGTGGAGTTGTCGTGATGCCAGTTTCTGCAAGTTTTGCTACATGACCCACGGTGACTCCTGGAAGAAGAGACACATGTTGCTCTTGCACTAACTCTGCTTCGCAGACATCGTGCCAGACACAATCTTGGCACTCTTTTTTGTAGACGGGTCGGGTACACGCCTCAAGGTCGTCGCGCATTGCGATAATTGCGTTCCATCGAAGTGTCCACTCGTGGTTGAGGGTTTTTAGAGGTGACTCATCGCCCTCGTCAAGAACCATCCATGTGAGGTTGTTGTCATTATCGATAATGCCCCCGACCGGTGCAATGTCGGGAGCGTAGCCAAGATCGAGAAGCATCAACCAGTAGTGAGCAAGCTGCAGATTGTGGTCTTCCTTGGGCTTGCCAATGCCGATGTCTTTGAGAACTTGGTTTTCAAACCACGGGTCTTGCAGAGTCGATGTGGCATGCATTTCGTGCCCGCTTCCGTCAAGCGGCTTTGAATTCTTCACGTCGACTGGAATGTATGCCCACTTGCCGTTACTCATCTTTTTATCGCTATGACGAATGAGCACATCGGGTCGTCCGGAACGATGATTGATGGCAGGGAGAGTGGGCCCGATAATGATGCGATCACCGCGATCCATGGCGCGAATAGTCGCACCCTCTGTGTCGGCACCCTGGTCACGCAAAGACGTGACTTTATGCAGACTCTCCAGAGTTGCGAACACACTCGCTTCAAAGAGGTAGCCCTGATCAAAAAGAAGTTGTAGTTGGGCGCTCGGTGCTCGCCGTACCGAAGTGTCAATGCTCGTGTCGCGATTGTTGACTTCGCGATGGGCACACCCAATAGCAAAGCGTGAGTCGGCAATATCTGTGAGATGAAGTTGTGACTTAGACAATGAGGTTCCTTTTTTTGTGATATTGCCAGAATGCAGTGTGTTGAGCGTGGCCACGTCCGACGATGTCTCCTTGGCCAAGCGCTTGATCGGCGGCCGGTAGATGGGAGTCCAGAGTCTCGCCCACGTGATCGCGAGTGATAAAGACACATGCAGATTGATGACGAGAAGCCATCACGCATAGACGACCGGTCTCTAGGTCAAATGCACTTGGAGTTTGAACGCCAGATAATGGATGAACTGCAATCATCACGGCGCGCTCTAAACCCTGCCATCGTTCGGGAGTCGTGACGCTGATTGCATTTTTGCCAACGAGATTGGCGGGCAAGCATGCTTGAATCGCAGAGTTCATCTGGTTGTGCGTGGAGACAATTCCGATGTCGGCAGCAGTGAGCCGACGTGGTGTAGTGGTTTCGTCGGAGCAAGTCGAGATCTCGCATCCCAAATTGAGTAGACGTGAGACAAAGTCCGCTGCTACTTGTGCGAGCTCGGTGTCCGTCTCAATTGGAGCTCCGTCAGCACCAGTGGGGTGTGTGTAAATAACAGTGGAACTGTCACGCAAAGCCAGAATTGCTTGGTCGACACGCGAAGTAGATGTCTTTTTGGTGGGGCGCAGGAATCGTTCGCCTTTATTGGCAAAAGCAGTAAAGGGAAAATCATAGAAGTAGTTCACCAACTCAACTGCGTCGTCCGGCAGTCGCCGACATGTATCAAGCTCTAGCAGGGTTGTGGCTTTACGGAGGTCTGGGTTTTCCAAAACAACTTCGGGTGCTGGTTTATGCGGTGCCACTGGTGATACCTCCCAACGATCGACGGCAATAGTGACGGTGGGTGGAATTTGACCAGGGTCACCGATCATGATGTAACGATCAGAAACATCTCGCAGACTGAGAAAATCAGCCCATGTCATTTGCCATGCTTCGTCAATGAATAAGACATCGTATTCATTGATAATTTCGACGAGGCCAAGTTTTGCCACTGTGCCAATAATGATGGATGCCCCCGCAGGAAGTTGGTTCTTGTTGCATGTAATTGTGACGTTGGCTTCGAGAGTGCTGGGTCTTTCATACGATTCGCTAGAAAATCGAATAATTTCATCTTCGGGGAAGCGTTTGCAGAAACGATTACATAAGTCGTCTACTTGATTGTTTGTCTGTGCAGCAATTGCAATGCGCAGGTTGTCTCGGAGAGCACCGTCAAGAGCTTCTAATAAATTGAACGACTTGCCAGAACCCGGGGGGGCCTTCACCACGCAAATGCGACCAGTAGTACGCACAAATGCTTGCAGATCAGCGTAGATAGGCGTACTCATGCATTATCTCCGGACGCCAGAACTGGACCATCATCATCGAGTGCTGCATGACGACGCGACCCAATGACAATAAGGTCGGTGATGTCTGAGCCAGATGTTTTTTTCTTGAATGTCATGGCTGCTCTGCGTTCGTCAATTTCAAATGGCATTTTGTCGACCAGGATAAGAACCTTGCCCCGCCAGTCTTTACTGGTTGGGATCATTCCGTAGATACCTGCATTTTTCTTTGGACGTGTCCACTTTGGTTTCAAGATCATGATGCGGTTATCGAAGTCAATGTCGCGCACTTCGAACCCTACTGATGGGGTGCCGGCAATAACTAGGTTGTCGCCATTTTTCAAGGTTGGTAATTCGGGATATGAAAATGTCACTTTCCATGAAGGCGTGTCTGTGGCGACAGCGGTGACCGTGCAGATGACTCCATGACCTGCAGCGAGTTCTTCGCGTTGTAGTTCGCGATCGCCATGTACTAGTGCGTGTCGAGTCCGTTGGTCAGCGGCTGTGCGCATTTGATACGCCCAACCAGCAGATCGGGCACTGTAATCAGTAAACACATTCGGCCAAAATGGTTCTTGCTCGGCGCATTCAGAGAGCGCTTTTTCGCCCCAATTTATATAAAACTGTTTTGCCGATTCACTGCGCAGTGCCACGAGGCCAGAGTTGGGTAGACGTTGATCATCGCGCAGCTTTTGTGCAGCCTGACGAACAAGATTCCATCGAGTGGTGAGCTCTTGAGAGAGCGATGCATGGATCTTCTTTGCAATCTTTGTGGCTTCTGTGTCGCTGCTTTGTTTTTGTGCGAGGCCCCACGAAGTGACTAAGGGCTTGAGAACTGTGCGTTCGATACTGGGGTCCAACACCGTAGAAACAGATAATTTTTCCGCTTCGTGGGCGGCTGACATACGTGCATCACGATCGTTGCCGCCATGTAACCAACCCAGAAGATGACCAAGGTGAGCCTGTCGAATTGGCGTTGAAGGAAACACAAAACCGCTACGCAGAGCGCTGGTTGCCGTGATGACTGTTTGTTGGCCCGGACGTTGAGATTCGATAAACAGGCAGTTGGCTAAATTGCCGAGCGCGTTTAAAGTGCGAATGTCGGGTCGGTCCCACGTGGAGCGTGCATAAGCCGAGGCAAGGAAGTGCAACATCTCGTTGTGTGAAGCGCCCGGCAACCACATCTGGCGCAGCGATAAAGTGGAATAGCCTGCAGGGCCGTCTTGGGAATATGACGGATGTCGAAAATGTTCGAGCAAGACAGGGGCAAATGTCGCCATCATGTCACCCACAAGTTGGCGGTTTCGTCCTTCGGGAACTGTGAGCACAGTGGGTCCGTTGGCGATTGTGCCGTATGCAATGCCCCACGGGCGAGATTCGCCTCCCATGCGTAAAAATGCGACGATAAAGAGGTCGTCATCATTTGCGACGTGCACATTGATGACATCACCACGTGGGATGGGTGCGCCTGCAGTCCATGCCGCGAGACGGCGCACAGTTTCGAGTGATGCATTCATGGCAGTGTCGGCAATTGAGATTGAAGGCGAGCAAGAAGATCTACTTCTGCTGGAGTTTTGGGCTGTTGATTACTCATGAGGTCTTCGGCACGTTGCAAAGAAACGCCATTGAGGAAACGACTGACATCATCGCCAAGTACGATGCCATCACCCGTAGAGAGTGCTTTTTTGTAGCAGGCGTCAGCACGTTCGCAAAATGCAATGCATGAATCAGTGAAATGTGTGGGAGCAGAAAGCACAAGATCGAGTAAGCCAATGTCGTCAGTGTCATCCTCGTCTCCGTACGCCCCCTCAAGCAAGATGGCAGATTCTTCCATGAGTTCGAACCCGCGTCGCGCACGTTCGAGTTGATAGCGGAGGTCTTCGCCACTGCGAACGCTCGGCTGGTTGCTGCCAGGATGCGTAAGAATAAGAAACCCGTGTCGCGCGACGGACACCGCGTCAGATAGTCCTAAATGATCGAGGGTGATTTCTAATGCATGTACATACAAACCCATTTGGGCGCGAGCGGTTGCGAGGTCATTGCGGTGTGTGTGGCCACCCTGGTCGGCGTAGGTTTTGATTTCGCCAACTGCAATCACTGGTGAATCGTCGATCATCTGTACTGATAACACGTCAATGATGAGTGTTGCTTCTGGCAACATAACACCGCGTGGAATTCGCACAGTGAGACTGGATACGGCACCATTAAATTTTTGACCGCCGGCGAGTGAAGAAAGAAACGAATGACCAGACAGTGTGGCTGCGTCAAGATTTGCAAGAGTGCCGCCATTTGAAGTGGTGCGATGATCTACGAAATCACTGCTCGTTTTAGAAATGACTTCTGCCCCACGTAATGCGTCAAGAAGCACAAGCGCACCATTGTTGATGAGACTTGCCTCAAATGCGTTGCCGCGTTCGAGGGCAAAAACTGATTGACCATCTTGAGGTGCTTGGGGGTTTTCTCGCCGCGCTGCGGTGCCCATTTTGACGTTGTGAACTGCTGACGCCACATTGGACTGGCACTCCGGATTACGTGCCCATTGTTCGAACCTGCGGCGAGTCTCGCGACGTGCGCGTTCTTTTTTGTTATTGGGCACCGTTCCTCCTTAGGGAGCAACAAACTCTACCGAAAGGGTGTAGAGCAGATTTTGGGCTAGAGCAGATTTTAGCCTACGACATGGATCAAATGAACAGCGCTTACGCATGGCTGACAAGCCGTTACTGGGCTGATTGGCGGCAGCGGTCACTGCAATAGCGAACATTTTCCCAGTCCCGCGACCATTTCTTTCTCCACTCAAACTCTTTTGCACACACGATGCAGACTTTTGGAGCGAATCCATTCTTTATTCGTGGCACGCGAGACATACCTAGCACAATATTCATATCTGAGACAGATGCCCATACTATGAGGTAGTGAATTTGCACACAGTTTGGGTTTTTGGTGATCAGCTGAATCGAAAAATAGGTGCACTGGGCCAAGCCAAGCCGAGCACTCATCGTGTGCTGATGATCGAGTCACGCGCCAAGATCACATCGCGG
>BJGC01000043.1 GCA_014190235.1 Actinomycetes bacterium | reverse complement strand
GAGATGAGTACGCCTACTCCCACAAGTAGAGCAAGAGCCACAATGCCGGCGATGATTTTGTTGGACAAGAACTGATTCATGAGGACTCCTTGTATCTGAAGATGTCTTCACCATAGGGCATATCGGATGGGATTACTAGTCAGGGTTGCTGGGTGTGGGGCGCAGGGCGTTTCAATACTGAAAGTCAGCCGAGCCACCAACGCATAATCGGTGCTCCAGCAAAAACCGTAAGTTGCGTTCCAATAGCTAAAAATGGTCCAAACGCAAGATGTGAACGCATTGTGATGCGACGCAGAGCAAGAGCAGTTACGGCGCATACTCCAGCAATAACAAACGACATGACGATTGCGATGAACACTTGCATTACGGAGAGGTAGCCGATGAATGCTCCTAATAATGGTGCCAGCGAGACATCTCCTTTACCTAAACCACCGCGTGATAGACGCTCCAGAATGAGAAGCACAGACCACATCACAAAAGCGCCAATAAGCACAGCGGGTAAGCGGGATACATGATGCTGCACTATCGCTGAAATAACAATAATTGGCAGGCCAAGCAGTGCCGCCTTGGTGCTGACGCGATGAAGTAGTAAATGAGTATCGAGATCAACGAAGAAGTGTATAACGAGGGCACTCGCAAAAAATGAAAACGCGAGAACATCAAGATTGTTTTCGAAGCGATAAACAAGACCAACGTAAATGAGTGTTGTTGAACTCACCACAACGGCTGAGAAGAATCGATTCTGGTGAAACCTGCCAGAATAAAATGTGTGGTGTTTTGATATTTCTGTCGCAACGATTTGCTTGATGCGACGACTGCTAGTTAACCCACTGGCAGCACCAACGATTGTCCAAGCCAGAAATCTCCACATGCTCAAAGATGTGTGCGCTATTCCTGCACAAGTTCAATTAATGTGCCGTAGCTACCTTTGGGGTGGATAAACGCAACCGTTGTGCCGCGACTTCCGGGGCGAGGTGCTTTGTCGATGGGGGTGGCTCCCGCTGCGATCATGGCGGCGAGTGCTTCTGCGCAGTCAGCAACTCGGTATCCGATGTGATGTAGCCCTTCTCCGCGTTTTTCAATTGCTTTAGCGACAGGTGAGTCGGGTCGAGTGGGTGTGAGCAACTGGATATAACTCTCAGCCACTTTGAGAAGTGCTTCTTCTACGCCGTCACTCTCAACAATTTCGCGATGATCTACCGTTGCACCGAACGCGCGCTTGTAATAGTCAATAGCAGCGTCAAGATCTGTGACTGCTATTGCAACGTGATCAATTTCTGTCAGCAACATTTTATTCTCCAATTATTTAGCGACGGAACAACGTCAGATTTTTTTCGCCTACTTTTGCTCGAAGGTCTGGGTCGTCGATACCAAGTCCCTCTGTCGGCGCCAAACACAACACGCCAATCTTTCCTTCGTGCATGTTGTGATGAACTTGGTAGGCGGCCTCGCCCACATTTTCAAGTGTAAAAACACGTGACAACACAGGATGAATCATTCCTTTACTCACCAAACGGTTGGCGTCCCATGCTTCGCGGTAGTTAGCAAAGTGACTGCCGATGAGTCGCTTGAGGCGCATCCAAAAGAAGCGGTTATCAAACTCAAGCATGAAACCACTTGTTGCTGCGCATGTCACAACAACGCCACCGCGCTTGACGACATACATCGATGCTCCAAATGTGGAGCGGCCTGGATGCTCGAACACAATGTCTGGGTCTTCACCGACGAGTTCGCGAATGTCTTTTCCTAATCGACGCCACTCTGACTCGTTATGCGTGTTGTCGTCGTTCCAAAACTTATAGTTTGCTGCACTGCGATCGATCACTGCCTCGCAACCCATGTTGCGTAAAATTTGTGCTTTTTCAGGGGAACTCACAACACCGACCGGAATGCCGCCGCCATTTAAAACGTATTGCACTGCATAAGCGCCGATGCCGCCAGTTGCACCCCAGATCAACACGACATCACCTTGTTTCATGTTGGCGCCATTGCGTGACACCAACATGCGATAACTCGTGCTATTGCATAACGCATTAACCGCTGCTTCTTCCCATGAGAGGTGAGTTGGCTTTGGCATGAGTTGATTGGCTTTGACAATGCACAGATCTGCAAGACCACCAAAGTTTGTTTCGTATCCCCAAATACGTTGATTCGACCCCATCATGGAATCGTCATGCGATGATGGGTCTTGGTCATCAACATGATTGCAATGCACGGTTACTTTGTCGCCTGGTTTCCAGTTACGAACTGCACTTCCGACTCGCAATACAACACCCGAGGCATCACTGCCAATGACTTGATAGTCGCGATCGTGGCGCTTTGACCATTCGCTCTCACGACCGAGCCGCGCCAAAGGACCAAAGGTGCTGATGGGTTCAAAAATTGATGTCCACACGGTGTTGAAGTTGATTGACGACGCCATAACTGCCACCACTGCTTCGTCAGGGGCAAGCTCAGGAGTGGGGACATCGCCAACATGCACACTGCGTCGAGGATCTTTGTCGTTACTAGCCATGCCAGTGAACATCTCCTGCTCGGCTTTGAGTACGTGTGCTGCCCTGTATTTGTCAGGGAGAGCGATAGCGGCCAATTGGTCTGGGGTTGCGCCATTCAGGATGGCTTCACGAATACGGTCCATACCTGCTGACGATACCCAAAAAAGCCTCGGTGTCCCCTACGCTAAAGGGTCTTGCGTTTCGAATTGAGACGCCATAACTCATGGAGACTCACATGGCCGGTTCATACATCGTCGCAGGAGCAAGGACTCCGATCGGAAAAATGAGTGGCGCGCTTGCGTCATTTAGTGCAGCCGAACTTGGTGGGTTTGCCATCAAGGCAGCACTTGAGCGTGCTGGTGTTGCACCACACGAAGTAGAGCACGTCATCATGGGACAAGTTTTAATGGCGGGCCAAGGTCAAGTGCCGTCGCGACAAGCAGCCGTCAATGCCGGAATCCCGATGAATGTTCCGTCAATCAACGTCAACAAAGTGTGCCTCTCTGGTTTGAACTCTATTTACTTGGCGAATCAGATGATTCAGTCCGGTGACGCTGACATCGTTATTGCTGGAGGCATGGAGAGCATGACCAATGCACCCTATTTAGCAATGGGTGCGCGTGGCGGATTCCGCTATGGCAACACCGAACTTTCTGATGCAATCATCAAAGACGGACTATGGTGCGCATTTGATGCCTGCTTGATGGGACTTGGTACTGAGCGTTACACGAGTGGCGGCATTAGTCGTGAAGAACAAGACGAAGCAGCCATGAAGAGCAATGTTCGCGCGGCGGACGCAATTGCTGCGGGTCGTTTCACTGATGAAATTATTCCAGTTTCAATTGCACAGCGCAAAGGAGACCCCACCATTGTCAAAGATGACGAAGGTGTGCGCGCCAACACCACGATGGAGTCACTTGGTGGCCTCAAGCCAGCGTTTGATAAAGAAGGAACAATTACTGCAGCAAATGCAAGCCAAATCAGTGACGGTGGTTCTGCTGTTGTCGTGATGTCCAAAAAGGCTGCTGAGGCACGGGGTATCAAACCTCTCGGAGAAATCGTGTCGTACGGAATGGTGGCTGGCCCAGACAATGCATCGTTGTTGCACCAACCAAGTCGTTCCATTATCAAAGCCCTCGATCGTGCTGGGATGAAAATTTCTGATGTTGATCTGTTTGAACTCAACGAAGCATTTGCTGCTGTTGGCATTGCATCAATGCGTGAATTGGGAATTACGGACAGCATTGTCAATGTCAATGGCGGAGCAATTGCACTCGGGCACCCAATTGGCATGAGCGGCAACCGATTGGCACTCACGATCTTGCACGAACTCCATCGCCGAGGCGGCGGTGTCGGCGCTGCTGCACTCTGCGGCGGTGGCGGACAAGGCGACGCAATTATTCTTCGCACGGTCTAATCACCGCATTTTTTTATATTTCGATAGTGCGGCGGTTACCAAGAGCGCGACCAAGCGTGATCTCGTCTGCGTACTCAAGGTCTCCGCCAACCGGCAAGCCACTTGCAATGCGAGTGGCTTTAATACCGAGTGGTTCGAGTAATCGCGCAAGATATAGCGCAGTCACTTCACCCTCAGTATTGGGATTAGTGCAGACAATTACTTCGGTGACACCTTCGGGCGCCAAGCGTCGAAACATTTCTTTGATCTTCAACTGCTCTGGCCCGATGCCTTGCAATGGATCGAGTGCGCCCTGCAGCACGTGATAGCGGCCCCGAAACTCCCCTGTTCGTTCGATTGCCACGACGTCGCGAGAGTCTTCAACTGCACACAAGATCGAAGAATCGCGACGATCATCGCTACAAATACTGCACTTCTCTGACTCGGACAAATTAAAACACATATCGCAATATCGCACGCGGTCTTTTGCATCAGTCAGCGCGTGGGCAAGTCTGTTGACGTCTTCTCGTGGCATTTTTACAATATGCATAGCGATTCGTTGTGCCGACCTTGGTCCGACCCCTGGCAATTTTCCAAACTCATCAATCAATGTCTGAATCGGAGGCGTGTACGGAGATGCCATTGTTATTTTTTCTTCTTGTCGTCTGGAACAATTGCTGAGCCTGGGAAAACTCCTTTGAGCAGATCAACAGAGACAGAAATATTTGCAGGGCCTTCGATAAGTAGTGCGGGGTCGATTGGGGTATACGGATCTTCTTTGACTTCATCAACAATTGTCCGGATTGCTTCTTTGCTCGGACGCTCGATGCCACGTGATGCAGTTGCGTCTGCAGTGAGTTGCACCGTGTACTTGGCGCCACACAATTTGCTGATGGCAGTTTCTATGTCTTCTATATGTGCTTTACACCTGGCCATATGAGATGTATTTGGTGCGGCAATCGTGACAACATTGCCATCAACAGCCACAATTGAGGTGGGATTGTAAATGGCTTTGACGATCTGCTTGACCGACAACAACACTTTTGGCCATATTTCTGCAGGTGTAACCGATGTAGACGGCACTGCAGGTGTTGCCGGTGTTGCAGCAACACGAGCGACAGGAGCAATTGGTGCCGTGATATCTGGAGCAAGAGCACGACCACCCACCATCGCCCTGCCTGTAGTTGGATTAGCTGGAGCGGGTGGTAGTGCCGTCATGCCATTTTCTTTGAGATCACGCACGGCGTCTTCGAGTATTTGCAAGCGAGTCATGAGAGTGTCCATCGAGTCGTCAAGAGCAGGCGATGCCAATCGAACAACGGCAACTTCTAGTAATAATCTTGGGTCAGGAGCGTGGCGCATGTCAACAAGTGCTGTTCCGAGAACTTCCATTGCACGAACTGTCATAGCCGCTCCTAGGCGAAGCGCTTGAAGACTTATTTCTTCAGCACGGCCTTGGGGTACTTGCAACAGTTCTGGTGACATCAGTGATAAAAATGCGTCACGCAATGCCCGCACGAGATCGTCGGCAAGATTGCGCGGATCAAGACCTTGTTGAATGGCAAATGCAACGGCTGCGAGAGCACGCCCTTGATCGCGTTCAATGAGTGCTTCTAAAAACTCATCAAGAGAAATAGATGCTTCAACGGTGCCACCTCCGGCAACAACAAGTTCGAGTGCCGACAGGGTGTCGCGTGCGCTTCCGTTACCTTCTTGGACGACCCACTCGATGGCGTCTTGGTCGATCGTGAGATTGGCATCCTGCATCACCCATCGCACGTACTTTTCGAGTTCGTCAACTGATAACAGATGAAAGACCAAATGTTGAACACGACTGCGAATTGTCTCGGTTACTTTTTGTGGATCAGTTGTAGCAAGAACAAAGACCACATTTGGTGGTGGTTCTTCGAGCGTTTTTAGCAGCGCGGCCGATGCCGCCTTAGACAACATATGCACCTCGTCGAGAATGAAGACACGATGTCTTCCGGGACTCAATGTTGATGCCGTTTCGATGATGTCACGGATTTCATCGACACCGTTATTACTAGCGGCGTCGAGTTCTAATACGTCGTAGCTAGTGCCATTGTCGACAGCAAGACATGAAGCACAAATACAGCAGGGTTCTCCATCAGCAGGGTTTTGACAATTCAGCACCTTTGCCAGAATCCGTGCAGTAGATGTTTTGCCGGTTCCGCGTGGACCAGAGAACAAATACGCTTGGCCTTCGCGTTCGTTGATGACAGCATTTCGCAGAGCCCTCACCACATGTTCTTGCCCACGCAGTTCTGCGAAGCGCCGGGGGCGGTATCGCCGATAGAGAGATTGCATAGCCATCCATACGACCTTACCAATCGGGTCATACGACCTAACCAATCAGGTGATCCATCTTGCGGAGTGGCTCACTTCTAGCCCCTGAGTTGACTACCGTTTGCGTATCGTATGAAACGCTTTTTCCTTCTTCTCTTGTGCACGC
>BJGC01000042.1 GCA_014190235.1 Actinomycetes bacterium | reverse complement strand
GTGTGAATCTTTGCGTCACGATGCATCCGCTCAACATGGTACTCACGGGTGTATCCGTAGCCACCGAGAATTTGGATAGCTTCTTCTGTTACTTTTACCGACATCTCTGATGCGAAGTACTTGCTCATTGAACCTTCAGCGTTTTTAAAGCCACCATTTTTGGCCAGCCATGCTGCACGCCAGATGAGAAGTCGAGCGGCATCAATTTGTGTTGCCATATTGGCAAGCTTGAATGCGATGGCCTGGTTCATGATGATGGGCTTGCCGAAAGCAACACGCTCTTTGGAATAATCGAGTGCAATTTCATATGCAGCGCGCGCAACACCGAGAGCTTGTGCGCCTACTGCTGGGCGTGTTGCTTCGAAAGTTGCCATTGCTGGCTGCTTGCCACCTGCATGTCCACCTTCGCGTGCACGGGCCAATTTGGCATCGAGTTTTTCTCTGCCGCCAAGCAAGCAACTACCGGGGACGCGAACATCTACAAGAACAACTTCGGCAGTATGTGACGCTTTGATGCCGTGTTTTTTGTATTTCTGTCCCATTGACAAGCCTTTTGTATTGGGAGGCACGATAAATGATGCTTGTCCCCGACTCTTTAGTTCGGGCTCAACAGCGGCAACAACAACGTGCACATCTGCAATACCACCATTGGTGATCCATGCTTTTGTTCCGTTGAGAACCCATTCATCATGTGCTTCGTCGTAAACAGCACGTGTGCGCAACGAACTGACATCGCTGCCGGCATCAGGTTCGCTCACGCAAAACGCTCCGAGTGCAATTTTTTCTGGGGTTCCGTAACACTGTGGTACCCACTCGATGACTTGCTCAGGAGTTCCGTTGCCAGCGATTCCTGCAGCGGCGAGTCCAGAACCCATGATGGCCATGCCGATTCCAGCATCGCCCCAAAACATCTCTTCGATTGCCACCGGCAAGGTGAGTCCGGTTGGGTCTGCCATACCGTTCATCAAGAACTCAATGCCATACAATCCAATTTTGGCTGCCTCTTGCACAATGGGGAACGGGAACTCTTCGCGTTCGTCCCACTCCTGGGCAGCGGGTCGAATCACGTCGACGGCGAATTGATGGATCCAGTCCTTGATCTGAACTTGGTCATCATTGAGGTGGAGTGAGAAATCAGCCATGTCCTAAAGTTACCAGTGGGCAAGTTCCCCACCAAGGTCGGCACCGCACACTTTATGGGTATATGACAAAGAACCCCGGAGGTGTACGGTGACAATTACACAAGATAATCGCCACGATATGCATAGCGTTTTGATCGAAAAACTAGGAAGGGAGTCGGCAACCACACTTATGGAACTTCTTCCTCCTGTTGGCTGGGCTGATGTAGCTCGACGAAGTGATGTGGAGTCAGCGCGCCTTGCGACTTCACAAGACTTTTTGTTGATGACTGCGAGTACATCTGCTCAATTTAATTTAGTCTGGACCGAGTTTGCTGCGGTGCGATCCGAGATGAGTGCCGAGTTTGCTGCGGTGCGATCTGAGATGAGCCTGGGATTTGCCGAAATACGAGTTGAAATGTATAAGGCATTCCATCGCAATACGTTGATGCTGATCGGCGCAATGACTGCCATCAATGCAATTATTGTTGGTGTCGCCGGTGTACTGCTCAAGACTTTGTAACGGTCGCACGAATAAACAAAAATGCGATGATGCTTAGCGCTGCACCGATTAAGTACGGAGCGGCTACACCAATATGATCAAACGTGGCGCCTGCCATGATTGGGCCAACAACACGAGCAAAAGCTCCGACGCTTTGTTGATATCCCAACGCTTCTCCCCTGCGATCTGGTGGCGCAGCATCTGTCACGAGTGCAGTAATCGATGGAGACACGAGACCTTGCCCAAAAGCCAGCAACGCCAACGAAACAATTAATGTCGGCCAGACGGTGGATGCACCAAGGGCAAGTAGCCCCACAGACACAACCCCGAGTCCGATACACAGCAACGTGTGTGATCCCCAGCGTCGAGTGAGGGTACCGATTGCACCGCCCTGCACAGCGACGAGCATGAGTCCGACCAGCAAAAATACTGCAGCAGTAGAACCTTCCGTGAGCCCGAAGCGACGCTCGCCAAAGAGAGAAAATGTTGTTTCAAAGCCAGCAAATGCAGTGACTGAAATAAATCCTGCAATTGCATAACGGGTCAGCAGTGGCGACCGTAGTTGCATTGGTGCGCCGAGTTTGCTACGCGTGTCAACTGCGTCGGATTTCTTTGTCTCGGGTAGGCGAATCATTGCTGCGATTGCATTCACTGATGCAACAACTCCGGCAACATAAAAAGGAACGTGTGGCCCACCAAGCGCCGCCAATCCCCCGACGGCAGGTCCGAGCACGAAGCCCACACCAAAAGCGGCGCCCAGCATTCCGAGTAATTGAGCCCGACGCTCAGGAGGTGCAATATCTGTGATTGCGCCTTGGGCAACGGCGACGCTTGCTCCTGATGCGCCATCAATAATGCGCCCCACAAATAACACCCAAAGCGCACCAGCGGCTCCAGTGATGAAACTCCCGATGGCCGTTCCGACTAATGAGATAACGATGACGGGTTTACGGCCAATGCGATCAGAGAGCCGACCGAGAATCGGAGCGAACACCATTTGAGCAATTGAGAACGATGCAAACATGAGACCAACATCTAGACCAGATGCACCGAAACGTTCTGCGTAGCGCCCCAAAATGGGCGCAACAATTCCAAAGCCCACGAGATCGAGAGCAACGGTTGTCCAAATTATCCAAAACCCCGGCGGCATCGGAACTCGTTGTGTTTTAGCCACGACGGACGCGAGTTCCTTCCTTCGTGGTTTCCACCACATACCCAAGCGATTGCAATTCATCACGCAAAGCATCAGCAGCAGAAAAGTCTTTTGCAGTTCGTGCCGCATCAAGTGCGACAGCCTTGGCACTGATCTCAGCATCGATCTCTTGTGACTCATTCAAGAACAAACCAAGCGCCGATGTCATTTCTAAAATCGCCGACCGCAATGCGATCACCACGTCTGTCTGATTGTCGTCGATAGCAACATTTGCTTGACGCACACTGTCAAAAATGAGTGCCGTTGCCGCAGGCGTGTCCAGGTCATTATTCATTGCAATTTGAAACTTGGCAAGAACTTCGGGGTCCGCGACACCCCCGCTATTTGCAGCAGATCGCGCGACAAATCCATCTAATCCAGATAACGCACTCACGGATGCATCAAGATTTTCTTTACCAACACGCACAGGAGACCGATAATGCGTCTGCAAAAGAAGCAACCGATACGCACGGGCATCGTATTGCTCAAGCAAATCTAAAAGGTTGTTGACGTTACCAAGTGACTTTGACATTTTTTCACCTTCAATGTCAACGACAAATCCATTGTGCATCCAGTGATTGGCAAATTTCTTTCCAAGTGCCACGGCCTGTGCTCGTTCGTTTTCGTGATGTGGGAAACGCAGGTCTGCACCACCGCAATGCAAGTCAAAGCCTTCACCAAGAAGATCTAAACTCATGACGACACACTCACTATGCCAACCAGGTCTGCCTTGACCCCACGGTGACGGCCACGCAGGTTCACCAGGTTTAGAAAATTTCCATAAGACGAAATCAGCAGGGTGCCTTTTTTGATCTGCCCCAAAGACGACTCGATCTCCTCCGCCAGCAAGCATGTCATCGATATTTTGATGCGCCAAGAGTCCATAGTCTGGAACTTTTTCAATACTCAGATACACACCATCGTCAGTTGTGTAGGCGCTGTCTTTGGCGACGAGTTCGCCGATCATGGCCACCATTGAGTCCACGTACTCGGTGGCATGCGGGACATCATTTGGCCGCTGCACTCCGAGTCTGCCCATTGCGTCAAACCAGATGTTCTCGCACTTCGTTGCGATTTCTCCCCAGGGACGACTTTCGCGGTGAGCACGCTCGATGATCTTGTCGTCGATGTCGGTGATGTTTGACACCAGTCTCACCGTGAGCCCGGTCCACTCTAAATACCTGCACAAAATGTCATACACAAGCGTGGCGCGACCATGACCAATGTGGGGTGGTCCATACACGGTAGGACCACATAAATAGATGCTGATAGATCCAGCATCACGCATTGCCAACGGACGCACTTCTTGCGCGGCGGTGTCGTAAAGGTGAAGCACGCCCGCAAGCCTACGGTGGCATGCGCCCCTACCTATGATTACTAGGCGACGAGTTGGGTAACGGTATCAATCTCAGGCAGTCGGGACATTGTGGCATGGTGTCGCTTGGAGCGGCCCACGACGACTGCCCCCATGGTTGACCATCCCGAAAAGACGATAGTCACATACACCGATTTATATGGCAGCGATAAATAGGCCCCTGTTGCACCAGCACACAAGGCCGCAAGAGTGCGAACAGCCACGGGAAATCGTGTGAAAATCGTTTTTTTCTGCATGCAAATATCGTGACGCATACCCTTGAATTGCGGATGACTGACGGAGCAACAGAACCGAAATTTATGGTGACGAGAACGTGAACCCATCCGTGCTGAACGGCCAATAGGTCAGGTCACTTGTGCCTTGAGACGCCTACGATGGTGTTGCTATGTCCGCTGTGCCAGAAAAACCCACCCTCGAGAATCTCGAAACCATCTGGCAGACCAATTGGCAGAACAACAACACATACGCCTTTGACCGCACTGCCGTTCGCGAGGATGTTTTCTCAATCGACACACCTCCTCCGACGGTCAGTGGTTCCCTGCATATGGGGCATATTTTTTCATACACGCATACAGATGCCATTGCACGGTTCTGGCGGATGCGAGGCAAGGCAGTTTTTTATCCAATGGGATGGGACGACAATGGGTTGCCCACAGAACGACGCGTTCAGAACTTCTTTGGTGTTACGTGTGATCCCTCAGTGCAATATCAACCACACTTGCAGCCGCCGTTTCGGGGCGACCCACCCAAAGACCATAAACCCGTTCCTGTATCACGACCGAATTTCATTGAGCTCTGCGAAGAACTCACCGCCCAAGATGAAAAGATCTTTGAAGACGTCTTTCGCCGTCTCGGTTTGTCAATTGATTGGTCATTGCTCTACACCACAATCGAAGACAGATCGCGACGAACTAGCCAGCGGGCTTTTTTACGAAACCTCGCTCGCGGCGAGGCGTACACTCAAGAAGCTCCTACGTTGTGGGACGTAGATTTTGGCACTGCGGTTGCGCAAGCAGAACTAGAAGACCGTGATCGACCAGGTGCGTACCACACAATTGCATTTCATCTCAGCGATGGCAGCGGTGAAGTCGTCATTGACACCACACGACCAGAACTACTTGCTGCGTGTGTCGCACTCGTTGCTCATCCAGATGACGACCGCTACAAGAAACTGTTTGGCACTACTGTTCGCACACCACTTTTTGACGTTGAGGTACCTGTACTTGCCCATCCTTTGGCTCAAATAGACAAGGGCACCGGCATCGCCATGATTTGCACATTCGGCGACCTCACAGACGTCATCTGGTGGCGCGAACTACAACTACCAATGCGCGCAATCATCGGTCGCGATGGTCGAATTCTGAGCGAAACTCCATCTGTAATTACATCAACAACCGGAGTCTCTGCCTACGCCGAAATTTCCGGCAAGAATACAAAGCAAGCCCAAACCCGAATCGTTGAATTACTGCGTGCGTCGGGAGACATGCATGGCGAACCACGCGCCATTACTCACCCAGTAAAATTTTTCGAAAAAGGTGACCGTCCGCTCGAGATCGTGACAAGTCGGCAGTGGTATATCCGCAATGGTGGACGCGATGTTGATCTACGCAATGCACTCTTGGCTCGTGGTGATGATCTCGCATGGCACCCTGACCACATGCGTCATCGCTATAGCAATTGGGTCGAAGGACTCAACGGTGACTGGTTGATTAGTCGGCAACGATGGTTTGGTGTTCCGATTCCCGTTTGGTACGCCCTTGATGCCGAGGGCAATGTAATGCACGAATCACCGCTTGTTCCAGACGAATCACGACTGCCGATTGACCCCAGCACTGATGTGCCGATTGATTACACGCCTTCACAACGTGGTCAACCAAACGGTTTTATCGCAGACCCCGACGTGATGGACACATGGGCAACGTCATCAATGACGCCCCAGATTGCTGGTCTTTGGGAAGATGACAATGCGCTCTTTCGCCATATTTTTCCGATGGATCTGCGACCGCAGGGTCACGACATCATCCGCACGTGGTTGTTTTCCACAACGGTTCGCTCCCATTTTGAGTTCAATGTCTCGCCCTGGAAAAATGTTTCACTTTCAGGCTGGATCCTTGACCCAGATCGCAAGAAAATGTCCAAGTCAAAAGGCAACGTCGTTACTCCTATTGATCTCTTTGACTCCTACGGTAGTGATGCTGTTCGGTATT
>BJGC01000041.1 GCA_014190235.1 Actinomycetes bacterium | reverse complement strand
GCTTGGGCGATCAAGAACTTGAGCGCCGTGCAGGCCACCTTGGTAGTAGGTAGATACAAGATCTTGAGGTTTCTTGCCACCAAGGCTGCCGGGATCAGCATTCCTTCGTGACTCAAGGGTGGCACGGTTGGGGGCAACGGAATAGGTGGCACCCCATAGTGATTCTGAGACATACCCACCATTCTTACTTGTTCCCACCGCATCTCGACAGATTGCCCGACCAGGTGGATCTTTGGCACCCTGTGAGACGCGGTTTTGGACCATGCAGAAGGATGTGTATACTCGCCATCTGTAAACATTTTGGAAAAAGTTCATTTTCAAAATCAATCAAAGGGGGAATATGAATCGATCTAAAAAAGGCAGGGTCTTGAAGCGATTCGGCATCGCCATCGCAATCACACTCGGCGCTTCGGTGATATCAGTTGGGACTGGGCATGCAGCAAGCACTCCAGCGCCAACACGTGGTGGAACGCTTTCGATCGGAATCACCGACTATATGGTCGGATTTTGTCCAAACGACACCAACTCAAACTCTGCATTAATGCCCGTGAAGCAAATAGGAGAGACTCTCTTTGAACAACGCGCTGACGGTGTAGTCGTCCCCTTCCTCGCATCGAGTGCTTCAGCTAACGCTGACTTCACCTCGTGGAGAATCACAACACGAACGGGTGTCACTTTCTCCAATGGAGAAAAATGGAACGCTGATGCACTCATAATTAACATGAAAGCAAATAGAGGCGTGTTGAGCGGTGGTGGCAGCGCTACTGCTGACAGCACGAGGGTCAACCCGGCCGCGAGCTTGTTTCATGGCGCGAAATACGGCGGTCTTGCGCCAGTTGCATGGGCAAACACGAAGGCTGTCACCAAAATTGATGATGTCACAGTGCAGTTTGATCTCAAGCGACCCAATGCTGGGTTCAAAGAACTGTTGTACGGCTCGGGGCGTAGTTTCATGCGCGCACCTGCAATGTTTACGCCAGAAAATAACCCTGGAACAAAGTTGACAGATATTGATTACCTGTGTTCGAAGCAAATGATCGGAACAGGACCATTCAAGATGAACGTCGGCGACCTCTCTGCTGATAAGGGAACCATCACCTTGACAAAGAATGAAACCTACTGGAGAAAAGACGCCAAGGGTGCAAAACTTCCATACCTTGACAAACTTGTTTTCACAACAACCAAGGATGCAGCGACACGAGTCAATGGTCTCAAAGCAGGCACCACTGATATGGCTTGGTTTACCGGAAACTCCGAGTCAAACGCAATCATTCGGGCGCAGAAAATCAAGTCCATAAAGACAAACCTGAGTAACGCTGACTTTTACCCACAATTGTGGTTTGTTGAGAACAAGGCTCCTTTCAACAAGCTAAGTTGCCGTCAAGCGGTATCGGCAGCAATTGACAGAAACACATACGCCACCAAGCGCTCTTCTGGACTCATGAAGCCCATGACATCGATTTTCGGATCAACCAACGCCGCATATACGACGAAAAACTTCATCACATATGATGTCACCAAGGCAAAGGCCTATCTGGCAACATGTCTGACCGACCTTGGAGCCACCGAACTGGCTTTCGGTGTTCCGTACGATACTGCACCAGAAGCGCAAAAGAATGGTGCAGAATTGAAAACTCAGTTGGCAGCCGTCGGAATCAAGATGACCGTCTTGCCAGTTGAAACCTCAAGCATCATTACCAATACGTTTGCCAGTACTGCGACAACCGGCTACCAGGCAATTTGGTTCTCGGTGCTCGAAGGGCCAGGAAACCAGTTCAACTCGTTGTTCATGGCTTCAACGAGCAACGGTTTCTACGACATGGCTGCCGACCTCTACGGTTCCTTGAGCACCTTGAATGTTTCCCGGCATACAGACAAGGACTTTGATACTTTGTGGTTTGGTGCTCGAGCTCTTAAGGCTGGTGCCGCTCAGGACGCTAAGTATCAGGAAGCTATTGCTCGATGGCAAGAGCAGGCTCACTCAACGAGCATCATCGGAGTTCAGTTTGCTGTATCGACCACGGACAAGATCATGGGAGTGTGCGAACTGAAACTTATCAGCGGTGGAACCGCTCGTTGTGTTAGCAACGGGGGCACCTCACTTGCTGGAGTGTCAAAAAATAAGTAACTAAGATTAAAGATTGGAGCACCTGCGTCACAAGGCGCAGGTGCTCTTTTTTTGTTACAAGGTGCTGCGTGCATTTCCTTGTAGGTATCTCATTGAGTAGACTTGAAGTCAAATTATGAAAAAAGTTCAACCCTTCGTACGCCGACTAGGCCAAGTATGTCTCGTGCTTATAGGGGCAACATTTCTTGTTTCAGTTTTGATTCGCCAGTTGCCTGGCGATGTCGCTGTGATGATCAATCCAGCCGCGTCCCTGAACGAGCGTGCTGCGCTGCGCCAAGAGTTGGGCTTAGATCGAAACTACTTTTCCGCGTATTGGCTGTGGCTCAGTCAAATACTTCAAGGCGACTTTGGCTTTTTTATATTTGGTGGAAAAGTACTACCCGTCCTCAAAACGGCGATACCACCAACTCTGCAACTCATCTTCTATACACAAATAGTCGCACTAAGTATTGCGATTCCCCTTGGGATCACCAGCGCATATCGACAGGGGGCGCGATTTGATCGATTCACAAGCACCATGTTGTTCTCACTATCTTCAATCCCAAACTTTGGAATCGGGCTGATCCTCTCGTTGCTTATTGGGGTCAAGATTGGCATTCTCCCGCCCTCTGGGTACAGACCGATCTCTGATGGCTTTCTCCAGCACTATCGACTCATGGTTCTCCCCGTCATGACCCTGGCGATTGCGCCCATCTCAACCTATACGCGCTTACTCAGAGCCGAGATGATTGCAGCACTGCGCGAAGATTACGTCCTGCTGGCCATGTCCAAGGGACTCTCTGATCGTCGCATTCTCCTGCGTCATGTCTTACGACCATCGTGCACAACTCTCATGACGTCTGCCGCACTCAGCATGGGAGGTCTCATCGGCGGTGCGCTTGTGATTGAGATTATTTTCGTAATACCTGGCATGGGGACACAGTTAGCAAAAGCAATCGGGACTCGTGAGTTCATAGCGATTCAGACCTTTGTTACATTTATTGCACTATTTTATGTCACCTTTAATTCTGTCGTAGATATTTTGATTGGCGTCGTTGATCCAAGAACTAGAAACCGTCGTGCTTAAAAATTCAGTTGGTGGAAAGATTGCTGCTGCTTGGCTGGGTCTAGTTGTCTTCTGTGCAATCTTTGGTCCACTTTTGCCTGTCGCCAAAGTTGGACAGACCTTTAACGACGGGTTGCACGTCAAGCCGTTCACGAATTGCTCCTTTATGGGTCCGCTGGCGCACGATTTATCGCCCTCCTCTTCCGCCTCAAGTAAGGAACCGACATCAGCGCCGGAGACAACAATCGCCGCTGACAACGGTTCAAGTCTTTCACCCGAGACTGTCACTACCGACACTACTGCCGCCAAGGGCATCACCGACGAAGATGGTTTCACGGAAGAGATCCCCCCACCTGATTTGACAAGTGACACCGTTGTTGACGCCGAACAACAAGAGCAGGATCGTTTGGAACTACTCGCTTCTACTCAGACGAGTAAGCGATGTTTTTTTCTGGGCTCGAGTAATGAGGGAATAGACATTTTATCGGCGATGGTCAATGGCTCGCGTACATCTCTTTCGATATCGCTGATTTCAGTATTTTTGGGAGGCCTCATCGGCTGCCTCCTCGGAATCACCTCGGCGTACCTGCGAGGTTGGTTCGATCGAGTCATGCTACTCATCTTTAATATTATTCTTTCGATACCGACGCTCGTTCTGGCATTTGCCCTCATCGCTATTTTTGCGACACCACTGCGACCCGATGATTCTGTTGCTGACAGCACTCGCTTAAAAGTCCTGATCACTTCATTAGTTATTGTCATCATTCCTCAATTGGGTCGAATTGCCCGGGCAGCAGCGCTCCAATGGATCAATCGTGATTTCGTCACTGCCTCTCGGTCAATTGGGGCAAGTAATTTTTCAATTCTTACAAAGCGAATCATCCCTAACGTAGTGCCGTCAATTTTTGCAGTTCTCTTTTTGGCACTGGGAACAGTCATTGTCGTCGAAGGATCTTTATCGTTACTTGGGGTCGGGCTCAACAACGGAAACAGTTGGGGCTCCCTGCTCGCTCGTAACTCTGGAGACCTCGTTGAATTTCCGCATGTGATTTATGTCCCCATCGTCGTGATCGCCTTCACAATCATTTCGACAAATAAGTTAGGCGATTTGATTCGAGCATCGCTCGATCAACGCGAGGCCAAGATATGAACCAACTCCTCAAACTCGCAGACTTCAGTGTGTCTTTTGCGACGCCACGTGGAAATTTACACGCCGTTCGAGGTGTCGACCTCGTGGTTGCCAAAGGTGAAAGTATCGGAATCGTTGGGGAGTCTGGATCAGGCAAGACTGTTCTATCTAGAGCAACAATGGGTCTCATGCCTTCAACGGCTACATGCACAGGCTTAGTCGAATTCAATGGCGTTCCACTCTCTAATCTTAGTCGTGCGGAGGTGCGTAATTACTGGGGTACCGGTATGGCAATGATCTTCCAAGACCCGCTGACATCATTGAACCCCGTTCGACGGATCGGTTCGCAACTGATGGAAGGACTCATCGTTCGGCTAGGTATGCCCAAAAAACAAGCCCAAGCCCGTGCAGTAGAACTTCTTGAGCGAGTGAGAATTCCGGACCCATACGCTGCAATGAAGAAGTACCCAGGCGAACTTTCGGGCGGTATGCGTCAACGTATTGTGATAGCCATTGCCATTGCATGTACCCCGGAACTGCTGTTTGCAGACGAGCCAACAACGGCGCTTGACGTCACAGTGCAGGCACAAGTGCTTGAGCTTCTCGCTGAATTGCGCCAAGAGATCAATATGACCATGATTCTTGTTACTCACGATCTAGGTGTTGTAGCCGGACAGACAGATCGTGTTGTTGTCATGTATGCCGGTGAAATCGTCGAAACAGCAGCGACGAAAGATCTCTTTGCGAACATGAAAATGCCATACACGGAAGCACTCATGAAATCAATCCCTCGGTTGGATCAATCAAGTGGCCAGCGATTACGAGTCATCACGGGTCGCCTTCCTGACCCAACGAGCCCCGAGCCTGGTTGCTCTTTTGCTCCCCGTTGCGAATACGCGACGGACAAGTGCCGCGCAGAGAAACCGCCTTTGGTGACCACACAAACCGGACATCAATATCGATGCTTCTTCCCGATTGGAGGATCTCTCTAATGGCCGGCTCCGGAAAACTTCATCTTCGGTTGGACAGCGATCCGCTGCTCATTGTTCAAGATCTTGTTGTTCAATACAAAGTCAACAGAAAAAGCTTTGTAAGTGCAGTGGCCGGCATCAGTTTTGACGTTTTGCGTGGAGAAACGCTCGCAATTGTTGGTGAATCAGGATGCGGTAAGTCCACACTTGGTAAAGCAATCTTGCAATTGCCGCGCCCCCAAGGCGGGACCGTTGTGCTTGACGGTGTCGACATTACTGCTCTAGAGGGAAATGACCTTCGAGACGTTCGGCCCAAAGTGCAGATGATCTTTCAAGACGCGATCTCTTCGCTAGACCCTCGACTCCAGGTAAAAAACATCATTGATGAGCCTCTGAAGGTGTGGAAGAAGGGTACCGCAGCAGAAAGATCTATCAAAGTCGACAACCTCCTGAATTCTGTCGGGCTAGATCCGGTCGTCGTACGAGATCGCCGTCCCTATGAATTTTCTGGAGGTCAGTGCCAGCGCATCAGCATCGCTCGGGCTATCGCGCTTGATCCCGTGTTGCTTGTCTGTGATGAGCCCGTGTCTGCACTTGACGTAAGTATCCAGGCACAAATACTCAACCTCTTACAAGATATGAAAGAGGAGTTCGGCCTCACCCTTATTTTTATTTCTCACGACTTAGCAGTTGTAAAAGCAGTGAGCACTCGAGTGCTGGTGATGTATCTGGGCAAGATTTGCGAGATGGCAACTCCAGATGATCTCTACGCACATCCCGCTCATCATTACTCACGTGCACTTATTGCTGCGGTGCCGATTCCTAATCCAGAAGTCGGTGTTGACAAGATACGAGTTACTGGCGAACCACCATCTCCCGTTGATCCCCCTACTGGATGTCGATTTCGTACTCGCTGCGAGTCTGCTTCAGAACGATGTGCTACGGAAGAACCACAATTGCAAGAAGTCGGCTTGGGACACTTTGTTGCATGTCATCACCCAGTGACGAACTAGGTCGCTGACTCTCCTCGAACATCTCGCACAATATCTGCCACATCAGATGCCATCGATGCATCACTCGTGGCCGGCACAACGATGAATTCATCAATACCCGCATCACGAAAAGATCTCAAAGCATCAGCCAGTGCATCTGGCGTACACAGCGTCATTGAGCCAGACAGTTGAGTGGCAAACTCAGGCGAAAAAACTTCAAGATATTCATACGCAAAGGTCCGCAATG
>BJGC01000040.1 GCA_014190235.1 Actinomycetes bacterium | reverse complement strand
AGAGGTCTTATGACCATTCTCCCCAACGCTGCGTTTTCCATCGCTCTCGATTGTCAACTCGACAATGTGCCGGGCACCCTTGGCCGGTTGTGTGCCGCCATCGGTGAAGCAGGCGGAAACATTGGAGCTCTTGATGGCTTTGATGTTCGTGGTCCAGTTCTTCGTCGCAGTCTTGTTGTGCACTGTCGCAATGAAGAGCATCAACATGCAATAGTTGCGGCAGTACAAAAACTAGACGGCGTGAAAGTTCTTGATTGGTGGGACCGAACATTCCGCATGCACGAGGCCGGAAAGATTGAAGTCATCAGCACGGCACCAGTGAACGACCGAGATGATTTGTCAATGGCGTACACCCCAGGTGTTGCTCGTGTCTGTACTGCAATCGAAAAAGATCCGTTGCTCTCTCACAAGTACACCATTCGCAAAAACACTGTTGCCATTGTGAGCAATGGAACTGCGGTGCTCGGACTCGGCGACATCGGCCCAGAGGGCGCGATGCCTGTCATGGAGGGCAAAGCACTTTTGTTTAAAGAATTTGGTGGAGTCAATGGTTTCCCCATCTGTATCAATGCCCGCACCGCTGATGAGGTCGTCGACTTTGTGCAGCGCATTGCACCAACATTTGGTGGAATAAATTTGGAAGATATAAAAGCACCCGAGTGTTTTGAAATTGAAGAACGGCTTCGCGCAAGCCTTGACATTCCTGTATTTCATGACGATCAACATGGCACAGCAGTGGTCACGTTGGCGGCGTTGTGGAACTCATTGAAAATTACGGGAAAGAAAATGGAAGACCTCACCGTTGTCATCGCTGGCGTTGGCGCTGCCGGTGTTGCTATTGGCAAGATTCTTCTCAATGCCGGTATTGGCGACGTCATTGGTTGTGACCGCGTGGGTGCTATCTATACCGGCCGAGGTGAAATGAACTCTGCAAAAGAATGGTTTGCAGCAAACACAAATTCTTCGCGAAAGATGGGAACCATTAGTGATGTCATGAAAGGCGCAGACGTTTTTGTTGGAGTAAGTGGGCCAGATCTCATCACTGCAGCCGATGTGCGTTCGATGGCAAAGAATCCCATTGTGTTTGCAATGGCAAACCCGAACCCAGAAATTCGTCCAGAGCAGGTCGATGGTCTTGCTGCCGTTATGGCAACGGGGCGCAGTGACTATCCGAATCAAATTAATAACGTGCTTGCATTCCCCGGCATTTTCCGTGGCGCACTTGATGCGAATGCAATAGACATTACTGAAGGCATGAAATTGGCGGCTGCAATTGCTATTGCCGAATCGGTGACCAATGCTCAGTTATCACCTGATTTCGTGGTGCCATCGGTGTTCGACAGAACAATCGTTGAGCGTGTTGCTCCGGCAGTTGCCGCAGCTGCTGTAAAAGACGGCGTGATCCGCAAGTCGTAGGACAGGCACCGCCCGAGCTTTCTCTGGCTTGCGCATCGAATAACGAATTGTTAGAACGTGACCGACATGAGGTCGCGACCTACTAAGACATGACCGGTGTAGCCGCCTGTTTTGACATCATCTGAAAACCCTTGTTCTTCGACTTCGTTTTGCGGAGGTGGCCCAAGGTGGGTGAGCATCAGGGTTTGTACCTGCGCGCGTTGTGCCATTGTGCCCAGTGAAATTGTGTCGGCGTGATAATCAAGAATTGAATTGATGCGCGGAAAATGTTCGATGAGATGCGCGAGCGGGGCGCGACGAAATGCCTCGTGAACAAGGACAGTTGCGTGTCGACTGAAGTCTTCTACTTCTTGGCACACGCGTGTGTCGCCAGAAATCACTACCGAGCCGTCAGGCGTGGTGACTTTGTACGCAACTGCATCTGGCACTGGTTCATGGTGCACAGCGACAGATTCCACCACTACTGCGCGATCCGCAGAAGCCCACACTTCTGCGGGAGTGAATGACGCGGGAAATTCACGAGCATCAAGCACTACTTCGCGTGATCCCGTGTGTTCGCGTCGAATGTGGGTGTCTTCGTCGTACGGATCCAGCATTCGTTTCACGAAACGTGCAGCTCCTCCAGACGGCGCAAAAATGGGCAGTGGGGTAGCTATGTCATCAAATTGGGTCTCAATCCATCTCGACAAGACAAGTTCTGCCAAACCGAAAACGTGATCACTGTGAATGTGTGTGATGAACACTGCATCTAGATCAGCAAGTCGAAGACCCGCTTCAATTAACCGATTACACGTGGCGCGACCTGCATCGAATTGCACAGCGACATCATTATATTTCACGAAGACGCCGGCTCCAGCGCGACCTGGTGCAATGTTTGGAATACCAGTGCCGGTGAGAGTAACTGTTGTTGTCATGAGGTCACCACATCTGATTCCAAATGTCTCGATAAGAGAGAGACAACGTGATTGAACTGCTCGAGTTGATTGGCTGGTATCGCGTCGTACATTCGCGTACTTTGTTCGGCGATTTGCTCAATGATCTGGTCAGCAACTGCAGCGCCACTCTTAGTAATTGAAACAAGTGAACTGCGTCGATCTGAATTGTCAGCAATGCGAATGATGTGACCAGATTGTTCTAACTGCGTGAGCCGATGTGTGAGACCAGAGGGCGACACCATGGCAACCTCAGCAATGTACGACGGAGTCAACATGCTGGTGGCCCCGTGGCGACGCAGGGTGGCCAAAACGTCAAACTCGCCAACCGTGAGTCCGTGTGACCTGGCGATGATATGAATCTTTGCTATCCCCGCCTCAGCCATGGCGTGAAATCGCAGCATGTGGCCCATGGGCATGAAGTCAAGGTCAGGCCTTTGCTCCTGCCAGGTCGACACCGTTTCGTCTATGTATTTCCCAATTTCCATTGCCCCATTATAGGCAGATAGTTTGACATCAAATAGTTTGATGTCGTACTATTTCTTCATGGCATTGAACGGGCTCTTGGATATTCAACTTGCGGTGACCAATCCGCAGGAACTTTTCGACTTCTGGTTGCAGCACGGAATGAACGCGACAGCCGATGGCGTGCTTGGCACACCCGATCGTCCGGTGCAGATGCAAGTACAAGAAGGTACACATCGCCATCTGACTTCGATGCATCTCAGTTGTGAGACTGAGGCTGACATTGTTGCGATCGCGAAGCGTCTCACCGATGCCGGAATTGCATCTACGTCTGACACCACAACATTGCGATGTGTTGACCCAATCTTTGGTCACTCAATTGTGATTGATGTTGGTTCGCCGCACTCACTCACGCCAACACAAACGCGTGCGTTCAACGGACCTGGTGAACGCATTCGCATCAATACACGTGCTGATGCAGTGTTGCATACAGAATCGCCCATTGTGCGTCGCGTTGGTCATGTAGTTCTCGGAACGCCACATCTTGCTGAAGCAGTTGACTTCTATGCAAATATTTTGGGCTACCGCATTTCCGATCAAATCATGAAAGGTTTTGCAACCTTTATGCGTGTTGAGTCAGATCACCACAACTTGATGATTCAGCCCGGCCCTACGTCGTATCTCAATCACTATGCAGTTGAGGTAGACGACATTGATGCAGTGGGTCTTGCCGGGTCAAACGCATTGAAAGACGAAAGAGTGTCAAGTGTTATTGGCGTTGGTCGACACAATCTTGGAGCCAATGTCTTTTGGTATTTGCGCGATCCATCAGGAAACATGTTTGAATTTTTTTCTGACATGGACCAAATAGTTGATGAAGAAATGTGGGAACGGGTGCATCGTCGTCTCGACTGGGAAGGCGAAGACGGTCCTGCTGGATTCTCTGTCTGGGGACCAAAAGATCCACCAGAAGAATTCTTTAGTCCGTCAGATCTTCCTTCCATTGCTGCTGCTCGTGAAGCAAGCGGACTGAAGTAACGCAATGGATCTTGGGATACGGGGTCGGTGGGCCATCCTTGCTGGCTCAAGTCGAGGGCTCGGACGTGCATGCGCAGAAAGCATTGCGCGTGAAGGAGTCAATGTTGTTATTAACGGTCGTACCCAAGAAGACGTTGATGTTGCAGTTGCAGAACTGACATCTCGTTATGGCGTTGAAGCGCGAGGTGTTGTGGGCGACTCGGCTACGTCGAGTGTGCAAGATGCACTGATGGCCGCTTGCTCCGAGCCAGACATTGTTTTGTTAAACGGTCAAGGACCATCACCAAAGGGATTTCTTGATATTGAAATCGATGATTGGGATAGCGCTGTACGTCAAGCACTCACAGGCCCTTTGGCTCTTGTACAACGTGTTGTTCCAGGCATGAAAGAGCGTAATTTCGGTCGTATTGTTGCTGTGAGTTCTGCAATGGTGAAATCACCAAATTCATTGATGAGTTTGTCGCACGGAACTCGCCTCGGACTCACAGGGGTCTTGAAAGGACTTTCCAAGGACCTTGCCAAATACAACGTCACGGTGAATCAACTGTTGCCCGAAAGATTTGACACTGCTCGGCAGGAGCAGATGGCGCATGTTGCGATGAAAATATTGGGAATCACTTATGAAGAAGCACGAGCACAACAAATTGCTTCAATCAAAGCAGGGCGACTTGGTCGTCCAGATGAATTTGGTGATGCATTTGCGTTTCTCTGTGCAGCACAAGCCGGATATATCAGTGGTCAAAATCTGCAACTTGATGGTGGCAGTTATGAAGGAGTGTTCTAATGACAATGACAACATCACGCATGGGTAGTCACGTTGCCCGTCCCATCGAACAGTTAGTCAGTGAGATCGCTGCATTGCATTCACAATTTGATGCGACGGCTGCGGAGTCTGAAGAACTGGGTGATGCTCCACCAGCATTAGTGGATCTCATGCGTCAGATTCGCGTGCCCATGATTAAGGCGCCTCTTGAAGCCGGTGGTGATCGACTGTTGTTGGCTGACCAGTGTCGCTATTTCACTGCATTGAGTTATTCAAACCCAACGGCTGCATGGACTGGTTTTAACCACGCTGGTGCGGCAGCCGCTGCAGGGTCACGCCTCAGTGATGAGGGCGTTGAATTGTTGTTTGGCTCAGATCCTTCTCCGTTTCTTGCTGCAGTGGCATTGCCAACCGGAACGTTTACTCGTGTTGATGGCGGTGTGCTGATGAACGGCACGTGGAACTATGCAAGTGGTGTTCGCCACGCCGATTGGGCCATGTTGACTGCAATAGAGGCAGTTGAGCAACCCACCGTCACTCTCGCAGTCATTCGCACCGCGGACGCTACTGTGCATGGTGATTGGAATGTCATGGCACTGAAGGGAACTGGCAGCGTGTCTATTACAGCGAAAGATGTGTTTGTTCCTGCAGCGTTAACGGTTGACCCGATGGAACCACCAAAACGTGGTGGTGCAATGTACGGGCTCAACTACCCGGTTTTTGTATCCGGTGAGAACCTTGGATTCACTTTTGGTGCATGCACACGATTTATTGATGAACTTGTTGTGTATGCGCGCGGTAAATCACGTGGTTTTGATGGTCGCCTTGCAGATCGCGGTGCATTTCAATATGAACTCGGACGCAGTTCTCAACAACTCAAGGCCGTACAAGCCCATGCGCTTGCCACACTCGCTGAAGTTGATGATGCGATGGAACACGGTGGCGAGTTCAATGCACGACATGAAGCTGGTGTTACTGCCATGACCGCGTATTGCACAGAGACTGCGGTGTCTGCCATTTCGCGCCTTATGAGTTTTGCGGGTGCTGGTGCTTTGTTTAATACAAGTCCATTACAACGTTGCTTTAGAGATGCACAGGGTTCAGCACAGCACCTAGTGGCCTCGAATCAATCGCTTGATAAATATGGTGCTGTATTGCTCGCTGACTCATAGTCATGAAAATTGCAATTATCGGTGGAGGAATAGGCGGGCTAACCGCGGCTCTTGCACTGTCACAGAACGCACATGACATCACAGTCTTTGAACGTTCAGCAGGCATCCGAGAAATTGGTGCAGGTGTACAGATCAGTCCCAATGCCGGAAGGCTTTTGCATTCATTAGGCCTCGGTGTGGCCTATTCAGAAATATCGGTGAATCCACATCGGGTAGTACTTCGTCGCTGGGAAGATGACTCCATTATCCGAGCCACTGATCTTGATGAAAGCTTCTTGTCGCAACATCAAGTACCACTCGCAAATGTGGCACGTAATGAATTGGTAGAAATACTGGGTGATGCTGTCGCTGCTCGTTCAAATGTGGCTTTAAAATTCTCAACCCATGTTGTCTCAGTTGAACCAGGCGACTCGTCATCAGTTGTTCTCTTCTCAGATGGCTCATCGCAGTCATTCGACATTGTGATTGGTGCTGACGGCATTCATTCAGTTGTTCGTCCATGTGTTGGCGGCATTGATAAGCCCCGATTTAGTGGCTCGGCGGCATATCGCGCACTGGTGCCGCGCAGTGCTGTGGAAGATCTGGCGATTGACGTAACGAACCGTATGGGGCCAGACCGCCATGTCGTGAGTTATTTTATTGGGCGAAATCGCAGTCATCTCAACCTCGTGTGTATTTCGCCTGAGGCTTCCTGGGACACCGAATCATGGACCGAGCAAGGAACGATGGAAGATTTGTATTCACGCTTTAAAGGATGGTCTCCCGAGTTTCTCTCGCTTCTTGGTCGAGTTGAAGAACCCGTTTTTCGGTGGGCATTGTATGACCGTGAACCATTGAATCAGTGGGGACTTGGTACGACCACATTGCTCGGTGACGCGTGTCATCCGATGCTTCCGTTCATGGCGCAAGGTTCGTGCCAAGCAATAGAAGATGCAGTAGTTCTTGCTCGCTGTCTGTCAGATGTAAGCACTAGTAATGCCACTAATGCATTGCGTAGATACGAAGATGCACGTCAAGGTCGTACGGCACAGGTACAAACGTCGTCATTTATGAATAGGGATCTCTTCCACATGGTTGATGGGCAAGAACAAAAAGATCGCGACATGATTTTCTCTATAAGCCCACCGGGAATGTCAATTCTCGACTGGGTGTACGAATACGACGCTCTTACTGTCGCTGTCTAG
>BJGC01000039.1 GCA_014190235.1 Actinomycetes bacterium | reverse complement strand
GGTCCATTGCGCAAGTATCGACCATTGAGTTCAGGAGGCAATGCGCCAATGATCTGCAGGTCTGTAGCAGTGATTTCGTCAATAACTGGCGCGTAGTTGCCGGTTAGGTACCTATTCATAATTGCAATAGTATCAGTCTGTTTTGGCTTTTCGATGACCGATCATGCCTGTCGCTATGAGCACTAGACCTAACACTGTGAGCAAAACCACTCTCGTCATAATCGGACTAGTGATGAATTGAGTTACTGCTTTCAGTGCGTCGCGATGATCATCAGATGACTGAGGAATTCGATTGCGGGCGACCAGCACAATCACACCGAGTGCAACTGATCCAATGAAAAGACGAGTTCCAAGTCGTCGTATTTTTTGCCAAGGTGTTGCGATTCCAAGAAGCCATGCTGCCCCCTGGAATGCAAGACCCAAGATGAGGAATAGCCAAACAAAAGTCGTGGCAGTATCACGTAAGTCGCCGATATTTGTATCGTCAGATTTCTTTTCAATCGAGAGAGGGTCAATAGTGAGCATTTCGTCTGCAGAAACTGATGGATCAGCGATTTTGATGGCATCCATCGCTGCATTTGCTAACGGTGTCACATCAATTGGAGTTGATACTGCGTCATCAATATAGATCGCATAGACTTTCGCGGCGACACTACCCGCAAACTTTTGAAGGGATTCTTCTTTTAGTTTGTCAGCGACGGCTTGCACAACGACATCACGTGGAGTCTGAAGAATAAGTCGTTCGTCTGCCTGTCCACCGTCTGTTCCTTCTCCACCGCCAGCCTCTTCAAGTTTTTTAATCAGTTCATCTGCAATGACTAATCGAATATCAGATTGAGATAGTGCTGATGTGACCGTAGATTCAACGTGTCCGCTTGAAGACACGAACCCAATCAGAACCGTGGCGATTACTCCAAGGAGGAAAATCGCGATCCCGAAGCCACCAAGAATGCTTGCAACCGTGCGTCGAATGCGGTGACTTGACATATTTATCCTCCTAAGAAGTAAGCGGGCCAAGAAGCCTCTTTTTTCACGAGCCTAGTCCGTTGGGGTGACTGGTAATTCTCGGCTGCCATTTGTATGTTCTCTTCCCACACATCAGAGTGACTGATTGGTGGCAATGGGGGAAAAAATGGCAAAGCGGTCGTTAGCACGGTTTCAACGGGGTCGATTCGAGATCTCTGAGATTGTTATTGGAATGGTGGTGGTGGCGACTGCGGTCGTGCTGTTTGTTGTGTTTGCACTCAACGGCAAAGAAACGGTTGCGGTAGTGGCCGCGAAAGTTCCTATGCAAGTCGGGCATGTTATCGATGCCAGTGAGTTAGTTGCCACAAGTGTGCCCTCCGGAGTAGCACAACTTTATTTTTCAGTTGAACAAGCTCAAGAAGTTGTGGGTCAAGTGATGTCTCAGACGGTGACACAATCAGGGCCACTCCCACAATCGGCAGTCTCGCGTGTAGATATGTCACTCAAGTTAGACGAAGCCTTAACGGCGGTATCACTCAATGAAGGGTCGTTTCCGCCAAATATGGCAGTGGGTAATGCAGTGCGCATTGTTGTGACCCCTGCAGCTGATGGCTCTGGTGGTTCGGTCAAAATACTCCCAGAAGTAGTCGTGGTACACGATGTGTCTCCTGCGAATGATGTGCAACAAAACACCGTGGTGACATTGCGAGGCAGTATTGCGCTCGCTGAAAAAATTGCAGCATCTGGCCCTGTGCGTATATCCATCGTGGCGGTTCCAACATGATGTTCTCTCGTGCAGAAGCACCGGTTGTGCGTACTCGTTTGCTGTCTGAACTTACTAAGACAATCGGTACCGCGTTAGCAGATGATCGGCTAGAACGGGATTCTTCACTCAGGCCTGCCCCAACCCAAACAGATGAGCGTCATCTTGCGCGCATGACTGCGGCTTCAGAAATCGCAAAAAGGCGAAGCACTTCTGATGATGCAGTGGCATCAACTGTCTTTACAGAATCCGAAGAACACGGAATAATCGACGAAGCCATTGCTCGGGTATTAGGGCTTGGTCGGCTTGAGACTTTGCTTGATGATGATGAGATCAGCGACATACATGTGCGTGGATGTGCGCGAGTTTGGGTGAAACTGCGCGACGGTACGCGACGCGAGTGCGACTCAGTTGTCGACAGCGATGAAGAACTAGTCGATCTGATTCGCCATGCGGCCACTCGGTTAGGCAAGACAGAGCGACGGTTTGATCCTGCTAATCCAGAACTCAATTTGCAACTGCCCGACGGCTCGCGTCTGTTTGCGGCAATGGAAATTTCAATGCGACCCACATTGATAATTAGACGCCATCGCTTTGAATTTTCTTCACTCAAAGAGTTGTGCTCTCGGGACATGATGACAACTGATGTGCGTTCTTTTTTAGCAGCGGCAGTGCGTGCTCGTCGCAATATTGTGATCGCAGGCGGAACAGGATCTGGCAAGACAACTCTATTGCGCGCATTGATTAATGAGATTCCACGAAATGAACGACTCGTGACCATAGAAGATGCGTATGAACTTGGTCTTGATCGGTTTGAGCATCTGCATCCTGATTACGACGCCCTCCAAGCAAGACCACCAAACATTGAAGGTCGTGGAGAAATCACGATGGCTGATCTCACCAAGATGGCATTACGGATGGACCCAGACCGCGTAATGGTGGGGGAGGTACGCGGGGCAGAGGCGTTTCCGATGTTGATGGCGATGAGCCAGGGAAACAACGGTTCGATGTGCACGATGCATGCCGATAGTGCCCGCTCAGTTTTTCCAAAACTTGTTGCGTATGTGTCAATGGCCTCGATGGGGATTCCTGCTGAAACCGTGAATCTTCTCTTGGCAAGTTCAGTGCATTTCGTCGTGCATATTGAGGTAACCGACGGATCTCGATGTATCTCAAGTATTCGAGAAGTTGTCGATGCTGACGGGCCAACAATTATTTCTAATGAGGTGTTTAATAGCGCGCATACATCAACAGCATTTGCGGCATTGCGTGCACCAACGATTGCACTTTTGCGGGAGCACGGTTTTGTAGACCCAGAGAGGGACACATGGTCGTCGTAATCGCTGCTTTATTAGGGGCATTAGCCGGCGTAGGTCTTTTATTAGTACGTGCTGGCTTGATGGGAACGATCGTGAAGTGGCCAACTGTCGCTCGGATATCGATAAAGAAAAAGTCGTCGCTAGTGGATCAACAAGAACTTGTTGAGGCAATTGCTTCCTGGACAGAACAATTGCGCGACACAATTGCGGCTGCTCATGGACTAGAACAGGCTATTACCGCAACAAGTGAGCTTGCGCCAGTTCCGATTGCCGATGCAGTGCGACGTTTGGCAGCGGGACTTCGTTACGGCGGCCTTGAAGATGCTTTGAGGCGTTTTGCTGAAGATGTCAATCATCCATCATGTGACTTCGTGGTGTCAGCATTGATTACGGCAACTCGATATCAGGCTCGTGAACTTGGACCATTGCTCACACATCTCAGCGAATGCTCGCGAGAAGAGAGCAGAGTGCAGTTACGGGTGTGGGTTGGACGCGCGCGCATTCGAAGTGCCGTACGCATCGTGGTCTGGGTCGTCGTCATCTTTGTGAGCGGACTCGTGATTCTTGACAGACCGTATCTTGCTCCGTTTGCAACAGGACAAGGAATCGTCGTATTGGCGGCGATTGGAGCAGTGTTTAGTTGCGCGTTAATCATGTTGCAGCGCCTCGGTGACATGTCGCAAGCGGCGCGTTTTATTGCTCGTCGAGAAACGGCCCTGCCGTGAAACTCGCCTCATTCGCTCAAGCAGATTTAGCAATTGTTGGCGTTACTCACGAGCACGTCGTGTTTCAGTCACTCACGCGAACAGTTGCTGCGTTTGCAGGAAGCATTATGTTCGTTCTTGCATTAAGTCATGCTGGGTTTACGCCTACGCCAGTGATGATGATTGCTGGTGTTCTTGGGTCTGCTGTGGCATGCGGAACATCTCCCTCTCGACGATTGCAAAAGTCTGCACAACTGCGTCGACTCGACATGGAGTCAGCGCTTGCTGGCTATCTCGACCTTGTCAATGTTTTATTGGCTGGCGGCGCCGGAATGGAGACGGCTCTTCTGGCTGCGGCTGATGCGGGTGATGGATGGTGCTTTGAGTTATTTCGCACAGCTCTGACGCGTGCGCGCAGTTCGCGAGTATCTTTTTGGAACCAATTTAGGGAACTCGGAGATGACCTTGGAGTGGCTTCACTTATCGAAGTCGCCCAAAGTGTGCAGTTAGCCGGAGAACATGGATCTCGAGTTCGTACATCACTTGTATCAAAAGCGTCAGCCCTTCGTGCGCGCCAGTTAGCCACCATTGAATACTCTGCTCAACAGAGCACAGAAAAAATGGGAGTTCCGATGGTGATGTTGTTTATCGGTTTTATTTTGCTTGTTGGATACCCAGCCTTCGCTAGCACCATCGGGGTGTTGTAGCGCACGTGATCGCAACTAATGAAAGGAAATATGTAATGTCAACACTCAAACAAACCTGGATCTATTACTGGGTCCGATTCACGGCTTCGGCAGAACAAGACAAACAGCGTGGAGAAGTCAGCGCAACCACTGTTGTGATGGCGGCAGCGCTCATCGCACTGGCCATCACAGTGGGAGCCACAATCACCACGCGCGTGCGTGACAAGGCGAATACCCTGAAACTGACCTGATGAGATCAAGGCGCGCATCATCGCATCACGAGCGAGGCGAGACCAGCACTCAAATGGTGCTGGCCTTGCCCGTGGTCTTGATGTGCTTGTTGTGTGGTGTTCATTTTGCTGTGCTGTCGCATCTGGGGCATGTAGCAAGCGTTGCCGCCGACGCCGGTGCGCGCGTTGGGGCACACGCAGTCAATCCGCGTGATTTTATTGTTGTCGCAACTGAAGTTGAGAGAGTCGTACAAGATTTGAACGCGACTCTTGAAGGCGCACCACAGTTATCCGAGAACAAAACATCTGTCGCCGTAACGGTGACACTTTCAGTTCCTTCAATTGTGCCTTTCTTGCCACAACGAGTGTCTCGCACTGCAACTGTTCCACTCGAGAATTTCCGAAACGAAGATGACAGATGAGAACTACTAAACAAAATGGTTCAGTAACCGTTGAACTTGTTTTACTTACTCCAGTCATACTTTTATTGGGCTTCCTTGTTATTTTCTTAGGACGTTCAAGCGGAGCACAACTTCGTGTCCAGCATGCCGCTGATGTGGGTGCGAGGGCAGCATCTATGGTGTCAAGGACGCACATGGCAAGTGAAGCAAAGGCAGCAGCTCTGCAGGATCTGAATGCAACGAACACAGAATGCATTTCCCCGGCTGTTGTGTTCAAAAGTGCGACACAGGATTCATTCTCTGTCGTCACGGTGACAGTGAAATGTGCGATTAACAGAGACGGACTGACATTGCTTGGCGCAAAGGACACGACCGTGACTGCGGAGTCCACAGAGTTTGTAGATGTGTATGCGGCAAGATAATTCTCATTCGTCTGGCGACCGGGGTTCACTCTCTGCGTTTGTGGCGTGCCTCGTCACGATGTTTATAGCACTTGCCGGCCTCACATTTGATGGTGGTCGTGTTATTTCTAAGTACGTCGAAATATCTGATGTTGCGGCAAATGCAGCTCGCGCTGGGTCACAGATGCTCGTCAATATACGAACCGGAAATCCGCAACTTGATATACCGACAGCTCGAGCACGTGCTGAATCGGTTTTGCGTCTCTCTGGGGTGAGCGGAAATGTGGCCGCGACACATGAGGGGATTGTGGTCAAGGTACGCGGAGTTGTTGAGATGAAGTTACTGTCACTCTTCGGGGTCACAAAACGAACGGTCAGCATCACTCGCCGTGCACTACCGATGGTGGGCACGTGAAAAAATTTCTGGCGCTTGTGTCGTGGACGGTATTGCTGTGTCTCCCAGTTCTAGCGATGCAGCAGGCCCAATCGCCCAAAGCCGTGTTGATGCAGTTCAAAGATGCGATTGCGCTTGGTGCACTGTCTGCAGGATTGCTGACCAATCTTTTTATGTATTTCTGTGTTTTTCTTTGGACCATTATTGTCTTTCAAGTATTTCGCTATGTCCTGTCAGGTGTGTATGGAGTCGCACACGGGGTGATCGATGCCCCTCGGCCACGCTTTATGGCTGCGGTGGCCGGCGTGTTAGCGCTCACTGCACTTCATCATGAGTCAGACGATCGTGCGCGGGTCGTAGCCACGACAATCCCAACTGAAGCAGTGATGTCACCGTTGCTGGCGACACTGATTCTGAAAGATCTGTTACAACGACGACAAGTCCAATGCCTCGAACTCCCTATCGGCAAAGCACCAGTGGTCCTGGACGAACAAGCTCAAAATATTCTGGACGATCTATTACAAACTGTCGCAGAAAATGAAAATAATTATTCCGTTTCCAACATCAATACCGAAGACAATGCGTTGCTGAAGTCGGCAGTTGATCACAATGATTCTCTGAAAATCCTGTATGCAGCAGTAGATCGGGTGGAGCCATTGGTTCTTAATGATGAACTTCATGATGTTGATACTCGCATGGGAATTATTGTTCGATTGTTTGGATATCCGTTAGTCGAAAACCATCTCGGTATTCGTGCGGAGTTTCGTAAAACTCGCGCACTCGAACTTGCAACGTGGTTGGTTCTCAATCGCCAGCGATCACGTCGGTCTGCAGCTCGTACTGCAATGTGGGAACAAAGCGTGAGTGATTCAACTTTTTCAACAATTGTGTCTGATGTTCGACGGGCGCTCGGGGAGTTAAGTCCAGGAACTCATCCACACGACTGGTTGCGCCCCACATTCTCTGATGAATTGCCTCTCTCCATCTCGGTGACATCTGATGCGGAGATCTTGCAGCAAAGACTCATCGCATTTCGGGGTGCACCCCACGACAATCTCGACCGTGTGCTGCAGTGCCTTGATGGTGTGCGTGATTTACCATTTGCAGCCACCAATTACCGTTGGCCCGACCTAGATGGCACCACCACCCGATTGGTGATGCTGGTCTTGACGGCATGCACTGAAGTGGCGCAGTTTTGTGTTGAGACGGA
>BJGC01000038.1 GCA_014190235.1 Actinomycetes bacterium | reverse complement strand
GTGACTATGAAGAGTTTGATCGTGATCCGTACGTGGAGCCGGGCTTTACTCGTGAGGCAATTTCTGAAGAAGTAGACGTGGTCATTGTCGGTGGTGGATTTGGCGGAATGATTGCGGCGGCGAATCTCACAAAGGCGGGGATCACCAATTTTCGAATTGTGGAAAAAGGTGGCGACTTCGGAGGTACGTGGTACTGGAACCGTTATCCAAATGCTGCGTGCGATGTTGAGTCGTATGTGTACTTGCCGCTTTTAGAAGAAACTGGCTATATGCCGACTGAAAAATATGCAAAGGCGCCAGAAATTTTTGCGTATTGCCAGTTGCTCGGCAAAACTTTTGATTTGTATCGGGCTGCGCTTTTTCAGACCGAAGTTGCAGGGATGCAATGGAATGATGATGATAGTCGTTGGATGGTGTCGACATCACGCCAAGACAATCTTCGTGCCAAGTTCATCGTGATTGCTGGTGGGGTTTTACATAAGGCAAAACTTCCTGGGATACCCGGAATTGAAACGTTTCAAGGGCGCGCATTTCATACCAGTCGTTGGGACTACTCCTATACCGGCGGAAGTTCTCAGGGCCTGATGGAAAAATTGGCAGACAAGCGAGTCGGCATTATTGGCACTGGCGCAACAGCGGTGCAAGTCGTCCCAAAGTTGGCTGAGTCCGCGAAAGAACTTTTTGTTTTTCAACGCACGCCGGCAGCAGTTGGTGTTCGAGGTAATAAGCCAACTGATCCAGATTGGTTTGCATCGTTGCAACCAGGTTGGCAGTCTGAGCGCATTATCAACTTCACGCAAGCAGTGACTGGTTCTGAACCAGAGATTGATCTGGTTCAAGATGAATGGACGCGTATGATGCGCGTCGATACTCGAAAATTGCCAGAGAATGACGAAGAAGGTGCTGAGTTAGAGCGGATCGATTTTGAAAACATGGAAGAGATTCGTCAGCGGATAGCGCAAATTATTAAAGATCCCCAGACGGCCGAACTGATGAAACCGTGGTATGGCCAGGGGTGTAAGCGTCCGTGTTTCCATGATGAATATTTGCCCGCTTTTAATCGTTCAAATGTTCATCTCGTCGATACTGATGGCAAAGGCGTTGACAAAGTGACTGCGACGGGTCTGGTCGTGGGTGGAGTTGAATACCAGGTTGATCTTTTGATTTTTGCATCTGGTTTTGAGGTAACGACCGGATACACCCAGCGCCTGGGGTTTGATCCAGTTGGTCGTGGTGGTGTGTCGCTAAATGAAGCATGGACCGATGGGCCGTCAACGCTGCACGGCGTCTTGTCTCGTGGTTTTCCCAACATGTTTATGATCAGCACCGTGCAAGGAGCACAAGCGACTAACTTTGTGCACTCCATTAGCGAAGTTGCCAAACATGTGACTTTTTTGTTGGCACATTGTTTGGTAGAGAATGTTGCGACAATCGAGCCGACTGTTGGCGCGCAAGAGGATTGGTTTCAGACACTGTTTGAAAAGTTGTGGGGAGTTGCTCGATACAACGCCACGTGTACTCCTGGTTATCTCAACAGCGAAGGTGGTGGGGACATGCGTTCAGCACGCGCTATTGCGTGGATTACCAGTGTGCTGGGATTTGTTGAATATGTCGAATCGTGGCGAGCAAATGGCGATTTTGCTGGTTTCGAGATCACCAAGAAGTCTTAATGAGTGAGCCTGGCGCTACGGCTCCATCACGACCCAGCCGCGACTTTGTAATTCTGCAGCGAGTGACTCACTGCTAGCCGAGCGGAGTGTTTTTTGAAGAGCGGTTGGTGCGCGAGGAGTGGAAACATTTGCGAGTGGTGCGCTGATTGTAGTGGTAGGAGAATATTGCTCATCTAGTAGTTGAGTAATAAATGTGGCGGCTTCGTCGCGGGTGAACTTGCCACCAGCTTGACGTTGCGTAAAACCCATCGGCCCACGTGCATCGCGAAAGTCAGTGTGTCCAGCAGAATTCAAGAGAGCCAGAAGTTCACGTACTTGTTGTGCCGATGCGGGTGGTCCCGCAGGTTGACCGATTGCCATGGGGCGACTGTATTACATGGTTCTGTCAGGCTTGGGTCTTATTGGCAAGTTGGTGTGCACGGTTAAACGGTGCGACGACCTTCTTTGCGATGCCAGATAAGAGAATCGCCTGGTTGATGGATCTGATGCGCGCGATGCCATTGCGCGAATATTCCCAAGATGTGTGGTGGATCACCGTGAATCTCTGTAAAGCCACCAGTCACCGAACGTGTATCAAAATACGATGCGTTGACGCCGTCTGCGTGCAATTCACACGCTGCTTCGAAACCCATGTCAAGGAGTCGTTGACGCTCTGCAGCAAAATCAGATACGAGGTATGCAACATGATGAAAGCCCTCTTGCCCGTTGTCGTACATATCTCGATAGATCGACGGAGTGTCGTCGTGTTGCACGATGAACTGAATCATCATGTCACCGAGGTATCCAAAGGCGTATGACACATCTGCTTCTTGGGGTGTGCCGCGATAGGTGAAGGTGTCGCATTTGTGATGGTCAGTGACCGAGAAAGGTCCTGCACCAAACAATGTGTGCCACTTTTGGATTGATTCGTCGATGTCATTCACCAAGTAGGCCTGCTGAAAGAGCGGATAGTGCCCAAGAATTGTCATTGTTCCCCCCGAATGGATATCTTTTGTCACGGTACTCTACGAAGAGAATGCGGGCGATTATTGTAGAAAGAATGGAAGATACACAGAGCTCGACAAGGGGGTATGCCGGATTGATGTATGCCTCAATGGCTTCGATTGGGGCAGGGCTCATCCATGGTGGCGCGATCGGACTACATGCTGAGCATCCACAACTGGCACGACTGTTTATTTTGGTCACAGTTGCCCAGGTTGCATGGGGCGTGATGGTGACGTTGCACCCACGTGGATGGCTGTTTCTCGTCGGGATGTTTGTCAATGCAAGTGCTGTTGCCGGCTGGCTGGTAACTCGTTTGAGTGGTATTTCTTGGATAGATGGCCTTGAAGTTCGGGAAAGGGCACAGATTGCAGATTCGTTGTGTGCCGCACTAGGACTGATTGCGGCTGCTATTGCGATGAA
This sequence comes from Actinomycetes bacterium, assembly GCA_014190235.1. Classification (GTDB taxonomy): domain Bacteria; phylum Actinomycetota; class Acidimicrobiia; order Acidimicrobiales; family Ilumatobacteraceae; genus UBA2093. Next base: position 4,667 of record BJGC01000038.1, on the reverse strand, counting down.
TGCAGTGTTGCGTGGAAAAATTGAAATCTCGTCAACGCCGCGACTGGCTGCACCATCTGTATTGGTGGCAGTTGTAACGATTGTGGCGATGTGGAACGGTGCAACTCATGTACATGCGCACGGCGATGAGGCCCATGGTGGTGCGGCTCATGATGGTGTTGTGTTAGAAAATTGGCCCCGAGCGTTTGATCCTTCTTTGCCACTTGATATCTCCAATGTCGAGGGAGTGAGCCCAGAGCAAGAGTTGCGGGCAGCAAATCTCATTAAAGAAACAGGCATAAAGTTATTGCACTGGGCAGACCCAAAGACGGCATATGCCGAGGGGTGGAGATCAATTGGCGACACGGTGACAGGCTTTGAGCACTACCAAAACTATTCGTTGTACGACGACGATAAATTCTTGGATCCCACTGCACCTGAATCATTGGTCTACAAGGTCGGTCTTGGCGGGCAACGAACCTTGGTATCGGCAATGTTTATGGCCGGAACAAAGGTTCCGATGGACTCACCGCAACTTACTGATTACGCAGGTTCGCTGATGCAGTGGCACATACACGACAATCTTTGTTTTGTGAAAGGGTTTAGTGGAGCGCCAATGGTAGTTGGCATCACCAACGCACAAGGTGTGTGTGCATTTGGCACGCGGTCACCTGGAGACAATGCAATGGTGCACGTATGGATCGTGCCGCATGAATGCGGGCCATTTGCTGCGCTCGAAGGCGTGGGTGCAGGCAGTGCAATTGTGAGCGAGGCTGATCGCAGAGATAAATGCGGAGACCACACTCATCCTGCGTAAATAACTTACGCGTCTCTTTAGTTGCGCGGAACTTTGCTCCATGCTTGTTCTTTGTCGACACGGGGTTCTCCTGGCAAACCAAGCACCTGCTCACCCAAGATATTGCGCATGATTTCGCTTGTTCCGCCTTCGATGGAGTTGGCACGAGCCCGCATAAACGCGTGGCGCACGCCACCAGTTGATCCGTCAATGTCAAGTGTCTCGGGGCGACGGAAACTGAAGTCGTAGTTGATTAGTGCGTTAGCACCTAAGAGCTCGATTGAAAACTCGGTCACTTTTTTATTGAACTCAGCACTCATGAGTTTGGCGATCGAACCTTCTGGTCCGGGGTTGCCAGCCCTGGCGGCTTGCGAACCACGTGCCACCGTGTAGCGCAATGCTTCGCTAGCGCAGAAGAGTCGCATAAGTTTGTCGCGTTGTGCGCCGCTGCGTTGGTCGGCAGGGATGTCGTTCCAGATGCGAATGGTGTCATCGATTGGGCCACGGCGTTTTGCCGTGCCACTTCCGCCACCACCGATAGCGGTGCGTTCGTTCATGAGAGTGGTGAGTGACACGCGCCATCCTTCACCGACTGCGCCAACGCGCTGACTGTCAGGCACGCGAGCATCGGTCATGTAGACCTCGTTGAATTCTGCTTCGCCTGTGATCTGTCGCAGTGGGCGTACTTCTACTCCTGGTGAGTGCATGTCAATTGCAAAGTACGTCATGCCTTTGTGTTTTGGTTGCTCGGGGTCGGTGCGCGTAACGAGCATTCCCCAGTCAGCGAGATGTGCAAGTGTGTTCCATACTTTTTGACCATTGACGATCCACTCGTCTCCGTCGCGTACTGCACGTGTGCTGAGGCCTGCAAAGTCACTGCCTGAACCTGGCTCACTAAAGAGTTGACACCATTTTTCTTGACCCGTGAACATGGGACGCAAAAATCGATTTTTGACTTCATCGCTTCCGTGTGTCGCAATTGTGGGTCCGGCGAGAGCGATAAAAAATGTTGCTGGATCTTGAGCCTTGGCGCCTGCTGCACGAACGCGTTCTTCGATGACGCGGTTGAGACTTGGTTTGAGCCCGAGTCCGCCAAAGCCGACGGGGAAATGTACCCACGCCAAGCCATTGTCGTAACGAGCACCGCGAAACTCGACATTGTCGATTTTTTTGGGATCATACGAAGCGAGAAGTGCGTCGAGGGCGGCCTCGACAATGGCAAGTTCTGAATCAGTAGCAGTGATGGTCATGTGTTAAGTATCGCAAGGAAATCTCGCAATAAGCGAGGCGTGGGGCAAAGACTTGGTGACGACTACGATGGGGGCGTCAGTAAAACGAAGGACCCACAATGAAACGCATCTCGCATTGGATCGATGGACGATTAGTGGCAGGGGAGTCAGGACGCACGGGCAAGGTTTTCGACCCTGCAACGGGGCAACAACAGGCCGAGGTTGACTTTGCAGCAGTATCAGAGGTAGATCGCGCTGTGGCTGCCGCAGCCGCAGCATTCCCGGATTGGCGCGCCACCAACCTGTCACGACGAGCCGAGATCATGTTCAATATGCGAGAACTTGTTGACGCGAATCGCAAAGAACTTGCATCGGTCTTAAGTGTCGAACACGGCAAAGTCCTGTCTGATGCAATGGGTGAGGTTGCTCGCGGACTTGAAAACATCGAGTTCGCGTGCGGGGTGCCGCATTTGTTGAAGGGTGGCTATAGCGAGCAAGCATCGGCCGGAGTTGATGTGTACAGCATTCGACAGCCACTCGGTGTTGTTGTCGGAATCACTCCATTTAATTTTCCGGCAATGGTGCCGATGTGGATGTTTGCGAACGCTCTTGCGTGTGGCAACACGTTTGTGCTTAAGCCAAGCGAGAAAGATCCGTCTGTCGCAATGTTTATTGCTGATCTGTTAATGCAAGCGGGCTTGCCAAGTGGTTGCTTCAATGTAATTCACGGTGACAAAGTTGCCGTTGATCGTCTGCTTGATCATCCAGATGTTGCTGCAATTTCGTTTGTCGGTTCAACGCCCATTGCCAAATATATTTACGAAACTGGTACGGCAAACGGCAAGCGAGTACAAGCACTCGGCGGCGCAAAAAACCACATGCTGGTATTGCCCGATGCCGATCTTGATATGGCAGCCGATGCAGCAGTGAGCGCGGCATATGGTTCGGCTGGCGAACGATGCATGGCGATCTCGGCCCTGATTGTTGTTGACACGGTTGCTGACGAATTGGTAGCAAAGATTGCTGATCGAATTCCGCGCATCAAAGTAGGACCCGCAAGCGACCCAGACAGTGAGATGGGTCCATTAATCACGGGCGAGCATCGCGACAAAGTTGCCTCTTATATACAAGGTGCAAATACGCAAGGGGCAACCGTTGTCGTGGACGGTCGCAACGGTGTTCCGGCCGATGGATTCTTCTTGAAGCCGAGTCTTGTTGACAATGTGCAGCCCGGAATGGCCTGCTACGACGACGAGATTTTTGGACCAGTGCTATCGGTTGTGCGAGTGGCAAGTTACGACCAGGGCGTGCAGATCATCAACGACAATCCGTACGGCAATGGCACGGCAATTTTTACGCGTGATGGTGGGATTGCGCGTCAGTTTCAGTACGACATCAATGTCGGAATGGTCGGGGTCAATGTTCCGGTCCCCGTTCCCGTGTCGTATTACTCATTTGGTGGCTGGAAGGCGAGTTTGTTTGGAGACCAACACATGTATGGTCCTGACGGCATCAACTTTTATACACGAACCAAAGTGGTGACATCTCGTTGGCCAGATCCGCGCACCTCAAGTGTCGATTTAGGATTTCCGCAGAATCGCTAGCTATCTGCCGGTGTAGTAGCTGTCTGCCACGGTAAGCGCCTCGTCAATAATGTCAAGACCCTGGCGCATGTCGTCATCGCTGATAATCAGTGGTGGCACAACATGCAAGCGGTTGAAGTGCATGAACGGCCACAGACCATTTGCTTTGCACGCAGCCCCGAGTTCAAGCATCGGCTTGGCGTCTGCGCCGGCAGCATTAAATGGCACGAGTGGTTCGCGTGTGTCTCGGTCACGAACCAGTTCGATCGCCCAAAACACACCAACACCACGAACGTCTCCAACGCTTGGGTGTTTGGCTTTGAGTGCTTCTAATCCGGGCGCAATGACATCGCGTCCGAGGTGGCGTGCATGCTCAATGATTTTTTCTTCTTTGAAGATATTGATTGATGCGACAGCCGATGCACATGCAAGTGGGTGACCGCTGTAGGTAAGTCCACCTGGAAACTGTCGTTCGCGAAATGTGTCTGCAATGCGTTGAGAAATAATGACACCACCAAGGGGCACATAACCAGAGTTGACGCCTTTTGCAAAACAAATCAAATCTGGGGCTACATTCCAGTTGTCAACTGCGAACCATTCACCACAACGCCCAAATCCGGCCATAACTTCGTCGCAAATCATGACGATTCCGTGACGGTCGCAGATGTCGCGAACCCCTTGCAGATATCCGGGTGGCGGAACCAGGATTCCGTTTGTGCCAACAACAGTTTCGAGCATGATTGCGGCGATGTAGTTGGCGCCTTCCATCATAATGACATCTTCAAGATGTTGCAGTGCTCGTTGTGATTCTTCGATGTCACTCGTGGAATGAAAATGCGAACGATACGGATACGGTCCCCAGAATTTAATGATGCCAGGCATCGCCGGCTCGCTTGGCCAACGGCGTGGATCTCCGGTGAGTTGAATTGCGCCGCCTGTGGCACCGTGGTAACTGCGATAGGTGGTGAGCACTTTGTTGCGCCCTGTATGCAGGCGAGCCATGCGAATTGCGTTTTCAGTTGCTTCGGCGCCGCCATTTGTGAAGAACACCATATTGAGATCGCCAGGTGCGAGTTCGGT
>BJGC01000037.1 GCA_014190235.1 Actinomycetes bacterium | reverse complement strand
ACCAATCGGGTCATACGACCTAACCAATCAGGTGATCCATCTTGCGGAGTGGCTCACTTCTAGCCCCTGAGTTGACTACCGTTTGCGTATCGTATGAAACGCTTTTTCCTTCTTCTCTTGTGCACGCTCGGAGTAGCGGTGTTCGCTGGGCATGCGACGGCAGCCACCACCGGGAACTCGGTTGCCTCGTCTAATCCCATCGCCAATGAGGTGGTTGCAGTCGCTCCAACCCAGATCCAGATGGTGTTTCAAAATGCGGTCACTGCTGATGACGTTGCGCGGATGGGTTTGTCTCTTGCATGCGACAAAGCCTTGGTCTCGCTTGGTCCTGCCCAATTAGCAACCGACGGTGTGTCCGTCACTGCTCCGTTAACCCAGATTCCACCCAACGGAAAATGCAATGTCAGCTGGGCACTTCCTGACGGAAGCAAAGGAACGTTCTCGTTTCGAACCGAGATTGCTGCTGCCGTTACCACCACAACCTTGGGCCCAAACGGTGAAGTTCCCACCACAGTTGTCGCCGTCACAACACCAACCGATGAAGTGACGACGCCCCCTGCTCGCCTCGGCGGGCCGATTGGACTTTTACGACTTGTTGGTTATCTGCTCATCTCCGCTCTCGTCGGTGGATTGCTCTTTATGTTGTTGGTGTGGCCTGAGGGCAGTCATAACACGACAGCGATTCGCTACATTCGCCTATCGGGTATTGGTGCTGTTCTCACGCAACTCTCCCTCGTGGTCTTTACAACGGCTCAAGTCACCAACACCGGAATCGTGTCATCGCTAAATCCGACTGACTGGTTTGAATTGCTCAACACTGCGCAGGGCCGAGCGCTGTTCATTCGCTTTCTCATCGTCATTGTCATCGCCGTACTGGCATTAAATCCAGAACGAGTCATCGATCCTGAGTTTCAAGTTCCGAGCCTAATTTTTATTGCGATTCTGATAATGACATACGGATTTGATCGTGCTGGTGGTCGCCTATATATCGTTGGCGTTATCATCGCCATCGTTCATATGGCACTTGTCATTGCGTGGACCGGCGGAGTTCTCATCATCTCCCGAGTCATTTTAAGCAAATCTGGAGACGAAGACTTGCTCGACGCATTGCGCAGTTGGTCGCGCCTCGCCACAACTCTCACAGTTGGAATCATCAGCACCGGACTGATCCAAGTTAGTCGACTCGATGGTTGGAGTCTGATCAATAGTGGCCATGGTCGATTATTGCTACTAAAAATTATTGCTGTCATCTTTCTTATTTTTGTTGAACTGGCTCTTCGCAAATTTATTATGCAACGTCTCAGCAAAGTGACTGCATTGTCAATGCGTGCAATCCTCACAATGCGCAAGGCCGCCACTATTCAGATGAGTGCTACCGTCGTGATTCTGGCAATGTCGTCATGGCTCATCTCAATGCGACCACCCAATGTGGTTCCACAACACGCTCAGAAGCAAAGTGCGTACGCCATTAATCGCGACCTGATCGGTGATGATGGCTTTCATGTCACGTTGTCCATCACGCCAGGCGACGTGGGCAACAATCAAGCCCTCATTGAACTGTTCGCACCAAAGCGAATCCAGAATTTCACTATTAAATTTATTCCTTCGAACCCAGTGGCCAATGGGTATGTGCTCTATGTCCCCATTACTCGACCAGGTGGGGCGCTCATCGGTGCAGACCTTGGACTCAATCTCAAGTCCCCAGGCGAATGGAAAGTGGAGTTGACCGGCGCCACCACAACCGGTGAATTGACCCCCTTGACCACTACTTTCATCATCGCGGACGGCATTACGGTCACCACCGAACCCACTGGGCAAACAACGGATGGTCCTACTTCCTCCACAACCACCACCACGGTTGCAGCCACCGGATAGGTAACACTTCACCTTTGGAACTATCGTGAAGGTCGTGAGCACCAGCCCCAACTCCGACATGCAAGACAAAATCGATGACCTTCGTTCACGTCAAGAACAAGCCATTAATGCGGGTAATCCCCGATCCGTAGAACGCCAACATGAAAAAGGCAAACTCTTGGCTCGCGAGCGACTTGAGTATCTTCTTGATCCCGGTTCTTTTCATGAACTTGACATGCTCGCTCGGCATCGTGCACACGCTGCTGGACTCGAAGAACGACCATATACCGACGGAGTCATCACCGGCTGGGGCACCATTAATGATCGCAAGGTATTTGTGTTCTCTCAAGATTTCACCGTTTTTGGTGGTGCCCTCGGCGAAGTTTTTGCCGAAAAAATTCATAAGTTGATGGATCTTGCACTGAAGGTTGGTGCACCACTTATTGGTCTCAACGACGGAGCAGGTGCACGCATCCAAGAAGGCGTCGTATCGCTTGCTTCATACGGCGGAATCTTTCATCGCAACGTGCAAGCCTCAGGAGTGATTCCTCAAATCTCTGTCATTCTTGGACCGTGTGCTGGTGGTGCTGTGTACTCGCCAGCAATGACGGACTTTATTTTCATGGTTCGCGAGACGAGCCATATGTTCATCACCGGACCAGACGTAGTCAAGACCGTGACTGGCGAAGACGTCACTCTTGAAGAACTCGGTGGTGCCATGAGTCATGCTTCAAAGAGTGGTGTCGCCACATTCGTGAGCGCTGATGAAAAATCGTGTCTTGATGATGTGCGTTTCTTGATGTCGTTCTTGCCTCAAAATAATCTTGAAGACCCGCCTGCCGTTGCCCCAGACGATGATGCATCACGGCTGTGCTTGTCACTTCGAGAGATTTTGCCCCCATCATCGAACCAACCATACGACATGAAAAAAGTCATTGCCGAAGTTGTTGATGATGGAGAATTCTTTGAGTATTTCCCACATTGGGCAAAAAGTATCGTCTGCGGATTTTCGCGTGTTGATGGCATGCCAGTCGGAGTCGTCGGAAATCAGCCGATGGCATTTGCCGGCGTGCTTGACATTGAGAGCAGCGAAAAAGCTGCGCGATTTGTGCGAACTTGTGATGCTTTCAATATTCCGCTACTTACTTTTGTGGATGTGCCCGGATTCTTGCCCGGCGTTAACCAAGAACACGAAGGAATCATCCGTCACGGTGCCAAGTTGCTCTACGCATTTTGCGAATCGACTGTGCCACGAATTCAGATCATCACTCGCAAGGCATACGGCGGTGCTTATGTAGTTATGAACTCCAAATCAATCGGCGCCGATCTGGCATACGCGTGGCCAACTGCTGAATTGGCCGTCATGGGTCCACAAGGAGCCGTTGAGATTGTGTACCGTCGAGAACTTCAACAAACGGCTGACCCTGTTGCGCGACGTGCCGAACTTGTGACTGAGTACACCGAAAAATACGCCAATCCATACGCGGCAGCAGAGCGCGGATACATCGACGATGTCATTGATCCCGCCGAGACGCGCATCAAAGTCATCGCTGGTCTACGCATGTTGCAAACCAAGCGTGAAGAATTGCCACGACGTAAACATGGCAATACACCCCTATAGAAAGCAGAACATGTCAGACGAATCTTTCTCAGACTGGTCACCACCAACACTTCATGATGTTGCCCCTATGCCTGAATCGTTGGCTGGGTTTTGGGCCCGCGTTTGCGCCCACATCTGTGATGGCATCTTGCTCTTTCTCATCGCAGTGCCATTCAACATCATCTCAGCGCTTTCGTCCGGTGCTTCTTCAACAATTGTTTCACTGGTCGGCGTGGTCGTGCCCATCGGTATCTATGCACATTGGATCGGCACAAAAGGTGGTAGTCCGTGGCGTGTGCGACTCGGAATTTTAATTCTGGACAAGACCGATCTGAGTTACATCGGTACACGCCGCGCAGTCCTGCGAATTCTCGTCAGTTATATCTCGGGTCTTGCGCTACTCATCGGCTACCTCTGGATGATCTCTGATAGCAATAACCAGACCTGGCACGATAAGGCAACCAACACAATCGTGGTCAAGCGATGACAACACTTTCAACAGCGCTCAGTATCTCGCCCACACCAACACCAGAAGAGGCTGCTGCTATTTCTGCAGCGATTGAGTTGCTGTGGCCAAAGCCGACTGCGGCGATACTTTCTTCATCTCCAAATACCGCGTGGCGTTTTAGTGGCAGGCATTGGGCAACCGATCAGCGCAACTCCCGAAGCCGCCCACGACGCTAATCACGCAATGACTCAACTGACAGAGCTCACCACAGTTGCTGACGACATGGCGGTGTTTCACATCGGTACACGCGTCGTCAGACATCTCAATCTCGAACCCGACACCGAATACACCGAGCATGGAATCACTTTTCGAACCTTGAGTCGCCCAACAGGGGCTCTGCTTTGTTCGTTTGCGACTGTGAACGATGTGCACTTTGGCGAAACAGAGTGCGGTCGAATTGACTCCAACCCAGGTGGACCGATTCAACGATCTGCTGACGGAGAACGGCCGTATCCGCTCATCATGAACGAAGGCGCTGTTGCAGAAATTGTCAGCATCAATCCAGCAGTTGTCGTTGTCAAAGGTGACTTATCTGTTGATGGCCGACCCGAAGAGTTCGCTGCATTTGATCAGTGCTACTACAACATCTTTGCTGATCGTCTTTGCGTTGTCCGTGGCAACCATGATGCCTATCGCGGACAAAATTCTTATGCAGGGGACCAGTGGATAGAACTCTCAGGTATCTCTATTGCTTTAATGGACACTGCAATTCCAACCGAGACAACAGGACGTTTAGAACCAACGCAACTTGAATGGCTCGAAGCACTGAGCGCGCGCAGCACAAACCCCGTGATTGTGATGGGGCATCACCAGCAATGGACGGGTGGCAACCGCAGCGATAACTACTTCGGACTTCACCCTGACTGCAGTGATGAACTCAGTGCAATCATTGATCGCAACCCTTCGATAGTTGCATATACGGCAGGACACACACATCGCCATCGCGTTCGTAGATTGCCAAGCGGAGTACCGACAATCGAAATCGGATGCGTGAAAGATTTTCCGGGGACATGGGCTGAATACCGTGTGTACGAGGGCGGCATCACGCAGATCGTGCATCGCATATCAAGCCCTGAAGCACTGAACTGGAGCGAGCGTTGTCGTCACCTCTATACAGACTTTGGGATTGATTACCAAACCTATGCACTCGGAACACTCTCGGAGCGTTGCTTCAATATCGATCTTCGCTCATGACCACTGCTGGAGCACTTCACGGATTACGCGTGCTTGACATATCAACTGTGTTAGCAGGGCCAAACTGCGCTCGTTACTTGGCCGACTTTGGCGCCGATGTCATCAAAGTAGAACGACCAGAGATTGGCGACAGTCTGCGTGGCATGGGATGGAGAGATCCACGCGACGGTGAAAGCATTTGGTGGAGACTCGTTAATCGAAACAAGCGCAACATCGCACTTGACTTTACGAAGCCAGCAGACCTTGATGTGTTGTGGCGCCTTATTGACGATGCTCATGTATTGGTCGAAAACTTTCGACCAGGAGTTCTCGAACGACTGGGTTTAGGACCCCAAGAACTTCATGCCCGTAATCCACAACTAGTCATCACACGCATTACGGGATTTGGACAAGACGGGCCATATTCTTCTCGCCCTGGCTTTGCATCAATTGCAGAATCTATGGCGGGACTTGCCCATATCAGTGGCGAACCGAACGGCGCACCAACGTTGCCTGCATTCGCGCTCACCGACGAAGTGACTGGACTCGTCGCTGCCTTTGCCACGATGACCGCTCTGCATAGCGGAGTAGGTCAAGTCATTGATGTGTCTTTGCTTGAAAGTATTTTCCAAATTATGGGTCCACTTATCAGCGTGTATAAGTTACGCGGTGAGCAACAAGAGCGCATGGGATCATCGCTTCCTTACACCGTGCCACGCGGAGTCTTTCAGTGCTCCGACAATCTATGGGTTGGCATCTCAGCATCAAGTGAAACTGTTGCAAAGCGCGTGATGATCCTGCTGGGACTTGGCGATGACGACCGCTTTAGTTCGTTTGAGGGGAGAACAGAGAATCGTGTAGTCCTCGAGAACGCCATGACCGCATGGTGTCAAGCCCGCACTCAGACAGAAGTCCTACAAGAAATGAACGCCGCTCAGGCTGCAGTTGGGCCGGTGCTCTCGATGGCAGACATCGCACAAGATCCGCACTACTCTGCAAGAGACGCGATTATTTCAGTTGATGGCACCCCGATGCAGGGACTCGTCGCACGGCTGTCAGCAACGCCAGGAGAAGTGAAGTGGCACGGTAAAGCACTTGACGCTGATGGTGCAGAAATTCGCAGAAACGGTTGGGGTAAAGATGTCAGCAGAGACAACGAGTGAGCCACGGTTTTCACGCGGAGCAAAAGTTCTCGCACTCACATCAATCGCAACATTTTTAGTTTCACTCGATTCAAGTATCGTCACGATTGCCTTTCGAGACATCGTTGGTGACTTTGGTGAATCCAATCGACACTTACTCACTTGGATTTTTTCTGGATACAACATCGCCTATGCAGCAGCGCTCCTCACGGCTGGCCGCTTCGCTGATGTCTTTGGACGAAAGAAATCTTTTATTCGTGGACTAGTACTTTTCAGCATCGGCTCAATACTTTGCGGACTTGCACCAACTGCTGCTCTCTTGGTACTCGCGCGAGTCATACAAGCAATTGGGGGTGCAATTCTCACCCCCGCTTCGCTTGCTCTCGTCTTACCTGAGTTCCCCGTTGAAAAACGCGCAGCAGCACTTGGTATCTGGGGTGCCGTCGGCGGACTAGCAGCAGCAACCGGACCAATCATTGGTGGGACACTCGTTGATAGTTTCGGGTGGCGTTCACTATTTTTTATCAATCTTCCATTCTGCGCTCTGGCAATCTTTGTTGGACGTCGCATGCTCACAGAAAGCGCAGACACTACGTCTCATCATCAGCTCGATGTCTATGGTGCATCACTGGCAATTCCTGGCGTTGCATTAATTGTCTACGCCATTGTTCAAAGTGACGAGTGGGGATGGTTCTCTTCTGGTGTCATCGGCACCTTTGTACTTGCCCTGGCCTTACTCGTCGTCTTTATTCGCCATTGTGATACTGCAAGCAATCCTCTTCTTGACCTTCAACTCTTTAAACTCCCATTTGTCGTTGCCGCAAATATTGCTGGCGTCTTTTTCTCTATCGGTTTTTTTGCAATGTTTTTTACGAACACTCAATGGTTACAAAATGTTTGGGGATACAGTACGAGTGGTTCAGGGTTAGCGTTCGCACCCGGTCCGTTAACAGCAGCAATTTTTGCCGCACCTGCCGGAAAGTGGGCCCAGAAATACGGTCAAGCAAAAATTTCTGCAATCGGCGCACTTCTGCTGGGAGGCGGCACTCTTGTTTTGAATCTCACCGTGACCCAGACACCCCACTATTGGACGCATTACTTTCCGCTGATGCTGGTGACTGGTGCAGGAGTCGGCTTTTCAATTTCTACGTTGTCAAGTGCGGCGAGTGCATACCTTCCGCCCACACGCTTTGCGATGGGTTCAGCCTTGTCAACAACAAGTCGCCAGATTGGTGCAGCCGTCGGCTTGGCCCTCGTCACTTCACTACTAGCACCCACCCTGCGCAGTATCGGTGGTGCTCGAAGTGCCGCAATAAGCACAGGGAATGTCTTTGATATTCGTACTGTTGATATCAGCGGCTTCCATCACGCATGGTGGCTAGTCACCGTCGCAATGTTTGTTAATGCGACATCAATGTTGCTTCTATTTAAACGGCCGACCGACCAACAAATGGCTCTTTCAGATCAGACAACGATTCCCTAA
>BJGC01000036.1 GCA_014190235.1 Actinomycetes bacterium | reverse complement strand
TTTTGAATATCGGTCGCCGATAAAGTGACGCTCCAGTTCAGCAGTGTTGCATTTGCCGCAATGTCTCCATCATCTGTAATTCCACTTGTGATTGTGCGTCCACCGTTGGTCGAGTTGTATTCCGTGCGCACGACTGCACCCGTGGCACTACGAACGATGATATTTGCCGTGTCAAGCACGGCTCGATCGGTTCGAGCATCTTCAATGACTTGGGTTGTTCCCCCGATGTCGCGAAGTGCTGACCCGCCATAGACCTGACAGTCTGTTGTGTCGCATGTTTTGGCGTATGAGCCAACTGTTGTGTATCGATTTTCTGATATTGCGTAACTACGTGCTGCCACAGCCTGCGCTCGGAGTGCGTTCATTCCGGCGCCAGCGGCAAGATCGCCCCAACCAGCGGACGATTCTCTGGGTACGACACCGCGCACGTAAGACTCGGTTTCAACCACGTTGACTGTTCGTTGATTGTTTTTTGTGTCACTGATTGCCTGAATTGAACCGCGATAGTAACGCACGCGACCTTTGGCGTATTTCTTTGTCGGTGGTTCGCAAAGTCCCAAGAGATCTGTAGGAGAAACTGCCGTACTCAGGGATCCGTTAGTACTCGAAAACATGATGGGTCCTGCGATGTTGTCGCCAATCAGGGTGAACCCTGTTGGTTCTCCTGTTGTTGCAGGGCAAGTACTCGCACTTGATGAATAGATGTCGTAGATGTTTTTTCCGACTTGACGAGCAAGCAGCGCTGCAGATGTTGTGGTTGCGCCACTCCACATTGCCGTGGCATTGTCAGAGATCACAGCTGTCTGTTTCCCGTCAAGAGTCTGGAGACGAACTGTCATTGCGCCAGCGGGACTGAGTGCTGCGTCTGCAGGAGTGAGCGCTGACACGGTGCTCGCGTCAGCGCCGTAATAAAAAGCAAGAATCTCTTGCCAGGTCTTGGCGTATGTTGTGGCCCAGCCCAAGGCGCCGTATTGGCTCATCCCTCGTCCGTGTCCGTGTCCGTGTCCGCGCACAACGACCCCAACAGGTGTCAGAACTTCAGCGCGAACAGGTGTGACGAGATGCACCAAAAAAAGAGATGTTATGAGTGCAATCGTGGCGAGGGTGCGTGCTGCAATACTGCGCGTGTGACGGGGGGTCATACTGCCTACACGCTACGGGGTTTGGGCCACCTCGGGGTGTCGATCGATCTCGTCGCGCTCTTGCATGCCAACACCTGCCAAAACAAGGGCCATTCCAAAGACGTCGGTGAGCGTGGGATTCTGATCAAGAAAAATCACTCCGAAAATCGCTGCCGTCACTGGCAGCAAAGCCAGCATCACCGAAAATCGACGTACTGGAATTCGGCGCAGAACTGCTTGATCAATGCCATACCCCATTGCGCTTGACGTTGCACCAACAACGATGCAGGCCAACAACAGGTGGGGAGTGGTCAATACAACTCCTGATCCACTCGCTCCAACAGGCAAGAGCACGAGCGCTCCGATTGCCAGACCAACGCCGAGACCAGCAACACCCCGATCCGACTGCGCAACCACTGAGCCCAACACGATGTATAGCGCCCACATGATGGATGCAATTAAAATACATAAGAGACCAAGTGGTTCGCTATTGAGTTCGACACCACCAAGCGCCATGACTCCGAGCGCTGCTAATCCAAGCGCCCAGAAATTGCGTACTGATTTTGTGCGAACTGCAGCCACCACGATGGGGCCGATGAACTCAATCGTGACACTTTTTCCAAGAGGCAGTCGATCGATACCCCAATAAAAAAAGAGATTCATCAGCGCAGTCGAGATTCCGAATAATCCTGCTTGTGTCAGATCTTGGCGAGTCCATCGAGCGTGATTGGATCGGAGAGAAAAGAGAATCAAGAAAACTGCAGCGCTGATGACTCGAAATAATGCGACCGTTGCTGGATTAACTTCGTCAAAGAGATTGACTGCTACTACGGCTCCCGTATATTGCGCAGCAGCCGAGAAGAGAAAAAAGATTTCTGGTGGAGCAGTATCAAAGAAGCGCGCGGGTCGGCTCTTGGAAGTCACTCGAACAATTGAGGATCTGTGTGGCAAATCTCTTGCCAAAGTGGCTGAAAGTTAACCCAACCACCAATTGAGTGAGCAGTATTTTCGCGAGTGTATGTGGCGACTTTGTCTGCGATCAGCAGAGGTGTTCCGGCTGCTTCAGCCATTAGTTGTGCTTGGCATGACCGCTCCATTGTGATGAACCAAAACGCTGCTTCATCAACTGTGGTTCCGACGGTGAACAGTCCGTGGTTCTGATGAATTGCTGCTTTTCCCGTAGGAAACTTAGAAGCAATCTCGCGGCCTGCAGCAATATCAAGGACAACTGCACCACCTTGTTCGCTAATGACGGTGTGGTCTTCAAAAAAAGCGCAGGCATCTTGCGTGATGGGGTCAAGTTTGCGACCAAGTGAGCTCCATGATTTTCCGTAAGGGGAGTGCGCATGAGCAGCAGCAATCACTTCTGGTCGAGCCTGATGAATGGCTGCATGAAGAACAAATGCTGCCCGATTCACCGGTGAGCTTCCGTACACAACGTCTCCGTCGTGGTTGACCAAAATTAAATCGCTCGAGCGGATATGTCGAAAACTTTTACCGAACGGATTAACCCAGAAATGGTCTGGAAACTCCGGGTCGCGCACGGTGATATGTCCGGCGACTCCTTCGCCAAAACCCAATCTCCCAAAAATACGAAGTGCTCCAGCCAGTTTGGCTTTGCGGTGCGTTCGTTCGTCAGCAACATCAGCAAAGGTCGGGGGTAGTTCCATGGCGACATCTTTTGGGGTGAGCGCAATGCCGTCGATTGAGCGAGTCTGAGCGGGAGCATCAGGAGTAATAGTCATACTCTCACCATAGTGCGGATTCTCCTCGTGCGTATGTGCGGGCCCGTCACAGGGCAGCGAAAGCGCAAAATGTGGGTGTCGCTTGAGTTGAGTCAGGCTCGGGGTCTTACGCTGTAGGTATGGCCGACGACGACAAGCGCACAGATTCCGGAATCCAAATTGAGCCCCTCTACACACAAGAATCTCTGGCTGGATGGAACGCGGCAGAAAAACTCGGAACTCCGGGCACCGCGCCCTACACCCGAGGTGTGTACCCCACGATGTATCGGGGCAAATTATGGACGATGCGCCAATATGCGGGTTTTGGTTCAGCGGAGTCCACGAATCTCCGATTTAAGTTTCTGCTTGAAGCCGGACAAACCGGTCTCTCGTGTGCTTTTGATCTTCCGACTCAGATGGGATACGACAGCGATCACGCCCGAGCAGAAGGTGAAGTCGGAAAAGTAGGAGTTGCGATTGACTCCATTGACGACATGAGATTGTTGTTGGCCGACTTGCCATTAGACAAGGTCACGACCTCGATGACCATTAACTCGACAGCGGCAATCTTGTTATTGATGTACGAACTAGTTGCTGAAGAGCAAGGAGTTCCTTCGTCAGCAATTACCGGAACCATTCAAAACGACTTACTCAAAGAATATATTGCTCGCGGAACATATGTGTATCCACCTCGTCAATCAATGCGCATCATCACCGATATTTTTGCGTACTGTGCAGACAATGTTCCCAAGTGGAACACGATCTCAATTTCTGGTTATCACATTCGAGAAGCAGGAAGCACTGCAGTTCAAGAGATCGCATTTACGCTTGCTAATGCAATCGCCTATGTACAGGCAGCAATTGATGCCGGGTTAGATGTTGATGACTTCGCACCACGTTTGTCGTTCTTCTGGAACGGCCACAATAACTTTTTCGAAGAAGTTGCCAAGTTCCGTGCCAGCCGTCGTATGTGGTACAAAATCATGTCTGAGCGCTTTGGTGCAAAAAAAGAGGCGAGCAAGCTATTGCGTTTTCACACTCAGACAGGCGGCAGCACTCTGACGGCACAACAGCCCCTCAACAATGTTGTGCGAGTCAGCGTGCAGGCACTCGCTGCGGTATTAGGCGGAACACAGAGTCTTCACACAAATGGCTTTGATGAAGCACTCGGTTTGCCAACAGAGCAAGCAGCCCGCATTGCTCTGCGCACACAACAAATCATCGGATACGAGAGCGGAGTCGTTGACACTCCTGATCCGCTTGCTGGTTCATATTTTGTTGAGTCGCTCACAGATGAAGTTGAAAAATTGGCATGGGAATATATTTCTCGAATTGATGAGATGGGTGGCGCTGTTGATGCGATTGAAGCAGGTTTCCAGATGGACGAGATCGATCAATCTGCTTACGAATACACCAAGTCAATCGACGATAAAGAACGCACAATTGTTGGAGTCAATAGTTTCACTGTTGATGTTGAATCAGACCCAACGGTGTTAACAGTCGACCCGCAGTTAGAAGTTGGTCAGGTGGCGCGCCTCAAGGCATTTAAAGCAAATCGTGATCAGGCCGCAGTGCAGGCTCGACTCAATGATGTACGGGAATGTGCCAAAGGAACGGCAAACTTGTTGTACCCCATGAAAGAGGCTCTACGCGCTCATGCCACGCTTGGTGAAGTGAGCGATGCATTGCGAGAAGTATTTGGCACGTATCAGCCAGGACGCTGACACAACTTCAATATCTACGAGATCCAGGTGATTGGCGTGGATGGTCGTTCTATTTCTGGCGGCGACTGAGCGGCATACCCCAGATACATCAGGCCAAGAATTTCAGTGTGATGTTCAAAATCACAAAATTTCGAAATGGCGTCATTAGCCCCCGTGGCCGGAGAACTCCAGAGCATTGCTAATCCTCTGGCTTCAGCGGCAAGCAACATGTTCTGTGCACCTGCAGCCACTGCGTAGCGATTTTCTCGCGATCGTTGACCCGAATCACCATCGCGTGCACCAAGAACAATGACAACGGGTGCCCGCAGGTATTTTGTGCGAGTTCTTTCGACTTTAGAGGGGTCATCTCCTTGAGACGCCATGATGTCGGCAATCAATTCTCCAAGTCGAGAACGTGCATCACCTTGAACAACTCCAAGACGCAATGGCCATGTGCGTTTATGGTTGGGAGCAAGCATCGCTGCGTTGCACAGAGCAGTGATATCAGTAACTTCAACAGACGTATTCGCATCAATCAAAATATTCGAACGTCGAGCGGTCATTAATTCTTGAAGTTCAGATGGCTGGATCATGGCTCTGTCGTTTGCTCAGTTCTTGTGCAACACTGAGTTGAGTCCGCCCCACGACCCAGTGCGAGCCACAACTTCAACAGTTCCCGAGATGCTGTTGCGCCGATACAGCAAACCAGATGCACCCGACAAGACGCGTGCTTTGCTGACGGTTCCGTCTGGATCTGTAACAAGAGTTCCGCCCGTGACATACAGGCCCGCTTCGACGATGCAGTCATCACCCAAACTGATACCAATACCGCTATTGGCTCCGAGCAAGCAACGCTCACCAACAGTGACGACTTCTTTGCCGCCACCAGAAAGTGTTCCCATGATGGACGCACCTCCGCCGATGTCAGAACCGTCACCAACGATAACGCCAGAAGAAATACGACCTTCGACCATTGATGTCCCGAGTGTTCCGGCATTGAAATTGCAGAATCCCTCATGCATCACCGTTGTTCCTGCAGCGAGGTGAGCGCCAAGTCGCACCCGACTGGCGTCAGCAATACGAACACCACTCGGCACCACATAGTCAGTCATTCGCGGAAACTTATCGACACCGTTGACGACGAGTGGTTCACCCTGTTGAGCAAAGTTCCACATCACACTCTCAAGTGACGCAAGTGCAACTGGCCCCCGTGATGTCCAGGCAACATTTTGCAACAGCCCAAAGGCTCCGTCCAGATTGAGTGTTCGGGGGAGCGCCAAGCGATGTGACAACAGGTGCAATCGCAAGTACACGTCTTCCGCACTCGTCGGTGCCACGCTTGTATCAATAGAAATATTGATTGCTCGCAATGCAACACCACGACTGGGATCAGAGTCAACCCCCGGAGAATATGTCGGAAGTTGCGTCGGAGTATCTCCAACGCCAAGCCCACGGAATCTGGCGTCAAGGGTTGCTCCTGTTGCGTCAATTGTGGCGATGCCTACGCCCCATGCTGTGCTCATGAACCAAAGTCCTCCTGTCGCAGAGTGGGAAACAAAATGACATCGCGAATTGATTGTGTGCGAGCCAGCAGCATCGTCACGCGATCCATGCCGATTCCGAGTCCGCCAGTTGGAGGCATGCCGTACTCGAGAGCACGTAGATAATCCTCGTCAACGGTTCCGGCTTCCAAATTGCCGGCGTCTTTGGCGCTTTGTTCTTCTTCAAATCGGGCACGTTGTTCGACAGGGTCGTTGAGTTCGCTGTAACCATTGGCAAGTTCGCGGCCACCAACAAACAATTCAAATCGTTCGGTGAGGAATGGGTCGTCTCGATCGACTCGTGCAAGCGGACTGATCTCAACGGGGTGACCAGTGACAAATGTTGGCTCTCTCAATTTTGCTTCAGCGGTGACCTCAAAGAGTTCTTCGATGATTTTTCCGGTTCCCCAGCGACTATCAACAGAGATGCCGTGCTCTGCAGCAAGCGCAGCCAATTTTTCGCGCGGGTGTGAAGGATGTACTGCAACACCTGTTGCTTCCTCAATCAAATCAATCATGCGAGCGCGTCGCCACGGCTTTGCCAGATCTACTTCGACGCCATCGATATCTACCCACGTTGAACCAGTTGCTTCTGAGGCTGCAGTGACAATGAGATGTTCCGCCAATGTCATGACTTCGCTGTAGTCACCGAATGCTTGATACAGCTCCATCATTGTGAATTCAGGATTATGGCGTGTGGAGATTCCTTCATTGCGAAACACGCGACCGATCTCGTAGACACGCTCCATCCCACCAACAATGAGTCGCTTGAGATGAAGTTCGAGGGCGATTCGCAAATACAACTGCATGTCAAGGGCATTGTGATGAGTAACGAAAGGTCGAGCGTGGGCTCCGCCTGCCTCAACATGCAAGACGGGGGTCTCTACTTCAATAAAGCCTTGAGCGTGCAAGGTGCGACGAAAACTCGCAATGATCTCATGTCGGATTGCAAACACACGTCGAGCATCTTCGTTAACAATGAGATCTGCATAGCGTTGCCTATACCGAACATCTGTGTCAGTGAGGCCGTGCCATTTGTCTGGCATTGGGCGAACGGCTTTGGCAAGAAGTTGTGCAACCGATACCTTGACCGAGAGTTCGCCTTTACGAGTGGTCATAACATTGCCCGTTACGCCGATCCAGTCACCGAGATCGAGTCTGGTCATTGTGTCGAATGCCTCGTCTCCGATAACAGACTTGGATACGAAGAGCTGTATCGCGTCAGTGCGATCCTGCAGAGTGAGAAAGAGCAGTTTGCCCTGATCACGCATCAACATGATGCGCCCAGCGATGCTGACGACAGCATCAGTTTCAGAGCCAGGGTCAAGTTGCCCGTGGGTGTTGCGAATCTCAATCAGTGAATGGCTTCGATCAAAACGGTATGGATATGGGTTTGTTCCGTGCTCCCGAAGATCGTCGATCTGGCGCAGACGCCTGGCTCGCTCTACTTCAAGTCCGCCAGATATTTGGTCGTCGGTTTGGTCGTCAGTTTCGTTCGTCACTGTCTCTACCGTAGTGCCCAGACCCATGCAGACATCAAGTGTTAATAACTAAGCAATAGCAAGGTCATAACCGACGCACTACTCACCGATAGTCTGACGGCGTGGCAAAAAGATTCGTCATCATCGGCGGAGGGCCCGCCGGCAACGTAGCAGCGAGCCAGGCTGCACGGTTAGGTGCTCATGTCACACTGATCGAACGAGACATTGTGGGCGGGGCAGCGCATCTCTTGGACTGTGTGCCATCCAAGACAATGATCGCCACAGGTGGAGCGATGAGTTTTACACGACGCCTCACAGGCATGGGTCTAGAACAACGCGACACAGAAGTAGATGTTGATGCTTTGACATCACGCATTGAGATGATCAAAGATCATTTATCAACTGATATCACGGAGTTGCTCATAAGCCAGGGAGTACAGATTGTTCGCGGCACCGCAACAATGGTCAGCGCTCACGAGATTGCTGTTGTGTCCGATGGCATTCGCCACGAGTTTGTCGCCGACGCGGTACTTATTGCGACAGGATCTCGTCCGCGTATTCCGGATTGGTGCGTGCCTGACGGAGATCGAGTCCTGACTACTCGCGATTGCTATCCACCTAAAATATTTCCGACCAGCGTTGCTGTTATCGGCTCAGGGGTGACGGGCGTTGAGTTTGTTCACATGTTTTCATCATTTGGTGCGCACGTCAGTTTGATCGTCAGCCGTCAGCAAGTACTGCCAGGCAAAGATCCAGAAGTTGCTGCTGTTCTCGAAGATGACTTTTTAGCACGGGGAGTGAAACTACTCAAAGGTGCGCGTGCGATCGGCGTAGACCGCACAGATGACGGCGTCTTAGTGAGATGCGACGATGGTCGGTCTGTTAGCGCAAGTCATGCCGTATTAGCAATTGGTTCTGTGCCGAATCTTGAGGGACTGGGACTTGATGTTGCTGGCGTTGAACTTGATAATCGCGGGTACATCGTTATTAATCGACATTGTCAAACCAACATTGAGCATATTTTTGCAGCAGGTGACGTGAGCGGCAAGTTGCCTCTATCTTCCGTGGCATCAATGCAGGGAAGAAAAGTAGCCGAGCAGGTAATGGAAGGACCAAAGGGAGTTCATCGACATCTCGACTACGACAAGGCTGCATCGGCGATTTTTACTGAGCCCGAGATTGCTGATGTTGGACTTGCCGAAGCAGAAGCATTTTCAATCGGCCGCAAAATTAGGGTGACGAAAGTTCCCTTTGCGATCACAGCCAAAGCACTCATCAATAACGACACCAGGGGATTCGTAAAAATCATCAGCGACCCTGCAACTGGCGTGGTGCTGGGCGGATCAATCGTTGGCCGTCACGCTGCAGAACTCATCAGTGTCATCGCACTTGCGATCACGGCGAATCTCAA
>BJGC01000035.1 GCA_014190235.1 Actinomycetes bacterium | reverse complement strand
GTGCGATCGCAAAGTTGTCATTCCATGTGCCGGCGGCGGCCCACACCATGTCATTCACGCCGTCGTATTGCAACAAGTCTGGGTCAATAAAGATTCGCAATTGAGTTGCATGACCAAACGGCGGCACGCCGCCGATCGGAAACCCAGTTGCGGCCCTCACCGCATCGGCATCAACGCGCTTGCACTTCGCACCGCCTGCGGCAGCGGCCAGTTTCTTTTCGTCAAGTTGGTTTGAACCAGAGACGAGCGCCATGACAATTTCCTCATCCACTCCAAAGACAAGACTCTTAACGATCTGTCCGACCCCGACTCCGATTGCATTGGCTGCATCCTGAGCAGTTTTTGTACCCTCGGGAAACTTGCGAGTTTCTATAGTGAGACCCGCTGCCGTCGCTGCCTCCTTCACTCGTACAACATTGGGGTGCAATTGTTCAGCCATGATCTACCAATTTATCGATTGCCTCAGCTAAGCGATAATCACGATCGGTCACCTGTTTTTTATCGTGCGAAATCAGGGTGATGTTGACGGTGTTATACGAATTTGACCAATCTGGATGGTGATCGTGTAGTTCTGCTAGTTGCGCCACTTGATTCATGAAATCCCATGCGGCGGTGAAGTCTTTGAATTCAAAATCGCGGTGCAGACCGCCTTCGTCTTTTGACCACATCTTCGTACAACTTACTGTGTATTACTTTGTGCGAAGTTTCGCGGCGGCTGCAACATCAAAATAATCGGAATCGAGAGTGAATTTTCCGTCGCGCACTTTATGTAGTGTCCAGCCAGGAAATGATCCGTTAGGTAGATGGCATGTCCACTGAGACCAGCCGATGGATTCATCACCCGCGCAGTCATCGAGCGAAAAAGTGATTCCTCGCGCAGTCATCTCGGTATCCATGCGATTCAAGAACTCTGTGATAGCAGGCTTGCCAATAAAATCTCCTGAGGTCTGATCTGTAAAAACGGCATCTTCAGTAAACAAGGTTGCCAATTGTGCGTACTGACGTGTGTCTTGCATTTGCCAAAACTTTGTGATGAGGGCGTGAGCACTGCCTTGCTCGCGAGTGCCCTTTGGCAGTTTTGCTGGTGCCACCATGTCGGGCACGCGGTCGAGAGTCACTTGTGCATACGCATTTGAGTCAAGATAGTCAGCAACGAAGCAGACCTTTAGACCATCGCCGTCGTCACGCAAACGGTAGATGCTTTGCCCGTTGATGCCTACTTCGCCACCGGCTCCTTTGATGTACATGGTCCAACGAGCCCACGCAGTAGTTGTGCCAGCACACACTTCCCACTCATCGAATCGAACGCCAGCCGCTGGAACCACTTTTTCCATATGTTCCATGAACGCGCGAATGGCATCAGTGCCCACCTGCGCACCCATGAACGGGTCGTAATAGATGGCGTCATCGGTAAAAAGACCGATCAGGCGTGTGTAGCGCTGATCATCTTCGACAGCGCCAAATTGCTTAATGATTTGCTCTGCGGTTGACATCGTTGCTCCCTCTCTTCAATGAATAAGGTAGATGAAAACGCGGGGGGATTCATAGATGAGCGACCACACAGCACGCCCACCTGACATCAACTTCTTTGATGTCCAGACCAATAACTGCCCGTACGACGCGTATCGGGAACTTCGCGATGATGCGCCAGTGTGGCTTGACCCACACACCGGGATGTATGTCATCACGCGTTTTGACGATGTGCGTATGGTCGTTACGGATGCTGAGCGTTTCAGTAATTCACAAAGACCTGTTCGAGTAAATACGCCAGAAATGATTGCTCGTGGCAAAAAAATAGGCCAGATGTATCGCGACAAGGGTTGGGTGCCTGCCCCGACACTGACAAGTCGAGATGATCCGAATCATAAAGAGATGCGCGCACTATTTGATCATGCATTTCGGCCGAGTCGAATCAAACAACTTGATCCCCTTGTCGAAAAAGTTGCGACGCAACTCTTTGATGCGTTTATCGATGCTGGTGAATGCGACTGGGTGAAGGCATTTGCAATTCCGCTACCCCTAATTGTGATCGGGCTTCAAGTCGGAGTAGTAGAAGAAGACATCTGGCAAATAAAAGCGTGGACCGATGCCTGGGTGCAGCGTCTTGGAATGATGCAGACAGAAGAAGAAGCACTCTGGTCTACGGAGATGGAAATAGAGGCACAGCATTATTTTCAGCCAATCTTTGAGCGCCTACGAGCAGAACCAAATGACTCGCTCTTATCTGATCTCGTCAATACCGTGATTCCGCAATGGGGTCGAACTCTGACGGACGAGGAATTACATGCCGAGATGATGGCTGACACATTTGTTGGTGGCTCAGAAACAAGCACCAACGCGCTCTCCGGTGGCATCTTGTTGTTGGCAAAAAATCCGCATGCGTGGGATCAGTTGCGCAGTGACCCCGACAAGTACATCCCCATTTTTGTCGAAGAAGTCGTTCGTCTTGAAGGGCCTGTGCAGGGGCTGTTTAGGGTCACTACGTGCGATGTAGAGCTGCACGGTGTCACGATTCCGGCAGGATCAACCGTCAATATGCGATTTGCATCGGCCAATCGCGATGACCGGCATTTTGAAAACCCAGATGAGTTGGATTTAGATCGATCAAACAACCGCACGCACATTGCGTTTGGTGCAGGTACGCACTTTTGTCTTGGCGCACCACTTGCCCGCCGAGAATTGGCAATTGGATTTCGAACATTTGTTGATCGGATAGAGAGCTTTGAAATGGTTGATCCAAATATGAAACTCGAGTATCAACGCAACATCGCCTTGCGAGCACTTACTTCGCTTCCCATTACCTTTGAAGCGAAGCGCAAGTGACTCGCTTACTTTCACTCGCTGCGGGTGTACACCCAACGCTTCTACCGGCCGACATGGTCACCGCTGCTGCAGGAGCAGGTTGGCCAGCATGTGGAATTTGGTTTGATGGCGCCACATGGACCTCTGCTACTACGAAAGAAGTCAGAAAGCGTCTTGATGACACCGGAGTAATTGCCCTTGACATGGAACCCATCATTCCCGCTGATGGTGCCGACGACTATGCCGAACAACTCATTGAATCTGCCGCAGAAGTGGGTGCCCGATTCATTTTGTTTACCAGCCGCAAAAAAGATCTGCATGCAAATATTGACCGCTATGCACAAGCGTGTGATTTTGCTGCACCACACGGCATCACCATTGTGTGTGAGTTTCTTCCCATCTTCCCTCTCAACACATTGACCATGGCTGCCGACATTGTGTGCCAAGCGAATAAACCCAACAGTGGAGTCCTTATCGACAACTTGCACTTGTCACGTTCTGGCTCAACCCCAAGCGATGTTGCTGCCTACGACAAGTCGTTATTCCCATACATCCAAATTGCCGATGCGCCTGCACATCTGCCAACGAATTTTGAAGAACTTCTCGACGAAGCAATTAATGGTCGTAGTTGCCCTGGTGAAGGTGCGCTTCCCATCGCAGAACTATTGCAACTAGTTCCCGATGTGCCCATTTCCTTTGAAGTGCGTTCGCGTGCGTTGCGCGATGGTTTCACCGACGCCACTGAGCGTGCAAAACACCTCTGGAAATTTGCTTCAGTTCTTGCCTGACTGGCAATCAGGAGGTTCTGCTGTGCCTATGCGAAGGCGGCGTAGCCATCACGCTCAAGCGTGTCTGCCAACTCGGGACCACCCGTCGTGACAATTCGACCGTTTACTAAAATATGTACTTTGTCGGCTTTCAGTTCTTCAAGCAAGCGAACATAGTGAGTAATTACGAGAACTCCAAGATTTTGCTCGGTTGTTGCGGCCTCTACTCGCATCGCGCATGCCCGAAGGGCGTCAATGTCAAGGCCTGAGTCCAGTTCATCCAAGATGGCGATTCGAGGCTCAAGAACAGCGAGTTGCAAAGTCTCGTTACGTTTTTTTTCACCGCCAGAGAGATCGACATTGAGGGCTCGCGAGACGATGCCCGTGTCAAAGCCAATTCGTTGAGCTTCGGTGGCGATGCGCGCAGTTAAATCTTTTGTACTACGACCTCGTGCCGACAGTGCTTCAGCAAGAACTTCATCAACGTGGACACCAGGTACTTCTGTTGGGTATTGCATCACCAGATGTAGGCCGGCTACAGCGCGCTCCCAAGTTGGCAGAGCCAACATGTCAACACCGTCAAGCGTGACGGTGCCTTCTGTTACTTCGTATCCTGACTTGCCCATGATGACAGCGGCCAATGTTGATTTTCCGGCACCGTTTGGGCCCATGACAGCGTGTACTTCTCCAGAATTGACTGTGATATTAACCCCGTTTAGGATTTCTTTTCCTCCGACGATTGCTCGCAGATTTTTTATTTCGAGTGTGCTCATGGTCAGTTGCTCGTTTCAATCAGAACGTTGCCGTTTTCGACTCGTGCCAAAAAAACGGCTACTGGCTGTGTGGCAGGTAGCGTCGCCGGCTCGCCCGTCACGAGACTAAAAGCGCTGCCGTGTCGGATGCATTCGATTTCTTTTGTGTCACACAAAACAATGCCTTCGCTCAATGACACTTTGGCATGACTACAGGTATCAGCGATTGCGTACACATCATCGTCAATGCGCACCACTGCAACTGCTATTGCGTCAACCATGACTCGCATTGCTTTGCCGGGTTCAATCTCATTCAGCGCGCAGACAATTGTTGATTTCATGAGTGCCCAATCTCAATGTGCTCTGCCAAAAGCTTGCGAGCCACCTCGGCCCTGAGCGCATCGACACCCGTGAACGAAGGCAAGCGATCGATGACTTCGTTGAAAAATCCCATAACGACGAGACGTTCTGCGACAGATGGTGGCACGCCGCGGCTCTCAAGATAGAACCTTTGATCTTCGTCGATTGGTCCGACGGTGCTGGCATGGCTGCATTTCACGTCATTTGTTTCAATCTCAAGATTCGGAACACTTTCTGCCCATGCCCCCTCGCTCAACGTCAGGTTGCGATTGGTTTGATATGCCTGAGATCCTCTGGCGTTTTCCTTGATGTGAATGAGACCGGTATACACACTGCGAGCAACATCTCGAACCGCACCTTTAAACAACAAGTCACTCGATGTCTTGGGGGCAGCATGTACCTGCAATGTTCTGAAGTCATGCATTTGGCTGCCCCCGGCAAAATAAAGCGCTACTTGCTGAGTAGATGCTCCCTGTTCGACGAGTCGAGCTTCTGTGCGAACACGGGCGTAGTCTCCGCCTAATGCAACCGTGAAAAGTCGCGTGTTTGAGTCGCGGTAACCGACAGACTGTTGATGAGCGATTTTCCATGTATTGAGTCCGAGTTGATTAATGGCCACATATGTAATGCGAGCACTTTGAGCAGCGCGCACTTCAAGAACTGGGCACACCACACTTGTAATGCCGTCTGCTGAAATAAAGCGTTCGATCACAGTTGCTTCGCTGTCTTGGCCAGCATCAATAACTAAACGTGGAAACGCGATAAGACCCGACTCGTGGACAGTGTGCACAACTTCAATGGGCGTCTCGAAAACTTTTCCGCTTGGAATATGCAGGCACACCACATCCTGCGGGTGGGATGCAACATGTTCTGAGTTAAGTCGAGCAAAAACGTCAACATCAGTCGTCAATGCAATGCCAGTGATGGCGTCAGTCACGCGAAGTGCATCAGCACCTATGGTTTCTGTTCGAAGCGAACCAGTTGAATACGCGCCAAGGTCTAGTTCTGCAATACGGCTGTATCGCCAGATTTCTTCTTCGGCGCTCGGCAGAGACACGGGAGTTGTGCTCATGGTTGCCTCACTACAAAAAGTCGTATTGAATTATTTATTTCGTCGCCACCAACGACGCTTTGTGCGTTCGTTTTCGAGATCGTCTCGCACGCTATGTCCAATCGCGTTGATGATGTTTTCTGCAGCCTCAAGAACTGCTGCGGCGGAGCCATCGTCAAGCCCTGGCGGCTCAAGTGGCGCCGACGTTGGCACGACACTTCCGCGCGTCCAACCAGCGTCGATGAGCCGTCGTTCGAATTTGTCACAGTTTGCTGGGCAGCGCCATGGGGCCTCAGGCGCCAAGTCAAGGTTGCATTTACGCACGACTTCGTCGCCAGCGTATGTTCTGCTTTCATAATGTTTACACTCAATCCGCATTGCCACATCAGGGATTTTATACCTGATTAACCGACTGAGCCCTCCATCTGAAGTTCAATCAGGCGGCTCCACTCAACGGCGTATTCCATAGGAAGCGTGCGCGTGACAGGCTCGATAAAGCCATTGACAACCATGCCCATCGCTTGCTCTTGGGAAAGTCCGCGACTTTGCAGGTAGAACAGTTGCTCGTCTGCAATTTTTGACACTGTCGCTTCGTGTCCAATTTGAGCGTCACGTTCTCCGACTTCCATGTAGGGGAATGTGCGACTTTCGCTTTCTTCGTCAAGAATCAACGCATCACATTGCACGTGACTCTTGCAGCCATAAGCGCCTTCTTCGACACGAACGAGTCCGCGATAGGTGGTGATTCCGCCGTCTTTGCTGATGCTCTTCGACACGATTTTTGAAGATGTTTCAGGAGCACAGTGCACCATTTTTGCACCAGCATCTTGGTGTTGCCCGGCGCCCGCATATGCAACGGACAAGACCTCGCCAGTTGCTTTTGGACCCATCAGGTACACGCTTGGATATTTCATGGTGAGTTTGGATCCGATGTTGCCGTCGATCCACTCCATATGACCTTCTGTCTCGACGCGAGCACGCTTTGTCACAAGGTTGTATACGTTTGGTGACCAGTTCTGAATAGTTGTGTATGTCACGTGTGCACTTGGCTTGACCACGATTTCAACGACAGCACTGTGTAGCGAGTTTTTTGTGTAAACAGGTGCAGAGCAACCTTCGATGTAGTGAACTTTTGAACCCTCGTCGGCAATAATGAGCGTGCGCTCAAACTGTCCGGCGCTTTCGCTGTTAATACGGAAATATGCCTGCAGCGGCATTTCGCACTCAACGCCTGGCGGCACATACACGAATGATCCACCAGACCACACCGACGTATTGAGCGCCGAAAACTTATTGTCTCCGGGCGTAATGATGGTTCCGAAATACTGTTTGACCAATTCTGGATATTCGCGCAATGCGGTATCCATGTCACAAAACAGAATTCCTTGTTCTTCGAGTTCAACACGGTTGCGGTGAAACACAACTTCTGATTCATACTGCGCAGTAACTCCAGCAAGGTATTTGCGCTCAGCCTCAGGGATTCCGAGTTTTTCGTATGTGGCCTTCATCTGCTCGGGCAGGTCATCCCATTCGTCAACCTGACCTGTCGCTGGCTTGAGGTAGTAATAGATGTCTTGAAAATCAATGTCTGGCATGTTGACGGCAAACCACTCAGCCATTGGCTTGCGATCAAAGGTCTGCAAACTGCGCAAACGCATTTGGCGCATCCACTCTGGCTCACCTTTCCACCATGAGATCTGCTCAACAACCCGATCATTAAGCCCCTTCTCGGGTGTGAACGCGTATTCCACATCGTCGTTCCATCCGAGGCTGTATTTGGTGAGATCTAGGTCGAAGGATGTCATTTTGCCTCGCTTGGGTTTTGGTGTTTGGGGGTAATTAACACTACCGCCATAGTAACAATCCCAAGGGCAGACGCAACAACGGTAGCGTGGTATTTCCCATGGAATGTTTCGGTCTTGTTGGTCTTCCCAACGCAGGTAAATCATCTCTCTACAACGCCCTGACCGGTGGGGGTGCGCTTGCCGCCCCCTACCCCTTTGCCACGAAAGACCCCAACATCGGAGTCGCCAAAGTGCCTGACTCACGACTTGATGCTCTTGCCGTGATGTCACAGACGAAAAAAACCATCCATGCAGCCGTTCAGGTCGTCGACATCGGTGGCCTTGTCGAAGGCGCAAGCAAGGGTGAGGGTCTTGGCAACAAATTTTTGGCCAACATTCGCGAGGTCGACGCCATCGTGCTTGTCTTGCGAGCATTCATTGACTCCGATGTCACGGGGCCCGATGATCCACTTGAGCATTTACGGATCGTCGAACTCGAGCTCGCACTTGCTGATCTTGAAACAGTTGACTCGCGACTGAAGCGAGTACAAAAAGCAGCACGTGTCGACAAAGGTGTTGCCGAAGAAGTTGCCATACTGCAACGCGCTCATGACATTTTGAATAGTGGCGTACCAATTTATCGCTCGGAGATGAGCGCTGCCGACCGCGAAGTATTGGCTCCTCATTTTTTGCTGACTAATCGTCGTGTCTTGGCAGTTATTAACGTCGGCGAAAACGAACTCGATCGCATCCCCGAACTCGAGGCGCGAGTGCGTGCCGAAATCGCTCCCCCTGGCGCGTCATACGCCAATGATGTCGAAGTATTGGGAATGAGTGTGCAGATCGAAGCAGAGGCGGCACTTCTTGAACCAACTGATCGAGCCGAAATGCTCGAAGCGCTCGGACTCGGCGAAGGTGCGCTCACTCGGATGGTGCGCAGCGCATATCACCTGCTCGGATTACGCACGTTTTTTACAACAGGAGAAAAAGAAACGCGGGCATGGACATTCAACGCGGGCGCAAAGGCTCCAGAATGCTCCGGAAAAATTCACTCTGACCTACAACGCGGATTTATTCGTGCAGAGGTTATTCATTGGGATGAACTACTTGAGATTGGTTCATGGAACAAAGCCAAAGAGCAAGGCAAAATTCGTGCCGAAGGAAAAGAGTACGAGTTCCTTGACGGCGACACTGTGGAGATTCGCTTCAACGTGTGACACTGTCACGCCTGGTTGGTCGCTCATGGGTCTGCGAAAAAAATCCACTGCCCACTTTTCGTCAGTGTGGTTAGTGTCTGATGCTCGTGTGCTTGCATCGGCAAAACTGGCAAGCAGTCGTCCTGCTCGGCGGCGTGGCCTTATTGGTGTCGTCGACATTGATGAACCATTGGTTTTGCAACCGTGTCGCTGGATACATACATTCGGCGTCGTTCACACACTTGACGTTGCGTATCTCGACGCACAAGGGGTCGTGCTGCACATCAAACGAATCCGTCCTTGGCGCGTAGACGCACCTGTGTGGAGTGCTGTCACCGTCATCGAAGCAACGAACGGCTCCATGGAACGATGGAACTTGCAGATTGGAGACATTGTTGAGGTCCGCCATGTCCAATGACGCCATTCAAACAATTATTCCGGGACTTTGGTTGGTCGCCACCCCGATCGGCAATCTGCAAGACATGACGACACGCTCTGTCGCAGTTCTGTCGGCGGCTCATGTGGTGTGTTGCGAAGACACTCGCCACAGCGGGCGACTTCTCAAACATATTGGCGCGCATCCCGAGCGTCTTATTGTTGCCAACGATCACACCGAACACGACGCAACGTCCACAGTTCTTGAAGCACTTGCTGCGGGACACATTGTGGCTCTTATCACTGATGCTGGAACACCAGGCATTAGTGACCCTGGCGAACGCATCGCTCGCGCAGCAATTACCGCTGGATACTTCGTGAGCGCAACTCCTGGACCAGCAGCGTTTGTGATGGCTGTCATCATCAGCGGTTTTTCTACAACGCGAATTGCTTTTGATGGATTCCTGCCGCGTGCGGGCGCGGAGCGACGCCAACGTTTAACTGAGATTACTCGCGAACGGCGCACACTGGTTTTGTACGAGGCCCCTCATCGACTAGCGAAGACCATTGCTGATCTCATTGCTGTGTGTGATCCTGAGCGACGAGTTGTCCTGGCGCGCGAACTCACAAAAATGCACGAAGAAACATGGCGCGGAACACTCACGCAAACAATGCAACATGTCAGCGACATCGAGCCACGCGGCGAGTATGTCATCGTGCTTGAAGGAGTGAGCGACTCATCTCACGACGTCTCTGACGACGACGTCGCAGAGCAACTCCGCGTGCGTAAATCTGCTGGCCTCAGCACTCGCCAAGCAGTTGATGAAGTCAGTTCTGTTCTAGGCATTGCTCGAAAGCGTGTGTACGACTTAGCAATTCAGCAGTA
>BJGC01000034.1 GCA_014190235.1 Actinomycetes bacterium | reverse complement strand
GAAGCCACAAGCATTGACGTGTGCATGTCATGTCCGCATGCGTGCATGCGGTTTTCGTTTGCCGATGAGAAATCAACATCGGTATCTTCTGGCATCGGAAGTGCGTCCATGTCGCCGCGCAGCAGCACTGTGTCGCCAGGTTTGTCGCCCGTGAGTGTGGCAACGATGCCACTCGTACTTTCATGCAATGTGATGTCGAGGGGTAAACCTTCGAGGGCGCTAAGAACTTGTTCGCGAGTAGTGGGCAGATGATTGCCGATCTCGGGCCAACGATGGAGTTCGCGACGTAGAGCAACAGTGTCGCTAAAGACATCGTCTGCTTGGCTCAAAAGACCGACCACGTTTCCGTGACGTTCGATTGCGGCAAGAGACGCATCATCTGTGGATTTGGCCATACCTCATGGTAGGCACAGAGGTATGCATGGCCAGAACGATGGAAGCGCTGATGAGCTTGTTGAAGAAGTAGACAGGGCAGGCGACGTCGTTCGGGTGGTGACGCGGGCACAGATGAGGGCCCAGAGGCTTCGACACCGCAGTGTTTTCATCGGGGTTCTCAATGATGATGGTCAACTTTTAGTCCATCGTCGCGCGCTCACTAAGGATGTCTGGCCTGGCGGGTGGGATGTCTGCGTGGGAGGCGTTGCTGGCGTCGGCGAGAACTGGCAGACAGCCGCGGAGCGAGAACTAGCCGAAGAACTCGGAATCGTGGGGTGCGAAGTAGGTCCACTTGGGTTGGGGGCATACGAGGATGCGGAGGTGAAATTAGTGGCTTCGTGTTTTGTGGCGCGTTGCAATGGTCCGTTCACCTTTGCCGATGGCGAAATCACCGAGGCCCACTGGGTGCACACAGCAGAGTTGCTGCAGTGGTTGAAAGGCAAGGAGTTCTTGCCGGACAGCCTCGCGTTGCTTTTGCCGCGGCTTGACAATTTTCGTTCCGTTATCGCTTAGCCTGACAGATGTGACAACTATGAGAAATGAAGTCCTTGTCGAGTTCACTATCGAGCCATTTGTCGAAGGTGTACCAGGCGAGCATGTCACGGCAGCAGTTGCCGCCGTGGAGGCAATGGGAATCTCCGTTGACTTTGGTCCTTTTGGTTCTACTTTTGTCACCACGCTCGAGAGCGTTGGTGCGGCGGTGGGGGAATTAACAAAGGTCGCATATGCGAGTGGGGCAACACATGTCAGTGTGCATGTCGAAAGAGTTGAGAGTTGACGCGATGATCCCGAATCATCCAATCATTGCTGCGGTCAGGCCGCTACTCCATGCAACTGGGGCAATTCTTGTGTCAACTGACGAGCAGCAACCCGGAGATATCCCGTTGACATGGGACGGAGAAGTGGTGGCTGTTGTCCGATTGCCGCCACTACACGGAGCGCTTGATCGCTTAATTATTTCTGTTGAGAAAGAACTCGGGTCAACTCTTCCGGCTCTGTCGCGCAATGACAAGCAAAAAGCGATTCGCTTGCTCGACCAACGCGGTGCGTTTACATTGCGACGTGCTGTTGAAGATGTCGCAGACGCAATGGGCGTCTCACGCATCACGGTGTATAACTATCTCAACGCATTACATCGCTAACAGACAATCTAAAGTTTGCGAAGATGAATCTCTGTTACTCGGTGTGCGGCGTCTTTATGCAACGATAATGATGCGCGTGATTTAGTCGGTTCAATGTTCTCAATAAGATTCTTGCCGTTGATCTCGCGCCAGATACCTCGGGCAGTGGCGATTGCTTCGTCTTGTGTGAGATGGGCGAAGTTTTGAAAGAAACTGTCAGGATTCTGAAATACCGTTTGACATAATGTCAGAAATCTTTCGACGTACCATTTCTCAATGTCTGCTTCGAGTGCATCAATGTAAATAGAGAAATCAAAGTAGTCACTCACAAACTCTGTTGCTTCTGCACCCACTTGCAAAACATTGAGTCCTTCAATAATTAAAATATCTGGTTGACAAATAACGACTTCTGCGTCAGGGATGACATCGTAGACAATGTGGCTATACACGGGGGCTGTCACCTCTGCGCAACCAGCCTTGACATCCCGTAAAAACTGCAGAAGTCGTCTGGTGTCATAACTTTCGGGGAAACCTTTTCGATTCATCATGTCGCGATCGAGCAGCGTTGCGTTGGGAAGTAAAAAGCCATCCGTTGTGAGTAGGTCTACGCGTGGATGTTCTGGCCAGCGGGCAAGCAATGCTTGTAATATACGCGCGAAGGTGCTCTTGCCAACAGCAACGCTTCCGGCAACACCAATGACGTACGGAACTTTTGGTGCCATTGTCCCAAGAAATGTGGCAGAGACTTTATGCAGATTTTGTGTAGCGCTGACGTACAGATTCAAGAGTCGCGTGAGTGGTAGAAAAACTGTCGCAACTTCGTCAAGGTTGATGCGGTCGTTGATTCCGCGCAACTCCTTTAAGTCGACTTCGTGCAAGGTGAGTGGCGTTGCTGCTCGTAGTCGAGACCACTCATCTCGAGAAAACGAGACGTATCGGTCGATGTCGGCTGGCTCAATCACAATCAGAACGCTAGAGGTTACGGACTAGCGCGACCAAGGCGCACAAGGTGACACAGCGCCATCACCACCGGTAAATACTTCAACACCAGAGTCCGTCACAAGCAACATGTGCTCAAATTGCGCAGTTCGCTTGCCATCTGTCGTGACGGCGGTCCAGTCATCGTCCCAGGTGCGGTGTTGCCATGTTCCGAGTGTGATCATCGGCTCGATTGTGAAAGTCATACCAGGCCGCAGGATCATATTGTTTCGGGCATCGTAGTAATGCAGAACTTGAATATCTGTATGAAAGTTTTCACCGATTCCGTGACCGATGAAAGCACGCACGACTCCTAAGTGGTGTTTTTTAGCGTGTGTTTCGATGGCACGTCCAATATCGCTCAGTGGTTGTCCGGGAGCGACGGCTTCGATGCCTTTCCATAAACATTCTTCTGTGATGCGAATCAGATCTTGGTCTTCTTGAGAAATAGTACCAACGGCAAATGTTGCGTTGGTGTCCCCGTGCACACCATTGACATATGCAGTGACATCAAGATTGACGATGTCGCCATCTTGCAATACGCGCGAATCTGGAATGCCATGACAGATGACCTCATTCACACTTGTACAAACACTTTTGGGGTAGCCGTGATAGTTGAGTGGACTCGGGTATGCATTGTTAGCAATGCAAAGATCGTGTACATACACGTCGATGTCGTCGGTGGTGATTCCGGGCTTGACGAACTCGCCTGCAAGTCGCAAAATATCGGCGCCGATTTTTCCGGCGATACGCATTCGGGCAATGACGTCCGGTGATTTAATGCGAGATTCATTGATCGGTGGAACCTGTCCTGTATCGGCATATGGCGGACGCGCAATAGTGCTTGGCACTGATCGCATCGGACTGATAATTCCTGGCTGGATACGACCTTCTAATCCTTTATGGCACCGCTTGTACTTGCGGCCACTGCCACACCAGCACGGGTCATTAGATGCAGGAAGAACATCGGGGGCAAGCTCCATCAGTGTTTAGGATACGCCTAAAATCAACAATGAGAGCACATTGACTCAGCGTGAGCGATTGATGATGTGCCTTTTTACGACTAAATCACCAACAAAGAGTGGAGATATTGGCTAGGTGCGATTAGGCTCTTTTACCGTGTATAGAACACACCAACATGCTCGTGAACAAGCGTTCTGAGATCAATATTAAAGGGAGAATAATGAAGATTCGTTATATTCGGATTGCAGCAATTGCAATTTCAATGGGAATAATCGGTGCGGGTTGCTCAAGCGATAGTTCGTCACCTTCTGGAACCGATGGTTCATCAGATACAACCGTCGCCACCGAGACCAGCAACGAGTGGGCTCTTGCATACACTGGCGCAACAGAAGGCGAAGCGACTGGTGAACCAGTTCGCATAGGTTACGTTAATCAAGAGTCTCTGTTTCCTGAAGCAACGATTGGCTTGATGGCTGCCGTTGACTACACCAATAAGGAATTAAGTGGTTTTGGTGGTCGACCAGTAGAGATCGTGAAATGCGATGTTGCTGTTGAAGAAGATGGTCAGAAGTGCGGAACTCAATTCGCCAATGATCCAACAGTGAGCGTTGTTCTCACAGGAACACTGACAGTCGGAAACGCGTCTTTGTATGCAGCACTTGACCAAAAGAAGCCGATTGTCATTGGCAACGGTGTCACAGTTGCAGACTTCGTCACAAAAGCAGGAGTTGCTTGGACGACCGGATCAATTGGAGTCATTCAAGGGATGGCGAAATTCACCATCAAAGATCTTGCGGCCAAGACAGTTGCAGTGATCCACTCAAACAACGCAGCCGGTAAAGCAGCGTTTGACGTTCTGTTAAAGCCATTATTTGATGCTGCAAAAGTGACATCAATTGGTGTTGGAGTCGAAGATACTGCGACAGCAACAGATGTGCAGTCTGCATTGCAAGCCGCAGGTGCAGACAAAGTAGATGTGTTGCTGCCAGTTGTGACTGTGCAGGGATGTAGCGCTCTGTACGACGCCATCAAGGCATTGGGTATCACTCCAAAAGTTGTGACAACGGGTCTATGTTTTGGCACGCCTGTGAAGACTCACCTTGCTGATATCGGCGATAAGGGTGACTTCCCTGACGGCTGGTACTTCTTGGGATACGGAGCGAGTTACTTCAACCCAGACGTAGAGTCCGGAATGCAGACCTACATAGACAAAGTTCAGCAGTACGGCAAGCCGGCCGAGGGATCCCCTCTCGAGTACACCGGTTTTGCCGGCCCACTGTTTGCGAACTTTCTGACAGTAGCGAAGTTTTACCAACAGATTGGTGTAGACGCTGTTACTCCTGAGGGTTTCAATACTGCAATGCGTGCTTTCACCGGACCAATGATGATTCAGGCAGGAGACCTTTCTTGCGGAGTTGCACCGTTCATTTCAGTGTGTGGGCATGTCACCGGAATTCAGCAGTACACCACCGCAGGTGGCTGGGCAACGATTACGTCAATTGACGTACGTGCAGCAGGCTGATTCCCTTTACCAAAAATAACGAGAACAATTTGTATAGAGCGACGGGTCACCATGAGTGGCCCGTCGCTCTTTCATTTGTGGCTAGAGTCCAATCACGCTTTAATAAGAAACTAAAATGAAAAATTCTGATCAACTTTCAACTCGACTCGTCATCCAGAGAGTCGTTCTCGTGGCTTTTGCTTTTCTCCTTCTCTTGATTCTCGTCAACCAAAATCTACGAGCAAACTTCTTGAGCGGAAGCGGTATCGCATCTGGTGCACTTATCGTGGCTGTCGCAATTGGAATAGTGTTAACTTACCGTGGCTCTGGAGTCGTGAACTTCTCAAATGGGGCCATTGCGATGTACGCAGCGTATGTATTTGCAGTGTTGCGATCACAAGGAGATCTCTTCCTGCCGCCGTTACCTAACCCACTCTCGCTCATTGAAGCACCTGTCAATTTTTTCTCCTCAGGTTCTCCACTCGACTTACCAGATATCCCGACAACTCTTAGTTTTGGAGATACTCTCGGTCTTTTCCCGGCACTTACGATCACGTTGTTTTTTTGTATTCTTCTTGGTCTTGCACTGCATTTTTTAATCTTTAAACCACTTCGCCACGCACCACCACTAACAAAAGTAGTTGCATCAGTTGGCATATTCTTACTTCTTCAAGCCATCGTCGTGCGTCGATTTGCGGCTACACCGCGACCAGTGAAACCCATCTTCCGCAAATCGCCTATTGATCTGCCGTTCGGAATAAATTTTTCGAAAGACCAACTGATTGTTAGTGTTTTCGTGGTTATTTTTACCCTCGCACTTTGGGCTCTCTTCCGATTCACACGATTTGGCCTGGCTACCAGGGCTGCGGCAGAGAACGAAAAGGGCGCAATAATTTTAGGCTTCTCTCCTGAATTTCTCTCAGGAATAAATTGGGTGCTTTCTACCGTTCTTACTGGGTTGCTCGGAATTTTAGTTGCATCTATCAACACAGCGGTTGACCCGGCCACGATCCCAGCCCTGATCGTTCCGGCTTTAACTGCTGCACTAGTTGGCAATTTTTCTTCATTCGGACTGACTGCTCTCGCGGGGTTTTTGTTAGGGATGCAATCGCAATTGATGGTCTACCTCGGGGTAACACAGAGTTGGTTTCCGCGTTCAGGCGGCAGTGCTTTCCCTGGCATGGACAAAGTGGTTCCGTTGCTTGTCATTGTCCTTGTTCTCTATATCCGTGGAGACTCATTACCAATTCGAGGAGGAGTCACATCGGGGCGTCTTCCGTTTTCTCCCTACCCGAGTAAGGCGGCTGTGCGGTTGTGGGGGCCAACCCTGATTATTGCAACAGCAGTTTTTGGATTGTTCGTGGCAACGCCTTCTTTCCGATTGGGCTTGACGAACAGTCTTATCGGGGTGATGATCTGTTTATCAGCCGTTGTCTTAACTGGTTTTGTCGGTCAAATCTCGCTCTCGCAAATGGCTTTTGCTGGAATATCTGGGTTCTTGTTGTCCAAGCTTGCCACCGAACATGGTGTTCCGTTTCCGATTGCACCGCTTTTGGGGGCTTTGGTAGCAATGTTTGTGGGTGTTGTTGTTGCGCTTCCAGCACTGCGGGTACGCGGCGTCAATCTCGCAATTGTGACATTGGCTTTTGGTGTTGCCGTTGAAGCGGCAGTCTTTAAGAACTCATCAGTGAACGGCGGTCTCGCACGTGCAGTTGTTGTTCCTCCAAAAGTTTTTGATTCAAGCCGTGTGACAGACTATAAATTTCTGAGAATAACTATCGGTGACGGTTTACAACCAAATCCAATGACAATCCTGCTGTGCCTAATTGTCACGTCACTGATGTGCTATCTCGTTGTTAATCTTCGACGCTCTGGATCAGGACGTCGCATGCTAGCAACGCGCAACAACGAGCGAGCAGCGGCTGCGGTTGCTGTCAACGTTGCTTATACGAAAATGATGGCTTTTGGATTATCAGCATTCATCGCAGGTCTGGCAGGCGCAATCTCTTCTTATCGTTTCGGATCAGCCACCCCGGAATACTTCACGTACACACAGTCGCTTGTATTTTTTGCTTTTGCATATCTTGGCGGTATTTCAAGTGTGACCGGAGCCATCGCTGGTGGAGTTCTTGTGTCTGGTGGACTCGGATTTACTTTTTTGGAGAATATATTGCATGTTCCGAGTGAATTTACGTTGATCCTGGGGGGCTTGGGGTTGATCACGACAGCGATTCTTAATCCAGAGGGTCTCGCTGGTGGTTGGTCGTTGAGGTTGAACAAAGTTACGGCGCGCTTCTCCCATGACAAAGAAAAAGAGATCGTGTCATGACGCTTTTTGAAACCTCGTCAATGTCAGTAGTGTTTGGAGGTCTGCGTGCCGTCGACAACGTTGATATTGCAGTCGAAAAAGGCAAACTCGTCGGCCTCATTGGGCCTAACGGAGCAGGGAAAACGACGTTCATTGATGGTGTGACCGGATTTGTCCCTACGACTGGTCGCATCATGCTTGATGGCAAAGATATTTCAAGTTCGCCAGCGCATCGGCGTGCTGCTGCGGGACTCGGCCGTACTTGGCAATCACTTGAACTTTTTGATGATTTAACTATTGAAGAAAATCTTCAGATAGCAGCAGAAAATCAAACCCTCGCGACGTTTATCGCAGATGCGTTTCTGCCGCTTCGCTCACGCGATCACAGCGGAGTCCAATTCGCCCTTGATGTTTTGGGAATCAGCAACTTGCGCGGACGCATGCCGAATGAACTGAGCCAAGGTCAGCGCAAGCTAGTTTCAGCAGCGCGTGCACTCGCAGCACGCCCAAAATTATTATGCATGGACGAGCCCGCTGCTGGATTAGATACCCAAGAATCTCAGCAGCTCGGAGCACGTCTGCGTAATATTATTGACGCAGGTATCACGATCTTGTTGGTCGATCACGACATGGGGCTTGTCTTAAATGTTTGCGATTACATCTATGTAATTGAGTTTGGTCACAAGATTGCCGAAGGTACACCGAGTCAAATACAAAAAGATCCAGCAGTCATCAAGGCATATCTTGGATCTACTAATCAAGAAAGCAACGAATAAAAACGTGGTGCTAGTGACCAGGGCCTTTTGCAAATGCCACTAAATCTCGCGCTGTATCGTGAGTGATCTCCGGACAAACGATCGGCATGATCTCGATTCCGTGAGTTGTGCCCATTACCTGACGACCACGCGCACTGACTCCGCTTCGTAGCAATAAGCGATAAAAGTTCAGCC
The DNA here is from genome assembly GCA_014190235.1 of Actinomycetes bacterium. Taxonomy (GTDB): domain Bacteria; phylum Actinomycetota; class Acidimicrobiia; order Acidimicrobiales; family Ilumatobacteraceae; genus UBA2093. The sequence goes on along the minus strand of BJGC01000034.1, from coordinate 2,255 downwards.
CCTCATCACGGAGTGGATCGCACTCGTTGACGCTGATGACTGTTGGGGGAAATCCGCGGACGTCGTCTTCTGTTGCAAAACCTGGCCAAGCCAGAGGATTTTTGGCGTTGAATGCCTCGATTCCGTAGCCGATTGCTCCCTGATTGTTGTGCAAGTCCAGAAAGATCCCATTGTTTTCAGTGGATGATGGGTTTTCGGGAAGTGGCCATTTTCCGGCAATGTAAGGACAAAGGGCGTATAAGCCAGCAATGAGATGAAGTTCGTTGTCTTGTTTGAGTTTTAATCCGACAGCCAAAGTGAGATTGCCTCCACCACTTTCTCCTGCAACCGTTATCCGTGAAACATCAATGTTGAGTGCTGTCGCATGAGAGACCACCCACTTTAGACCCGAGATGCAGTCATTGAGACCTGCTGGAAATGGTTCAACTTCTGGAACTGAGGATGCGCTGACAGAGTTTCTAAAATCAACCATCACTACTGCAACACCACGTGCGGCCAGAATTTTACCCCACGCACTGTAGTTGCCATCAAAACATGACAGTGATGCCATTCCGCCGCCGTGGATGTAATAGATGCAGGGCACTGTCTCAGTGGTGTCGGGTCGTAAGACTCGAAGATTGATGCTGTTGCCGTCCGGCTGAGAGGTGATTGATTCGGTGTGTATGCGTAGACCCTGTGAAGGCGCAAACATTTCTGTGTCGCAGACCGCCATCATCGCGCGATAGGCGTCGATTGCGGCGAGTGCTTCTGGCGCATTGGATGTCGCAAGGAGTTCTTGGCGATCAGCAACATTTGGAGGTCCAAAGCCACCTGCTACTGCTGCCATATTGGCCAACAGAATTTTAATGCGCGGATCAATGCGCGGATCTTGGTTGAAATCAATTGCCATATGTTCTCCTTTGTAAAAAAATAGTTTTAATCACGTACCCAATTGCCATGAAAACCAAATGGAACGCGTTGTGGAAGTGTTATTTGTGCAACGTATCCACGCGCAAAGTCCTGAGCATCCATGACAACGAAATCTGTTGAAGCATTATTGTCGTCATGAACAAAGGTCATGAGCCAGCCATCGTCTTCGATAGTGGATCCAGATCGAGCCACAAAAACTGGTTCTCCGGCAGCGCGACCACTGCCATGGTCAAACACAGTGCGTTGACCCGTGTACAGATCGTGTTTGATTGTCGGCCAATTCATTGAGTTGAGATCTGGCTGTGCACAGTATCCGTATCGATAGGGTTGACCGGCGAGAGATCCTCGATGTCGAGGGAACTCATTTGGCGTCGAGTCAATGACGGTCTCTATAACGCGGCGTGACTGAAGATTTATTTCCCAGCGCACGAGACGAGCACTGCAATCACCAAATGGTCCAAGAAGATCTTGGTCAAAAATGCGGTCGTAGATGCATAAATCTAAAACGACACCACCATCTGGCGTGTCGTAGGCGTTCATTGGGTGAAAGGTGTAGCCAAGTGGAACATCAACCCACACGATGTCTTTGGCAGCGCCATCTCGGGGCATGAAGCCAACACGGTTTCCGTAGTCAGGGTTCCATTTGAACGGAAATGGGCTTACCGCAGCAAGATCAAAATCAACTGTGCATGGTTGATCGTAAATGACAACGTATTTTTCGGTGAGCGACATGTCGTGCACCATTGACATTCCGGGCAATGCAATGTCAACCGTGCGCTTAACTCGACCGTCAGAACCAACATGAACATATTGCACATGGTCCATCCACTCGGCCCACGCATAGACAACTGCATGCATATCGCCCGTGCACGGATCTATTTTTGGGTGCGCTGTAAACGCGCCAGGAAGTGTTCCGTAGAAGTCATTTCGGGCTATCGATTCGAGTTCGTAGGAGAGTTCGACAGGAACTCCGCCGGCCTCCACCATCGCCCAGGTAGTGCCTGCGAATCCGCCAACATTGGTGTTTGGCCCACTTGGATTGTTGTTCCAGTTAGGTCCAGAAATATTTGGGCGCTTGAGTTTTTTACTGACATCTTGTGAGCCCACGTATCGATTTCGGTACCACTTTGCCTCACCATCACGCAAGCAGACTCCGTGCACCATTCCGTCACCAATAAACCAATGATGTTTTTGCGGATCAACGTCGCCAATCGGGTTTGGTCCATTGCGCAAGTATCGACCATTGAGTTCAGGAGGCAATGCGCCAATGATCTGCAGGTCTGTAGCAGTGATTTCGTCAATAACTGGCGCGTAGTTGCCGGTTAGGTACCTATTCATAATTGCAA
>BJGC01000033.1 GCA_014190235.1 Actinomycetes bacterium | reverse complement strand
CCCAACGATGCCAATTTTGTAGCAGATGGTTTGTGTGCACCTGATCTGGTGCCGCATCCGGTGATGCGCGAAGTGGCGTGGGTGCACAGACCAGTTCATGTCATGGCTCGAGCGGGGGTGGTGAGCATCGCCAACATGCAAATGTTTAGTGATGTGACGTGGATGCACGGAACGGCAACGCTCATTTGCGACGGAGTTGTGAGCGAGCACATTGACGTTGATGTGAGCGTGAAGGCTGGTGCAATAGCTGAGTGGTCGATACCGTTTCGTCCGACATCGGGTGAGTGTTTTGTCACTTTTGAGTGGCGCACGCGAGCAGATTCGGCGTGGGCACCTGCTGGTCATCTTGTGGCATGGGATCAGGTGGCGCTGTGATGACACCAATCTTGAATGTATTTAGGGCGCCAACTGATAATGACGGCTTTAAGTTGCTCCCGACAAAAGGTGATTCGTGGGGTATTGGTGGCAAGGCACTGACAAACTGGAGAAAAGCAGGTCTTGATATTGCTGGCAACACGGGTGATGTGACATGGAGTTGCGAACAGCATGAGTCGGCAAACAGCACAGAGACGCACGCTGTGTTTACAGTGCCAGACTCAATGGCAGATCTTGCTCGAGTCGGATTGCTGTATGAATTTGATGCAGCGTTCACGCACTGGCGTTGGTATGGACGTGGGCCTCATGAAAATTATCCAGATCGTTGTGCAAGTGCGATGATTGGCATTTATGAGGGCGAACTTGATGAGTTGCCGTATGTCGTGCCCCAAGAGTTTGGTTTGCGTATGGACTGTCGATGGTTAGAACTGATTGATCCGGTCAATGATCGTCGTGTGCGTATAGAAGGTGTTGAAGGTTGCACGTTTCATGCGTCAGCAACGCGTCACACACCAGCGCAGTTATATGCAGCAGCAGATATCACTGAACTGCAACGCAACGACGCAGTGGTGGTGTGCATTGATGCGGCGCATCGGGGTGTGGGCACTGCAAGTTGTGGGCCAGATGTATTGCCCCAGTATCGAATTGCACCAGGTGAGTACCACCTAGATCTACGTTTGAGCTAATTGCGCTTGCGCACACTGATGCGCTTATCGGGTGATGTTGTGCACACACCCGTCTCGAGGTTGAAACGCCATCCGTGCAAGTTGCAGACCAACTGATCACCATCAATTTCACCAAACACCGACAGATCTGCGCTGCGATGAGGACATCTGCGCTGCACAATGTAGTCGCCGAGTGTGATGTCGGTTTCTGGAGCGTCAACTCCGTTGATATTGCGCGATGCTTCTGCTTCTGTGCGAGTCATTCGCTCGACTGACAGACTCTTAAAGAAGTTGTAGAGGTATTCGTTGTATGCGCCATCTCGCCATGCTGTAAAACGACAACTCAAGAAAAGCGAGTTTGACCAATCGATGGCTTTGTTTGCAACAACAATCTCAACAAGATCTCGTGCAATATCAAAGCGAAAACTAAACGGTTGATCGGTGTATTGCTCAACACGGCCTTCTGGGAAATTGATGAGGATTGCCTCGTCGCCAAGGTGCAACAGACAATTGGCACCGATGCCAGTTCGTACTGTAGTGGCCATTGCCAAGAGCGGCTGCCACCAAACTTGCAGTGACTTTAAGAGATCGGTGCGTGGTGTTGTCGCCCACGTCGCTGTGCGGTCGGCAAGCCATGAGCTCCAGTCAGACTGGTACGCGCGCAAGTAGTTGGCCTTGTCGGCAAAGATGTCGTTGACATCAGCAATTGGCACTGGGTGCGTGGTGGTGACTTCGCCATTGCTCACCGTGAAGGTGGTGCCTGGAATATTTAGTTGCGCATTGTCTCGGCCGAGGGCTGTCAGTCTGGTGATGAACTGCACTTGGTCGGGGAAAATTGATGTTTCATCACCCGTCACCATGTTGAGGTCAAAGAGATCTGGATCGAGAAAACATGGTGGTCCGGCAGACGGAACAACAACTCGCGCGTCAACCGCTTCGACGTATTTAATTGCGCGGCTGAATTGACTCTCTACTTTGGACTGCGCAAGTTTCTTTTTTTCAGTTGCGTCAATGTCGTACACCATTGGGTACCAGATTGCTCCGCTGTACTGCAGCCAATGTAAATCAACTTTTCGAGCACTTTGCCAGGATGACAGATCACTGATGCGACAATCATTTTGATTAAGCACCTGTGCCGATTCGTCACTCACTAAGAGAGCGCTGTCTCCGCTGGGTCCGTCAGTGATAGATGTCTCGACAAAAATTGTTGCAGATACTCCAGGAGCAATTTCAGTAGCGATACCATCACTTGTGCGAATGAAGTTACGAAAACCGATACGGCTGAGTTCTCGCTCCATTTCGCGCGTTGGGAATCCTGGCAACAAAATAGTGGTGTCTTTATTCATGTGCTGAGATAAAAACTCAAGATCGCAGTGATCGCCGTGCAAGTGAGAAATGTATAAGAACGTCGGATTGCACACCTCGTGCATGAGTTCTGGTGTTAATTGATCGTTGCGCGGAAACACAAACCACGAGGCAAAGAACGCCGGAACAAACCATGGATCACATGTGATTGTGGTGTTGCCAGAGCGGAGAAGAACGCCTGCGTGACCAAGCGAAGTGGCTTGCATGAAATCTTACGAACGTGGTTCGTCCGTTGACTGCTTTCCGGCAGTCGAGACATGTTCTGTCCACGAGGTTCCGTTCCAGTAGCGCAACTCGTATCTGCTGGACGGATCTTTGTACCAGTTAGCTGGAACCTCGGCACTTGGAGTTGGTGACCATTGAGCAGATGTCTCGGTGTTAGACGGTGTTGTCATTGAGGATGCACTTGGTGCAGGAGAAACCTGTCCTTGATGACGAATAAATGCATGAAACCACGAGCTTCCGTCGTATGTGATTTGTACGAGTTCCCAACCCTGGGCGGAACGCCTGGTGAGTTCGGCAGCAAGTTCGTGCGGGTTACGAACGGATTCTGAAATGACGTCGTATGAGTACATACGGCAATGTTACTGCCGTTCGCCGTCGTGTTCACCGACGGGGTCTTCATTACGCACCAAGGCGTCAATATTCACACTGCCGGCAGGGCCATCGTGCACAACGATTCCGTCCCGCAGGGCAATAATGCGGGTGACTGTGTGCACAAAGGACAACTCATGTGTCGCTACGACAACTGTTGCCCCTTCGGCGCTGGCTTGTTCGAGCAATTCAAGGAGTGCTTCTTTGCCACGCGCATCAAGACCAACAAATGGCTCGTCCACAATCAGTAATTCGAATGGACGAATAAACCCGAGAGCGATTGCTGCTTTTTGTTTGAGGCCACGGCTAAATCGATTGGGCATGTCGTCGGCACGATCAAAGAGGCCCAGATGTCCAAGCAAATCAGATGCGAGTTGCTCCCAGTCATCATTGCCATGCAGCAGTGCAACATATTCGAGATGCTCCCACAATGTGAGGTCGTCATAGAACGTGGGTTGATCGGCGATGTAACTTAAGTATGAGCGAGCCTGCATTGAGCCAGCAGCGTGTTCGCCAACAGTGACACTGCCACTTGATGGCTCAAGAAGACCAGCAGTAATACGAAGCAGTGTTGTTTTGCCGCTGCCATTGTGGCCAATAAGTGCAGTGCGTTCTCCGAATGCGATGCGCAGTGATACTGGCCCAACAGCAGGAGCGTCTCCGTAGTTTTTGCTGATGTCGGTAACGACGAGTGCAGCGGGCTCAAGTGGAGCGACTGGTATCGCTGGCGTTGACGATGAGTCTGTAGTTGCGCGCTTGCGACCTGGGGGTTGTGGGTGTCTGCTCATGATGAACTCGTTCGATTTGCAGTTTGTGTTTTGCTATTTGCAAGAAGTTCTCGCCACCATTTATGAATTGCGTCGCGTTGATGCACCCATGACACAACGAATCCCACCATGATGCATGCACCAACGGATGCGCGTGTTGTGGCAGCAAAAACATTCTGACCATTGTCACGAGCAACTTTTGCCGCGACAATCGGAACACTTCCCACGATGGTGATGAGTGGCGGAAACACGGCTCGCAACATGGTGGTCATACCGCTCATTTCTGGGGGCATCGCCAAGCCCTCAAATGCCCCGCCAACGGGGTCTGGGGCGCCTTTGACGGCGTTAATTGCCGCGCCTGCCACTCCTGCCAGGGCGGCTGGAACTCCCACGAGAGCAGCCATACCGAGCGTGGCCGGATGGGGCTCAAAAACATAGGCAGTTGCCATGCCAATCAATACAAATGGGATGAGCGCAAGAAGCGGGGCGATCAAGTGTTGAGTCATTAGTAGCCCACGGTGAACGGGCAGAGAATCGGTGCGGTCTGGCTGGTCGACTTCTTGCGATAACGGCTCGATGATGTCAAGCCCGAAAATAAACAACAAGAGACCGCTTACAATCACCGCAGGCGTGGTGCCGCGAAAGACTGTTACTTGGCACGCAGTTGCGCTGATGATAAGAATCGCCATACGCCCAATGCGACGCAAGGGGAAATGCGCCAGGCTATGTGCGCCGCGTCGCACAACAACAGGAACCCAGCGACGACGGCGCAAGCGAAACCACGGTTTTTGTCGCATGTGTTCTTGGCTGAGTTGTCGTCGCAATAAAACAACTGTGCGTAGGTCTTGAAGTGTGACTGCAAAATGCAACTGCGCAACTAATGAACTACGTCGCGCAAGAGCCTCGAGTGATAATCGTGACGACAACATAACACCCCACGCAGTAAACGCAATAACAATTGAAACGGTAATAATGCGTTGAAAATTAATGACTGGTTCTGCCAACACGATTGATCCGAGTGAGTCAAACGGACCAACGCCAACGGCAAGACTCTGCGTGAGCACCCATGCCTGCCATGCAATCAGTATCGTGCCAACAGCAGTCACAATTGGTCGCGCAATTTTTAGACCGTGTGCAAGTAACGCACTAGAAATAAATAATGAACCGACGCACGCACCGTACACGGCGCCAGCGATAGTGAACGTCAAAAAAGATCCAGTATCTACTCGTCGTGACAAGAGTTGTCCGGCAACTGCTCCAGCGAGTGCGCCCATAAATGCTGATGTTCGCAAGCGCTGCACTGCTGGATGTCGCAAGACACGTGAATACGGCACTGGAGACATGAGCACAATGGTCACCTCTGGGGCTTCAACAGCGAGTGGTCCGCCATTGGCGCCACTGCGAAGTCCCAAAAAAACAACAACTGCAGCAAACATTCCGAGTGCAGCCGGACCATGTTGCGCGAGATTGGTATACCCAGAGGCGTTGATTTTTTCGTCTGATACGAGTCCAGAGAGAAACAACACGGTTCCGCCCCCCGCAATGGCCGTGATGTAGACGCGATACAAGGCTTCAAACCATTCGATATCAGCAATGCGATTGCGTCTGCGCGCGTTTCGCATGGTGCGCAAAGCCAACACCCCTGAGCCTTGTTCTTCTTTCACGGGTAAATCTTGCCACTTTGAGGTGATTAGACAACATTTCAAGCGATAGGGCAGACTTGAAGAGTGACGACATCAGCGATGCAGACTTTTTCTGCTCTGCTAGGGCTGATGGCACTAGGTGGTGCGATTGCACTGATTGTGGCTCGAATTGCCGCTACTAGGTCGGCCGCCGCTGCCAGCGTGGTGGAGGCGGTTGCGCCGAGTGCATTGTGGTTGGCATTTGTCGTTGCCGCTACGAGCATGTTGGGCAGTTTGTATTTTAGTGAAGTTGCACATTTCGAACCATGCAAACTGTGTTGGTATCAGCGCATCGCGATGTATTCGCTGGCAATCATTTTGCTCATTGCTGCAGTAAAAAAAGATCGAGGTGTTAGTAAATATGCAGTACCACTGGCAGTCATTGGTCTAGTAGTCAGTACATATCACTATTTACTTGAGTGGTTTCCGCAGATAGAAACAAGTGTGTGCAGCCTTGACGTGCCGTGCACGGCAGTGTGGTTTAGAGAGTTTGGATTTGTTTCGCTGTCGTTGATGGCCGGAAGTGCGTTCTTAGCGATTATTGTTTTATTAATAGGGAGTTCGACATGGCAAAGAAAATAAGTCCTAAAACACTGATCGCGATTATTTCTGCGGCCATTGCCGTTGCTGCATTGGTTGCAATTATCTCCGACGGTGCCAAAGATTCATCAACAAAAATACGTGCTACCAACGCACAAGAAATTCAACCTGTCACTGTTGTGGGCGTCGATCTTCCTCGTACACCAGACAATGGCGACGACCCTGGTCTTGGACTAAAAGCGCCCACGCTCAAAGGCATCACCGCTGGTGGAATGCCCATGACGATTGCGCCAGGCTCAGACGCAAAGCCGATGATGTTGGTGTTCTTGGCGCATTGGTGTCCGCATTGCAATCGAGAAATACCAGTGCTCAATGAGTGGAAGGCGCAGGGTCTGGTGCCAGACGACCTGACGGTGATTGGCATCACTACTGACACCCAAGAAGGTCAACCGAACTATCCGCCGTCACAGTGGCTGATCGAAAAGCAATGGCCCTGGGCGGCAATGCCAGACAGCGAAAACCAAGATGCAGCAAGAGCCTATGGGGTGGCCGGATACCCCACATATGTAGTGGTGGGTGCAGATGGATTGGTGAAATATCGCAGTTCTGGCGAAAAGAGCCTTGAAGAGGTGAATAACTCTGTGCGTCAGGCGTTGAGCCTGGCGTAACCTTGCAAGCCGTGACAACTTCTCCTCAACGCATCGGGTTTTTTGGACCATTTGGTACATACACCGAACAGGCATTGCTGACCCAAGCCGACCTTGCGTCTGCAGAACTTGTTCCGTATCGCAATGTGCCAGATGTTCTTGATGCAGTAGAAAATGGTTCTGTTGATGCTGGCTTTGTACCGATTGAAAACTCTATTGAGGGCACCGTTAATTTCACGCAAGATGCGTTGATCTTTGATTACGAGTTGCTCATACAGCGTGAAGTCGTACTTGATATTGAACACTGCATTGTCGCGCCAAAAGCAACAACGCTTAGTGAAGTTACTGTATTACTTTCGATTCCGGTGGCGACTGCACAATGCAGCGCGTACTTGCGCACAAATTTATCTAATGCAGAAATACATGCTGCCAACTCAACGGCAGACGCTGCTCGACTCGTGGGCGAGCGTTCTGCTGCTGGCGAAAAAGGCTTAGCGGCGATTGCTCCACGAAATGCCGCAAAGTTATATGGACTCAATGTAATTGCGAGTGACATCGCAGACCATGCCGGCAACCAAACGCGCTTCGTGTTAGTAGGACGCAACGATGTGCCAGCAGCAACAGGTCACGACAAAACTGGAATCGTTGTTTTTCAGCGTGCAGATGAACCCGGAAGCTTGATTTCTATTCTGCAAGAGTTTGCCGCACGCCGAATTAATTTGTCACACTTGTCATCGCGTCCCACAAAGGCTGGTGGTCTTGGTGACTACTGCTTCGTGATGTACGCCGATGGTCATATCTCAGACGAACTTGTCGCTGATGCATTACGCGATCTACACGCCAAGCAAGGCGGAGTGAAGTTCTTGGGTTCATACCCTGCTGCAGGCGAGCATGCGCACACCGCGCGCGAACACGCAGACGCCCGCTGGAAAGATGCTGACGATTGGGTCAATCATTTGCGTGGCCACATCGGCCGTTAACACGACGCGTCTGGGAACAGAGCAGGTATCGTGGTGAGTGGAACGGTGGCAGAGCGGCCTAATGCACTTGTCTTGAAAACAAGAGGGTTAATAGCCCCGGGGGTTCAAATCCCCCCTGTTCCGCCAGTTAGTGCTCGAGAAGTCGAGCCAGAATGCGACGAAACTCAACAGTGCTGCGATCGGCTCGGCTATGCGCTTGCCCAACACTGAGTGCAATCTGATTGTCATACAGATGCTCAATGACTGCCAGATCTTCTTGCAGAACTGAGTATTCATATTGCAGTGCTGCCTGCGCAGCCTCGGCAGTTGCACCATCACTGCGCATCATCACCGTGTATAAACGAGTTGTTGACGCTGTCATTGGTTGGCAAAAAGTAGCGATTGCATTCACAACACCAGTAAGTGGCAACTCAAGTCGCAAGTTTGCGGAGAACGGAGCCTGAAATGTGTACACCATATTGCGCGGTTGCACGAGTGGATGTTGGCCCGTTGCGACAAGTGGATCTTCTTTATTGGCAATTGTGTGTGGATAATCAACAACGAAACCCCAACCGCTATTGGTCTTGTCAACGTTGTAGTCGCCGATGTTGGCGTCTTCACCGCTACCAAACGTGCCAGCGTGGACAAACGGAAAATGTCCGAAGTCTAAAAAGTTGTCAATAAATTGTGCAGCAGTTGCGTTGATATCAATTGCTGGCATCCAGACCTTGTGTAACGATTCGTCATCCCATTCAGGGATTTCAATAATCTCAGTGACCGGAGTTTGCGGCGCAATCCAGATGAGTCCATAGCGTTCGACAACATGAGCAGATGTGAGTTGTGCTGTTGGTGGCACCGTTGCTCCGTCGCCCAATGCCGGAATAAGCGTGCAGTGCCCGGAGCCATCAAATCGCCAACCGTGATACGGACATTGCAGTGTGTCGCCGACCACCATGCCATCACTCAGGCGGGCATTGCGGTGTGGACACTTGTCAATGAATGCTGTTATCGAGCCATGTAGTCGAGTGATCACCCATGGCTCACCGAGCAGATCGACACGCACGGATGTGTGGGTGAGGTCGCTTGCAAACAAAACCGGATGCCATGCAGCAGCCAGACCCGACGAAAGATTGGTGAGCGAGGAAGTCACGTCACAAGGGTAGTTCGGATGACGAAATGAATCCCTAAGATGAGGTGATGGCAAGACCTCCAGCAAGTTTGCGTGCCCTTGCAGTGGCGCGTGGTGACGAACCAGCAGATATTTTACTTAAGGGCGGACGGGTGTTGTCGCCGGCAACCAGAGAGTGGGTTACAACCGACCTGGCAATTGCAGATGGCGTGATCGCCGGATGGGGACATCGCGAAGCACTTGAAGTCATTGATGTTGATGGCGCTGCTTTAGTGCCTGGTTTTGTTGATGCACATATGCATTTGGAGTCGTCAAAGATGTGGGTGAGTGAATATGTCAAGGCTGTGTTGCCATGTGGCACAACTGCAGTGGCAGCAGATCCGCATGAGATCGCCAACGTTGCCGGCATTGACGGAATCCGCGCACTCATTGATGCTGCAGAACATTTGCCATTTACTTTTGGTGTGGCTGCGTCGTCGTGTGTGCCAGAGTCCCCGTTTGCATCTGCTGGTGCTGCGTTTACTGTCAAAGAAGTACGCGATTTGATTATGGAGTTCGGTGCAATTGGCGTTGCTGAAGTCATGAACTACCCGGCCGTGATTAACGGCGACCCGATGTTTAGAGACATCATCGCAGCAGCAAATTGGCGCAAAGTTGATGGTCACGCGCCTGGTCTGCGTGGTGCTCAACTTGATGCGTATTTGGCAGCAGGAATCGAAAGTGACCACGAAGTTTTTGGTCTAGAAGAAGCCCATGAAAAACGCCAAAAAGGAATGTGGGTGTTTTTGCGCCAGGGTTCGGTTAGCCAAGATTTGGTTCGGCTGCTCCCGACAGTGCTGACACATGGCACAACTGCAACATCATTTTGTACAGATGATCGCGAGCCAGATCTGTTGCGCGACGAAGGCCATCTCAATCACTGCATTCGTCTGGCAGTGCAAGAAGGCCTTAGTGAGATCGATGCATTTTGTGTGGCGTCGTATTACCCAGCCATGTATCACAACTTTTTTCATCTTGGTTCACTTGGGCCTGGATACCAAGCAGATGTTGTCGTGTTTGACACGATGCAAAATTTCAAACCGTCAATGGTGTTACAACGCGGTCGGGTAGTGGCGCGCAATGGGGCGATTGTTGAAGGTGTTGTGCCAGACGTATCACCACCAAAGTCCTTATATAACCGCATAAATCTTCATCATCTACCGACTGCTGCTGAACTCACAATTGCTCCGCCACCGTCTGGAATGGCCAATGTGATCGGCGTTCAATCCGGAACGGTGCGCACTGCTGCACTGCAACTAAATGTCAATGATGCTGCAATCGATATCGCGCGTATCGCCGTTGTTGAGCGCCATAAAGGAACAGGTCGTATCGGACTCGGATACGTGTCAGGCTACGGAATGCAGCGTGGTGCGATTGCTTCGACTGTTGCTCACGACGCACACAACATCATGGTGGTGGGTGCTCGCGACGAATCTGGACCGCGCGATATGGCTGTTGCTATCGCTCGCGTTGCAGCAATTGGTGGTGGACAAGTGGTAGTTGTAGATGGCCAAGTGATTGCTGAAATTGCGCTGCCAGTGTGTGGGCTGATTAGCGATCAACCGTTGCACGTGGTGGCGGCTCAACTTGACACGGTTATCGAAGCCGCACACACAATGGGCATCACATTAGACGCACCATTTATGACGCTGTCATTTTTGGGATTGTCAGTTATTCCAGACTTGCGTATTACTGATCTTGGTTTAATTGATGTCAATTTGTTTGAGCGCATTGACGTCAACGTCTAACTCGTTACGTTGCTGCCAGCAACTTTGACAGAATGCGTCGGAACTCGACAGTGTTGCGGTCTGCCTTGGTGTGGGTTTGTCCGCCACTAAGCGGTATCGCCTTGTCGTAGAGGTATTCGATGATCTTGAGGTCTTCGTCAAAAACTGCAGTCTGAAAGGCAATTGCTCTGGCGTAGTCGTCGTCGTTATGTACGTCGTTGCGGATCATTACTTGATAGAGGCAACTGGTGTTCATGTCAATGGGTTGACAGAATGACGCAATCACATTTCGCATACCAGTCATTGTGAGATGAAGTTGCAGAGCAGATGTGAATGGTGCCCGAAAGTCGTAACGCATTGAGCGTGGTTGCACCAGTGGATGTTCACCAGTGCCAACTTTGGGGTCCATCTTGTTGGCAATCATGTGATCACGAAGCAACGTGAAGCCCCACGGGTCTGTGTCTTTTGCTAAATCGAATCCATCAATAGTTTCATCGTCTTTTGTACCAAAAGTTCCGAGGTGGATAAATGGAAAATGTGTGATGTCCAAAAAGTTGTCAATGAATTGCGCGGCAGATGCCCCGAACACAATGGGTGGCATCCACACTTTGGTCAAGGTTGGATCGTCCCATGCCGCAATCGGCAAAATGTCACACAAGGGTTCCTCGGGCGCAATCCAGATCAGGTCGTATTTCACTTGCACGCGAATCGGAACGATATTGGCAGTAGGTGGAGTTGTGGCTCCGGCACCGAGTGCCGGAATAAGTGCGCATGCACCTGTCTCGCCAAATCTCCAGCCGTGATACGCGCATTGCAAAGTGGAGTCCACAACGGTGCCATCACTCAGGCGCGCATTGCGATGTGGGCAACGATCTAAGAACGCGCTGATCGCGCCGTTGAGGCGCACAATCACCCACGGATCGCCGATCAGTTGTACGCGAACAGGTTCGTTGCCAAGATCTGCTTCACGCATGACTGGATGCCACGCCCGTGCAAGACCAGCGGACTCATTTGTTAACACGGTTGACATATGTCAGCGTTCTTCGCGTTCGTATGGTTGTCCGAGTGCTGCAGGGGCACCGAGGCGTTTTTTAGCCCACGCACTAGACAACACAACGAGAATAAAAATTGTCATCAAGAACGGCAAGGCATCAAGCAAGTCCCCGTTGATGTGCACATTGCGAGCCTTCAACGTGAGCGACAATGATTGCAATGCGCCAAAGACATATGCACCCGCAAGCGTGAGACCGGGTCTCCAGAATCCAAAGATCACAAGAGCAATCGCGATCCAGCCAGCACCGCGTGTCATGCCGTCGACCCATGTAGGAACAATGGTGAGGCTGTAGTACACACCACCGACGCCGGCTAGAAGTCCGCCAAACACGGTATGAAAGTAGCGATACTTCGTGACGTTAATGCCCATTGCGTCTGCTGTTTGTGGAGACTCGCCGACTGCGCGCAAGTGCAAACCGATACGCGTGCGGAACAAGTAGATAGTGGCGAGCACGCACAATACCCAAGATGCATACGTGAGAATAGTTTGATTAAAAATAATTGGTCCAATGATAGGTATATCAGCAAAACCACCAACATCTAAAATGCGAATCGGATGTGACACTGGTTTTTCAGAGACGTTCCACACATTGGCAAAGTAGCTCGACAAACCGAGTCCACCGCCAAAGATGGTGATCGAGAGTCCCGCGACTGTTTGATTTGTTCGCAGGGTGATCACTAAGAAGGCATGCAATAATGCAAGAAGTCCCGATGCACAGGCTCCGATCACAATTGATGCCAACACCACAAACCAACTAGTGCCCGGCACATGTTGTGATGCCCACGCACCCGTGACGCCACCGACGAGCATCATGCCTTCAACTCCGAGGTTTAAGACTCCGCTGCGTTCGGCAAA
>BJGC01000032.1 GCA_014190235.1 Actinomycetes bacterium | reverse complement strand
TTGGAGACCTTGGTGACTTGACCAGGCTTCGTGCACGGTGTTGCCACAACAAGAGCAGCATTACGTGTTGTTGACGACGTGTCTCCAGATGAGATGAGTACGCCTACTCCCACAAGTAGAGCAAGAGCCACAATGCCGGCGATGATTTTGTTGGACAAGAACTGATTCATGAGGACTCCTTGTATCTGAAGATGTCTTCACCATAGGGCATATCGGACGGGATTACTTGTCAGGGTTGCTGGGTATGGGGCGCAGGGCGGAGCGCTGGGATGAAGCAGTTCAACATACGACCCCGCCGGAATCCGGCGGGGTCGTATGCGGGTTGAGCTGTATAACACGGTAAGACCGTGGTGGGCCGGGGAGGATTCGAACCTCCGAAGGCAGTGCCGGCAGATTTACAGTCTGCTCCCTTTGGCCGCTCGGGCACCGACCCCTATGGAATCGCTAACGATACCGTCTTAGATAGCCTTCTACCTCATGCCATCCTTTGACATTGTTTCAGAAGTTGATCGCCAAGAACTGCGAAATGCAGTCGACCAGGCCCAACGAGAGATGGGTCAGCGATTCGACTTTAAAGGCACTGATTCATCGATAGAGCAAAATGACTTGATTATCACGATCAAAACCATCAGCGAAGAAAAGGCCCGCGCGGTTCGCACATTGCTAGAGGAGAAGTTCGTCAAGCGAGGGATGTCACTCAAAGGCATTGATTGGGGCAAATTTGAGCAAGCTTCTGGCGACACTGTGCGCCAAGTCGTCACTATTGCAGTTGGTATTTCAAGTGACAAAGCACGTGAGATAAACAAACTGATAAAAGAAAAAGGACCTAAGGGAATCGGTAGCCAGACGCAGAGTGATCAAGTTCGCGTCACCGGAAAAAAACGAGATGATCTCCAAGCAACGATGGCACTAATAAAAGGTGCCGATCTTGGCATTCCAGTTCAGTTCGAAAACTTTCGCGACTAACTAGTCCTCAGTGGGCGCTTCTGCTGCTCGTTTTTGTAATTCAAGAACAACATTGGCGTCCGCGAGTGTGGTGGTATCTCCCAGATTTCGGCCTTCTGCAACATCGCGCAAGAGACGTCGCATAATTTTACCGCTACGAGTCTTGGGCAAGTCAGGCGTGAAGTAAATCGTCTTGGGTTTAGCGATTGCCCCAATTTCTGTTGCGACGTGATTGCGGAGAACTTGTTCATCAACTTCTTTGCCCGTGACCAAAGTGACATAGGCGATAATTGCTTGCCCAGTTGTAGGGTCATTTGCACCCACTACTGCCGCCTCAGCAACACTCGGATGTGAAACCAACGCAGACTCTACTTCGGTAGTGCTGATGCGATGACCTGACACGTTCATGACATCGTCGACGCGCCCAAGCAACCAGAGATAGCCCTCATCGTCGAGTTTGGCGCCGTCACCTGCAAAATATCGACCTGCGAAGCGACTCCAATACGTTTCTTGATAGCGCTCCGCATCACCCCAGATTCCGCGCAACATTCCGGGCCATGGATGCGTGAGTGTGAGATATCCGCCACCCTTGAGAACTGTTTCTCCTGCATCATCAACAACTTCTGCGCCGATACCAGGCAATGCAAATGTTGCAGATCCTGGTTTTAAAGTTGTTGCACCAGGCAGTGGGCTAATCATGATTCCACCTGTCTCCGTTTGCCACCATGTGTCAACTACCGGACATCGATTGCCGCCAATATGCTCGCGATACCACATCCATGCTTCTGGATTAATGGGCTCACCAACACTTCCGAGCAGACGAAGAGATGACAGGTCGTGTTTTGCTGGCTCCTCTATTCCCCACTTCATGTACGTACGAATTGCAGTTGGCGCCGTGTAGAAAATTGAGACCTTATATTTTTCGATGATCTGCCACATGCGATCATTTGCCGGAAAATTTGGAACGCCTTCGTACATCACTTGTGTTGCGCCATTAGCAAGTGGTCCGTACACGATATAACTGTGACCAGTTATCCAACCCACGTCTGCTGTACACCAAAAAACGTCAGTCTCGGGGTGTAGATCAAAAACATACTTATGTGTGTAGGCGACATGCGTGAGGTATCCGCCTGTGGTGTGCATGATTCCTTTTGGCTTGCCTGTTGTGCCACTGGTGTAGAGCAAGAACAATAAATGTTCGCTGTCCATTGGTTCTGCAATACAAACTGAATCAGCAGTTGCCATGAGATCGTGATACCAATGATCGCGGCCAGATTTCATAGTGATGGCATTGTTGCCGCGTTGTACTACCACCACGTGTTCGATAGTTGGCGTATGAGCAACTGCTTCATCTGCTTGTTGTTTCAGCGCAAACACCTCACCACGACGCCATCCGCCATCGGCAGTGATCAATACTTTGGCTTCGGCATCATTGATACGGTCGGCTAGTGCTTGCGCTGAAAAGCCACCAAAGACAACTGAGTGCGCAGCGCCGATGCGTGCGCATGCCAACATTGCGACTGCTGCTTCTGGAATCATGGGCAAATAAATATTGACTCTGTCACCTTTGACAACACCCAGATTCTTGAGCACATTAGAAAACTTCTGCACTTCGTCGAGCAGTTCGGAGTACGTGATGGTGCGTGTGTCGCCTGGTTCGCCCTCAAAATGAAACGCGACTTTGTCGCCTTTGCCGGCCAAGACATGACGATCTAAACAGTTGTAGCTGACATTGAGGCTGCCACCAATGAACCACTTGCTATAAGGAAGTTTCCATTCACAAATCGTGTCCCATTTTGTGTCCCACGACACAAGTTCGTCTGCTTGTCGCGCCCAGAACGCTTCATAGTCCTGGTTTGCTTCGTCGTATAAATGCGTTCCGGCAATCAGTGTCTGCTTTTTAAATCCATCTGTTGGTGGGAATTTTCGTTGCTCCAAGAGCAAGTCATCGATTGCATCGTGTGATTCATTTCCAGCCATGTGGCGTCCCCTTTGTCTGCTTAAACGAGACTAGTCAAAGAATAAGCCCCGAGCCTGTGCCGAATGCCAAGATGTTGCGTGAACCAAATCCCCGCCAGTGCTGACACGGGAGCACAGTTTGGCACAGAGGAATGGGCGATGTCAGCGGCAATCGCACTGGTCTGGGGTGCATCGTTTTTGTTTATCGCGATCGCCATTGACTATGTGGCAACTCCAGTGGTTCCGATGGCACGACTTTTTTTTGGGACGATTGCGTTGTTGGTGATTCCATCAGCACGAAAGAGAATTGATCGGAGCGATTACAAGCGAGTCATATTTTTAGGATTGGTATGGATGGCTATTCCTTTCATGTTGTACCCGATGGCCGAACAGTCAGTGTCGTCCGCTGTGGCCGGAATGCTCAACGGCGGACTTCCGGTTATGACTGTTGCTGTCACGGCAGTATTTGTGCGACGACGACCAAGCAGTCAGCGCATTATCTCTGTGCTCATTGGATTTTTTGGCATTACAATTATTTCGTTTTCTAGCATTCAAGATGGTGTATCAGCGAGCGTTCACGGTGTTGTGTACCTGCTGATTGCGTTGTTGTGTTACGCCACTGCCGTCAATGTTGCTCAACCACTTCAGGCAAAATATGGTTCATTGACAACGATGCTTTGGATTGAGGTGTGCGCCCTGATTTGGACTCTTCCACTCGGAATACCTGCCCTCTGGAGGAGCGAATTCAACGTTGGCGCATTGTGTGCGCTTGCTGCACTCGGTGCACTCGGAACTGGAATGGCTTTTGTGGTGTACGGGACATTGCTCAATCGCGCTGGCACCGTGCGCGGAATGATCGGAACATTCTTTACGCCGATTGTTGCAACAGTTTTAGGAATACTTTTTCGTGACGAAGAGATTCATCCGATTGCAATTGCTGGGATGTTTATTGTGATTTGTGGTGCAGTGCTGACGAGTCGTCCCGAGCGGACAGGTTCTGTTTCTGCCACTCCAACACGGTGAATGCCCCAAGACCTGCTGAGTCAAGTAAAGCCTCTGCTTCACTCACGCGGCTGCGCATTTTCATCGCCGCCAAGTTTGGGGCTGATGCGTTTTCTTGCCACACTCTCTTTCCTTGTGCAACAAGATCGTCAATCCCCCAGAGTTGCAAAAACTGCTCTTGTGTGCGAACAGTAGTTGGTACTGCTATTGCTTGTAATTGATCGATGAGAACTTGCACGGTGATGTCTTGCTTGCCGGGGTTCTGCAGATAATGACCACCACGCTCGTGACCCACATACGTGCGCAACCATTCCCGCCACGGCGTGTGAGCAATCATCGTTGTAGATGGCGAGCAGTAATCAATCACCACGACAACACCATTGTCAAGATGTGCAAGTGTGTGTTGAAGCCAATTGCAAGCGTCTATCAATACTGGAGCTCGCGAACCATGTGGCGCCGACGTTGGCAAACACGCTGGCGGCTCTTGGGCGATGAGTACTTCGACAAATTTATCTCCGTCAGTTGTGATGTATGACTGCTTCCAGCCACCGTCATATACCCACAACTCAAATGCCAAGTTGTCAAGCAGTTCGTTGGCAAATACCACTGCGTTAGTGAGTGCAGTCGGCATGACGGCCATTGATTCAATACCAGTCGGGTGCATGGCGCGTTGTGTAGCAGAAATCTCAACAGCGATGTATCGCAAATGAGGTTTGCATTCAAACTCGCTAGACAACACGCTGCGAGCCAGGGTGGCGGGACCAGCACCAACATCAACAAATGTGAACACTTCTGGTCGACCCAACTGGTTCCACCAGTTGTCGAGCGCACGAGCAATCACGGCGCCAAAGAGTGGCCCTACTTCTGGGGATGTGATGAAGTCTCCGCGCCGCCCTGCTCGACCAGTATCTGATTCGCGTGTATAAAACCCTTCGTCACCGTACAGCGCATGCGACATAAACTCGGCGAACGAAATCTGTCCACCTGCGGCTTGGATAGCCGCTCGCAAATGCTCAGCCGCCGAAGGCACCGGCAAGGTTGGCGAGATCTCCGAAGTGAAGAACGAGGCCAGGCAAGATTCCTAACAACAATGTGGCAAAGGTTGTGAGACCAAGAGCCACCATGAGTGCCGACGGAATAACAACAGGAGTGGTGTCGCCGTCTGGCACAGGACGCATCCACATTTCGCGCATCATGTTGCCGTAGTAACCAAATGCGATCACAGTATTGACTGCACCAATAACAGCGAGCGCGTATCCCCATGTCGTGCCAGCAGAAACGAGTGCCTGAAACGATCCGAATTTACCAATCCAACCACCAAGTGGCGGGATGCCAGCCAGTGATGCCATGAAGATCGTCATTATTACGGCGAGTCCTGGTGCATACGAGAACAAACCGCCGTACGACGAAATAGAACCGCTGCGAGTTTTACGTGCAACAGCAATCACGACAGCAAACACACCGAGGTTTGTTGCTGCATACACCAACAAATATGTCACGACGGCACGCAGTGCTGCGCCTGCAGAGTCGCCCTCGCCCGCAATCGCTAGCGGCATCAAGATGAACCCGCCTTGACTGATGGAAGAGAACGCCAACATACGAACAATGTTTGTTTGACGCAGAGCCATCACGTTGCCGACTGTCATGGTAAGCGCGGCAAGGATCCAGAACACTGGTTGCCAGACTTCTGAGGCATTTGGAAAACCTACGTAGACAACGGTGAGTAACGCGACAAATCCAGCAGCCTTTGACGCGACACTCAAAAAAGCCGTCACAGGGGTTGGGGCACCTTCGTACGTGTCAGGCGCCCATGTATGAAACGGAACTGCCGAGATTTTGAAAGCAAAACCAACAACAACAAAAAGTACCGCTACCGCACGGATGGCACTCATATCACCGCTGACATATGTTCCGATGTCTGTGAGCAAAGTTGAATTCGAGATTCCGTACAAGAGAGACATTCCGTACAACATGAGTGCCGATGCAAAGACCCCGAGCAGGAAGTATTTCACACCAGCTTCGTTGCTCCTGAGATCGCGTTTGCGCCATGCGGCCATCATGTATGCAGGAATTGAGAGAAATTCAAGCGACACAAAAATACTGACGAGATCTCGACTCGAGGCCATCATCACCATTCCGAGCAAACTTGACAGCATTAATACCCAATACTCGCCTTCATAGAAATCGCCTTCGCGCAAATAATCAGATGAGAGCAGAACGACAAGATAACCGGCCAAAACAAAGAGGCCTTTCATGGTGAGGCTGAAGTTGTCAACTACATAGCGATCATCAAATAACGATCGTGTTCCGGCATCACTGAGTGCCAGCGTCAGAACGGGGATGAATGCACCGAGCAAGGTGAAACTTGTGACTGGGCCTAGCATCCATTTGTTATTTTCTGACGTAAAGAGATCCAACAAGAGCACCAGCACGATTCCGCAAGCCACGATGATCTCAGGCGCAAGCGCGTGGTAATCAACGGTCGGCGATACCCAATTGGCAGCAGCCGCGAGCACAGAAAAAAGAGCCGCGAGCACCTGTCAGCCTCCGAAAGCGGAAAGTACACCCTGTACCGCTGGGTCGATGATTTTAAATAACAGATTTGGATAGACACCCAAGACCAGAATTGCCGCAAGCAGTGGCGCCCATGCCATCCATTCGAAGACATTGACATCATGGATACCCGAGCCGTGGTCATCGTGGCTATCGCCACTGAACTCTGCAGTTGGTTCACCAAACGCTGTGCGTTGGAACAACCACAACAAATATCCGGCTGCAAGAACTGTTCCGACTGCGGCGATCACCATGAAAATCCGAAACGTCACTTCCGAAAGCCCTGCTGCAGGTTGGTACGCCGACAAGATGGCGGGGAACTCGCCCCAAAAACCAGCAAGACCCGGAAGTCCAAGCGATGCCATAACGCAGAATCCCATGATCCATCCCATACGCGGCATTTGTTTGAGCATCCCACTGAGGCGTGAAATCTCAAGCGTGTGATATCGCTCCTTCACGCTGCCAGCAATGAAGAACAACATGCCCGTGATCAGACCGTGTGCCACCATGCCAAAGACTGCAGCGTTCATGCCAAATGATGTCAGTGTAGAAATACCCAACATCACAAAACCCATGTGCGCTACAGAAGAAAACGCGATCAGTCGTTTCATGTCGGTTTGAGCCAGACATCCGAGTGCACCGTAAATGATTCCGATGACTGCAAGAAGACCAATCCACGGTGCCCACTCTTTAGCGGCAACCGGAAGAATCGGAATTGCAATACGCACAAATCCGTATGTACCAAGTTTGAGCAAGACTGCAGCCAAGATGACTGACCCTTGTGTTGGGGCCTGCGTATGCGCATCAGGCAACCACGTGTGAAATGGAAACATTGGCACCTTGACCGCAAACCCAACGAACATTCCGCCGAATATCCAAATCTGTGCATTACGGCTTATACCAGCACCATTCTCGATCAGGAATGGAATCGAGAAGCTCTCTGCTCCAGTTTTGAAAAACAGTGCCAAGAATGCCACCAACATGAGTGCTGAACCAAACATTGTGTACAAGAAGAATTTGAGCGACGCATACTGGCGATGTTCTCCGCCCCAGACGCCGATCATGAAGTACATCGGGAGCAAGACCAATTCAAAGAAGACAAAGAACAAGATGAGGTCACGAGCAATAAATGTTCCGGCCATTCCTGTTTGCAAAATCAACATGAGCGCAAAAAATGCTTTCGTATTGCCAGGTTCTGGAACATGGTTCCAGCTGTAAATCATCACCAACACGGTGATTACCATTGACAACAGATACAGCGGCAAACTGATGCCGTCTATGCCGACAAAATATGTGCTCTTTAGCACTGAGATCCAGTTTGTCTGTGCAACAAATTGCATTTTGCCTGCTTGATCAAAGTTGAATTGCGTAAGCGTGAAGATACCCACGCCCAATGTGGCAACCGCCGTGATCAGCGCAACTGCCTTTGTGGCAGTTTCTTGCGCTTTGGGGATGAAGAGCATGACGAGCACGCCAAGGAGCGGCAAGAACGTGCCGACCGATAGCGCCCAATTGTTGTCACTGAGGACTTCCATAACTATGTACTCCCTTACGTATTAATAATGACGAGTATGAGGGCGCCGATGGC
Organism: Actinomycetes bacterium; assembly: GCA_014190235.1. Classification (GTDB taxonomy): domain Bacteria; phylum Actinomycetota; class Acidimicrobiia; order Acidimicrobiales; family Ilumatobacteraceae; genus UBA2093. The sequence continues at coordinate 4,551 of BJGC01000032.1, read as the reverse complement.
GGCAGCGCCGAACAACAACGCCCCATACTGATTGACTTTTCCGGACTGAATTGGCCTGATTGCAGAACCTGCATTTTGTGCCACTGCGGCAGACCCATTGACGGCTCCGTCTACGACACGTTGATCAACATTTCGGTAGACCCAGCCAGACACCTTGCGCACCACTGTTCCAAAACCATTAACAACACCATCAATGACGTTTTGGTTAAACCAATAAACAGCCTGAGCAACGGGGTGCGCGATGCCATGAACAATTACTTTTTCATAGAGCGCGTCGAGGTAGTACTTATTTTGCAAGAACAGGTATCCGGCACCAAGTGCTTTATTGCGCTGAGTGAGGCCCACAAGTTTTGGATTCTTCTTGCCATACAACTGCACGCAGAGCACCCAACTTAAAAATCCCCCGAGGAAGACGATAAGCATCGACATCAACGCCTTTGACCACTTAAATGGCGCATGATGAATTTGTGGGGCAACACAAATGCCACCTGTTGGAGTTGTTGTTCCGCACGGTGATTCATGTTCGGCTTCTTCGGCGCGTGGAGAAGTGAGCACACGAGCTTCACCAGGGCCACTCGCCATCACCGATATTCCTGTCGGACTAATCACTTCTGGTCGCGGCTCCACCCAATGAGTCATGCGTTCCCATTTTTCGCCTAATGGCGCTGGGTTCAAGAAACCTGCACCAAGAGCCAGAGCGGCCAAAATCATCAGCGGGACGGTAATCAACAGACCGCTTTCGTGCGGGCCTCGCGATGCGTGTGCATCGTGCGCATCGTGCGCATCGTGCGCATCGTGTGCGCCGGCTGCTGCACCACGAGGTCTGCCATTGAAAGTAAGGTACGTCGCCCGAGTCATGTAAGCAGCAGTTAAAAATGCACCTGTCAAGCCAAGCACCATGAACATGGTGTAACCGTTGTGACCAACATTGTCGATGATCTCATCTTTTGAGAAGAATCCCGAGAACGGAAACACACCACACAGCGCCAATGTCGAAATAATCCACGTTGCAAAGGTGATCGGCATGAACTTACGCAATCCGCCCATATCTTTTTTCATATCAAAAGAATGGTGAGATGCACTGTGACTGACAGAACCTGCACACAAGAACAAACACGCCTTAAAAAATGCGTGAGTGAAAATATGGAAAACCGCTGGCATCCATGCGCCTGCGCCAAGGCCCATCATCATGTATCCCAACTGACTCACCGTGGAATACGCCAAAACCTTTTTAATATCTGCCTGCACAAACGCAAGTGCTGCTGCAATAACGATTGTGATTCCGCCAATCAACACGATCAGGTTGAGGTTGGTACCTAAAATGTCCATGCCAGTGAAAAACACCGGATACAAACGTGCGACAAGATACACGCCCGCAACCACCATGGTGGAAGAGTGCAAAAGAGAGCTCACAGGGGTTGGACCAGCCATTGCGTCTGGTAACCAAGTGTGTAATGGGAACTGACCGCTCTTGCCGATGCAGGCAATGAACAAAGCAACGGCTCCGACCGTGATTGCAGCATGGCCCGGATCCCCGGAGAGCGCCCATGCCGATAAACCACGAATTGTGAAGCCAGAAATGCCGAGAGTTTTTTGCGTCCACGCGTTAGATGCAAAGAACAGCACCGACGTACCAACGAGCAGGCCGATGTCGCCAGTACGAGTTGTGAAAAATGCTTTGAGGGCTGCACGACTATTGGCGCCGTCCTCCCACCAGTGACCAATCAACAAGAACGAGCACATTCCCATGATTTCCCAGCCCAAAATAAGTTGAATCATGTTCTCTGCAAGAACCATGTTGAGCATTCCTGCGGAAAACAAAGTCAGTGCCCCAAAGAAATGGGTGTACCGAATATCGCCACGAAGGTACTCGACCGAATAAATCTCGACCAGTGTTGAAATCAAGGTCACAACAACAAGCAATGTCAGAGACAAACCATCAATGTGCTGACCTATTCCGAAGGAGAAGCCAGCGCTCTCCCACCATGTCCATGTCTTGATCACTGGTGCGACAAACGCCTCAGGTGCTGCGCCGTCGACGCGTTGTATCCATTGATAGGCGGCACCAACAGAGACAGCGAGTGATGCCAAGAGTGACGCGATGCCAAACTCGCTGCCTTTCATCGGCATTTTCTTGCCATAGGCAATAATCAGCGCAAACGCAATCACTGGCATGAGCGGAATCAACCACGCGTGTTCTAAGAACCATCCAGATTTGAGAACAGTTTCAACAGTCTCGACAGTTTCAGTCGCAAAAAACATCTCTTTAACCCTTCATCTCTGACAACTCGTCAAGCGAGATAGAGCGACTATTGCGATACACCAACAACACGAGGGCAAGCCCGACTCCAACCTCTGCGGCCGCGACTGCGATCACATACAAAGCAAAAGTCTGACCATCTGCGCTTCCGTTGCGCAATGAAAAAGCCAGCAGATTGATATTGACTGAGTTGAGAATTAGTTCGATAGACATCAGTACTAATACGGCGTTCTTGCGCACAATAACGCCATAGACCCCGATACAAAACAGGATTGCGCCAAGAAAAAGAAACTCGTTTAGCAGCATGGTCAGTCCCTACGCGCCAACACAATGGCCCCGATAACTGCAGCGAGCAGAACAAACGACAACGCCCAAAAAGGCAACAAGTAGGGACCAAAGATCTGGTCTGACAACACTTGCGTTGACACAAGCGGAGCGTCTGCAGGAAGTTTTTCATTGCCGAATCCGTCTCGCAACGCAATCAACATCGCAGCCAACAATGTGAGTGCAACTGGAAGACCGACGAACCAGTTTTTGTTATTGAGGTCAGACTCCGCACCAATACGTGCGCGAGTAAGCATGGTGCCAAACAAAAACAACACCATGACCGCACCGATATATACAAGAACTTGTGTGACTGCCACAAACTCAGCAGCCAGCAGCACATATTGCGCGGCTGCACCGGCCAATACAACCACCAGCCATAGCGCCGCATGCACCACGTTGCTCGTTGTTACTACTCGCAATGCACCAGCCACCATGAGGGCAGCAATAATAAAAAAGCCGATGTTTTGCGCAATCAGCAAGTCAGAGGCAAACATTATTTCTTGCCTTTTTTGTCTGCGCCAACTTCTAGTTCAGGAGCTTCTGGAACGGTCTCCATCCATTCACCGAGTTTGACTTTGTCATGCAACATGTCGGCAATGCTTGGTTCTGAGTATTCATACTCGGGGCTCCAGAACAGCGCATCAAACGGACACACATCGACACAAATTCCGCAGTACATGCACAACGCATAATCAATATCAAAACGATCCAGCATGTTCACTTGACGCGGCTTGCCACCAGCACGACGTGGTGGGGCAAGTTCTTTATGCCCTTCGATATAGATACACCAGTCCGGACACGAACGCGCGCACAGCATGCACGATGTGCAGTTGCCTTCATGCAAAGCGATTACTCCACGCGAGCGAATAGGTGGCGTTTCTTTTTCGTGCGGGTATTGCACGGTGTTGGCGCCCTGAGTAACAGTGCGCGCAAAAGTGCCAAGTGTGACACCAAGACCTTTAAACAGACCAGGAATTTTGGGCATCAGAACGCCACTTTCAAGATTGCCGTCAACATGATATTGACGAGAGAAATAGGAATAAGAACTTTCCATGCAAAGCGCTGTAATTGATCTTCGCGCAAGCGCGGATAACTAAATCGAACCCACATCACTAAGAATGTGACGGCCATCATTTTTGTGAACAAGATCAACGGACCGGCAAAGTTCATCCAGTTATCAATGCTGTCCATGGTGGTCCAGCCAAACCATGAGAACGGAACAGCCCAGCCACCCAAGAACAACACTGATGCGATCATCGCAAAGACTCCGGCGGTCGCGAACTCACCGATGAAGAAAATCAAGAAACGAAAACCTGAGTACTCGGTCATGTATCCCGACACCAGTTCTGATTCAGCGATCGGCATGTCAAATGGGGCTTGTGTGAGTTCAGCCTGAACAGAAATCATAAAAATGACAAAACCAACGAACTGCGTCAGAACATATGGATTACCGAGCCCGTCGAACCCAAACATCGAGCCACCGTTTTGAGCCAACACGATTCCTTGCAAGTTCATGGTGCCAGCCTGAACAACAACACCAATCACTGCCAACACCATTGGCAATTCATAGGCAATCAACTGTCCAGCCGCGCGCAGGCCGCCCAATAATGAGTACTTGTTAGCGCTTGACCAACCTGCTATCAAGATTCCCAGCACCGAGACAGATGAGACAGCGAGCGCATAAAAAATTCCGGCTTCAAAGTTGGTGAACCACGCGTCTGGTCCAAATGGCACAACCACAACCAATAAAAATGTGCTTGCTAACACGATGAGTGGCGCAAGTTTAAAAATAAACTTGTCTGCTCGTGCGGGATAAATGTCTTCTTTTTGCAGCCATTTGCCGACCTCGGCGAATAGCTGCATTGACCCGTATGGACCAGCTTCCATTGGTCCGAGTCGACTCTGCATAAACGACATCATCTTGAACAAAAACAGATACACGATTGTTCCGGCTGGCAACAGCA
>BJGC01000031.1 GCA_014190235.1 Actinomycetes bacterium | reverse complement strand
CGCAGTCGACTATTTGATCGGCGCGCCACCATTGCGCAGGCTGGCGAAGTCGCCGCCCTGATTGCACCGCTACTGAATTGGGATGAAACGCGAGTGGCTCATGAGACAAGTGCATTCATTGATGACTGTGCTCGCGAAGATGCTGCCGCTCGCGTGACCGAGGAAGAATTCATCAACTCAACGCAATGAGACGATTTGATGCAATGAGACGATTTGATGCAATGAGACGATTTGATGCAATGAGACGATTTGATGCAATAAGGTAGATGTAATGACGCGACATATATTTACTTCTTCTGCGACAGAGCCCATCGAGTTTTCCGAATCGGCAACTACGGCTACCTCACATTTTGGAGATGCCTTCGTTATCACCTCGTCAATGCTGAGTGCATTGCAGAATATTTGCCCTTGTGACACAAGCGCCGACAATTTGGCCCAAAGCGGTCGCGACTGGTGGCCCCGCGCCATGAACTGGGCCCTTCGTAATCACACTCCTCAGCGTGCAGGCGTGGTTTGTCGACCAACTTCGACGCAACAAATATCTGCCCTTGCAATCTTTTGCAACGAACACCGCATTCCAATAACTGCCGCTGGTGGTCGCAGTGCCGTCACTGGTGCTGCAGTGCCGTTGCGTGGTGGCGTCGCTCTTGACATGACTTCTCTGCAAGGAATCGAGTCGGTCGACTCAGTATCGGGTCTCGTCGAAGTCTGGGCTGGCACATTTGGACCAGATATGGAAGCAATCTTGCAAAAGCACTACCAACTGACAGTTGGACATTTTCCACAATCCTTTGATATTTCTACCGTTGGCGGATGGGTTGCATGTCGAGGTGCGGGACAATATTCAACGCGCTACGGAAAAATTGAAGACATGGTTGCAGCACTTGAAGTCGTGCTCGCAGATGGGACAATTATTCGCACAGGCGGTGCCCCTGCTGGTGCTGTTGGTCCAGATCTCACACAAGTATTTCTTGGCAGTGAAGGAACTCTCGGAATCATTACCAAAGTCTGGTTGCGTGCGCACCCCATGCCCCATTATCAACAACGTGCCGCGTATACATTTGCCACCTTTGCAGATGGTATTAATGCCGTCAGAACTCTTATCCGCGACGGTGCAACACCTGCTGTGTTGCGCCTGTATGACGGTTCTGAAAGCAAACGCTCTCACGGTGGCGACGGCACGACCGCCACGCTGCTTGTTCTTGATGAAGCCAATCAATCTCTTGTAGAAACAACAATGTCAGTTGTCCATGATGCCGCTATCGCCCACAATGCAACTCCAGCAGATGCTGCCCTTGTTGAATCTTGGATGCATCACCGCAACGATACTTCTGCTCTGCAGGCGCTCACCCGCAAGGGATTTGTTGTCGACACTCTTGAAGTGGCTGTGTCCTGGAGCGCAGTGGACGCAGTTGTTCATGATGTCGAAGCAGCGATCCTGGCAGTGCCCCATGCGCGCAGTGCAACATGTCACTTATCGCATAGTTATCTCGATGGCGCCTGCTTGTATTTCACTTTTGCTGCAACTCCACCAGAAGATGAATTTGATTCGACGTACCAAGCATTGTGGGATGCTGGGCAACATGCCGCACTAAATGCTGGTGCCAATCTCTCTCATCACCACGGAGTCGGACTTAATCGTGCGAGATTTATGAAAGATGCACTCGGATCAGCATTCGTTGTTTTGCAGGCGCTTAAAACAACACTCGACCCACACAACATATTGAATCCAGGCAAACTCGGATTCAAATGACCACACCAACTCGGTTAGACCATCGAGCGCTCAAGGCCGGCGCCTCTGTCACATTGATGTTTTCAATTCCGCCGACATTGATTGCGCGATTTGTCCTTGACACACAAAAAAACTCCAGTGCTTGGACACCACTTCTGACCTTGATGGCAGTTGCGGGATTCATCATCGGCGCCGGCGTTGCGGCACAACGGCAAACTCGCCTGACTCCACTGCTGCACGGAGTCACAGCGTCGACAGGCTCATTTTTACTGGTGCAGGCCGTGCTCGTCTGTGTAAAAATTCTCCTGCGCAGTGACATTCGCATCGGTCGTATACTGACGTCATTATCCGTTTCATTAGTGGCAAGCGTCGTGGGCTCACTCCTTGGCATATTTGTCGCCCGTCAATCGCCTAAATCGCAGTGACACTGCGCAAATAATAAAGAGGGTTCATGTCAGTACTTGTCATTGATGTTGGCACGAGCGGTTTGCGAGCAGCGATAGTCAATAACGACTCCACTCTTGGGCTCGTCTGTTACGAAGAGTTCGCCCCCTCAACGCCAACCCCCGGAATGGTTGAGTTTGATGCTGCGGCCATGAAGCAAGCCGTTCTTCGAGTCGCGCGTACTGCTATGGCTTCGGTATCACGGCTACATTCAGCACAGATAGATGCAATCGGTATTACAAATCAACGTGCCAGCACTATTGCGTGGCGTCGATCAACGGGTGAGCCTCTAGGCCCCGCCATTGGCTGGCAAGACCTTCGCACAATTTTTGATTGCATCATGGCTAAGACAAATCACTCCATCGCACTGCAACCAAATCAAACTGCCACAAAAGCAGCATGGATGCTGAACAACTATGTCCCTGACGAAGCAGAACGAGCGAGTGAAGACATCTGCATCGGAACAGTTGATTCATGGGTGGTGTCAGTGCTTACTAAAGGCGCAGTGCACGCCACCGACGTCAGCAACGCCGCTGTCACTGGACTCAGCCACTCAGACGGACAATCATGGAACACCGATGTGATGTCTATTCTCGGATTACATGCTCACCAGTTCCCCACAATCCTGCCATCAAGCGGATTCATTGGGCATGCGACAGCACTTGATGGCGCGCTACCCATCATGTCAATGGTGGGCGATCAACAAGCATCGCTCGTAGGCCAAGGTTGCATCTCGCCGGGCAGAACAAAGATCACATTTGGCACTGGTGGCATGTTGGATGTCTTTATTGGTTCGCAACCTCCAGCGCGTGCTCAACGTTCAACTGGCGGAACTTTTCCGATCGTTGCATTCAGCACCAGTACAGAGATTTTCTACGGAGCGGAAGCAATCATGTTGTCTGCCGGCACAAATATCGAGTGGCTGCGCGATGACATGCAACTTGTCTCTACTGCAGCTCAAACCGACGAAATTGCTGCAACGTGTGCAACAACTGAGGGAGTTGTCTACGTTCCGGCGCTACTCGGACTTGGTACTCCCCACTGGGACTATGGCGCACGCGGAACACTGCTAGGCATCACCCGTGGCACCACTCGCGCCCATATTGTGCGAGCAGTATTAGAGGGTGTCGCCCACCGCGGTGTCGACCTTGTCGATGCTGCCCAAATCGACACCGGTCTTGAGATCACTGAACTACGCATTGACGGTGGAATGAGTCGCAACGCCACATTTGTGCAGGCCCTTGCCGATGCCTCTGGTCGCACGGTGCGCGTGTCTCTCGTCACAGAAGCAACCACAATGGGGGCTGGTTTTCTGGCTGGAGTCGCTGCCGGTGTGTGGAGCTCGCTCGAAGAGTCCTGCGGCGCCACTCAGCCAGCGTCAATTGTTGTTCCATTGGGAAATCCAGGTGTGTCACGACAACAATGGGGAGAGGCAATCTCACGGGCTCGCTCTTGGATACCCGACCTCTCGGCACTGGACTTCTAGTGTTGTACGGGCATCGCTCACGCAACACCACTAACTCTAAAGGATCTCAAGTGAATACCGAACACACAGCACCACAACAACCAAAGACCTCGTCGCGTCGTCGTCTTTTCAGCACACTTCTTGGTGGCGCAGTAGCAACCGTTCCGACACTTGCCGCCTCACGCGTGCGAGCCGCAGGCGCAAGCACTGATACCACTGCTCCTGAAACCTTAGTTCCTGAAGTCGCCGAAATGACAACCACGGATTCCACGCCAATGATGATGAATGACGCACCGCCGATGCAGTCAAAGACCGTCTCTGCCGGAGCAACAGCACCACCATTGCAACCAACTGCACAAGACAAAGAAATTCTCAACATCGCGCTTGGTGTTGAACTTGCAATCAGAGACCTCTACGCCAACATCGTTGCAGCCGGAAATCTTTCTGACGAAGAAAGCCCTGTCGTTTTGCTAATACATTCGCATCACGTTGCATATGCCCAGTCATTGGGTGGCTTACTGGGTCGTGCGGCAATCAACAAGCGCAACGATGCCACCTATTCCCAGTTCAGCGACAATCTCAAAGGAACCTTTGCATCAATCGCTTCCCAACTTGTCGCCATTGAGAACGGTGCAGTAACGCGTCACATCAATTCACTGAACCAACTTGAAGGTCTCAACGGATCAACACTCATTGCTTCAATCATTAGCATCGAGTCTCGTCACGCTGCAGCACTTGCCTCAGTGGCAAAAAAACCGCTCAACGCAATTATTGAGAACTACCAAGATTCAATCGCGATTGGCGCCTAAGGAAAATATTATGAACGACATCAACATCACCGAAGCAGCCCGCAACAATGCCTTTAGCCGTCGCACACTGCTACGCACAAGTGGCATCACTCTCACTGCCGGAGTACTGCTTGCAGCTTGCAGCAAGAAAATTTCAACAGGATCACTTCCGCGCATTGGCGAATCCCCCACGACCACGATGATGCCAGAAGGACTCGTAACAGACGAAGTACTTCTTCGCACAGCGATGTCAGTGGAATACAACGCAATTGACACCTATGCCACTGTCATTGATGCCAAAATTTTTACATCAGGCACGAACAACATCTTGAAGCGTTTCTCTGAAGACCATGCATCTCATGCCGACGCGCTTTCTGGATTAATCAAACAACTCAATGGATCTCCGTACAACAAAGCAAATCCAAATGTGACGAGCTTGTACATCAATCCCGCGCTCGAACTCGTGACAGCGAGCGACGACCCCGTTACTGACGCTCTTGTTCTGGCACATGCCCTCGAAACACTTGCCGCCGAGACCTACCAGGCCTTTGTTGTCATGCTCGCTGACCCTGCCTTGCGATCTGCGGCAATGTCGATTGCAGATCAAGAAGCGCGTCACACAGTTGTGCTTGCTCAGGCAATTAGGCCAGGACTTGCTGGTCTCATACCCGGAACCAACGAATCTGGCAAGCCCCTTGTCGCTGCTATACCTAGTGCCTTTGGATCATTGTCAACGATCCCTATCGCTGTCGGAAAACCCAACGAGTCGGGCAATAAGACCACATTGGTCCTTGAAACGCCAAGCCTCAACTCATTTATCTACGACTACATCGACTAACTGCGCCCTACACTGCTATGCGACGGTGAGTCAGTTGGGTGACCGCGGCGTTTGAAGATGCGTCGAGGAAAGTCGGGACTCCATAGGGCAAAGTGCTAGTGAAAACTAGGTTGGGGCGACCTGACGGACAGTGCAACAGAGAGTAAACCGCCGATGGACTAGCAATAGTCACAGGTAAGGCTGAAACGGTGCGGTAAGAGCGCACCAGCGTGGCAGGTGACTGCAACGGCTTGGTAAACCCCACTTGGAGCAAGGCCACGCAGGAGGCATAAACGGCTCGTTTGCCGCAAGGCAACCTCCGGGTAGGCCGCGTAGATGGATGGTCACACAGCGCGACTTGTGCGCGCGGACAGGATCCCGCTTATAGACCGACTCACCGTCACCAGTCGCTTTTATTTTTCTTGTAAATGTGCGGTGTCATTGAAACCTGTTAGCGACGGGCCGCGCGGACCAATCGCCACTCGCGTGATGGACGCGCGATCCAGCGCACATCGCCATGTCATTGACGCGTCACCACCTAAGGCCCATGTCATCGCACTCTTGATCGGCGATACGTGCGTCACGACAATGACATCTTGAGTGCGGGCCTCTGCGCTGAGATCTAGCAATGCGGCATGGACACGAATATCAAGTTCGTGCAAAGTCTCGCCGTGCGGTGGTCGAAAATTCTCATCTGATCGCCATTGTTCCCAGATCTCAGGTGATACATCGGTTAACGCCAATTCATCAAAGTCGCCATAGTTGAGCTCGATAAACCGCTCATCAACAGAAACCGATGTCGAGATGGTTTCTGCGGTCTGACGTGCTCGCAACAACGGACTTGAGATCACTCGCGCTTCTGGATACAAATCATTGACTACTCGCGCCACTCGCTTTGCCTGATCGATACCAATTTCATCAAGAGGATGATTGACATGCCCCTGCAGCAACGCCTGCGCATTGGCAATAGTTCTTCCGTGGCGGACAAGTATCAACATTATTTTAAGAGCCCTTCAGTTTTGCTGCGCAATTGCCCCGTTGACATAAAGTTTTGTCTGCCCGTTGGAGACGATAGACCAAAATGCCGCCATGCCCAGAATAAAATTGCTGCTCCAATAATTTCAAATAGTACATTTGGCCCCATGCGCGTGGCGCTTGGCAGTTGCGCATCGCCAAATGAAAAACCCGCAAGTGGCCACCAAAAAAGCCGAGCAGATGCAAATGCTCCATCAAACACCAAGTGCATAAACATGCCGATGGGCAACGCAAGCAAACGGCGCCGAGATGGTTTGCGTCCTGCAGTGGCAATCATCACAATCGCTAAAGCTGCAATACTCGCAAGGACAGAATGCATCACCCACGCTCCTCCGCTAAAAATGTCAATTGCATCAGGAAGAATAGACCCGACAATCAAAAGTCGATAATCAAAGCGGTCGTCGCGAAACACAAACCACACAGACAAAATTGCCGTACCAAAGAACCACAGAAACATCTTTCTAAACCTAGGCGCTTAGCCTGCGGTCGCTATGACTTTGACAGATCTCGGTACGCCTTTTATGCAGTCATACACTAAGTACTTTTCGGGATCAACCCCGACGACAGCCACAAGTGGATCAAGCACAGTTGGCGCAATCGTGGTTCCTGGGCTGACGATGCTCACGACCGGGCCGCGTGGCACTGGTGTTGTCACGACTGGCACAGTCGTAATAGGCACAGTCGTAGTTGGCACAGTCGTAGTTGGCACAGTCGTAGTTGCACTTACCACAGGAACAATTGTCACAACAGGCCCCGTAAGCGCACGCGGCAGTTTTCCAGACACAAGTTCAGCGATGCAATCAACACCGGGCAAATACAAACGAATCTGATTTCTGACGGGAGCCACAGCAGGATCCCAGTCCACGATTGGCAGATCTGCATGCGCTGCGTCCATATATGCCTTCCAAATACGTGCAGGGAAAGTGGCCCCCTGAACATTAGGAACACCAACCGCTCTGAACTCTGGAATATTTACCATCGGCGTATAGGCCTTGGGGTCGCCCACCCACACCGCTGTTGTGAGTTGTTTCGTGAAGCCAACGAACCAAGCATTGGTGTTTTCTGACTGCGTTCCGGTCTTGCCAGCCGCAGGTCGATTTTTGGCGAGCGGCGTTCTCCGCGCAGTACCTTTCGTCAGCGTGTTCTTGAGAATCGAGACTTCCTTGTCTGCAACTTCTTTTGAGATTACTTGTTTTCCCACACTCTCATGAGTGAACAAGACTCCATCTGGGCCCTCAATTTTTTCAATAAAGTACGGTTCCATATGTAACCCACCGTTGGCGATTGTTTGTGCTCCCGACGCCATGTCTAATGGGCTCAATTCATTTGCACCAGTTGAAAAACTTGCATACGGCTGGATCTTGTATATCTCTGGAGTGAGATACGGTGATGACGCCATCTTGTACACCTGTTCTACCAAACGATGGAGCCCCACAATTTGTGCCAAACGCGCATACGCACAGTTGATAGATAACCATGTTTGTTCTTCAAGAGTGGTGAGTGGCTTGCTCACTCCTTTTGTGATCACAAAAGGCTCAGATGGTAAATCAGGATTAGGAAATGTGCAGGGCAAAGTACCGTCAATCAGATCTGTCGCCTCAACGCCTGCTTCAAGTGCAGCGGCTAGAACGAAGAACTTGATGCTCGAGCCTGTCTGGCGACGCCGCAAAGCCAAATTGACTTCACTTTGTCCTGCGATAAATCCTGGCCCACCGACCATTGCACGAATGGCACCCGTTGCGGTGTCCAGCGACATTACTGATGCCTGGATTCCGGCCTTATTGACGGGAAGCTGTGCAATCGCTGCGAGTTCTGCAGATACTTGAGCACTCGCGTTCAGAGTGGTCGTGATTTTTAGTCCCCCTCGGAACAACGTGTTGTAGCGCTCTGGATATGTTGCCCCCAAAATATCTGACTTATTAAGCAAATAATCTTTTACCATCTCGGTGAAATATGTTCGACTGACGGATCGTTGCGGAACACTTTGCACAGATTCTGGCAATTGCCAACTCACCAATGTTGTCGCGGCAATGTCTTGTGTCATTAACTCAGTGTCAACAAGCCTTTTTATTGCTTGCGCAAATCGCTGACGTGATTGTTCTGGTCTACGAATCGGATCATATGTGGACGGAGCCCGCACTAACCCTGCCAAAAAAGCCCCTTGTATCAATGTTAAATTTTGCACCGCTGAACCAAAATAGACTTCTGCTGCCGCTTGCAACCCATAGGCGTTGTTGCCGAAATACACCGTGTTGAGATAACGCTCCAAGATTTTTTTCTTCGGTACTTCTTTTTCAAGCATCACCGCATACCGCGCTTGCAGCACCTTGTAGCGACCATCGCGTTCGAGCCCTGCAAGGTATTCATTTTTCACCACCTGCTGAGTGATCGTCGATGCACCTTGACGCGCCCCAGAAGACGACACATTCGAAAGAAGCGCTCGTACGAGCGCTCGCAGGTTGACTCCTTTGTGTGAATAGAACTCCGCATCTTCCACCGCTAAGACCGCTGCAATAACATCTTCTGGCACGTCATCAATCGACAATGGCTGACTGTTTTCTAACTCAAAAACACCAACCTGCTTGCCAGATACATCGAGTAGTTGACTTCGAGTCGCCAGTCCACCAAACGCAGGTAACGACAGCGCCGTCTCCTCGTGAGAATTGAGGACTGCCCACACCTGGGGCGCCAACCCAACGACGACGCCAGTCACCAACAGGGCCCCCGCACTAATCGTGACCGCCAATCGCATCAGCCAATGCGCTCGAAATAGTTTCTTCACAACGCCTCCACCGTACTGCCACTCGCCTAGAGCCACACAGCATCAGATTGCTACGATTATTGAATGTCCCCTTTCCCTCACCGTCCCTTTCGATTCGGCATTCAGGCATCTAACGCCAACACTCGCGCCGAATGGGTCGAACTTGCACGCAAAACGCAAGACAATGGTTTTGACGTGCTCACCATGCCTGACCATTTCGGTGACCAACTGGCTCCGATTCCGGCGCTGATGACAGTCGCCGAGGCCACCACCACATTGCGAATCGGCGCACTTGTATGGGACAACGACTACAAACATCCTGTCGTGCTCGCCAAAGAACTCGCCACAATGGACCTACTCACAGAGGGTCGTCTCGAGATCGGCATCGGTGCTGGCTGGATGATCAGCGATTACGAGCAAGCCGGAATGCCCTACGACACTCCTGGTGTGCGCATTGATCGCTTCATCGAGGGTATGCATGTCATCCGCGGCGCAATGGCGCCAGGTGCTTTTAGTTTCACCGGCAAGCACTACACCATCACGGGCTACGACGGTCGGCCCAAGCCAATCCAAGCACCATGTCCTCCGGTGTTAATCGGTGGCGGCGGGAAAAGAATACTCACATATGCTGCGCGCCATGCCGACATCGTTGGCATCAATGGCACCATGACCACCGGAGTAGTTGGGCACGATACATTTGTCGGCATGACAGCGGAGGCTGTTAACGACAAGGTCAAGATCGTGCTTGACGCAATCGGTGACCGCATTGCCGACGTCGAGATGAACATTCGTGCTTTTTTCGTTAGCGTCACCAACGATCGTGCCTCTGCAGTGCAAAATATCTCCAAAATGATCAGAGTCGAACCAGAAATGATTGCGGACACTCCTTTTGCTGCCGTTGGTTCATCAGATCAGATTGTGCATGATCTGCTCGAGCGCAGAGATCGATGGGGTTTTAGTTACATCATTGTTGGTGCTGAAGACGTTGAGTCATTTGCCCCAGTGGTTGCCCAACTTCGCGGAAAATAATTCGTCAGTGTCTGCTGACATGCGTGCGTACAGCACCAAGAGACATCAGTAGTTCTTGATCTACTGTCACTCCGAGTCCGGCACCTGTTGGCACTTTTAGACAAGAGCCCACAAGGTCAAATGACTCGGTGATGTCTTGAGCAAAATACCGATCACTCGCCGAAATATCTCCCGGCAACGTGAAACCGCTCATCGAAGCAAGCGCCACATTGGCTGCTCTTCCTACACCGCTTTCAAGCATTCCCCCACACCACACTGCGACTCCGCGAGACACACACAGATCATGAATCTTGCGCGACTCAAGCAAACCACCCACGCGTCCCACTTTAATATTAACGATTGAACACGCACCTGCATCAATAGCCACTTCTGCACTTCGCGTTGACACGATTGACTCGTCAAGACACACTGCCGTTGAAATCTGCTGAGCAAATAACACATGCGTCGCTATGTCATCTTCTTCAAAGGGCTGCTCAATTAACAACAAACCAAATTCGTCTAGTTTTTTGAGATGCTCGATATCACCAACTCGATACGCCGTGTTGGCATCTACCTGTAAGCGCAAGTCTCCAAAACGTGCACGGATAGCACGAACCGGCTCTACATCCCAACCTGGTTCAATCTTGAGTTTCACTCTCGTGTAGCCGTCTGCCACGTAGCCCGCCACAACATCTACAAGTTCATCTATTGAGTTCGTGATACCCACTGACACACCCACTTCAACCATGTCACGCACACCACCTAGATATTGAGAGAAACTGTGTCCTCGCGCGCACAACTGCGCATCAAGGATGGCCATCTCGAGCGCAGCCTTTGCACTGCGATGGCCCTTGATGTTCTTGAGCAACTCAGATATATCTTCGGCGACAACACTTTGCTGCTCGAGTACTTGCGGAATCAGCCACTTCTCAAGAACCATCTGAGCACCGTCAATGAATTCTTCGTTATAGAAGGGGTCAACTTGAGCGACACATTCACCCCATCCCGGTCCATCACTCGTATATGCATTCACCAACAAGACATCTCGAACGATTTGCTCTCCAAAAGACGTTCTAAATGGTCTTACCAGTGGCATTTTGACGCGGACTAGTTCAATTGACTCCAGTCTCATCACACAGTTCCGCTTCTCACCCCTACAACATAACCCTGCTCTCCGACACCTGCAATGCTGTGCCCACTTTCAAAGACATCGTGCAACGCCGAACTCATTGCCACGCGCCACATGCTGGCAAGATCTTTGTTCGAAGCACGCAGCGCGTGGTAGTCGGGCGGTATCGGCAGAACAGACCCGACGACGATCTCTTGGTTTGAACGAATAACCGTCTCTGTGATGTCTATCAACCGCGGCGCACCAGAACTCGCCGTCACGCTTCCTGCACCGACGTCACTGTCTAGGCTCCAGCAAACCTTCACTCTGTCGGTGACATCACCCAGATTGAACTGATCGTTTCTGGCGCCATACACATTGGGCAAAAACTCATAGATGCGCGCACCAATTCGGTTCAAGTTAAATACAGCATTCGAATACAGCAAGGGATCAAATGTCCAGCGCATCTCCGTGACGCCGCTGACAAGACACGCCGCTCGTTGCGCCATCTTCAATGCAAAGCCCACCCCTGTAGACCGCTCACTTTCAACCACCCCAACTTGATGGGAATGAAAATGAAGCCCGTCTGCCCATCCCATTACTCCAACAGAAAATCCCACCGGAATTTTATTTCGCCGCGCCAGCAAGACTCCGTCGCCAGCAAACTGCATTGCCCGCAACATATTGAGTGGCAACACCACGTCTGGCCCCCAAATCTCGTTCATCAAAGACGCAACACTCTCACGATCAGCCCCCGACACAATGCCGTCTATCACTACTCCGGCACGAGCGGCAGTCTCACGAGCCTCGCTATCCCAAGAGTCAACCATCACTCACTCAAACTACTTGACTGTCACCGTCTTCCATGGTGACGCGTTTGCCGCTCGGTCAAGCACCCGCACATACAAAGTTTTGGCAGTTGTTTTCACCAACACTGTCTGCGACGCAGCAGTCGGCTTGTTGTAGATCACAGTTGTCGTTTTGCCCTTTTTAGAGGATTTAATCTCAATCTTGCCGACCCCAGAATTAGCATCTTTGGCATACACGACAATTTTTGCACCCGTTGATTTTTTTACGGCTGCAACTGTAACTGCACTTGCAGGAGCGGTGTTGGCCTCTGCGCTCACATTACTCAACACTGGAATCGTAGTGTCCAAAATAATGTCGTCTCCTACGGCTGTTGTCTCATTTCCAAATCTAGACACCCATTTCACATACACAGTTTTGGGCAATCTCTCATCTCTCGATGCAACTAGTTTCCAGGCGATGTCTGCAGTTGCATCAACAAGGTCAAATGTTTGAGACGATCCAAAACCCCCGTCATTAGAGAGAATCACCTTCACTGATCCCGCTGGAGCAACCACCGAGATCGTCACATCTTTTGAATTGGTGAACTCTGCACCATCGTTGATTGTCACGCCTTGTGCACGCGAGGTCACAAAAGATTTGATGTCGCCTTTTGTTGTGCCAAGTTCATTTGTTGCCTCCACTCGGTAGTAGTAGGTCTTTGATTTCACCAAGCCTTCGATCTTGGCTGAAATGTCAATGACTTTAGTGAGTTCTGTAATATCACGAGTCGAGACTGACTTTCCGTCAGTTAAGTCCGCTGACAGTCCATAGAAAAACACCACAGTTGTCTTTAGTAAATTGGCATTCACCACTGCATTCAAGTCAGCAGACGATGCCTTTATGCTGCTCGCCGAGCCCGTCGTCACTGTTGGTAGTGCACCGGTCGTGGTGAAGTTTTTTATCTCACCCGGCGATATTCCAGCGCTATTAGTCGCCGATGCTCTGTAGTAATACTTCGTTCCTGGTTTCAAACCAGTCAGAGCTGCTGTTGATGTCTTGTCTGTGGAGCCAGTTACTGAAGTACCTGTGGCTGCCTCTGTGGCTCCAGAAAGATCCGCTGTCGTAGCGTATGAAAATGCAACAGTGGCATCTCCAAAATTGGCGTTCACCGTTGCATTTAGCGTTGCCGATGACGCTGCCACAAGCGTCGCTTCATTAGTTGTGACTGTTGGTGGTCGACTGACTACACGGGCAAAAGCTCGCACTGGACGCACAGAGATGTTCATCAAGATCTTGGACTCGGGGTACTGAGCCCCATTGCTTTGAAAAGACTGGCTCAAGGAGTTGATACTGTTGTGCTCAGAAGAACTCCAGTAGTCGCCAGCGGTAAAACCACTACGCAGCGTTCCTCCGCTACAGACCGTGCTGCCGCCCGCTGCCTGACCAGTCTCGCGTGCATACTTACACAATTCGTTCAGTTCATCTTTGGATGGCAAGAACCAGTCGGCTGCCAAACCGCTCGGAGCATAAATATCTGCAGCACGCGCAGCCGGAGCAGAATTAGAGCCGGACACATCGGGGCAGGCAATCATAATCGCGGCAGTATTTGTAAAACCAGAACCGATAGATGTGCCTTGAGCGCCAGAGTGGGACGCATTGATACACCCCCATGTAAGCATAGGATCAGAACCAATACCAGAGTTCCAGTCGTTCGGGGCTGCTTCGAGATATGTGCATTCTGCTGTCAGATCTACTCCACATTTAAATGGTGTTGTTGCCACATAGAATACGATGCCACCAGCGGGGCCGGGGGAACCCACAGCGTATTCTGTTGCAGCCTTTGCTGACTTAGGGTGTGCAGTAATTGTAGGCATCGTGCCAAGCAGACACACTGCAATGACAAGACGAACAATCAAACGTGCTGATGGTTTTTGAACTTGATTCACTCTGACCTCTTTGCTTCTGTTTTCAGTGAATTCATGGCTTCTATCTGATGCACCTGATTAGGCCCTCAGATAGAGAGTTTCATCTTTGGTAATACTGTCGATTGTGCACTTTGCCGAATACGAGGTGCCACTTCCGGTTGCAACGATCCATGCGCCAGTTGTACCGCAGCGAACTTCAAAGGGGCCTGCCATCTTTGTGATGTTATATTCCAGTGATGTTGTAATTGTTCGACTTGAGGTGGGATCAACACCAGTTGCTTGCACTGACACTGCTGTTGCCTCAACGCAGGCGATATCGGTACACGTTGTTGGTGGTGTACCACCTCCGTTAGTGATGGTAAGCACGGCTGAGAATCCAGATGACATCACGTCGTTAACTCCTGGAGTCCAGGCGTCGATGTTCAGCGTGACGTCAACCTGACTACGTCCTCGAGCGATGGTGGTTATCGTTGCTGACTTAGTCGGCGGCTTTGTTGTCGACGTTACTGACTTAGGCTTCACTGTTGTAGCCGTTACAGTTGCCAAAGTCGTCGGAGTGGCACCAGAGGTTGTTGTGGTTGTCGTTGTCACAATCGGTGCTCCGGAAGCATCGCGCTGCGCTGTTGGTGACAGCCCCCCTTTGACTTCTGGGGCTTTGAGATCGTCAGGAAGCACAACAGATTGTTTTTGGTTGTCAAGCACTGCGTCGGTCTTTGTTGTTGTTTCTTTGCCGTCTG
>BJGC01000030.1 GCA_014190235.1 Actinomycetes bacterium | reverse complement strand
GGAGTTGGGCAAGCCAATCGCAATGGACGAAGGTCTTCGGTTCGCCATCCGCGAGGGTGGTCGCACTGTGGGTGCTGGTCGCGTAACCAAGATTTTCAAGTGATAGGACGAAACAATGGCAAAAAGTGAAAAGCGAGTGAAAATTACTCTCGAGTGCACAGAGTGCAAAGAGCGCAATTACATCACCACAAAATCAAAGGTCAATGACCGCGAGCGCCTTGAAATGAAAAAATACTGCGCCACCGATCGTCGATCAACAATCCACAAAGAGACCCGTTAGGAGCGGGTTTTGCGGGGACTAGCGACTCAGATATGAGCCACTAGCGACAGAGGGCAGTAGCTCAGCTGGTAGAGCATCGGTCTCCAAAACCGAGGGTCGGGGGTTCAAGCCCCTCCTGCCCTGCACAGAACACAACAAATAGTAGGAACACAATGTCAACAGATATGAATCGCGAGCAAAAGCGGGCACTCAAGCGAATGGGGGCTCTGAACGAACAGGGCAACCCCACGCGTACTCCCTCTCAGCCGCGGACCAAAAATTCAGGCGCAGAGCGAGTTGGTCCTGTTCGTTATCTCCGCGAGGTTCGCGAAGAAATGGCGAAGGTGGCGTGGCCAAAGTGGCCAGAAGTCCGGCGCTATTCCATCGTTGTGCTGGGTACCGTGGTGGTCTTCACTGCGTATATCGGTGGTCTAGATGCGGTGTTTGCAATTTTCTCTGGTTGGCTATACAAGGACTAAACGAGGCTTTCATTATGAGCGACAATATTTTTACAACTGATGTTTCAGAAACAGACAACGCCACTCCAGACGTGGTGCTTGATCTCACGCTTGACGCCATAGTCGATGCCGACGCAGATGAAGAGCAAGAGGACGAGCAAGAAGAAGAGCAGCCTTGGATGAAGCCAGGCTCTTGGTATGTCGTGCATACACAGTCTGGCTACGAAAAAAAGGTGGAGCACAACCTCAAGACACGCATTGCATCGATGAGCATGCAAGACGATATTTACGAGATCGTTATTCCGATGGAAGAGGTCGTTGAGTTCAAGCAAGGTCGCAAGCAGACCGTGCAGAAAAAAGTTTTCCCTGGATATTTATTAGTGCGCTGCGAAATGGATGACCCGACGTGGTTCTGTATTCGTAACACCCCGGGTGTCACAGGTTTTGTTGGTCAGAGTCAAAAAGGTCAAAAGCCAACACCGTTGTCAAAGCGTGAAGTCGAAACTTTCTTGTCGGCAAAGGGCGATGGCCAAGATGCGCCAAAACGCAAAGCACCAAAGTTGGAGTACGAAGTGGGCGAGGGCGTGCGAGTCAAAGAAGGTCCGTTCGCAGACTTTAGCGGTCAAGTTGCTGAAATCAATGCAGACCACATGAAACTCAAAGTGCTCGTGAATATCTTTGGTCGCGAAACACTTGTCGAGATGGATTTCGTTCAAGTCGTCAAGCTCTAACAGTATTTTATTTGTAGTAATAGTTTTTATTAGGAAGAAGAGAACACAATATGGCAAAGAAAAAAGTCACAGCGATCGTGAAGATCCAGATTCCGGCAGGCAAGGCAACTCCTGCTCCACCAGTCGGTACTGCGCTCGGACCTCATGGTGTGCAGATCATGGATTTCGTGAAGCAATACAACGCAGCCACAGAAGCACAGGCCGGCACAATCATTCCAGTCGAAATCAGCATCTTTGAAGATCGCTCATTTACATTTATTCTCAAGACACCACCGACGCCAGTTCTCTTGCGCCAAAAGGCTGGTCTCGAAAAAGCATCACAGACTCCTGGTAAGTCAGTGTGCGGAAGCGTGACAGAAGCAGATGTCGAAGCAGTGGCAAAGATCAAGATGCCAGACCTCAATGCCTATGACCTTGAAGCTGCCAAGCAACAAGTTCGTGGTACCGCCCGGTCAATGGGATTAACAGTCGTTAAATAATCATCTCGTCGTTCAGAGAAACCTCATCTGAACCGAGTCACAAGAAAGAGAGGGAGGCATCATGCCGCAAGGAAAGAAATACAAAGCAGCAATCGCACTGTTCAACCGCGATAGTCAATTCACACCCACAGAAGCAGTGGACCTCGTGAAAAAGACTGCAACAGCAAAATTCGATGAAGGCATTGAAGTTGCCATTCGTCTCGGAGTCGATCCCCGTAAGGCCGATCAAACAATCCGTGGCACCGTCGCATTGCCATCCGGAAGCGGAAAATCAGTTCGTATTGCCGTATTCGCATCTGGCGATGCTGCCCAAGAAGCGCGTGCCGCAGGCGCCGACATTGTTGGTGCTGATGAATTGGCCGCCGAAATCGAAGCCGGAAAAATGGATTTCGATCTTGCAATCGCAACTCCTGACATGATGCCTCTTGTTGGTCGTCTTGGTCGGGTGCTCGGACCACGTGGTTTGATGCCCAACCCCAAGACCGGTACCGTCACAATGGATGTTGGCCGAGCAGTGGCGGAGTTCAAAGGCGGAAAAGTCGAATATCGCGCCGATCGCTACGGAAACGTGCATGTGGTCATCGGCAAGGCATCGTTTGCGTCTGCAGATCTTGAAGCCAACCTTCGCGCAGTTTTAGATGAAATCCAGCGTGCCAAGCCAGCCTCTGCCAAGGGCAAGTATTTGCGCAAAGTGTCGCTCTCTTCCACGATGGGGCCAGGTGTCAAGGTCGACACTGACCGACTCAAGGTTGCCGAGTAGGTCTATCAAAATAGACGTAGCGAAACGTCCAAGTCCCCTCTAGGATTTGGGACGTATAACTTCATCTCAGGTAGTCGCCAGAGACATCAGGTTCCGGTCCAACCGGCCAAGGGGCAATTTGCCCGCCCGATTAGGCGAATTCTTCATTGTGTGCACTCGTTGCACTTGGTGCGGCGTTCGTTTCTAGCGAATGCCCCGAGTAACGATCGTCGTATCCATATTTTAAGAACAACCGAGAAAGAATTATCAAGGAGGTCAAATGTCAACTGTTCGGACTGAAAAGCTCGCTGTTGTGGCCCACGTGCGCGAAAAGCTCGAAAAATCCGATGCTGCCATCGTCACTGAATACCGCGGCATGACCGTGGCTGCACTTGCGGGTCTGCGCCTGAGTCTTCGCGAGATTGGTGCTGAGTACCACATCTACAAAAACACACTGGCGAGGTTTGCCGCCCGTGAAGCAGGGGCCGCTGGTCTCGAAAACCTTCTCGTTGGCCCCACTGCCATCACATTCGTGCATGGTGATGTGGCCGCCGCGGCCAAAGCCCTTAAGGATTACGCCAAGACCAACCCCTTGCTCGTAATTCGCGGGGGCGTGGTTGGCTCCGTGGCTCTGAGTGCTTCAGATGTTGTCGTTTTGGCCGATTTGCCATCGCGCGATGTCATGCTGGCGAATTTTGCTGGTCTCTTGCAAGCGCCATTGGTCAAGACCGCTGGTCTTTTGCAGGCTTTGCCCCGCAATATGGCCTACGGACTCAAAGCCCTCATCGACCAAAAAGATGCGGCGTAGGCGGCGGTTGTTTGAAGAAGATTTCTACGAATACCGAGCATTATCCACTAATCCAAAACAAGTAATACACAACAACAAAAGGAGATGAGCAACATGGCTCTCACACAAACCGAGATTCTTGAGGGAATTTCACAACTCACAGTTATTGAACTCAAGGGACTCCTTGACGCATTTGAGGAAAAATTCGGCGTGACCGCAGCAGCCCCAATGGCGATGGCAGTTGCTGGAGCCCCAGCAGGTGGCGGAGCAGCAGCTGCCGACGAGGAAGAAAAAGACGAGTTTGACGTCATTCTTACTGAGGCCGGTGGACAAAAGATCCAGGTCATCAAGGTTGTACGCGAATTGACCAGCCTGGGACTCAAAGAGGCCAAGGACATGGTAGACGGTGCTCCTAAGGCGATTTTGGAGAAGGCCAGCAAGGTTGACGCCGCAAAGGCGAAGGCTGCGCTCGAAGAAGCCGGCGCAACGGTCGAACTCAAATAACCACCCAACGGCACCCGCCGTTGTCCAATTTGCTAGTTGTTCTCGCAACATGAGGGCGATAGCCTTCATAGTTGCTGTCCGTGTGACGAAGCCCCCATTTACGTGGTGGAGTCGTCCCATGGGTAACCGCCCCTCGTCGCTGTCAGGAGTTTTTTTGTGACCTCTCGTTCGTCGTCTCGCACACGCTATTCGTTTGCTAATCTCGCTGACCCTCTCGAACTACCCGATCTGATCGACGTTCAACGTAAATCATTTGATTGGTTTATGCGCGATGGGCTTGTCGAAACTTTTGGAGATATTTCACCCATCAGTGATTACAGCGGTGACCTCACGCTTGAGCTCGAATTCGATCCAGACGACGAAGACCTCTGCCCAGGACCAAAGTTTACAGAAGCAGAATGTCGCGAAAAAGAAATGACGTTTGCAAGCCCAGTGTTTGTGCGCGCACGTTTCGGAAATCGTCAGACTGGTGAAATCAAAGAGCAAGTTGTCTTCATGGGCGACTTCCCCAAGATGACCAAAAAGGGAACATTCGTTATCAACGGAACAGAGCGCGTTGTTGTGTCGCAGCTCGTCCGTTCGCCAGGAGTTATTTTTGAACCAGGAGAGCGCTATCGCTTGCGTAACCTGTCAAAGCATCAGTTAGTAAAAGGAACAATCCATCCGTACCGTGGCGAGTGGCTCGAGTTTGACGTTGAGCATAAGCCCGGAAAAGATGTCACCGCTGGCACGCGTGTTGCTCGCAAACGTCGGATGGGTATTTTCACTCTGTTGCGTGCGCTTGGATACGACGAAGAAGGCGCGCCAGGTTTCTTGGATCGTTTCGTTGCATACTTCGATTTCCTTGAAGGGCAGTGGGAAAAGGAGCGTCACATTTCACCAACTAAAGACGAAGCAATTCTTGAGATCTACAAGCGCGCTCGTCCAGGCGAACCGGCGACCCCAGAGTCGGCACGCGCCTTTTTTGAGGGTGCTTTTTTCGAAAACCGTCGCTATTCACTGAGTCGTGTTGGCCGTTACAAACTGCATCGCAAACTTGGAGCCGAAGTTAATTTATTGACAGAGCGCTTCGGTCTCACAGCAGCGCAATTAGATATTGCATCAGAAGACCAAGACGTGTTGTCACGTTGCGAGGTTCTTGCAGCCGTTACATACATGCTTAATCTTGTCAAGCAAGAGCCCGGCTACCGCCTTGACGATCAAGACCACTTTGCAAACCGCCGTATTCGTTCGGTTGGCGAACTCATCCAGAACCAAGTTCGCATTGGCCTGTCTCGTATGGAGCGTGTCGTTCGCGAACGCATGACCACACAAGACACCGAAGCCATCACACCACAGTCGCTCATCAATGTCCGTCCAGTGACTGGCGCAATCAAGGAGTTCTTCGGAACATCACAATTGTCGCAGTTCATGGACCAGGTAAACCCGTTATCTGGACTCACTCATCGTCGCCGTTTGTCAGCACTCGGACCAGGTGGACTCAGTCGCGAGCGCGCTGGTTTTGAAGTACGAGACGTTCACTTTTCTCACTACGGTCGTATGTGTCCGATCGAAACACCAGAAGGTCCAAACATTGGTCTCATTGGTGCGCTCAGTACGTATGCGCGAGTTAACAAGTTCGGTTTCATTGAGACTCCGTACCGTCGCGTCAAAGACGGAAAAGTCACCAGCGAAATTGTCTACATGGCCGCAGACGAAGAAGAAAACTGGGTCGTTGCCCAGGCAAACACGCCAATTAATAAAGACTCATCTCTCAAGGGACCACGCGTTTTGGTGCGTCGCTCGCCTCAGGCTGCCAGCCTTGATGACTTGCGTAAAATGCTCGAAGCAGAAAGTTTCTTTGGTTCCACCACTGACATCGCGTCTGTAACCCCTGAAGAGGTCAACTTTATTGACGTCTCGCCAAAACAGATCGTGTCTGTTGCAACCGCATTGATTCCGTTCTTGGAGCATGACGATGCCAACCGCGCATTGATGGGCGCAAACATGCAACGTCAAGCAGTGCCACTCGTTCGTGCTGAGGCGCCATATGTTGGCACAGGTATCGAACTTCGCGCTGCGCGTGACGGAGCCGACCTTATTTTGGCTCAAGAAGATGGTGAAGTTGTTGAGATCAATGGTGATTCGATCACCATGAAATACGCCGGTTCTTCAAAGCGTGTCGAGCATCCGCTACTAAAGTTCCATCGTTCCAACCAAGACACATGCATTAACCAAATCATTCGCGTCGTCGAAGGTCAACAAGTCAAGAAAGGTGAACTTCTTGCAGACGGTCCAAGTACCGACAAGGGTGAACTGGCGCTGGGCAAGAACCTACTTGTGGCACTTATGCCGTGGGAGGGTTACAACTTTGAGGACGCAATCATCCTGAGTGAGCGCATGGTCAAAGACGATGTTTTGACATCAATTCACATTCACAACTACGAAGTGGACGCTCGCGAAACAAAATTAGGTGCAGAAGAAATATCTCGCGACATTCCTAACTTGTCAGACGATATTGTGCGCGACCTTGACGATGACGGCGTTATCCGCATTGGTGCAGAAGTTGGCCCCGGAGACGTGTTGGTCGGAAAAGTCACGCCAAAAGGCGAGACCGAACTCACGCCTGAAGAGCGTTTGCTGCGAGCAATCTTTGGTGAGAAGGCACGTGAAGTACGTGACACATCCCTCAAGGTTCCTCACGGAGAAGGTGGTCGCGTTATTGACGTAAAAACTTTCTCTCGTGAAAAAGGAGACGAGTTGCCACCAGGTGTTAACCAATTCGTGCGCGTGTTCGTTGCCCAAAAGCGCAAAATCAGCGTGGGTGACAAGCTTGCTGGACGTCACGGAAACAAGGGCGTTATCTCTAAGATTCTGCCAATTGAAGACATGCCGTACCTAGAAGACGGAACACCTGTCGACATCATCTTGAACCCGCTTGGTGTTCCGAGCCGAATGAACGTTGGTCAGGTGCTCGAAGCGCATCTTGGCTATTGCGCACGATGGGGTTGGACCGATCCAAAGACTGGCAAGATTGTTGGACAGCCTGCAATTCGTGGCACCGAGACAAAGACTCGACCAACAACCGAGCCAGCAACGTTTATTGCGACGCCGGTATTTGACGGTGCACACTGGGACGAAGAAGAAGCAGCCGGAGAACATCCGACAATTCAGAACATTTTCCGTAATCTCACGCCAGAAGGTGTTGACGGACAGCGTTTGATTCAAAACTCCGGAAAAACTTTTTTGCGTAACGGTCGCACCGGAGAGGTGTACGACAACCCCATCACGGTTGGTTTCATGTACATCCTCAAGTTGTCTCACTTGGTAGACGACAAGATCCACGCTCGTAGCACCGGACCATACAGCATGATCACACAGCAACCGCTTGGTGGTAAGGCTCAATTCGGCGGACAGCGATTCGGCGAAATGGAAGTGTGGGCACTCGAGGCCTATGGTGCAGCGTATTGCTTGCAAGAACTTCTCACCATTAAATCGGACGATGTTCTTGGTCGTGTCAAGGTGTACGAGGCCATTGTCAAGGGTGACAATATTCCTGAGCCTGGCATTCCTGAGTCATTCAAAGTACTCATGAAAGAAATGCAGTCACTGTGTCTCAACGTCGAAGTACTCGCTGCAGACGGTCACGAGATCGAAATGCATGGCTTTGATGACGAGATTTATCGCACCGCCCACGAACTCGGGATTGACATCAGTCGCCCAGAGCGTGGCTCTGACGATGATGACAACCGCGAACGACGCGGCGCCCGCGCTTAATTTTTTACATCTGACCACGACCACTGACCACGACCACTAACCAGGAAACGACACCAACATGCTCGACGTGAATATGTTTAACCAATTGCGAATCGGCTTGGCAACAGCGGAGCAAATCCGTCTGTGGTCAAAAGGCGAAGTCAAAAAGCCAGAGACCATCAACTACCGAACACTGCGACCTGAAAAAGATGGTCTGTTCTGCGAAAAAATCTTTGGACCAACACGTGATTGGGAATGCTATTGCGGCAAATACAAGCGTGTTCGTTTCAAGGGCATCATCTGTGAGCGTTGCGGGGTAGAAGTTACTCGTTCAAAAGTGCGTCGCGAACGTATGGGACACATTGAGTTGTCAGCACCAGTTGTACACATTTGGTACCTACGCGGAACCCGTTCTTGGCTGGCATATCTGTTGGGTGGACTTGCCCCTAAAGAAGAACTCAAGGCAAAGCAACTTGAAAAAGTTATTTATTTTGCGGCAAATCTTGTGACAACAGTTAATGAAGAATTGATTCACAAGGACATGCCAGAGCTTGAGGCAGATTTCTTAAACTCTTGCGATGAACTGATTGTTCTCCGCGATAAAGCCATGAAGAAGATTTTGAAAGATTTCGAAGTCGAACTAAAGACAATGGAAAAAGAAGGCGCCAAGGATGTAGACATACGTGCTCGTCAACGTGCCATGGACAAGGAAGAACTTAACCGGAGAGAAAAGTTCGACAATGAAATCGACCGCGTGAAGCGCGCATGGGACGAATTCAAAGATCTACATCCTCGCCAAATTATTGAAGATGAAGAACTATGGAATGAGATGAGGTTCCGTTACGAGGATTACTTCGAAGGTGGAACTGGCGCAGATGCGATTAAGTCTCTGATCGACAGCATCGACTTTGACGAAGAAGAACTTAAGTTGCGTGATGCTCTTGAAAATGGTCTCAAAGGAAAACCGCTGTCAACGCAGCGTAAGCAAAAGGCCATTAAGCGTCTCAAGATTGTCACATCGTTTAATAAGCGTGACGAGCAGGGTCGCCGTGTTAATAGTCCCAAGGCAATGATTCTTGATGTCGTTCCAGTGATCCCACCTGAATTGCGCCCAATGGTGCAACTTGATGGTGGTCGATTCGCAACATCAGACCTCAACGATCTCTATCGCCGAGTCATCAACCGCAACAACCGTCTGCGCCGTCTCCTTGATCTTGGAGCACCGGTCATTATCGTGAACAACGAAAAGCGAATGCTGCAAGAAGCAGTGGATGCTTTGTTTGACAATGGTCGTCGTGGTCGTCCAGTAACCGGCCCCGGAAACCGTCCGTTGAAGTCATTGTCCGACATGCTTAAAGGTAAGCAAGGTCGTTTCCGTCAGAACTTGCTTGGAAAGCGTGTTGACTACTCAGGTCGTTCAGTCATCGTTGCTGGACCAACTCTGCGTTTGCATCAGTGTGGAGTGCCTAAATTGATGGCACTTGAACTGTTTAAGCCTTTCGTTATGAAGCGTCTCGTCGATCTTGAAATCGCGCAGAATATCAAGACTGCCAAGCGAATGGTCGAGCGCCGTCGTACTCAGGTGTGGGACGTTCTTGAAGACGTCATCAAAGAACACCCAGTCATGCTCAACCGTGCGCCAACATTGCACCGACTCGGAATCCAGGCGTTTGAGCCAATCTTGGTTGAAGGAAAAGCACTGCATTTGCACCCACTGGTGTGTACTGCATTCAACGCCGACTTCGACGGAGACCAGATGGCTATTCACTTGCCATTATCTGCAGAGGCTCAGGCCGAAGCACGCGTGTTGATGTTGTCTGCCAACAACATCTTGTCGCCTGCGTCTGGTCGTCCAATCGTTACTCCGCAGCAAGACCTTGTTATCGGTGGCTATTACCTCACCGAATCACGAGTTGGTGTTGCTGGCGAAGGACATGTGTTCCGTCATCGCTGGGAGGTCTACAGAAGTCTTGATGCTGGTTCAGTCAATCTGCATGCTCTCATCACTATTCGTGAGCGCAATGAGGCGGGAGAAATTTCTGAATTCACGACGACACCTGGTCGCTTGTTGTTTGAAGAAACTCTTCCATCTGACTATCCAGCTCGATTTGGACACATCACCGAAGTGGTCAAGAAAAAAGAACTTGGTGTCATCGTAGAACGTCTCTCTGATCACTACCCCAAGTCCGAAATTGCCAACTCACTTGACGCAATGAAAGCCGTTTGCTATCGCTATGCATCGCAATCTGGTTTGACTGTGTCTATCGACGACGTTAAGACGCCTGCCACAAAGCGTGCGATTCTTGATGGCTACGAAAAACAAGCCGAAAAAGTGGAGTCGCAGTTCAAGCGCGGAATCATTACAGACGGTGAGCGTCGTCAGCAAGAAGTTCGTATTTGGACTGATGCCACTGCAGAAGTCCAAGCAGCAATGGAAGCGGCATTTAAAGCCGAGAAGTTCAACCCGATTGACATGATGGTCGGGTCTGGTGCACGCGGAAACATGACGCAGATGCGCCAGATTGCCGGAATGCGCGGCCTCGTGGCAAACCCTCGTGGTGACATGATTCCGCGTCCGATCAAGAGCAACTTCCGTGAAGGACTCGAAACACTCGAATACTTCATTGCCACACCAGGAGCTCGTAAGGGCCTCGTCGACACCGCGTTGCGTACTGCTGACTCTGGCTACCTCACTCGTCGCTTGGTGGACGTTGCACAAGAACTCATCGTGCGCGAATATGACTGTCATGAGAGTGGCACGAGTCCTCGCCTTGGTATCTGGATCGAGAACATCAAAACAGAACGTCACCTTGACGCCAAGTTGTTTGGTCGCACATTGCTCAACGAAGTGTCAATGTCGGACGGATCGGTGTATGAGAAAAACACAATTCTCGGTGACGTAGAACTCGCCACGTTGCGTGCTGATCCTAAAATTGACCGCGTTCAGGTTCGTTCAGTTGTGACGTGCGATGCCGCACTTGGTATTTGTGCTCTGTGCTACGGACGTTCACTCGCCACTGGCAAGCCCATCGAACTTGGAGAAGCAGTCGGTGTTATCGCTGCTCAGTCAATTGGTGAGCCGGGTACACAGCTCACGATGCGTACGTTCCACACGGGTGGTGTTGCAGTCGGAAAGGACATCGCCGGCGGTTTGCCGCGCGTTGTTGAATTGTTCGAATCACGCACGCCAAAAGGTTCTGCACGTCTTGCTAAGGCAACAGGTGTTGTGCGCATTGGCGAAGACGAAGGTAAAGGAATCCCAATCATCGTTGTTGATGACAAAGGTGAAGAACATCCAATTATCTTGCCAAGTGGTAGCCGACCAATCGTTCGCGACGGACAAGAAATCGTTGCTGGAGAGCCAGTGACCGATGGACCATTTGATCCCAAAGAAATCATGGAGATTCTTGGAACACGCCGCACACAGACATATCTCATCGAAGAAGTGCAAAAGGTATATCGCGACCAAGGTGTATTGATCAGCGACAAGCACATCGAACTGATTGTTCGCCAGATGACACGGCGCGTCGGTGTTCAAGAACCTGGCGACACTGGTTTCTTGCCAGGGGAGCGAGTTGATGCAAAAATCTTCCGTGACACAAACCGTGAAATGGTCGAGAACTCAAAGCGTCCTGCAGAGGGTCGTCCCGAAATAATGGGAATCACCAAAGCATCGCTCGCTACTGATTCATGGCTCTCAGCAGCATCTTTCCAAGAGACCACTCGAGTTCTGACCGAAGCCGCAATTGACGGCAAGGGAGACTTCCTGGTCGGCCTCAAAGAAAATATCATTATCGGAAAACTCATCCCTGCCGGAACTGGCATGGAGCGTTACCGCGACTTTGACGTTGATGCACCTGATTATCAGCCAATGGAGTATTTCTCAAGCGATGATGTCGATCCAGCCGAGTTTTTGGCAGGTCTTCACGGCACGTATCAGGCTGAGGCAACTCCATCAGATGGGGTTGACGCCCTGGGCTGAGTCGTGTCAAAAAGAAGCGTTCATCATGGGCGGGTTGCCACTAGTCAACTTTCGCCTCTAGCCTTGCAGGGTTCTCATCGAAAGGTAATTCTGTGCCAACAATCCAACAGCTGATCCGCACCGGTCGCAGTTCAAAGTCGTCCAAGACCAAGACACCTGCGCTCAAGGGTTCACCGCAACGTCGCGGTGTGTGCACACGCGTATTTACAACAACTCCTAAAAAACCAAACTCAGCGTTGCGCAAAGTTGCTCGTGTTCGTCTTACAAGTGGCGTCGAAGTCACTGCATATATTCCAGGCGAAGGACACAACCTTCAAGAACACAGCATCGTTCTTATCAGGGGTGGACGTGTACGCGACTTGCCAGGTGTTCGTTACAAAGTCATTCGGGGCGCGCTTGACGCTGCTGGTGTAAAAAGTCGCAAGCAGTCGCGTAGCCGTTATGGCTCAAAGCGCGAGAAATAGGAAACAACAGACATGCCACGCAAAGGTCCTGCACAACGTCGCGAAATTTTCGCAGATCCGATCTATCACTCATTAGTCGTTACTCAACTCGTGAACAAAGTGATGTTGCACGGCAAGAAATCAATTGCCGACAAAATTGTGTACGACGCACTAAAGATTGTCGAGACCAAGACAGGTGCAGAGCCAATCGCCACTCTCAAGCGCGCCGTTGAAAACATCAAACCACCACTAGAGGTTCGTAGCCGTCGAGTCGGTGGCGCCACGTATCAAGTACCAGTAGAAGTTCGCCCGCGGCGCGCGAGCACACTCGCTATTCGTTGGCTTGTCGATTACTCGCGCAAGCGTCGCGAAAAGTCAATGGCTGAGTGTTTGGCCAATGAGTTGCTTGATGCCTCGAATGGTCTTGGCGCAGCAGTGAAAAAACGCGATGATATGCAAAAAATGGCTGAGTCAAACAAGGCCTTTGCACATTACCGCTGGTAGCAAGAACAGTTATAGAACCCCGTATTCCCCTCATTTCCCGCTGTGCATTTTTGCGCTGTGGGTGAGATATTCCTTGACAACTCAAACCCCTCCGACAATGTTTTATAGACAACACAAGGTGAACCAATGGCTAAGCGTGAATTTCCACTAGAACGAACTCGAAACATCGGGATCATGGCGCATATTGACGCCGGTAAAACCACTACGACAGAACGCATCTTGTTCTATACGGGAAAGAGTTACAAGATCGGCGAAGTCCATGATGGCGCAGCCACTATGGACCACATGGCCCAAGAGCAAGAGCGCGGAATCACTATTACATCTGCTGCCACAACCTGCATCTGGGACAACCATCGCATCAACATCATTGACACTCCTGGACACGTGGACTTCACGATTGAAGTAGAGCGTTCATTGCGCGTGCTAGACGGTGCAGTAACAGTATTTGACTCGGTTGCCGGCGTCGAGCCACAAACCGAGACGGTGTGGCGTCAGGCCAACAAGTACAACGTTCCGCGGATGTGTTTCGTGAACAAGATGGACCGCATCGGTGCTGACTTCTATCGAACTGTCAAAATGGTGCGCGAGCGTTTGCAGGCAAACCCTGCTGTTTTGCATCTTCCCATCGGCGCAGGTGGTCCAGAGAGCAACAAACCATTTATCGGACTGATTGATCTTGTCAAGATGAAAGCTTTGATTTGGCACGACGAAGAACTTGGCGCCAAGTGGGACGAGACAGATATTCCTGCCGACATGGTCGACGAGGCAAATTCCTATCGCGAAATGCTGCTCGAAACAATCGCAACTAGCGATGATGAACTGATGGAAAAGTATCTTGCTGGTGAAGAAGTTTCAGAAGCAGAAATCAAGCGTGCAATTCGCACAGGTACATTGGCGTTTGATTTTGTTCCAATCTTGTGTGGCTCTGCGTTCAAGAACAAGGGCGTGCAGCCGATGCTTGATGCAGTCGTTGACTTCTTGCCAAGTCCTCTTGACATTCGTCCAGCACAAGGAACCAACCTTAAGGGTGACGAAACAATTGAGCGTCCTGCCGATGAGAATGGTCCGTTTGCTGCACTCGCCTTTAAAATTGTTGCCGATCCGTTCGGAAAACTGACGTATTTCCGCGTGTACTCCGGAAGCATCAACAAAGGTGACGAGGTGTACAACAGCACCAAAGAGCGCAAAGAGCGTCTCGGGCGCATTCTGCTCATGCATGCAAATCAGCGAGAAGATCTTGATGTTGCAATGGCAGGAGACATTGTTGCTGGCCTTGGCTTCAAGGACACCACAACAGGTGACACTCTGTGTGATCGCAGCAATCCAATCGTGCTTGAGCGAATGATTTTCCCTGAGCCAGTTATTCACGTTGCAATCGAGCCAAAGACAAAAGATGACCAAGACAAGTTGGGCAAGGCTCTGAAGTCGCTGTCAGACGAAGACCCCACCTTTAGAGTTCGTACCGACGAAGAAACTAATCAGACTGTGATCTCCGGAATGGGTGAGCTGCACCTTGAAATCCTTGTTGACCGCATGCAACGCGAATTCAACGTTGATGCAACAGTCGGCAAGCCTCAGGTGGCGTACCGCGAAACAGTGACTAAGACAGTCACCGCAGTCGAGTACCGCCACATCAAACAGTCTGGTGGTTCTGGTCAGTTTGCTGTTGTAAAAATTTCACTTGAACCAACTGGTCCTGGTGGCGGATACGAATTCGTTGACAAGATTTCGGGTGGACGTATTCCTCGCGAATACATTCAGCCTGTAAATCAGGGAATCCAGGCAGCACTCGGAAACGGAGTTCTCGCCGGATACCCCACAGTGGATGTGCGCGCAACACTGACCGACGGGCAATATCACGACGTTGACTCCAGCGAAATGGCTTTCAAGATTGCCGGAACAATGGTCTTTAAAAAGGCAGCCGAGCAGGCACGTCCTGTGTTGCTTGAGCCAATCATGGCCGTCGAAGTTGTGACTCCAGACGAGTACATGGGAGACGTGATGGGTGACCTCAGCAGCCGTCGTGGCCGAATCGAAGGCATGGAAGCACGCGGAAACACTCAAGTCGTGCAATCTCAGGTTCCGCTATCGGAAATGTTCGGATACAGTACCGATCTTCGGTCGCGTACTCAGGGCCGCGCCACGTACACCATGCAGTTCCATTCGTACCAGCAGGTACCAGAGGCAATCGCTACAGAAATCGTTAAAAGAGTTCGCGGCGAATAGCCGATCAGTCCTATCCAACCAATGTCCATCCAAAAACCACAAGCAAAACTACGGAGTAAAACATGAGTAAGGCAAAATTCGAACGCAACAAGCCACACGTCAATATCGGCACGATGGGTCACATCGACCACGGCAAGACAACGCTGACTGCTGCTATCTCTAAGACATTGGCTTCTCGCGGTTTGGCT
>BJGC01000029.1 GCA_014190235.1 Actinomycetes bacterium | reverse complement strand
AAATGACCATTTCACGAGGCAATGTTGGGGAATTCATCTGATCAGTGGGTGGGGCTCGTCCCGCTTCGCTGACGTTCGTGTCTTGGTGATTACATACTCATGTGAGTGATAGTCGCTGGTCAATAGAAGATGCACACCAATGGAGCGAGCAAGTCGGCTGGAGAGTTGGCTGCAATTTTTCTCCGTCTACTGCGGGCAACCAGCTTGAAATGTGGCAGGCCGAAACTTTTGATATCGGCACAATCGAACGAGAACTCGGATGGGCCGCTGACATCGGAATGAATACAGTTCGGATTTATCTTCATGATTTGTTATTTGCTGAAGCACCGGCAGATTTTCTGGCGCGAATTGAGAAAGTTTTTGCAGTGGCCGCCTCAAAGGACATTGCTGTCATCCCAGTTCTCTTCGATGGTGTTTGGAACCCAAAGCCCCGATTGGGTAAGCAGCCCGAACCAAAACCCTTTCTCCATAACTCAATGTGGGTTCAAAGCCCAGGTTCGGATATTTTCTACGATCGCTCACGATGGTCCGAGTTGCGAGACTATGTTTTCGCATTGCTTTCATTTTTCAAGGATGACGAGCGCGTGATTGCTTGGGACCTCTTTAATGAGCCTGATCAAGTCGACGTGGTGACTCTGAAACTTGAATCACGTGAAGAAAAGATCGCCACGGCCACGGAACTTGTCTCGACGGTGTTTAATTGGGCGCGCGAAGTTGGTGTTACTCAGCCGCTCACCATTGGGGTCTGGGAATACGAAAAAGATGGTCAGGTGGCCACAAACTCACTGAATCAACTCATCGTTGATCAAAGCGACATCATTTCATTTCACTGTTATGAGCGTCGCGAAAAACTGACGGCCGTGATCAAGGCTCTAGCGACTCATGGTCGACCACTGTTGTGCACTGAATGGTTGGCCCGCACTGCTGGTTCAACAGTCGATCTCTTGTCAGTCTTTAAAGATGCGGGAGTTGGAGCGATCAACTGGGGATTGGTTGATGGAAGAACTCAGACTAGGTTTCCGTGGCGCTCGTGGACCACACAAGTCAATGACGACGAGCCTTGGTTTCATGAACTCTTGCGCGCTGATGGCACTGCCTATGACGTGCAAGAAATAGAAACCTTTCGGCGTCTGACCTCTGATTAAACCTTTTGGATTCGAGCTTTGTAATGCCTGTATTTCGATGAATCTGGTTCGTAAAGCCAAAACCCGCCTAACGAAGGTCACTGGGTCTGCGCGCCGTCGCCAACAATGGATTCTCGTAAACGAATCGGGTGAACTTGTTTTTTCTTAAGTTGTGCTCTGATATTTAGAACTTCAACAAAAATAGAAAAAGTCATCGATGCGTAAATGTAACCCTTAGGAATTTTTTGACCGAACCCCTTGGCAATGAGAGTCGTACCTATCAGTAGCAAGAAAGCGAGTGCCAACATTTTGACCGAAGGGTGAGCGTTAACAAAAGTGTAGATGGCCTTGTAGATCAGGAATATTCCAGCCGCCAAAAGAATTAAATCTTTTCCACTAAAGCCCAACGAACCAACAGAAAACATTTCTTTTTTAAGCTGATGACCCAACCGACAGCCAACAGAAGTAGTACCCGCGTTCCGCCGGCAGCAAGAAGTCCGATTTTACGCGCTTTATCTTGTTCTTCAACAGGAAGTTTTGATGGAAGGATTGAGATAAATACAACGTTGTCTACCCCCAGCACAATCTCGAGCGTGAGCAGTGCTGCAAGCGCACTCCAAGCGGTGGGGTCTGAAATCCATTCCATCAACACGAAATATACGAGATAGGTTTCGGGTTGATGGTATGTATTCAGTGATCAGAGAGAAAGATGCTCTTTGATTTTGGCAAGTGAAGGATTAGTCATCGACGTTCCGTCTTCAAAAATCAGTGTTGGAACAGTTTGGTTTCCGTTGTTGGCTTTTTCGACTAATGCAGCAGAGACATCATCGTTTTCGATGTCAACTTCAAGGAATTCAATACCAGCTTTTCGGAGATCGGATTTGAGGCGTTTGCAGTACCCACACCATTGGGTCGAATACATCGTAAATGTTTGAGTAGGCATACGTTAACTATAGGGCCAAAATAAAGATCAGATACTACGAAGCGAGTGCTCCGGAGAATACCTGCCATGCCAAAACTGACTTGGCAACAAGGCTAAGCACAACGTATATCCGTTCGCCATATAGGTAGTTAGCCCACTTGCCACGTGCTTTGTATTGCTTCCACTGAACAATCGCAAAGCAGTTGAAAAGGATGAACAACGAGACGACGATTCCGTAAACAAAAGTGGGCACCGTGGTGTTGGCTGGTCCTTTTGGAGATGCAAGATTAATGGCCGTAGCGATCCATGGAATACTTCCGGCGATACACCCAAAGAAGAAAGGTAATAGATCGCCATTACCAGGCGTTGTGTATTTCTCTTGCAGCCAGCCAAAGAGAATCATGCAGACATTGACACCAAAGATTCCAAGTAGTGCGATGTAGTTGGCCGTTCCGTTGAGTTGAAGAATGACAATGATCATTAAGGAAGATGAGAGCGAATACTCGACCCATCGAAATACATTGATGTGGTTTTTCAGACCAGACACATAACGGGGAAACATCGCAGGTGAACTAATAAAGAAATGAAAGAAAGCAGAAAGTGCCAGGAACGCCGCGACCATGTAGCCGATGTTGAGATTAAATAAGTTAATCGGATCAGAAAAATTCCCAGTGCCCGGTGCTTCTGTGAGATACGTTGCATTCACGGGGAGAAATGCGTCATTGGAGAGAAGCAAGATTGCAGCGAGAGAAGCAAGATGCAAGAATCCGGCTATTACATTAAGTCGTCGTAAGTTACTGATTTCAGGTTCCATTGGAGCCTCCATAAAATTGTCGTAGGTAAATACTATGACAGGGTTTATTGATTAGAAGCGGTTTCGGTACGTAGAACTTGAGCACTTGGCTTGATGACCCTGTCCCGACTGATGATTCCGAACTGCAGGTCATATCCGTGGAGCCATTCGTAGTTGTCAACTGCAGTCCAATGAAAAAAGCCGCGAATATCGATTCCGCGTTGTATTGCGGAATGCGTGATGTCAAGGCCCGTAGTTAAGTACGCAGCGCGTTCGGTGTCGTTTGCTGTGCCAATGCCATATTCGGCAATCACTAATGGTGTGTTTGGCACTTGGGCATGAAGTCGCTCAAGCACTAGCCCTAAACCATTTGGCCAGATCGCGTAGCCCAGCGGTGACGGCGTCTGTGTATCGGGATACATGGCAAGTTGGCCATTGCGCACGCCAAAGGCGCAGTAGTACGAGAACCCGATCAGGTCAAACACATTGGCTAGGTCAGGTCGTTCGATGGGGTCGCGTTCATTAATCCGCAACAGTCCGTTCGTATGTAGTCCTAGACCCGCGTTCCAGTTCATACTGTAAAATCGTTCAGCAAATTCGTGTGTTTGTGGTTCATCATCGAGGAGTTCAAGGGTAGAGAGTCCAAATATTGACGCGACCGGTGCACCAGTTTGCTTGAGTTGCAATGCTGCCTCTGCTGTAGCGAGATGAATCTGTTGGCTGACTGTGCGCCACTCCTCGAGATCGTTGTGTCCTGGCGGCCACCCGCGTCCAAGGTATGCAGCAGTGGGGTAGTAGTTGGTTTCGTTGACGGGTTGCCAACCTTCAACGAGATCACCAAATGTTTGGGCTATGAACTCAACATGTCTTTGCCAATATGTTGTGCGGTTCTTTTCAATCAAAAATCCACCAAGCCGTGCAAACCATGTCGGCAAGGAGAAATGATGAAGGCACACCCATGGATGAATACCCGCCTCTTTTGCTGCGAGAAGGATTTCTCTGTAATGAGTGATCGCCAACTGATCACGCTCACCTTCGTTGGGTT
The DNA here is from genome assembly GCA_014190235.1 of Actinomycetes bacterium. GTDB lineage: Bacteria > Actinomycetota > Acidimicrobiia > Acidimicrobiales > Ilumatobacteraceae > UBA2093. The sequence continues at coordinate 15,880 of BJGC01000029.1, read as the reverse complement.
CAATGCGCGCCCATTCAATAGAGAGTCGATGATGAGTTAATCCAAGTCCAGCAAGAAGAGCGAAGTCTTGGGAGTATCGCGTACCAAAGTCATTACCCATGCCCGAGAGTGGTGCATGCGCGGTTTGTTCCCAGTCATACCAATCCGATGCGGGGGCGGCGCCTTCACACTGCGTCGACGACGCACCTGTTCCCCACATGAAACCTTCTGGCCACGACCGTGAATTCTGTTGTGGCATGGTGTCATATTAGATAACCCGATCAGCCCTGGTGACAGAGGTGTATGTTGGGAGCATGAAACTAGGACCTGGATTAACCTTCTCGTGGAAACGCGCGTTAGGTGTAACAAAAGCCAAGCGCAGTATCTCTCGTGCAACCGGAATTCCGATGTCGCGCTCAGGTAGGCGAGCCAAATTGGGACGTTTTCTTGGCATGAAATAGTGGTGGGTAGCACCACCTATCGCATGGAGCGCTTTGCTCCTGGAATATTTGTCGTGCTCTGGAGCACAGGATTCATCGTTGCAAGATACGGAACCCGCGATGCTGGACCGTTGACTTTCTTGACTTTGCGAATGTTTTTTGCAGCGGCAGTGCTGATGTTGTTCGCAAAGTTCACCAAAACGATGCGACTCAATCGTCAACACATTGGCATCGCCGCAATTGTTGGCGTTCTGATGCATGGCTTGTATTTAGGTGGAGTATTTGTGGCTGCAGACCATGGCTTGCCGTCAGGTTTAATCGCATTGATCGCGGGTCTTCACCCCGTCATTACTGCTGTCGCGAGTCGTCTTATTTTGGCGGAGCCTCTGAGCAAAATACAAAGGCGAGGTATCGCGCTTGGGGTTATCGGAGTTGGGGTCGTGGTCGTTGAGAAAATGCAATCTAGTTCTTCGGTTAAAATTACAAGCATCAGTTTGATCGCAATGGCATTGGCGATCTCTGGAATGGCTGCCGGAACTTTATTGCAACGGGCAAAGGGGACAGATATTCCGTTGGTCGCTGGGACAGCCGTGCAGTATGTATCTGCCGGAGTCGTGTTGTGTTTCGGGGCTGTTGTCAACGAGCACTGGCAGTTTCATTCGACGGCCCAGTCGTGGTTATCACTGGCGTGGGCAGTTGGCGTGCTGTCAATTGCTGCTGTGCTTGTGATGCTGTACATGCTGAATCGACAAGCTGCGGCAAAAGTCAGCAGTTTGTTTTTCCTTACACCGGCATTAAGCGCAATAGAAAGTGCAATTCTTTTTGGAGAGCGCTTGGGAGCATTCGCAGTTGTTGGCTTGCTCGTGGCTCTTGTGGGAGTGCGGCTGACGACTCGCGCGACTTAGTATCTATCCCGCAGCAAAAGTACTGCGAATGAGCGGAACGAAATGTTCGAGCGGCTCGCTCTTGTAGTCAGGATCGAATGCAACTTGATCGTATTTAGCGCAGAACTCTTCGGTGTAGTCATAAAAAGGTGAATCGACGAACTGATCTCGGGTATTGCGGTCAAGTCCGATGTGATGCCAGAAGTAATAGCCCTGAAAGATTCCGTGATGCAGAACCATCCAGTGATTGGCCTCATTGACAAACGGTTTTACGATGCCCGCAGCAATACTTGGATGATTTAACGGAGCGAGGTTGTCGCCAATGTCATGAATCAATGAGCACAATACGTATTCGTCATTTTCTCCGGCACGTTGGGCTCGTGTAGCGGTCTGAAGGCAATGTTCGAGTCTGCTAACCGGAAAACCACCGTAGTCATCGCCAAGCATGCTCATTTGATCGATGATGCGGTCTGCGACCATTGATTGCGTGTGTTGAATCGCCACCATGATGTTTGACCAATCGTCTTGGGTGGATTCTGAGAATGATGTGAAAGTTGCGCGCGTTGACATGTTGTTTACTCCTTGCTCTGACTGTACTTGATTACTTGCGAGTATTTTTCACGACAACCCGTGTACCGATGGCCATGTTTGCAAACAGCCACTTGGCGTCAACGTCACGAACGCGGATGCATCCATGTGAGGACGGTGCAAGCCCGATTGGGGTGAAAAACTTCACCTCACCCTTGGCTGTTACCTTGTATGGGATGGAATGAAAACCAATGTTTCCGCCTTCACGTCCTTTGGTGAAACGAACCATCCATCGCATGCGCTCCGACGGGTTGAGTTCATAAAATGTCTGTGCTGATTTAGAAAACACCTTGAACGCACCACTTGGAGTGCTGTTGTCCAGTCCAGTCGAGATGGGAATAGTGGCAATCAGGCTTTTGTTCTGAGCGTAGACATAGGCGCGCTGTTCGCTCAGAATTACCTGAACAAGGGCAATGCTTGCTTTGCTTCTGCGCGTGGGTGAGGGAGCGACTGTCGTGGTCGTGACAACAGTGGTTTCAACGGGGATAGTTGCTGCAGGAAGAGTTGAGTCGGTTGAGCCATCTTGGGCATGAGCAACGATGGGTGAGAGTGCGATAAAACTAAAAACAGCAAGCGCAACGATGCGCCTTGATTTCATGCAGTGGCCTCGTCGAGGCCTTGAAGCAACGTGTTCCATGCAAGGGTTGCGCATTTAATGCGAACGGGAAACTTCACGACTCCCTGCAATGCCTCAAGATCACCGAGTTTGACATTTTGGTCATCTGCTTCTGCAGTCTCTTCTTCTTCGAGTGTCATCATTGACTTGAACCGCCGAACGATAGACCGAACTTCTGCAATAGGTTTTCCTTTGACGGCCGCAGACATCATTGATGCCGAACTTTGGCTGATAGAACATCCCTGTCCAGAAATTTTGACGTCACTGACGAGACCGCTGTCAACAGAAAGATAAACCTGGATTTCATCTCCGCAGAGTGGGTTATGACCTTCTGTGCGCACAGCGGGTGGAGGCAATTCACCGCGATTTCGGGGACTGCGATAATGATCAAGGATGATTTCGCGATAGAGATCTTCAAGACCTGGCATAGAGGGTTCCTAGTGTGTTGGAGTGGTTAAGAGGGACTAAAAAATTCGCTTGCCTGCTCTAAAGCATCGCACAGAGCATCGGCATCTTGGTGGTTGTTATAGAGATAAAAACTGGCACGCACTGTGGCATTGGCTCCGAGCAAGCGCATCAGGGGTTTGGCGCAGTGATGGCCCGCCCTGACACACACATTGCTTTGGTCAAGAACCTGGCTGACATCGTGAGGGTGGAGGTCTTTAAAAGCAAAACTGTGTGTTGCTCCGCGTACTTCGATATTGGTCGGACCGTGGATCACGATGTCGTCTCCGAATCGTTGCGTGAGTTGATTCATTGAGTATGTAGCAAGATCGATTTCATGGGCACGGATGTTGTGCATGCCGATCTTGGTGAGGTATGCGACTGCAGCACCGAGGCCGATTGCTTCGGTAATAGGCGGAGTGCCCGCCTCGTATTTGGCCGGAAGTTCGGCACAAGTAAAACCATCAAGGCGCACGTCAGCAATCATGTTTCCGCCGCCCATAAATGGCGGCATTGCATCAAGCAACTGTTGGCGTCCCCACAGCACTCCAAGACCTGATGGCCCGCACATTTTGTGCGAAGAAAATGCAAGAAAATCTGCGCCCATGTCTTGGACATCAGTGGCCATATGTGGCACCGATTGGCATCCGTCAACAATGGCGATTGCACCTGCGCGATGCGCGGCAGCACAGAGAAATTTAGAAGGATTAATTGTGCCGAGCACATTGGACATTGAAGTAAATGACAACACTTTGGCATCGGTGAGAAGTGCGTCAAGGTTGCTGAGATCGAGTTGACCATCAGAGGTGAGGGGAATAAAACGCAACACGATTCCGCGCTCAGCGACGAGCATGTGCCACGGAACAATATTGGCGTGGTGCTCCATGTGAGTGAGAACGACAACGTCACCATGGCTGAGATTGGCGATTCCCCATGTGCGAACGATCAGGTTTAGTGCCTCGGTTGCGTTTTTGGTGAAGATGACCTCGTTGGCATTTGGGGCATTTATAAATTTTGCAACTGCAGTGCGCGCTCCCTCGTATAGGTCAGTTGCCTCTGCTGCCATTTGATATGCACTGCGATTAATTGGCGCGTATCCGTTTTCGAGAAAATCCGTCATGGCGTCAATGACTACATGGGGTTTTTGTGAAGTGTTCGCAGAATCTAAGTAGACGAGGGGCTTGCCATTGATGACGCGCGATAAGACCGGAAAATCTTGTCGCAGGTTTGCAAAATCTTTGGACATGTCAGGCCTTGTATGCCTCGTAGCCATTGCTCTCTAGTTCGACTGCAACTTCCATCCCGCCAGACTTGACAATTCGTCCGTCGATCATGATGTGCACAAAGTCAGGCTGGAGCTCGTCAAGGAGCCGTTGGTAGTGAGTAATAAGAACGATGCCAAGTTTGGATCGGTCTGCTTTGACCTCGCGGATACCTTGAGCCACGGTGCGAAGCGCGTCAATGTCGAGTCCGGAATCTGTCTCGTCAAGAATTGCTACTTCTGGCTCGAGGATTGCCATCTGCATAATCTCGTTGCGCTTTTTTTCTCCACCAGAAAATCCTTCGTTCAAATAGCGATCAACGAAAGACGAGTCCATGCCGAGGCGTTTCATCCAATCCATCGCAGACAAACGCAACTCGAGAATTGAAAGATCGATTCCTTTTCGTGCTGAGAGTGCTTGTCGTAAAAATTGAATCACTGAGACACCAGCGATTTCTTGCGGATACTGAAACGCAAGAAATATTCCGGCCTTGGCGCGTACATCTGTGGACCAGTCAGTGATGTCCTCGCCATGGAAAAGCAATCGACCCTCTGTGACTTCATATTCTGGCGACGCAAGAAGCGTGCTCGCTAAGGTCGATTTACCTGAGCCATTGGGGCCCATGATGGCGTGGATTTCGCCTTCGTTGACTGTGAGCGACAACCCCCGCAAGATTGCTGGGGCAATCGGGTCTCCTTCGTCGGTGACAGGCCGAGCGTGCAGATTGTCAATGCGAAATAATTCGGTCACGCTCATATTCTAGGCGCCCGACACGGATTAGCACTATGGACGTAGTGCTAATTCAGGCTGCTCTCAGGGCGACCCACAACTGCCGATATGACGTGTATTCGTAGGGCTCAGCCACGTACCCAGCGCTCAGGAGTTGGCGATGAAATCTGGGAAGTGAGCGAAAAGGGAGCCCGGCATCGACGTGGTGGGCAAGATGAAACCCGATGTTGTACGGCACAAGGTAGAACCGCGCAAGCCAATTTTGTCGCACCGAATGGGTGGTGATGCGACGATCAGAGTCGGCTCGCAGGCCGCCGTGTTCTGCAATTGATCGCAATCTGTTGATCACACGCCACATCGTAAGAAACGGAAGCACCCAGAGCACAGGGTAGATCCACCAATGCCCGAGCGCTAGACAAATCCCAAACAGCAAGGCTTGGACGCCAATCATTTTCCAGAGTGTGTGACGCACTCGTGCGTCGGGTGATGTCACGCCGCGAAGTTGTTGACGCAACAGACGGATTCCGGTTTGACCGGTGGCATCGCGCACAAGTTTGCGCTGAAAACTTGCCAGAGTGACGGGATAGTTGGCGTACAACGCAATATCTGGTTCGTCTGGGCCAAACTCTTGACGATGGTGCGCCATGTGTACACGGCGATAGGCATCAGTGCTGGTGAAAACGACGAACCCAAGGAGCCACCGACCGACCGTGTCGTTGATGCGCTTGTTGGCAAAGAGCACACGGTGTGCAGACTCATGCATGAGTGATGCAAATTGTGCATGCGCACGGCCCATAAGCACAAACGCAATCGGGATACCGAACAATGGATACGTAATGGCTCCCCACATGATGACGATTGTCTGAAGATATAAAAATACAAGTGTCCATGCATTTCGAAGCGAAGAAATACGGCGAAGAAGTTGTCTGTTGGTGCCAAGTGGTCTTGCGTCTTGGGAAACATTTTCTGTTGCATGAGCAATTGGCAACGAGGCTGGCACCATTGCGCCAAGCATGTAAGTTGCGTCACCAACCACGGTCAACCCATTCTTGTATGTGTGGTCGCTCGTTGCCGATGGTTGTGTCAAGGCCGTGACCAGGCAGAACAATTGTGTTGTCCGGAAAACGGAATAATTTTTTGTCAAGCGAATCAATAATCGTGGCAAAGTCACCACCTTTGAGTTTTGTGTTGCCGGGGCCGCCCGGAAAAAGTGTGTCACCAGTGAACAGTATTGGTGCGCCCTGCACGGCAAAACTGATTGAACCCGGAGTGTGTCCTGGGTTTTGGATTGCGTCAAGACGGAGGCGTCCTACTTCAATGACATCACCGTCAGCAATAAAAACGTCGTAGCCAACATCTACTAAATACGGTGCGTCTAGAGCCGTGACGGCGACTTCGTATCCGGCCTCACGCATTGCGGGCACTGCTTGAATGTGATCAAAATGCCCATGAGTCTCGAGGACGCGTGTCACGCCAAGCGAACGACAGAGCTCAAGAAGTTTCTCGTGCTCATCTGCTGCATCGATCAACACTGCCTCACCAGTTGCTTTGCAACGAACGACAAAGACATTGTTGGCGTACTTGCCAACGACGACACGATGAATTTCTAGGTCGGCATCGGAGTAGTGCAACGTGGTCATGGCTCTAGCCTGACACAACATCAAAGCCCAGTGAGAGGGCAACGGGGATTTGCCGCGAGTCAAACGTAAGAAAAGTCACTGGTTGGGGCAGGCGCGATGCAGCAGCAAGATGGATCGCTGTTGAGACACCAATCGGCTGGTCGTGCGCGATCACGGCCGCATCTTCAAGACAGCGCTGATCGACGGGAACGATATGGATAAAGTCCCATGTATTGCGCACGTCATCTTCGATGTCTCGTTGCAAGATGGCTTCTTCCGTGACACGTCCGATGGCAGCAATTGTCTCTGTCAGGGCTAATGCGCTTGCACACCATTGTGAGTCTGAGGCAAGTGCACCACGCGCGACAATGTGGTACGGGCCGTCAACATGCAGAGCCAAAAGAGCAGAGGCGTCGAGAAAAAGTGTCATTGGCGAACCTCTTGCACGGCACGGTCAATGCGCACACCCGCGTACAGCACAATAGGTTCACGAGACACGTACTCGACTCGACGTCGTGGAGCAATCACGAGCCCGCGAGCAATCAGTTCTGCGACAGTAACTTCGTGGGTGGGAGTGTCGATTGGTCCGAGTTGGGCAACGGCCTCGCCGTCAATCGTGATGATCAGGCGTTCTCCGGTTTTGGCGCGTCGCACAGTTGCTGCCAGTGTTTGGCGCAGTTGCCGAATGCCCAGGTCTCCCATGGGTTCAGCCTATCGTGACTTGTGTACGCATGTGTACACACTCCGATTTGTGAGAGTGCATTGTTTGGGGTCACAATACGAACATGAATTTTGCCTTTAGTGAAGAACAAGAAGAACTCCGCAAGATGGTCCGCTCCTTTTTGGAGTCAAAGTCAGCCGAGTCAGCCGTGCGCGAACAGATGGAAACAACAGATGGCTTTGACGCCGCTGTGTGGAGCCAGATGGCCGATCAGATGGGACTGCAAGGTCTCGCTATTCCCGAAGAATTTGGTGGACAAGGGTTCTCATTCGTTGAGCTCGGTGTCGTGCTTGAAGAAATGGGTCGCGCGTTGTTGTGTGCTCCATATTTCTCGAGCGTCGTTCTTGCAGCCAACACATTGTTGTTGTCTGGTGACAAAGCAGCAATGAAAGCGCATCTGCCAGGTATTGCAAGTGGCGAAACAATTGCCACACTTGCAGTGACAGAACCATCCGGCAAGTGGGACGCATCAGGCGTCACAATCGAGGCCAAGGGATCCGGAACTGATTTCACAATCTCCGGAACAAAGATGTTCGTCATTGACGGACACACTGCCAACTTGATCATTGTCGCTGCAAAAACAAGTAAGGGAATCAGTTTGTTTGCAGTTGATGCAAAAGCAAAAGGTTTGACTCGCACAGCATTGTCAACGATGGACCAGACACGTAAGCAAGCCAAGCTTGAATTTGCGGGCACGCCTGCAACCTTGATCGGAACTGAGGGCAAAGGATGGGACGTGTTGTCTCAGGTATTTGACCTTGTCGCGGTTGCTCTTGCAGCAGAACAAGTCGGCGGAGCACAAAAGGTGCTCGAGATGGCAGTGGAATACGCCAAGGTGCGTGTTCAGTTCGGTCGCCCAATCGGTTCGTTCCAGGCAATTAAGCACAAGTGTGCAGACATGTTGCTTGAAGTTGAGTCAGCAAAATCTGCTGCGTACTACGGCATGTGGTGTGCAAGTGAGATGAACGACGAACTTCCTTCAGTTGCATCGCTCGCCAAGGCATATTGCAGTGAGGCATATTTCCATGCAGCAGCCGAGAACATTCAGATTCATGGTGGTATTGGTTTTACTTGGGAACACCCAGCGCACCTGTACTTCAAGCGTGCAAAGTCAAGCGAACTGATCTTTGGTGATCCGACCTATCACCGCGAGTTGCTCGCGCAACGAATCGGTATCTAACTTTTGTCAGAGTGTGGCTTCGCGCCACATCAGCCATTGTTGCGGGCCACCTGGATGTTGCATCACGTGCGAGACCTTGAAACCATGACGCGCGTAAAAGGCGACGTTGGATTCTTTGCTGCTCTCTAAATACGCCGGCATCTGTTCTTGGTCACAACGCTCCAGCACCGGCGCAAGCAACGCAGAACCGACACCGTTTCCTTGTGCATCAGGATCTGTACCGATGAATTCTAAGTAATAGTGGGGTTCTTTTGGATGCAGATGTTCAAGTCGCTGCAAGGCGATGAGCGCACGTGGCAGACCAGCACCAAAGACAGTTGTCATCGTGGGCACAATGCGGGCGATATCGCGAAGTCGCACTTTCCATGCATCAGGGGCACACCAGATTGATGCGCCAAGACATTTCCCTGTGTCATCGTGGGCGGTATAGCTCAATTCTTGTGAGAGTTGCAGGTTGTAAAACGTGCGAAAAAAACGCTGTGCTTTGGAGTTCGGAAAATCGGTGCGTCCCAGCATGTATGCAAAGACCGGATCATCATGAAAAGCCCGTGCCAATGCTTCGCCAACACCAACACATTGCTCAGATGTTGCGTGGCTGGCTGTGAACTGCATGACGCGATGGTACAACACGCACAGAGGGATCAGTTTGCCATTCGTTAAATGCGACGGCAAGTGAAGGTGGCAGTCGCTGAACGAAGCGTTGCGCAAGTGGTGGGGCAACGCGACGAACTGCAAGACCGTCTGCATGAGCATGCGTTGGTTGAGCAAAACCAAACATCACACATCGCTGGAGTGATCGCGCAAATGGTGAATTTTTGCCCGCTGCGAAAGATAATCCGAGCGTTGCAGCCATGTCGACAAGGTCAACTGTTGTGCCATGGGGGAACGCATCAAAGACATCAGCCGAGCGTCGAAGTATCCACGTTGAAGTGGGCCCCAATATCGGGAGCCAGAAACGTTCAACATAACTACCTCTGATGTCGTAGCCGAGGCTTTCGACGAGTTCATCTCGCCAAGGCACGAGATGAAGTAGGCCAGTGTCGGGTATATGCAGAGTGTGTTCCATCTCATAGATGTGTTCGCATAATGTGTCGCACGGAAATGATTCTGTACCAATGAGTAGATAAAATACAGCCATGTCCGCGCCACAAATTTCAGAGTGGATTCGTCAGTCTTCGCGCATTGTGGTGCTCACCGGCGCAGGAATATCGACCGACTCTGGTATCCCAGATTTTCGCGGACCAAACGGAGTCTGGACCAAGAATCCAGAAGCAGAAAAAGTTGCAACACTTAGTCATTATTTGGAGAATCCCGAGATTCGGCAATTGGCATGGCGTACCCGCTTAGAGTCACCGGCATGGAGTGCGATTCCAAACGATGGACATCGCGCAATTGTTGGATTGCATGCGGCTCACAAACTTGATGTTGTCGTCACTCAAAATATTGATGGCTTACATCAGCAGTCTGGTATTCCGATAGACAAAGTTGTAGAAGTTCACGGAACATTTCGATTCAGCATTTGTTGGGATTGTAAAGATCGGCGTGAGATGCAATCAACGCTTGACCGTGTGCGAGCCGGAGACCCTGATCCGAGTTGCCAACTATGTGGCGGAATCTTAAAAAGTGACACGATTAGTTTTGGACAGGCTCTTGCCCCAGGAATCCTTGATCAGGCTTTGTCGTATGCCGAGAATTGCGAACTCTTGATTGCAGTCGGCACCACGCTGTCGGTGGGACCTGTTAACAACATGGTTCCGCGGGCTCAGGCGAGGGGAGTAAAAGTGGCCATCATCAATGGTGAACCCACGTCGATGGATGACCGCGCAGGGGCCGTGGCAGTAGGAGATATCAGCGAACTACTGGCGACGATTATGAGCGATGCTGGAATCCCGACTTAGCAGGTAGGGTTTTAATATGGCTGGTTTTAGAGAACTCCTTGCGCAAACCAAATCGCGTATCACCGAAATTGATACTGCCGTTGCTCAGCAACGAATTGCTTCAGGCTCCGTGTTGATCTTGGATGTGCGCGAACCAGATGAATACGACCAAGGCGCGCTTCCGGATGCAGTGCACATTCCGCGCGGGCACCTCGAGGCTCAAATCGAGGCAAAGGCACTCGATAAAGATCAAGAAATTGTTGTCTATTGCGCAGGTGGGGTTCGCAGTGCGTTTGCTGCTGAGACATTGCAGATTCTTGGATACACCAATGTGCTGTCGATGGCCGGTGGATACGGAAAATGGAAAGACGAAGGTCGCTCCTGGCGCATGCCTGTGACATTGACGGCCGATCAACGCAATCGTTATCAACGGCACTTGTTGTTGCCAGAAGTTGGCATTGAAGGTCAAGCAAAATTGCTAGCAAGCAAAGTGTTGCTGCTGGGTGCAGGCGGTCTTGGATCACCAGCGGCGTTGTATTTGGCTGCTGCTGGTGTTGGCACATTAGGAATCGTTGACATGGACGAAGTTGATGCATCAAACCTGCAACGACAGATTTTGCACAACATGGATCGCATCGGCGACCGCAAAGTAGATTCTGCAAAAAAGACACTGACAGGGCTCAACCCCGATGTGAATGTCGTCACCTACGACACGCGATTGGCTGCAGAAAACATCATGAATATCATTGACGGCTACGACGTCATTATTGATGGTGCAGACAATTTTCCGAGTCGCTATTTGCTCAACGATGCGAGCGTAAAACTTGGTATCCCTGTTGTGCACGGTTCGATCTTTCGTTTTGAAGGCATGGTGAGCGTGTTTCATCCATTGCTGGGTCCGACATATCGCGACATGGTTCCAGAGCCACCGCCTGCTGAGTTGGCGCCGAGTTGCGCTGAGGCTGGCGTCTTGGGTGTGTTGCCCGGAATCGTGGGCTCGATACAGGCGCTTGAAGCGCTCAAACTGCTGCTCAATCTTGGGGAGTCGTTGATCGGTCGTATCTTGACCATTGACACAACAGAGATGTCATTTCGGGTATTTAAATTACGAGCAGACCCCAGCAACAAAGTTGTCTGGGATAACCGAGACCGCATTGAAATTCGTGATTTAGATGGGCTGTGTGCTCCCTGGGTGGGGCACTAAACCCCTAGTCTTGAGTCGTGCAATCAAGCGATCAGGCGTCCCAATGAGTGGCGCGATCGCAATTGTTGGCGCCGGCTTTTCGGGTGCAGTTGTCGCCCGTGAACTTGCAGAAGCAGGCATCGCATCGACGGTCTACGACGCGCGTGAGCATGTTGCTGGCAACGCCCACACCGAGCGCCATTCCAACGGCGTGATGGTGCATGTGTACGGACCGCATATCTTTCACACCAATCACGAACGGGTCTGGGAATACATCAATCGCTTCGGCACAATGTTGCCCTACAACCATCGGGTAAAAGCAACATCTGGTGGCGCCGTATATTCATTGCCAGTAAACCTGCACACGATCAATCAGTTTTTCAATAAGACACTGACGCCAGCAGAGGCGCAGGAGTTCATTACGTCGCAAGCCGATAACAGCATTGGCACGCCCGTGTCATTTGAAGACCAAGCAATGAAATTTGTTGGTCGCCCGCTCTACGAAGCCTTCTTCAAAGGCTACACACAGAAGCAGTGGGGAGTATCCCCGACAGAACTTCCAGCATCAATTTTGGCGCGACTTCCGGTTCGGTTTACGTATGAAGATTCATATTTCAATCATCCGCATCAAGCAATACCAGAAAATGGTTATACGCCAATCGTGCAAGCGATACTTGATCACCCCCTCATTGATGTTCGCCTTGGAGTCACTGTTGATCCTGCAGCAATTTCGGATGCAGAACATATTTTTTGGTCTGGGCCAATCGACCAATGGTTCGCCCAAAGTTTTGGTCGACTCGGATACCGAACGTTGGACTTTGAGCAAGAAGTTCTCGACGGCGACTACCAAGGATGCCCCGTGATGAATTATTGCGACGAAGATGTTGCCTATACACGAATAACAGAACATAAGCATTTCGCACCGTGGGAGTCCCATGATGCAACTGTTATATATCGAGAGTTCAGTCGCTTGTGTACCGATGAAGACACTCCGTATTATCCGATCCGATTAGTCAAAGAAAAAGAACAGTTGTTGCAATATGTCCAAGCAGCAAGGGCTGCAACAGGGGTGACATTCTTGGGTCGCTTGGGCACCTATCGTTACTTGGACATGGATGTCACGATCAAAGAAGCTCTTGAAGTGGCAGATGAGTTTTTGTCTTGCCACAAGCACGGACGAAAGATGCCGTCATTTGTGAGCGATCCGATGGGGGCATAACCCGTGACCCAACTCAACCTTCTTTCGCGAATCAATATCCCGGCTCCTGATTTCTCAGAGCCCTCGCTGTATTTCAGAAGTCCATCTGCATCAGTAGATGTTGACGGTTTGGTGCTGGGTTCTGGCCAGCGAGTCACATTCGATACGTCTTTTGGGGTACTTCCGATTGGGCAATGGCGAAGTTTGACGGCTGTTCGCCATGTCGTAGCGACACTTGACATCACAGGTAACGCACTGATTGAGCTCATCGGGGCCGGCCCACACGGAGAGTTTGTGATTGATTCGGCAACATCTGGAACCGCACTTGAGTGCACAGATATCACAACATGTGGTGCAGACGTTTTGTATGTAGCAGTGAGCGCGCTCGAGGCAGGTGTAGTTGTGCGCGGTGGGCGTTGGAGCACAACAGATGAATTTGTGCGTGAGGTACGACTCGGCGTTGCGATCACTACTTTTAATCGCCAAGAGTATGTGCTCAAAACTATTGACCGACTGATTGATATCGAGTCCTCAGTGCCAGAACTCAACGGAAACGTCAAGGTTCTCGTGGTTGATAATGCGCGTAATTTACAACCGTCATTGCCTTCAAGTGCACCGGTGCAGTTGTTGTCCAACCCAAACTTGGGCGGTGCGGGAGGATTCGCTCGCGGCATCATGGAATACCGTTCCGCTGGCTGGAGCACTCATGTCGTGTTGATGGATGATGATATTTTGCTTGAGCCAGAATCAATTGTGCGAACTGTGCAGTTGCTCAAGTTTGCAACGTCTCCTGACTTGTGCGTGCACGGAGCAATGCTCAGTGAAGAGCGTCCGTGGATGCAGTTCGAGGCTGGAAGCATGTACAAATTCAAATCGATATACCCATTGCGTGCACTCGGAAGATTCATCGATCTGCGGGAGCGATCAGAAGTGCTAGGCGAATATAAGCCCGAGCAATTTGATTATTCGGCGTGGTGGTTCACGGTTTTCCCAATGCATCTCGCCAAAGAGAATCCACTCCCAGTTTTTGTTCGTGGTGATGACGTTGCTTTTGGGCTAATGCATACCGGAAAAACAACTGTCACAATGAACGGAATCGTTGTATGGCATGCTGACTTCGCTCTCAAGAACAATCCGTCGTCTTTGTACTATGAAATCCGAAACTTTGCACTTATCGACACATTGGTCTTTGATAATCACCACTGGTGGCATCTAGCAATGCGTTACGTGGGCTTTGGTTTCAGAAATGTCTACTCTCATCGATACGCCAGTGCTGATTACATGGTTCGCGGCATGAAACAGTTTCTTGAGGGTCCCGAAGCATGGAAAAAAATAGATCATGCCGCATTGCATGACGAGATACGCATGGTGAACGAAGAAAAGGCTTCGCCGTTGAGCGACGAACAAAAGGCTTTAGGTTTCACAGCACCCCGTCGAAAGATTGTCAGACTGATTGGCTACATCCTTGCCGTGCCCACAATGGGTGGCCATCTAGTGCCATCATTTCTTCGTGCTCGGGTATCGGGCGTTGCCCAGATTGATGTGCGAGCTGTCGGATTAGCGATTCGGCATCAAGAAATACTGTACCGACACCCCCGTATTGACGAAGGTTTTGTTGTGCGCCGAGATTGGCAACGAGTACGTTCCTTGCAGCGCGAAGTCTTTTCTACTACGTGGCGCTTGATTCGTACGTATAAGAAACTCAAGCGCGTCTATCGGGCGCAGTATCCGTCAATGGTGAGCGATGCGGCCTGGCAAGCAAGGTTCAATCAGCCTGTCTGAACAAGAGCAGCGGTTGGTATCAGAACCATCCATGTATTGCCAGAGACATTTCCGGTTGGCTTCATGCCCACACTTGTTTGAAAGAGTCGCACGTCTGCCTGTGTAGCCGCGGTATAGACACCCGTCGCAGTAATTTTTTTCTTCAGCACCTTGGCGAGTGCATCTTGAATTGTTTTTACCGAAGAATGCTGGCTTCCAACTTTGAGCGCAGCAAGCCAGGGTTTGTCTGCCAGTCCCAACATCTCCCATGTGGCTCGATCAACAGAGCCAGAAACAGTCAGAGCCTTTTGCCGCTGAAATTTTTTGACTGCTCGAGTTGTGCGCGCTCCGAATACGCCATCAGCAAGAAGTTGTTTATTCTTAGGAGTCTCGAGTGCAGTATTCAGAGTTTTTTGCAGGGTCTTCACCATCGCTCCGCGGTCGAGTTCTGTTAAGGGCAGTCCTGGCAGAATCGCAGCAGGGGCCGTCGTGGTCGGAAGCAATCCTTGAGATCGTAAGTTGTCAAGTTGCGCTCGCAAAAAGAGCGCAAACTCAGTTTGCCCTGTGCGTGAGAGGTGAACGTAACAACAGAGTGATGAATTATCAAACCACCGCGTTGTCGTGGCATCAGTGCTTGCCGTATTCCAGTCCAGCACGGTGATTTTGGGATCAAGTGCAGCCGCAGCATAGAGCGCAGCATTTGCCGTAGCATATGTGCGCTTCGTAGTGCGAGTAGACATCGTGACAAAAATTATTCGTTGCACGCCACGTGTTGTGAGCGCTGAGATCATTTGGGCAAGTTCGGTGGCATATGTTGTTGGGTCGTCGTTGTAACCCAATGCAATGAGAGCAATCGCAGGAGTCTCAAGAGCATTAAACACGTTGACGCCATCAAGATTGAGACTGGGTGCTATTTGCGGAAACAAACATGCAGCCCCGACGACGCCCCTGCCAGCACACGCTTGAATCACAGTGTTTGGATAGGCGGGCGTGATGAGCGATGAAAACTCGTCGACCACGCTTTGGGTCACGGAGTCGCCAATGACGAGCATGCTTCCAACAGGTGCAGCGAGTGAGTCGGCACCAAATTGCGCAATCGTGTCATACCAGGATGAATTGAGGCCAAAGTCGCTGCGGAATTGTCCCGGCACACGAGTGACAGTGGCAGCAGTGCCAGTGATAGTGACTGATGTTGCATAACCACCGAAGTCACCGCCAAGACCATCATGCGCTGTCGTGATCGATGTAAATATGCCAATGGTGGGATATTTCTTTTGAATATCGGTCGCCGATAAAGTGACGCTCCAGTTCAGCAGTGTTGCATTTGCCGCAATGTCTCCATCATCTGTAATTCCACTTGTGATTGTGCGTCCACCGTTGGTCGAGTTGTATTCCGTGC
>BJGC01000028.1:19037-20461 GCA_014190235.1 Actinomycetes bacterium | reverse complement strand
GCTAGTAACGCCGTAGCCTAAGAGGCTGTGATTCTTATTGATGCCCAAGGCGTAAAAGCCTCTCGCCCAAATCGGCCGCTCTTTGATGATCTGTCACTCACGGTCAGCGATGGCGATCGCATCGGTGTTGTCGGGCTCAACGGTTGCGGCAAAAGTACGTTGCTGCGCATCATTAGCGGTGACCTCGAACCAGACGCCGGAGTAGTGCGCAAAGGGCGTGGCGCTCGCATTGGTGTCTTGCCCCAACTGCCAGTTTTGCCAACCGGAACTGTGCGCGAGGCAGTTGGTCACGACTGGCAAGGCGAAGCGATGCTTGATCGCCTCGGAATGTCTGGGCTGATCGATGCAGACACAACAGAACTTTCTGGCGGACAAAAAAAGCGTGTTGCGCTTGCGGCCTTGTTGGTATCAGAGTGGGAAGCGCTCATCTTGGACGAACCCACCAACCATCTTGACCTTGATGCAATCTCGTATCTTGAAGAATGGTTAGCAAACTACTCGGGCGGACTTTTACTAGTCACACACGATCGTCACGTACTCGATCATGTCACCAACAAAGTTCTCGAAATCGATCGCGGACACTCGTATATGCATATTCCTGCCAACCGCCACGCAGGTTCTGGCTATGCGGCGTACTTGGCCGGACGTATTGAGCGTGAAGAACAAGCAGCAACTGCTGAGCAAATTCGCAAGAACCTGGCTAAGCACGAACTCGCATGGTTACGTCGTGGTGCACCTGCTCGATCAACAAAACCAAAAGCACGCGTTGACGCCGCCAAAGAGATTGTCGCTCGTCGTGCTGATGCACCTGCTCGTGCCGGAGAACTCGGCTTGTCGCTTGGCAGTCAACGGTTGGGCTCAAAAGGAATCCAACTGCACAGCGTTGGATTCAGTTGGCCTGCGACATCTCAAAACCCAAACGGTGCGCTTGTCTTGCAACCATTCGAGCACGAACTTGAACCAGGTGATCGTCTTGGCATTGTTGGACCAAATGGTGCTGGCAAGAGCACACTGCTAGATCTGATTGCTCAACGATTGCGTCCGACTATTGGCCATATTGAAATGGGTCGCACTGTCAAAGTTGGCTACTACGACCAGTTAGGGCGCGATCTCAATCTCAATCAACGTGTTCGTGAAGCTGTTGCAGGTGACAAAGGCGCGCCATCAGTCGAGGACAACAATCTGATGCGTCAATTCTGGTTTGATGGTGATGCACAATTCGCCCCCATCTCTACGTTGTCTGGCGGCGAGCGCCGACGCTTGCAACTGTTACTCACACTTGCTGAACAGCCAAACGTCTTGTTGCTCGACGAACCCACAAACGATCTTGACCTTGACACTCTTCGTGCACTTGAGGAATACCTTGATACATGGCCAGGCATTGTGGTTGTTGTCAGCCATGACCGCATTTTCTTGGATCGAAC
>BJGC01000028.1:0-18492 GCA_014190235.1 Actinomycetes bacterium | reverse complement strand
GGAGCGTCATACGGATTAGGTGAAGGGTTCGCAGAAGGGTTCGCCAAAGAAGGCGCGGACTTGATTCTCACTGCTCGGTCAACGGAACTTCTTAATAGTGTTGCCGATCGCTGTCGCGCAATGGGCTCAAAAGTGACCGTCGTCCCTGGCGATGTGTCAATCGAAGAAGACGTGATTCGAGTTGTACAAACCGGAATCAAAGAACACGGCAAAATCGATGCCTTAATTAACAACGCGGGTGTCAGCGACATGCGCGGGGTTTCTCCTGAAAACTTTGACATGACTACCTGGAACTGGATCATGTCAATCGATCTCAATGGTGCGTTCATGTATATGCGTGAATGTGGCAGACACATGCTTGAGCGTCGTAGCGGTTCAATTGTCAACATTTGCTCCATCATGGGCAGTGGCGCAAACGAACTCAACATCATCGCCTACACGGCAGCGAAGGGAGCGTTACGAAACCTCACTCTGCAATTGGGCTGCGAATGGGCAGACCGCGGCGTACGTGTCAACGCAGTGTCTCCCGGATTCATCATCACAGAGATGGTGCGTCCTGCACTCGAAGCATTGGGGATGGACAAATGGATCGCCAGTCGCACACCGATGCGCAGAATTGGTGAACTCGAAGAAATTGTCGGACCGGTGATGTTCTTGGCATCAGATGCCGCGAGTTACATCACGGGACATGATCTGCTTGTTGATGGCGGAACAAATGCAGCCAATGGCTACTACCAAATTCCACCTATCCATCATGAGTGGAACGGGGAAACGGCGCCACGAGTTGGTCAGGGTTATCCCGGAATCCAGCCACGTCCAGACTGGTATCAAGCGTTGTCATCAGGCATCCCCGGAATTCATTATCCAGTGCCAGAGGCCTGATCGGCAATTTTCTTTGCCGCTAGATCAAAAACTCCGACACGCGGTGGTCACGCATTGCAGACTGCGCGCGCTTCACAACTTCGGTCCACAATGTCATCGCGCGTTCACTTGAAACATCAAGTGATCCAACAGCGAACACCGGAATGATCCATCCGTACAGAACTCCGACGCGGTAGTCCTGATAGAACTGTTCAAAGGAGTAGTTCTTGACGCCATTTTTGATGAGTTCGTCGTGGTAAATATGCAGTAGCGAATCTTCATTGGCTTGACGAACAGCAGTGCTGACACTCTGACTCATGAAATACGCAACGTCATAAGCGCCGCCACCTTTACTGCACGTCTGAAAATCGATCATCCAGACATCGCCGGAGTCGCCAAAGAAAAGATTGTCGAGTCGAAAATCAAAATGCGCAACGGTATTTGGCATTGCCGCAATTCGGTCAAGCAATTGATGCACGTTGGCACCGTATTGCTCCATTACTGGAACCATGTCTGCATCGATAGCGTGCTCAAAGACCTGCATGAATCCGGGCAAAGACGCTTTATAGACTTCGCTGCCGATCTTCATTCCGTCTGAGTTTGCCATCGGCAGCCAATCAAACGAATTGAGTTCGGTTGTTTGCCAAAAATGGGCATGCATCCCGGCAACTGTGCGCATCACAGCAGCAGCATCAGCCGCTGTCACACCAGCGGATTGATCTCCGACGCGCAGATGTCCAAGATCTTGTAACACCAACACGTAATCATCATTGGCATAATCGGCAGCCACGTAGTGAGCGCTTGGCACGGTTGGCAATTGTGGAGCAATTTCTGAATAAAAACGAGCCTCACGCTCAAATACTCGTGCCGGTGCCAACATGCCCCGAATCATTGGATCTTGCGTTGGTATTTTACAAATCACGCTCTCTGGACCGGAGCCGCCTGTGTACGTGACGCCGAGCCTTCCGACTTCTCCCATAAAACCAACTCCGGCACCCATGTTGTGCGGCGTGAGCGAAGCAACAGTTGTTGAGGTGTCAATGGACCCACTTGCGCGCAACGACTGCGTCATCCAATCTGTTGTAATGCTCGCGACAGTGGTTGGTAAACGGCTCATTGATTTTCTCCTCTGACAAGATTGTTCCTATGTACAGGTAATGACCGTAGTCGGATGTGGTTATCCGCGACCAATCATGCCTGCTCCTGCCACAACCGTGGCAATGTCGCGTGCATAACGCGGTGCCAGATGTGCGCGAACAACATCTAGAGCCACATCGCCACGCGTGTCTCCGGCTCGCTGCAACACGTCAAGATCAATGATGGTCTGCTCGAGTGCTTTGCCAAGTTGGCGGTGCGCCGCAAGAACCTTCTCGCGATCCATTGGTGCGGGCACATCTGCCAGAGTCCCGAGGGTTTTCGCGCGCTCGCGAACAGCATCTGCGGATGCACCTGACACACCTTCTAGTGCGTCCGCCGTATCGCGCAAAACTTTTGTCATCGCATTATGTTCATCGACAACATACGAATCATAAACTGGCACCATCTGGCGCAACTCTTGAATCAGTGATTGCATCATTGCGGCCGTTGCCTGTGCTTTTGGATTAGCCAGGTTCGGCATTAGTTCCTCACTAATGGCGTATATCAAGCCCATCAAAATATCGTCAATACTTGGACTGGTGTTCATGATGCCGCTCCTGGATAATTCATTTGTTGTGAGAATGCCTGTAGTGCCGGAATACTGGACTGCACTAGATACACATGCAGCAATTGGTGGTGTTCGCCGGCGAGTCTGCGTGAGATTGCGGAGTTCACTGGTACTGCAATATTTGCAGTACCAAACATATTGAAGTAATTGATCTCTTCGGCCGTGACATTAAATCCTGTGAGTTCGTTGTAGTACGCCAAGAATCCGCCTTTGTCACGTGGGTGATCCATGATGCGCGTATTACTCAAGAGATCCATCGTGGTCATCCAGCCCAAGTCCTCGCGCGGATCACCAACACGACTATTTTCCCAGTCAATCAGTGCGGTCACTTTGCGGTTTTCATACAAAAAATTAGCGGGGTTGAAGTCACCGTGCACAAGCGCAAGTGGCAATGCACGTGGTTTTGTGCGACGCAAAGTTTGAAATAAATCAATGAGAATCATGATTGACGGATCAAATGCCACAGACGGATACGAGGAAATGTAGTACTCACATGTTGAGTCGATGTAGTCATCCCATGACGTCGTTTTGATTCCGACTCCTCGCGGATCACTCAGTGCACCAGTTGGGTCAATCGTGGCGATATCAGTTGTATGCAACTCAACAAGCACCTCACACAAGTGACGCACCACATCGTCAACTTGATCTTCGTCGGGCCCGCCATTAAAGAGGTCGGACGTATTGCCATTGCCATGCATGCGTTGAATGACCATTGCTGCTTCACCAAATGGTTTGGGGTCGAGTTCGTATCCATAACTCTGACTCACTGGTACTCCAGTATTGAGCCGAATCGATTCAATCAAGTCGTGCTCTACCGCTCGGCTGGTCTGCAAGATTGAGATTTCGATGGGCGGATCTTTGCGCAAAATGAGCGGCAGTCGCTCTTGGGCGCCACCGCGAGTCAAGTGCGCTACACAGCTATAGGTCTCGCGCGAGAACCCACCCGGGATCTGCTGAAAGTCTTCGATGCCGACGTCATCCGCGTCTGGAAATCTCTTCTTCAGGAAACTCACCAATGATTGTTCCAATGTCATCCCCCGATACACATTTTCAATGAATTATGAGTGAACCTTAGTGCAATAGAATGGGCACATGACCATTGACCGAATCTCAACAGACAAACTCCTCACCACCACTCGCTCTGTGCGAAAACGACTTGACCTGAGTCGTGCCGTTGAGCCAGAGGTTGTACAGGAATGTATTGAGATTGCCATGCAAGCCCCGACCGGAACCAATGCGCAGAACTGGGCATTCATGGTGGTCACTGATGCCGCCAAGCGCAAGGCTATAGCCGACGCATATCGCCAAGGCGGAGAAGTCATGTCGGGCTCGGGATATCCGCCACCTCTCGAACCTGGCGACCCACGCGAACACGTCATGCCCAAAGTCATGGAGTCGGCGCAGTATCTGGGACAAGTTCTCGAGCAAGTCCCCGTGCATGTCATTGCCTGCGTCAAAGGTCGAGTCGAGTCCGTCCCGATGGTCATTGCCCAGGCCAGCACGTACGGATCTATCCTCCCGGCCGCATGGAGCTTCATGTTGGCGCTGCGCTCTCGTGGCCTCGGAACGGCATGGACCACAATCCATCTGTTTCAAGAAAAAGAAATCTCCCAGTTGCTCGGCATCCCAGACGACTGGACCCAAACTGTTCTCTTCCCTGTCGCGTATTACACGGGCGATGATTTCAGACCAGCCCATCGACTGCCAGTTGATGACATGACTCACTGGGATTCGTGGGGTAACCATCGCTCACCCCGTCCCCGTCCCTGACGGGGACATTCTCAAGTAGTCAAGAAATATAGGGGGAATCCCCCACTTTTGCCATCAGATGGAATAACTTTACGGCTATGAAAAAACGAGAGTTAATCCATGCAGTAGCCATCCACACCGACGTCGATAACAAGACGGCGGCCAAACTTGTCGAAGGAACAATTGACGTCATTCTTGCCAATGTCGCCAAGGGTGAAATCGTCAACATTTCAGGATTTGCAAAGTTTGCAAAAATCAAGCGTCCTGCCCGTATGGCCCGTAACCCGGCCACTGGTGAGCCAGTAAAAGTCAAAGCAAAAACAGTTGCCAAAATCACAGCACTCAAGGGCTTCAAAGACATCGCACTCGGTGTTTCACCAGCACCAAAAGTTGTGACTGTTCGCAAGCCTGCACCAGCACCTGCAAAGAAAGCTGCTCCTAAAAAAGCCGCTAAGAAAGCAACAAAGAAAGCTGCTCCTAAAAAAGCCGCTAAGAAGACAGTCAAGAAAGCCGCTAAGAAAAGGCGCTAGTCCAACTCGTTAGGGTTCGCCTTGACAAAAATCTGAACGACCCGTTCGTTGTGTGAAAGCGCAATGAGCGGGTCGTCTTGTTTACTGGTTCTGTGTCGCCACCAAAACATCTGTTGCCTTGCACAATGCGAGCACCTCATCACCTGGCGCGAGTCTCAGCTGATGTGTTGCTTCTTGTGTAATCGTGGCAGTCATCTCTTGCCCTAAAGAAACAGCAAGTTTTACTGAAGACAAGACTCCACCGTGCTTCACTTGAAGCACGGTCGCACGCAGTTGATTGCGCGCACTTAACTGTAATCGATCACTTGAGTCTGCATCCGAAACGACATCGTGGCGTTGCCCCAATAGTTCGTCAAGGAACCTCGCGACCGCACGTGCTTGTTCGCGACGCCACACTGCTGCCACTGAGTCATCCCGATCTCGCAGTAATCCAGAAAGAACAACTTGCAACGTTGCACGTTGTTGAGTGAGAAATCGTTGTGACGACAAACCTGATTCATCACGGAGCAATAGCTTCACAAGCAGCTCTGTTCGAATATCGCGGATATGTTGCACTGGCTGATTCAGCCATTCCTTGCGCACTTGCTCTCCGGACTTTGTGAGTTTCAAGATCCACTTGAGTTGCCCTCTTGTCCCAGTTGATTTGGCACTACTTAAATACTTCTTTTTTACTAAGCCATCAAGAGCTCGATACACAACAGGTCGGCTTACTGTATATATCTGACCTAGTCGTGTTGTCGGAGCAAAATGCTGTGCGATGTCATATCCATGTGTCGCGCCGTTACCCACCAGCGACAGGCACATCCCCTCAATGACCGAAACTGTTTGTTCACTCATAGGTTCACTCTATAGTCCTTTACGGACTATTAGATAGTCTTTTTCATACCACTAGCCTGTCGAGATGAACCTGCGGCGTCACTTTGGCCGAGCAGCAATGTGTTGCGTCGTCATCACTGCCCTGCTTCCGGCTTGCACAACGCGCCAATCACAGGTGCCCGATAACTCGTCAAAAGATCTCGTGCTCAATGTCTTGGCCTCGGCCTCGCTCGCCCAGGTTTTCACCCGCATCGCAGAAGCGTTCGAATCAGAGTTTCTCGACATATCAATTACCACTACTTTTGCTGGCAGTGCCACCCTCGTCACTCAAGTGAAAAACGGTGCACCAATGGACATCGTGGCTCTTGCAGACACGACAAACATGGACAAACTCAGTTCAGCAGGTCTGATTGACACGCAAAGTTCGCAGGTCTTTGCCACCAACACAATGACCATCGTGGTACCCCGTTCAAACCCTCGCAAGATTACAGGGTTGATCGATCTCACAAACGCTTCACTTGATGTTGTGCTCTGCGCACCAACCCAACCCTGCGGCATCTACGCCCAGCAGATTCTTAAAAATGCCAACCTCAACATTTCGCCAAAAAGTCTCGAAACAAGCGTGAGCGGCGTCGTCAGTAAAGTCTCCACTGGTCAAGCAGATGCCGGGATTGCCTACACCACCGATGCCATTGCATCAATCAAAACTGTAGATGCCGTGCCTATCCCAGCGTCACAAAATATTGTCGCTCAGTACCCCATCGCTCGGGGATCACATTTGTCGACAAGCTCCCAACAGGCGGCTGACGCATTTATTGCTTTTGTCGTCGGCGCAACCGGTACCAGAATCCTGACCGATTTTGGATTCGTGCTTCCGTGACGCATCGTTCGCGCTCGCTCAGCAGCCCACGCGGTTTCTTGATTATTGCTGTCACCTGTGCAATTCTCATCGCTCTTCCGCTTGTGGCACTGATCATTCGAGTTCCGTGGACCAACTTCTGGTCATCACTCAGCAGCGATGCTGCGACAACTGCACTTTTTCTTTCTGCTCGCACGTCGCTGATCAGTACATCTCTTGCCGTCATCACAGGTCTCCCACTCGCATGGCTTCTGGCACACCGCAATTTTCCGTACATTGCAGTTGTACGCGCGCTTTGCGTGCTGCCCATGGTGCTACCTCCCGTCGTAGGGGGCGTTGCATTGTTATATGCCTTTGGGACAAAAGGTCTCATCGGTTCTGCACTCGACAACTGGTGGGGCATTCGTCTTGGTTTTACTCAAATAGCAGCAATCCTGGCCCAATACTTTGTTGCCGTTCCATTTTTCATCGTCGTCATGGAGTCAGCATTTCAACAATTCGATCAACGACTCGCACAGGCTGCACGAACATTAGGAGCAGGTCCGTGGCACACGTTTGTCACTGTCACTCTGCCGGTTGTTCGACCCGCGCTCATCGCGGGCGTTGTTCTGACATGGGCCCGAGCACTCGGCGAGTTCGGCGCCACCATCACATTTGCCGGCAATACGCCAGGTCGCACTCAAACCCTGCCGCTTGCCATCTATACGGCATTTGAAAGTGGGGACGATCAAGCTCTCGTCCTGTCGTTCATCATGATGGCTGTCTCATTCGTTGTGCTCGTGCTCTTGCGTCAGCATTGGATCTCCGCACTCAAAAGAGGTGGGCAATGACACTTCATCTGGACTTTGATATTGCGCGAGACAACTTCATGCTCACCGTCAACCTTGATGTCGCAAATGGCGAAGTACTGGCACTCACTGGCCCTAATGGCTCTGGCAAAACAACAACACTTCACGCTATTGCCGGGCTCTTGCCTTGCTCGCGCGGCGTCATCTCCTTCAATGACGTCATCTTTGACACAAACGCCAGCACAACTTCAGTTTTTCTGCAGCCAGAGCAACGCAAAGTTGGAGTGGTCTTTCAAGATGGCGCGCTATTCCCCCATTTAAATGCACTTCAAAATGTGGCCTATGGACTACGGGCTCGGGCCGTGACCAAATCCGACGCCATCGATCGTGCTCACAAAATGCTTGCCACCTTGAAAATCGACCACATGGCAGACTCATCCCTACACCAACTCAGCGGTGGCCAAAAACAACGCGTCGCTCTTGCACGAACCTTGATTACTCAACCAGATATTTTGCTACTTGACGAACCCACTACTGGTCTCGATCAAGAATCTCGCCAAGACACAGTGCGCCTCCTCGACGAAATCTTTGCAACTTTTACGGGTCCTGTTTTGCTGGTGTCTCATCAACATGATGACATCTCGTCGCTCACACGCTCAATTGTGCAGATCACAGTAGAGCGCACAGCAAAACAAGCAACTTCAACTTTGCATCGTTGAATACACAACCCTTTTCACTAGTACGGAAGCGTGTAGGAATTTTCAAGCTCATCTTGAACAACGGTTGCCACCGTGGCTGTTGTGTCAACGATAAGTTCGGCATCAAGCTTGCGAGTTCGAAACGACCAACCCTCTGGCATTGACAATCGTGAACCAAGATCACTCAGATTGTCTTGGGTCAGAGTTGGATCAACCCCGATGCAATAAGCCTGCATCACATAAGCGCGACCATCAGGATTGACGAGTTCGTGCACCACAGAGCCTGCGTCAAAAAAGAATACTGCGCCGCGATTGACGTGTCGCTCGGCATAAGACTGTTGCAATGCTTCAGTACCCAGATCAACTGTGGCAATACGCCGCATCGTCAGACCATTGAAATCACGAAACACCGGATCGACTACTGCAACTTTTGTCCCAAGGCCATCCAACATCCAGTGGCGAGGGCCATTGAGCTTTACCATCACAGCACCCATCTCAGCCGCAATCGTTGGGGCATCAAGCGTCTCCCACAAGTCTTGCGGACAATCGTTCAGCATTTGAGTGCCATAGACCTCTGCTTGTAGTCCAGTATCTCGCAAGTAAATCGCCAGAACTTCTCCATACCGAACTCCCCTCATGTCTGAAATAAGCCTCTGGGGTGTCGTGCTAGTCATGGAGAATATTCTATAAGTCAAACAAATAGTCTTGGGCGATAGATTCAGGTGATGAATAGATTTCGCATCGTCGTCGTCGTCCCGATGATTGCACTCGTGTCACTACTTATTGCGTCTTATGGCAGTTCATCATCAGTTCAATCCACGACATCTGAGTCCACCGTGTCGCCCGAAACTACAACCTCACTTGAACAAGCCACCACCACGGCAGTAGCGACAACGAGTACCGTTCCCGCTCCGCCAAGTGTGACAATGGCGTTCTCTGGAGACATTTTGATCCACAGTCAACTGTGGACTCAAGCGAGAAAAAACAGCGGGGGTACTGGTTACGACTTCTCACCAATGTTTGCACGCATCAAGCCGCTGCTTGACAGTGTTGATCTTGCTGTGTGTCACTTAGAAGTTCCTATTGCTCCACCAGGACAAGAACCATCTACATTCCCGTATTACGGTGCACCTCGCGAATTGATTGGCGCAATCGCTGGTGCCGGATATGACCGTTGCTCGACCGCAAGCAACCACACCCTTGATCAAGGCAGAATCGGCATCGATACAACTCTCAAAGAATTTGATGCTGCTGGCATCACGCAAGCGGGAATGGCACGAACCCCAGAAGAGATCAAACCCAAAATTCTCAAGATCAATGGGGTCAACGTGTCACACCTTTCCTATACGTGGGGCTTCAACGGTATTTCACTTCCAGGACGCGAACCATGGCGATCAGCCGTTATTGATCCCGTCCGCATCATTGCTGACGCTACGAAGGCTCGTTCTCTCGGTGCGCAAATGGTCGTTGTCAGTATGCACTGGGGTGAAGAGACCGTCACCAACGTCACTGGCTACCAGCTCAAGGCTGCCAAAGCGATCACTGCATCAGGTCTGATTGATCTGATTGTCGGACACCATGCCCACGTGTTGCAAAAGATCGAAAAAATTAATGGGGTGTGGACAATATTTGGTCTTGGAAATGTTCTGAGCAATATGCCCACCCGAGAAGCCTTTCCGCCAAACTCTCAAGATGGAATGATTGCAACCGTCAAACTTTCGCTTGCGTCAGACGGCAAAGTTGTTGTCGCTAAACCCCGCGTGCACCCCACCTGGGTTGACAAGAACAACGGCAAAGTAATTCGACTCGTCATTCCGGACTTATTAAATGACACAGTTTCTAAATTTGTTAAATCTCAATTACGCATTTCTCTGGCGCGAACCAAAGAAGTTGTTGGCAAATTTGTCGTTGCTGATTAATTTTTGCTGGCCACAAGAGCATCGATATACGAGCCTAAGGTCTCTGCAACAGTGGGAGTAAGCCACTTAACAACGGTGTTTGATAAATGATGGTAATCCCGATAAATCAATATATTTCCAACTACAACTGGACAAAAGTCGTTCGAACATAGCCACCGTCGTGGTTCAATAAAACTGACAGCAGCCGTCTGCGTGACTGTTCTTATGACATCGTCAATTGCGACAACTGCACGAGTTGGTTCGCGTGGCGCACAAGCGCCAATCGATCGCCTTCGCGCCGATATGCATTCTGGAACAGACGGCGCAGGGTCTGGTGTATCTCCAAACATCACAGGCTCGATTCCATCAACTCGCAATGAATCAAACAGGGCTGGAAGTTTTTGTTTCCAGACTTTTGACTTAATGAAATCTCTATCTATCGAGTCCCGGTCGCCATAGTACTCCGACAAGAACACCACATCAGTCCCCTCTTTGACCATGTATTTACGTACATTTTTACGCCACGTAGCACAATGAGTGAAATCGACTGCATCATGCACGTTGTATGGTACGACGTCGATAAATGGACAACCGCCCTGAGTCAATGTAAGCAATCGCCAGTGACGCTCTTTGGCGATTGAATTAAGCGCCGTAAACCATTGCGCCGCGTGTGAATCGCCCCACAACGCAACAGTGACTGAACCATTAACATCTCCAAAAACACAATTCGGTTTTATCGTTGTGTCGTAATACTGATGGCAATCGTTTTTGTAGATAATCGGCATATCATTTTCTGCGCTGAGCAATGAAGGCTCCAAGTTGTCTGGTACCACTTGTGTTGCCACCGCATCAATAATCGCCTGCAGAGGCCCTGTATTGACCATCGAAATGGGCACGGGTGTTAATGCCACAGTTGTAGTAGTACTGGCAATGACATCCGTTGAAGAACTCAACGTCGTCTCGGTCTGCGGTGTAGTTGTTGGCGCAACGTCTATAGGGGCTTGCGCCACGACTCCCGTCGAAATACTTGGGTCATATCTCGCCAATGCCACTCCAGTCACAAGACCACTCAACACCAAGCCCGCACCAAGAGCAAACACGATATTGGGTTTTGCAACAAGTCTTCGTGATCGTCGAATTGGGTTTTCAATATACGAAAATCCCAATGCAGAAATCCCCACCGTTATAAGCAACAACGCACACTTTGCTGTAGTTCCGAACTGATCGCCCACATACGCCTCACCGATAATCAAGATCGGCCAATGCCACATGTACAACGAATACGAACGTGCCCCGATCCATTGCAATGGCTTGATTCCAAGAACAACGAGTGGTCCACCTCTTGCATCGTCTCCCGCCAACAAAACACCCACCGTTCCAAGGACAGGAATAGCGGCAATCCACCCCGGAAAACGAGCCACGTCTCCAAATGTTGCCACCGATGTCGCAATAGCAATCACACCAGCCCATCCGATGACGGCACGTGTCTGCGCTGATATCCGCTGCACCTCATTATAGAAAACGGCCAACAAGGCCCCGAGCCCCATTTCCCACGCCCTTGTGTGGAGTCCAAAGAACGACCATGACGGATGCGAGCCACTCATCGTCACACTGAGCGCAAACGAGACAACAATCAACACGCCCATGGTGACGCCAACACGCCGTCGCATGTCGCGAGCGCCAATTGACACTGCCGCAATCAAGACGGCCCACACCATATAAAACTGTTCTTCTACGGCAAGAGACCAATAATGCTGAATCGGCGACGGTGGCAAGGCTGATGCCAAATAATCTGTGCCCCGATCAGCAAAAATAAAGTTCACCGAAAAAAGCGAAGCAGCCCCTATATCGCGGGCAAGATTGGCAAGCCGCGTGGGTTCGAGCCACGCAACCGCAGTGATTGCGGTAGCAACAAGTACTACTGCCGAGATCGGCAATAATCTACGGATTCGACGAGAGTAAAAGTCGCGCAACGAAATACGTCCCGTCGAAACTCTCTCGTCTACAAGCAACGATGTAATCAGGAATCCAGAAATCACGAAAAATACATCGACTCCGACATAACCACCCCGCGTGCCGGGCACCCCAAAATGGAATAGGAGAACCGCTATAACCGCCAATGCGCGAAGGCCCTCAATATCCCTGCGGTGCTTCACTCGTTACACAATAGTTGACAGCCCCAAGAGAGGCCGTGACGACAGGCTTACTTGGATAAACTTTGCACCTCTAGCCTGACTTTTAATACCTGATACCTAAAGCCCTACTCATGACACTTCTTCATCACCGCTCGACTCTCACCTCAAGACTTAGCATCTTCGCGGTCGTGTGCTTGGTGCTCGGCCTCAACTCGTGCGGCAATCGGTCGGCCACTTTGCCAAGTAACCCACCAACCACCGTTGCTCCTGCACCGATAGACGTCTCCACCATTGCGCCAGCCCCTATTGCTGCCACCACAGTTCCAGAACTTGTTGTAAAGAAATGTGTTCTTACTGCCAAAACTTTGTCCAGTACATCTCGCGGCAAAGATGTCATCTGTCTACAGAAAGCTCTCATTGCTGCCGGATTTCTGACGAGCAAAGCTACTGGCTTCTACGGCCCAGCAACTTTTGGTGCTGTTCAAAAATTACAAGAAAGCCGTGAGTTGTTCGTCGACGGAAAAGTTGGTCGTGAAACTGCCCTCTCCCTTGATGTCTGGCCAGCAGAAGTCTCCCTCGTTGTGCGAACCATGCCACCAGCACCAAATGCTGTCGATCTCATGGGGTTCGCATTGTCCTCTGTTGCGACAAGTGGCCCCGATGCGCCCTCACTTCCGGCACAGTCCGGAAAAGGTCGACGCGTGGTCTACAGTCGCGCTGGCCAGCGAGTGTGGGCAGTGAACGCCAAAAATGTGATTGTTCGCTCGTGGCTGGTCTCAGGGAGCAGGTATGAAAATGAACTCCCTGGCACCTACAAGGTCTACAGCCGATCAGAAAAAGCAACTGCCGTTAATGGAAAGTCTTACTTTTCAAAAATGGTTCGATGGCTTAGGACAAAAAATAATGCGATCGGATTTCATGCCTTACCGCTACATACCGCTGATGACTCTGCATATCAGACCGAGGAACAACTTGGACTTCGCTTATCTGATGGCTGTCAACGTCAAGCAAATCTTGATGCCGACTTCATGTGGGAATTTGCAGTGACTGGCACACCTGTCATCGTGCTTTAGCGGTATTGACACAAGGGCAACTCAGTTGTGTTAGGGCAATGGATGCGGATGAGCAGTGGGTTGCAAAAGAGCGTCTGTGCCACCGTCAACAAACAACACTTGACCAACCACAAACGATGCTTGCGTCGACAACAAAAAGGCAATCGCTGACGCAATCTCCTCTGGCTGCCCCCAACGCCCACGCGGAATCGGAATCATGCCCAACTGTTCTTTCATCAACGGAACATCCAGTAATGGTCTTGTCATTGCTGTATCGATCACGCCAGGGGCGACAGCATTGAGACGAATCCCAGATTTCATCCAATCGTTTGATTGCATTCGCACCCAAAATGCGATTGCTAATTTGCCAGCTGGATATGCAATGTATTCATCTCGCTGATTAAAACGTGCAACGGCAGTTTCTTCGTCTTCGTTAAGAAAAATCATCGCGTCCTCAAGCGTCAAGCCTGGGGTCATCGTGGTGGAGTTAGATGAAATCATCACCACTGCTGGGTTCTTGCCCTTTTCAAGGGCTGGCCGCAAACCATTGACCACGGCAAGAGTGCCGTAGAAATTGATTCGAACTTTGAGTTCATTAGATGCTGGATTGCTCACGCCAGCGCATGGCACAACACCATCCAGGACTCCGCCGCACAGCGCCATGACCTCTGCAATGATTCGCTCTCGGTCGTCTGCTTTGGAAAGATCGCCGCACACATCTGCGTTGCGCAGATCAACTCCGATTACCTTGTGGCCGAGTGCCTCAAGTGCAGATTTAGTGGCGGCGCCGATTCCGGACGCCGTGCCGGTGACACAAATCATTGTGCTCCGTTAATGACTGCACCTTCATGGCGTTGCAGTAATTCGATCGAGTAACCATCTGGATCAAGAATAAAAGCAACAGTGACTGGCCAACGCTCGAGGCGAGCAGGCGTCATTGTTGAGGTGAACCCTTCAGCCACTGCCCTGTCGTGCACATCTTGACAATCATCAACGTTCATATAAATCTTCCAAAGTGCCGTGCCGTGCTCAATCGCCCCAGAACGCTCAAGATGTTGTGCTAATTGCACGCGCCCACCACCGACGTCTGCAGCAAGCACGATCTCTTCGACGCCTGGAATCTGCGTTCGTGATTGCACCTTGAGCCCGATGATCTCGGTATA
The DNA here is from genome assembly GCA_014190235.1 of Actinomycetes bacterium. Classification (GTDB taxonomy): domain Bacteria; phylum Actinomycetota; class Acidimicrobiia; order Acidimicrobiales; family Ilumatobacteraceae; genus UBA2093. Next base: position 4,238 of record BJGC01000028.1, on the reverse strand, counting down.
AAACCACTCCGACCGCTTGATGTCGGTGACGTTGATGCAGTACTGACCAACTGTTGTAGCCATAGTTCCCCCCTTTTGTAAATGACTAGATGTTACGGAATCAGTGAGAAATCATGGCCAGTTAGCCAATGACGTCCCACCTCTTTCACGGGAGCCCAGCGATCAACAAGGCGCTGACCCGTTGGATCTTCATCGGTGATTTGACCAAAGTCAGACGGACATGGGCCGATTCGATCGGCGTGAACCTTCAGTTTGTCAAGATCAAAACTAAATAGTTCCGCAGCGCTCAAACCCACCATCAAACGAGTCTCATCGATTGGGATGTCGTGAAATGTCTTTGTCAACCAGGCACGAGTATTGGGCCACGTACCTTCAGGATGCGGAAAATCATTTCCCCACATAATGTTGCCGACTCCAATTTCATAGCGTTGTCCCAATTCACGTCGCTTCGTGTTTGATGCACCCATAAACACATTGCGATCGATGTATTCACTCGGCAGCATTTTGATTGCACCCTTAAACGGGTCTTGGCCAAGTTTCTCGGTGCCTTTAAGTCCCATGGCAAGCCGATCCCAGAACCAAATCTGTGGAGGCAACCACCAACACCCAGCCTCTGTGACACCAAATCGCAAACCAGGAAAACGCTCAAAGACACCTGACCACAACATGAACCACAACGGACGTGCTGGCCACCACACCACTTCTGTGACGTAGATGCCGAGATGATTATCGTATTCATCGCGCGACGCCGAGCCTGAATGTGTCGAGATGGGCATGTTTAGTTCTTCGCACAGCGCCCACACGGGATCGTAATGACGATCGTGATACGGCAATTGATTCACCCACATCGCCGGAATCATCACGCCAGCCAAGCCAGACTCTTTGGCCCGACGAATCTCTGCGAGTACCCGCGGCAGATCAGCAGTAATCGGAACAAGTGCCATGCCGCGGCGACGCTCGGGACTTTGAGAGCACAACTCAGCCAGCCAACGGTTGTGCGCAATTGAACCAGCAAGACCCAACTCTGGATCCATGTCTCCCGACATTCCCAGCCCTGCACCAAATGGCACACACGTACGACTCTCAACGGCATCAGCATCAGGAAAAATGATTTCTCCCGCTACACCGTCGCCGTCAAGTTCTTGATCGCGCCGCGGTGCATCCCAACCACTACGCAACGCTTCTTCGTGTTCCTCAAACCATTTTTTTGCGTAATCCTCGTTGCGCACACCAAGCATGGTGGATGCCTCAAGCGCCGCGTCTCGCTCACTCAAGAATTCATCAAACTGTGGGTGAAATTTTGCATCAAGATATTGGCGATACTCAGCCGTCGGCAGCCCTGCGTGGCTGTCTGCCGACACGATGATGTACGGATCATTCATACTTGTCTCCTTGTTGTTGATCATGTCAGCCTGGAACCTGTCGTAGATATGCCGGATTGGTTCGTGATCTCATGGACTCATAGCGCAATCGCATTATTTCGTCACCTCGGTCACTTGCTGGCATCATCCAGAACTTATTGCCCAAGATGCCATCAACGACAACTCCTGCTACCTCTTCGACGGCCGTATACGCAATTTCTCGACCAGCAGCTTTCATCTGGCTCTCTACTTGCTCGATTGTTGTGTATGGGGTTTTGCGGGGCCGTTGTTTGGCAAACTCATCCGTGCGCGATCGCCATGATTCAAACAATCCGGTTCGCAAAATATTCGGCCCCGGAAACAGCACAGACACACCAATAACTGACTCAACTTCTTGAAGTTGCGCATAAAGACATTCAGAAGCAGTGACTACTGCAGCCTTTGTTGCCGCATATTGCGGGGTGCCAGACAAGGGCGAGACACCACCATTGCCAGACGAAGTATTGACGATGTGTGCTTCTTGGCCATGCGCCAACATCACTGGCACAAATGCATTGATGCCGTGAATGACTCCCATCACATTGACAGCAATTGCCCATTTCCAGTCATTGAGTTCGTGTTCCCACATGCGACCCTCAGCACCAGCACCAATGCCCGCGTTATTGCACACAACATGAACCGAACCGTATGTTGACAATGTGAAATCACGCAACGCATTGACCGACTCTTGATTGGTCACATCCGTGACGTGGCCACTGATCTCAAGGCCGTTTGATTGGCACTCAGCCACCGTGGTTGCAAGCAGATCTGCCTGCACATCTGCTAGCACGACTTTCATTCCTTCTTGCGCAAACCTCTGGCCCATTGCACGACCAAGACCACCGCCGCCGCCAGTGACTACTGCAACTTTTCCTTTTAGATTTTTCATTTTCATCCCCTGCGACTTATTCGAATTATGCGTCGGCTGCGAGTCCGACAAATGCCGGACAACGTTCGGCTTCTTTAGGCACGCCACCAACGGGCAATGCGATTGCTACATCGTCGACCTTGGGTCCAATTTTGGCAGCAATCGGTGCAAGTTTCTTGAGATCAAAGCCATACACGTCAGCCGCATTAAGTCCGAGCATCTGCTCGATTTCTGCGCGCTCGCAATCAGCAAATGCTGCTCGCAACGCCTCAGTGCTGTACGGGAAACAACTTTCTTTGTGCGGATAATCGCTCCCCCACATAATGCTGTCAACGCCCACCTTGTGTCGAGATGGCACCTCATGTGGTCGGATAAAACTCGAACCTGTGTAACACTGCCGCGCCCAATACTCACTCGGTTGCAATGGCAACTTTGACATCACCGGCAATCCCCAGATGTGTTCTTGTGATCCGACTGCTGTGCGCATACGATGAAAGAAATAATCAAGACGAGCGAGTTCACCTGGCACCCATTCGGTTCCTTGTTCGGTAAAGACAAATTTCAATTCTGGATATCTCTCCATTGCTCCCGACACGATGAGATGCGTCAATGCTCGATGGGACCACCATGTGATCTCCAGCAAAAAGATGACAGGCGATTCGATTTCGTCTGTCATTGGTGGACTCGCCCCACCACCGTGATGATTAATGGGCATTCCTAACTCTTGACATACTTCCCACAACGGACCGTAATAGTTAATGTCATACAACTCAGGCAAACCGACGCCAGGTGGAACCCCCGGCAAAAGAATGCCACCCGTTAATCCCGCAGATTTGGCCCAACGGATCTCTTGTACTGATGCCTCAATGTCATGCAAATTAATCTGACAGATTCCGGCACGACGACCAGGTGTGCGACCACAAAAATCAGCCAGCCAACGATTATGCGCTCGGAGTCCGGCCCAGCGTCGATCAGATTCGCCCTCGTTCAACGCAGGTGGTTGATATGTGAGTGACGACTTGGGATAAAACGGCGGAATCGTATTTGGAAAAATTACTTCGGCAACAATTCCATCTGCTTCCATGTCGTGCAAACGGCGATCTGAGTCCCAATTTCGGGGGCCATCTGGTCCGGTTAAATCTTCATACGGGATTTCATATGTGTCTACCCACGCATCAAAGTCAGAGCGATACTTCTGCTCAAGAAACGGCCGGTACTCATGCAGTTCTGCGCCTGCATGACAATCCGCCGAAATGACTGTGTATCTATCGCTGCTCATCTCACCCCTAGACTGCTCATTGTCAGATTAGTCGTTCATCTCTAGGCACTCACAAGCGCAAACCTGGTATTTCGCTTGTTCAGTGTTTGTCTCGCGCCGCATACCACTGTGCCAAACGAGAAAATCCTTCATCTATCGACACCTGGGGTTCCCAGCCCAAGTGCTGGCGTGCGGGCCGTGGATCAAACCAATGTGCGGTCCCGAGTTGTTGGGCTACAAAACGAGTGATCGGTGGTTCAGAGGCGCGCACCTTGGGCCATACGCGTTCAATAACCGAGCCCATCCGCACCGCAAGCCTGAGCGAAATATGTCGAGGCTCACACGCCACACCAGCTGCCCCACAGATAGATCGAATGAGTTCATTGACAGTGCGTGGTTCGCCGTTGGCAATGACGTATGCCCCACCATCGCAAGCCGCGCCAACATGCACTGCGTCAATTGCCGCTACATGCGCACTGACCGCATTATCAATATATGTGGAGTCCACTAATGCGTTTCCGGTTCCGGCAACAAGTAGTCGACCACGAGATGCACGCTCAACAATGCGACCCACCAATTGCATATCGCCTGGCCCCCACACCAAATGGGGCCGTGTTGCAACTACTGCTACGTGTTCATTACGCGCGGCTAGCGCCATGACCTCAGCTATGGCTTTTGATTCGGCGTAATACGAATGTGCACGCCCCGTGAC
>BJGC01000027.1:13110-23164 GCA_014190235.1 Actinomycetes bacterium | reverse complement strand
TTGCACTTGTTGCCAAGAGGCATGCAACTATCCGAGCACTAATCGAAATGCGTTTCATGAGGAAAACCTACCACCCAAAAATCACTTGAATTACCAATTAGGAGTCCACTTCTGGATACCTGGCAGGTAGCGAACATCCCTACACGTCGGTAGATTTACCCTGTCAACATTAGGTTTCTAGCCCAAGTTCGATTTTTGCTAGCCCCACCAAACACTTGTCGATGGTAGATTTTGCAGGTGAAGTTCATCCGCAGAACAATTTTAGCGTTGATATTTACTCTGATTGCCGGAGTTGTCGTGCGTTTCAAGGGTCGTGGCGGAGTTCCCACCCAACAAGGTGGATGGCGCGAAGTGAATCCACAGAAATAACGTATGGCATCTGCGCAACCAACAATTGCAATCGTTGGCAGAGGTCTCGTTGGTGCGCGCGTTGCGCAGCATGTGATGTCACAAAATATCCCCGTGATTGCGGTTAGTCGTGATCGTGTCGTTGAGGCGTATGGTGCAGACGTTGTCGTGTTGGCGCATCGCAATCCACATGCGGCGTTGGCATCAACCCTGATGGGTCAGGGAAGTTCAGTTGTGAGTGTCGGTGGTGGCCTTGACGACACGATGGACATGCTTGCTCTGCATGAGCGCGCAGTTGCAGCGGGACACAGCATGATCGTTGGTGCTGCGTGCTCACCGGGCGCCAGTGGGTTGTTGTTGCACTACATGCTCGACATGTTTGACACGGTTGACGAGGTCCATCTCGCTGTTCACGGAACAGGTGGCCCTCAATGCGCACGAGCGCATCATGATGGTTTGGCTGGTGTAGCGGTTGGTTGGCACGACGGCGAATGGTTCAAGCGACCAGGGGGCAGTGGTCGAGAATTGTGTTGGTTTCCTGATCCAGTCAATGCCCGTGATTGTTATCGTTTCGAAACGCCCGAGCCTGTCTTGATGTTGCGTGTTGAGCCGTCATTGCGTCGTATCAGTGCTCGCACATCAGCAACACGACGTGATCGACTCACAGCGCGACTGCCGATGCTTTTACCTCCCCATGCCGAAGGTGGCATCGGGGCTTTGCGAGTAGAAGTACGTGGCACGAAAGACGGCATTCGCCACGTTGAAATCTGCGGTATGGCAGAGCGCATTGCATCAATTGCTGCGTCTGTGGCGGCCCATACTGCGCTTGCAATTCTCAAATCTCCGGTGGCGCCAGGCGTGCATGTGTTGGGCGAGTCCTCGCTACCAAACGCAGAGATCTTGAATGCTTTAGTTGCTGGCGGACTCACACTGCATCAGTTTGTGGGCAGTTGACTCAACTGCTTGCCGAGATTACTTAATAGCAATCGGCGCGGTTGGGCCCCCAAGGGCCCTGGTGAGAGGCAACGGAGTTGCCGACAAAAGAAAATCGTATTGACCATCAGTCGCACAATCTGTGGCAAGGTCGTCGAGTTTCCAGTTCTGTCCCTGTACCAAACCAATATCGCGCAAATGAATCATGTGTACAGGGAGCAATACATTGGGATCCTCACACGGCCAACATTCAAACGCCATTGTGTCAGTTGCAATTGCAGCGATGTCATGATCGCGCACCCACTCGATTGATTTTGTGGAGAGTCCTGGATTAGTAATCGCGTAACTTCTGGTATCGCCTGAGCGCAGATGATGTTGGTTGCCTGTTCGCACACACACAATGTCTCCGGGTTCAACCGTTACTCCGCCGAGTGCACACGCAGCATCAAGGTCAGCACCTGTGATCGGATATCCACCGGGCAAGAATTCAAGACCGAGTGCTCGAGCCACGTCAAGCAAAACACCGCGGGAAATAACCGGTCCAAATGTTTCAACTCCATGTTGATGACTACCGGCTTCGTCGATTGTTGATTCAGGAACACCGTTATAAAGCAAACCTCCGTACCCAACATGAGCCAGTGTGTCCCAATGCGTGGATGATTGAACGCCCATCGTGACGGAATCATCGCTTGTACAAAAGTTCGTTCGGTCAGGCGTGTATGAAACATTGATTGCGTGCATGACTCGCGTGGGGTTTTTACGCCCACTGATTTCGCCGGACTGAACTCCGTTCTCATCGTAGGGAAGCGAGAGTAAAAATGTTCGACCCTGGCGTGCTGCGGCGAGTCCGCGAAGAATCGCTGCATTATCAATGAGATTCAAGGTGCCACGCCGATCGTCAGCACCCCATCGCCCCCAATTCGACACACGAGCAGCAAGTTCCTGGAGATGTGGGGGAAGCGACATAAAACAAGCCTTTCAAAACACGCTAGTTGGAATATAACACGCCACGAACTGTGTGAATAGCGGTAGCAACCTCTTGCACGGTGCTGATAATTGTACGAGGTTTTGTATGATTTTTATGACGTCAATAACAAAACGATTCAGTATCAACGGCAAAAATATTTTGAGAGATTGCTGTTTGTATAGATGCAAAACACACGGGAGGACAATCTATGACAATATTGCGATTTGATCTACGGTTGCCAGACTTCGCGACAGTCAATCGCACCGACCAATACCACGCATGTCTTGAGATGTGTCGCTGGGCTGATCGCATTGGTTTTACAAGCACAGTTGTGAGCGAACATCACGGTACTCCTGATGGGTATTTGCCCGCACCACTAACATTGGCAACCGCAATCGCGGCGGTAACAACAAAGATACCCATCACAATTTCAGCGATGCTGTTGCCGATGCATGATCCATTGCGTCTTGCAGAACAAATCGTTGTTGCTGACCACATTGCGCGCGGGCGCATCATACTGATTCTCGGCACAGGCTATCGGCAAGAAGAATTTGACATGATGGGAATGAAATTTAGTGAGCGCTTGCAAGTGCTTGAGCACCATGTGCTTGCGCTTAAGCAGTTGTTCACTGGTGAATATGTTGATATCGACGGAAAAAAAATGCGAGTGACACCCACACCTCATACACCTGGCGGACCGATGATGATGTTGGGTGGTTCAGGCGAGTCTGCCGCACGCTTGGCCGCGCGTTTGCGAATCGGGTTTGCTGCGGCCGATAGCAATCCAATCATTGCTGATTGGTACAACGACGAATGTGCCAAGGTCGGATTCGAAGGCGGGTATGTTGTGGTGCCAGAGCGACTCGGATTTATTCATGTGTCTGAAGATCCAGAACGTGATTGGGCCGTCATTGGTCGTCATGCATTGTGGGACGCACAGTCGTACGCGGCCTGGCAACGCCCACGTCAATCATCTGCGGTCACTGTTCGAGGTGCGCTGACAATTGAAGATATTCGTGCGAGTGGGGTGTATCGGGTGCTCACAATTGACGAAGCAATTGACTTTGCCAAGGCGGGGCGACTCGTGTTGCATCCGTTGATGGGCGGGCTCCCTCCGGAGTTCTCGTGGCAAAGCCTTGAGCGCGTGGAGAAATACGTCATGCCAGCACTTGGCTGATTCTCAGCGATTCTCAAGTAATCTTGGTGGCATGGCCGCAGGAGCATCGTTATACGCAGAGGTCGCTGCGCGCATGAATGCCCAACAGCAGCGCTTCACGTCAAGTCGTCGACAGATCGTTGAGGTGCTTGCCGCCCAAGACAGGCCATTATCGATTCCAGAGATCTTGGGGGCCACTCCAGAGGTGGCGCAGAGTTCGGCATATCGCAATATTGCTGTGCTCGAAAAAGCAGGTGTGGTGACGCGAGTGATGTCGAGTGACGAGTGGGCGCGATTTGAATTGGCAGAAGACTTAATCGGACATCACCATCATTTGATGTGTGCTGGTTGTGGGGTTGTACAAGACATTGTTGTCCCCGACTCAATCGAACACGAACTTGATAAAACACTTGCAGTTGTCGCCAAACGCGCTGGGTTTTTATTGCAGCACCATCGACTCGATCTCATCGGGATGTGTGCGTCCTGTCAATAACTATTTACGTGGATGGTTCGTTTGGTGTTGATTCTTGTTGTTCTACTAAGCGCTCCAACATCTCTGTCAAAGACTCAAGGTGCTCACGCAAATCATCTGTTGTCACAACGCTTGTGAGCGCCATTCGAACACCAGCAAGTTCGCGGGCCAGGTATTCGGTGTCTGCTTGTGTGCGTGCTGCAACAGCACGATCGATTTCGAGTTGCTCACGATCACGGTCTTCTTGACGGTTTTGCGCCAACAAAATCAGCGGTGCTGCGTATGCGGCCTGCAATGACAATGCCAAAGTAAGCAAGATAAACGGGTACTTGTCAAAACGCGCTGAATCAGAAACAGCATTGAAAATGACCCACACGATGACAATGCAGGTTTGAATCACCAAAAATCGTGCAGTGCCTAACCGACGGGCGATAGCTTCGCTGAACTGGCCGAATGCTTCGGGGTCATAGTGAATACCAACGCGGCGGCGCTGACGTGGCGTGGAGAGATCTTCGCGTTGCTTCATGACGTGGCCTGTCGTTGACGTTGTCTCCAGTCACGGGGCAACATGTGGTCTAGTACGTCGTCAACCGTGATTGCACCTAACAGGTGCCCGGCATCGTCACAGACACCAACCGCCAACAGGTTGTATGACGCGACGCGTTCTGCTACTTCTGAGTCCGATACATCTGGACTAATGGTTGGTTCTTTAGAGATGCACTTACCCAGTTCGGTGCTTGGTGGTTCGCGCAATAAGCGCTGCAGGTGCACAACACCGAGGTATGCGCCAGTCGGTGCACTCAGTGGTGGCTGCACAACAAACACTTGCGCTGCAATTGAGACAAGCCATTCGGGGTCGCGCACTTGGGCAAGTGCTTCAGCAACTGTTGCAGTTGGCGCCATAATAATAATTTCAGGGGTCATCATTGCGCCGGCAGTGCCTTCTTGATACGACAAAAGTTGACGCACGACCGCAGCATCGTCTTCGTCCATTGCTTCAAGAACTGTGCTGCGTTGTTCGCCGGGCATTTCTGCCAGCAAGTCTGCAAGGTCGTCAAATTCCATTTCTTCTAATACGTCAATCAATCGATCAAGGTCTAGGTTGGCAATCAGCGTGAGTTGTTCGTCCTCTGGCAATTCTTCGAGCAAGTCAGCCAAGCGCTCGTCGTCCATTTCGCGAGCAATAAGTTGTCGTTGGGCATGAGGCAGTGCGCGAACAACTGCGGCTACGTCACTGGGATGCATCCCGCGAAGTCGTGCAGCCTCAGCAGCCATTTCTGTTGTTGCGGCAAACAACGAAGACAATTGGTTCCAATCAATCAATCGATAACTTGCGCGGCGACCAAGTTGTCCGCGCTTTGTGAGCCGAACTTTGGCGACTTCCCATCCGTTGTCGCGCGCATTAGTGGTGGGGCGCAAGGCAACATCACTCACGGTCTCGTCGCCGACTTGTGTATCAATGATATTTGTGCCGATAAGACGTTCTCCGTCGCGTGGACGAAATGGATTGAGGTCCACGTCCCACGACCTGAGCCGAGCCCCAGCACCGTCAAGAGACACAATGCGAGCAGCGTTCACAAAGATGCGTCGACGTTGGCTGGTGGCCACAAATCCCAAGACTTGCGGCGCTGTACCCCTGCTTCCGGGCACCACAACGATGTCGTCAATGCGACCAATAGCCGCACCGCCCGCGTCAAGCAGGGGGAGTCGCATGATGCGAAATGCGTAGATGAGGTCGCCTGCCATGCTGCAAGGGTACCCCCGAGAGTCGGCTTGGTGGCGGTGGTTATCGTTTCAGTATCGGGCTCAGGGCTTCGCCAGCAAGCGCCACGACATCGGGGTCATGAGTAAAAGGCATATTAAAGACCAGGCCGTCTAGGCCCGAATCAAGAAGTCCCTGCACTTGCGCACGCACATCATCAGCATCACCAATGATCATCATCGAGCGCACTCGGGCAGCATCGGCCTCGGGCAGATCGGATAATTTTTTCACACCACGGCTACTGAGAGCCATTGCTTCAGCGTCTTCGCGAGTGCGACCAATTGCGATAGTTCCGAGTCGTGTGCGACAGATGTCGTCGGGGTTGCGTCCCAATCGATCACAGTGATCGTTGAGCACGTCCATGAGGTGACGAACTTGGTGTGCTTCGCCAAAAACATTGCAGGCGTCTGCGTATTGAGCCACCATGCGAAGTGTTTTCTTTTCGCCACTGCCACCAATCATGATAGGTGGACCACCAGCCTGGATGGGCTTTGGTGAGTTGTACGCCTTGTCAATATTGAACCATTTCCCGTTAAATGTTGTGCGCTCTTCAACAAACATCATCTTGGCGATTTGTAATGCTTCTTCTAGTTTTTCAAATCGCTCCGTAAAAGTTTCAAATTCAATTCCAAAAGAGTTATGTTCCAACTCAAACCAACCAGCGCCGATTCCCCAGATTGCGCGGCCACCTGAAATCACATCAAGTGCAGTCACGGATTTTACTAACACTGCAGGATTGCGATACGTGACACCACCCACCATTGCCCCGAGTCGCACTGTTGATGTTCGTGCCGCAAGCGCACAAAGAATTGCGTAGCACTCAAACATTTCTTGGCTAGGTTTGCCGAGCCCTGGTAACTGAAAAAAGTGATCCATTACCCACACGCTGTCGAAGCCTGCTTTTTCAGCCGCAACTGCTTGAGCAGCCACTGCTTCAAAGAGTTTTTCGGGAGCGACTCCGTCATAAGAAAAGACCGGTATTTGCAGGCCCATTTGCACTAGTCGGTTCATGGCTTGTCCTTTGTTGTCGTTGGCATTCCGGTGCCTGGTTGAAAAGCGGCATCTTGTTTTTTGCTTCCGTTTGTTGCTTGTTCGGCTGCTTGTTGCATCGTGGTCATCATTGCGGCAGCAGCCTTTTCATCTCCCATAATTTTTTGCATGACTGCTGCTGTTGCACCGCTCATCAGTTCGGATTGCTTTTCAATCACAAAATCTGCTGACTTGCGCAAGTTTGCGGTGTAGCCGTTGATCTCGGGAATCACATAGCGAGCGACAAGATCCCATGACTTCAGTGTGTTTTCACGGTTTGCCCAGTCGTGTGCAAATCCCAACACAACTCCAAAGCCACCACTTGATTCTTGAATTGCGCGAATCGCTTGCACTAGATCATCAGGTGTTCCGACAACTGCAGCGCCACCACCAGCAGGTCCGGTGAATTGATCTAGCAGTTCCCACGGATTTTCAACCGCGACCGTGCCCGGTCGTCCCAAAATAGTGTGGATATATTCGTTGTGCCAACGTTGTAACCCGAGCGCTGCCTGCGAGCGCGCCTCTTCGCGAGTCTCGGCAATATGCCAACTCAACATCACGCGCCAATTTTTGCGGTCTACTGTGTTGCCGTGCTTGGCTGCAGATTCTTGCGCAAAACTCCATTGCGTGGGCAAGGCTTGAATGCCTTCTGCGGAGTTGCTCGCAATACTGAGTACGCCCATTCCGTATTTGCCGGCAAGTTGCATTCCGCTTGGCGAGATCGTTGATGCTGCCACCATGGGGATGTGTTCTTGCACGGGCAACAACTGCAATTGCGCATCGCGAAGAGTGAACCAATCGCAGTCGTAACTAAAACGATCCTCGCCACGCAACAGACGCGTGATGACTCCGAGTGCTTCGTCTTGACGATCGCGTTGCGTGAGCGGATCAATATTGAGCGTGTACGCGTCGCTTGGCAATGCACCGGGGCCAGAACCAAACAAGGCGCGACCTCGTGTCATGTGGTCAAGTTGCACAATGCGCTGAGCCACATTGAAGGGGTGGTGATAGGGCAACGAGATGACACCGGTGCCTAGCCCAATGGTGTGGGTGACCTGACCAGCAGCAGCCAAGAACATTTCTGGCGAGGCGATCATTTCCCATCCGCTGCTGTGATGTTCTCCGCACCAGAACTCGTCAAACCCCAAAGAGTCGAGGTGGGTGGCGAATTGGAGATCGCGCTGGAATTGCAACGTTGGGTTCTCGCCCATGGGGTGATGAGGCGCGAGAAAGGTTCCGAATTTGATGCGGGCTGCAGACATCTCCATATCGTATGCCACTCTTGCGCCTACTGCGCTAGCCTGAGAAGTCCGTATAACGGGGACGTAGCTCAGTTGGCAGAGCGCTACCTTTGCAAGGTAGATGTCGTGGGTTCGATTCCCATCGTCTCCACGTTTATGACAGTCAATACTGCACTGTTGACTTGGGGCAATCGATCAATCGTGTTTGGATAAGTAAATGGCCCATACTGCAGGCATGAATCACATCGCGATTGTCGGTGCATCTTTGGCTGGCTTGCGAGCATCAGAGACATTGCGTGCTGAGGGTTTCAATGGTGACATCACCGTTATCACGGCAGAAGAACAGACATTTTATGATCGTCCGCCATTGTCTAAAAAATTATTGGCTGGTGAGTGGGAGCCAGATCGTATTGCATTGCGCAAAGCAGACAACATTGATGCATTACAACTGACGATGCGCACCGGTGTTGCGGCAACGGGCCTTGACACTGTGTCTCGAACACTGCAGTTGTCCGATGAAACAACTGTGTCATTTGATGGTCTGATTATTGCCACTGGTGGTGTGGTGCGCACGTTGTCGAATCAGCCCGACATTAAGGGCGTGCACACATTGCGCACTCTGTCAGATGCGATGGCGTTGCGCGAACAACTTGTGCCAGGTGCACGATTAGTAGTGATTGGTGCTGGCTTTATTGGTTTAGAAGTCGCTGCCACGGCGCGTACTCGCGGTGCTGATGTCACCGTGTTAGAAGGTTTGGCGTCACCATTGATTCGTGCGCTCGGCGCGCAGATGGGTGCGGCTGTTGCCAGTGTGCACGAGCGCAACGGAGTGATCGTGCGGTGTGGCGTACAGGTGCAACGCATTGTTGGAGACATCTCCGTTACAGGCGTTGAACTTGGCGATGGTGAAATAGTTGCGGCAGATGTTGTGCTCGTTGGTATTGGTGTGGCGCCTGCAACGCAGTGGCTTGAGAGCAGTTCGTTGACATTGCGTGATGGCGTGGTGTGTGACGACACACTCAACGTGGGCGTGTCAGCAATTTATGCCGCTGGCGATGTAGCACGGTGGCCGAATGCTTTATTTGCCGATGTTGAGCCTGATATGCGAGTAGAACACTGGACAAACGCCGCCGAACAAGGCGCAGTTGCAGCAAAAAATCTTCTGATGGTGCATGCTGGCGAACAACCAACGCCGTATGCGGCGGTTCCGTTTTTTTGGAGTGATCAGTTTGACTCGCGTGTTGCGTTTCTTGGTCGTGCGCGTGCTGATTCGGTGGTGGACGTTATTGCGGGCGATCTAGATTCTAAGTTCTGTGCGATATATAGCACGAATGATCGGCTCACGGCAGTGCTCGGGGTGTCGATGCCAAAGCTCGTGATGCCTGCACGTGCGTTGCTGCAACAAACAACATCTCGCGCAGAGGCGCTTACTCATTTTCAAGCCGCACTAACCTAGAAACACATGGCTGCACCAGATCCCGAACGATTGCGCGTGTGGCGCGAGTTTCTTACTTCGCATGCCGCAATGGAAAAGATGCTGTCGCGATCGCTTGAAAAAGATCATGGTCTGCAACTGCCGTGGTACGAAATACTCGAAGCATTATCGAGCGCCGACGAGGCATCGCTGCGATTCAACGAACTTGCCGAGACTGTGATGGTCAACCCATCGAGTCTTTCCAGACAAATTGACAAACTCGAAACACTCGGTTTAGTGGTGCGCGAAAAAGCCACAGTTGATGACGGCCGTGCGTTACTAGTGGTGCTTACTCGCGAGGGTCGCCAACGCTGGCGTCGTGCGAGCACAACGTATTACCGCATTGTCAGACGGGTCTTCACCACAAGCCTCACCGACGAAGATGTGTCTGCTCTGAATCGCATCTTTGGCAAGGTTCTCGAAGCCGACTAAGTCACAGTTCACACGGGACGTGGTGGCTCCAACTTCTCGCCAGCGACACGGAGAAGGCACACTTATTAGCACGGCATATCTTGGCCGTCAGATAAAGGAGACCCACATGGCAACTGCTGTGATCGTTGATGCCATTCGCACGCCACTCGGAAAGCGCAATGGAAAACTAAAAGACTGGCATCCGGTTGATCTTGCCGCACACACGCTCAAGGCGTTGATGGATCGCAACAACTTTGATCC
>BJGC01000027.1:0-12446 GCA_014190235.1 Actinomycetes bacterium | reverse complement strand
CCGCGAGCACGCTTTGTTAATTTCTCACTCGCAGGTGCAGACCCGCGTTATATGTTGACAGCACCAATTCCGGCAACACAAAAAGTTCTTGAACGCGCCGGTTTGTCAATGGCGGACATGAGCATCACCGAAATCAACGAAGCATTTGCCTCAGTGGTGTTGGCATGGGAAAAAGAATTGCATCCCAACATGGACACGGTGAACCCCAACGGTGGTGCAATCGCACTCGGACATCCACTTGGTTGCAGCGGTGCGCGACTAATGACCACACTGCTTTACGAACTCGAGCGCACTAATGGTCGATACGGATTGCAGACCATGTGTGAAGGTGGCGGAATGGCAAACGCCACCATCATCGAGCGCATGGGCTGATTGACCACACCACACACGTGATTGCAGCATTTCCATCTTTTGGTTACATCCTCTGGTTCCTTGGCGGAGTCGTGCTCTTTCGATTCATCTGGAAAGTTGGCCTGGGCATGTTGCGCGGGATGTCATCGCCATTGCCCGCACCACCGCCCACTGGCGAGATGCGTCGCATTAATGTGCGTTATCGCTGCGGAGTGTGCGGAGTCGAACTACGAATGGTGATGGCCCCCGACGAAGATCCGCCGCCACCGCGACACTGTCTTGAAGACATGGATCTTGTCGCCCCTGTCGATTGACGTAGTGCGCTAGTGGTATTTGGTGGCAGTAAACAAACCACCAAGCACAAGGGAGAGTCCTCCCATGAGGTACCAGTTATTGCGACCACCTGGCACGAAGCCAAGGTAGTAGAACAAAATCACGAGGGCTCCGAGCCCGAGCAATACGAACATCAAGACAGGCACCCATTGTGGGCTTTGCTTCTTGTATTGGGGCACCGGAGGCGTGTAGCGACTTGATGCCGAGACTTCTGTGGTGCCATGAACATGAGATGGGTCATGGTGCTCAAGGTGTTTTTCGCCAGGACGGGTTCCCTTAGGGGTGACGCGACCCCCACGTTTTTTTATTTTTGCCACAGAGATGAGTGTAATCAGTTTCACCGCAAGGGCACCCAGCAGGCAGGCTGTAGGGGTGGCACGAATACTTGTGATTGATAGTTATGACAGTTTTGTATACAACATCGTGCAATATCTAGGCGAACTTGGTGCCGACCCAGTAGTTGTGCGCAACGACGCCATCACCGTGGCTGAAGCCGTCGCCCTACAACCTGACGGTGTGCTCTTATCGCCTGGTCCGGGTCGGCCAGAAGATGCCGGAATTATTTGTGCTGCCGTGTCGGCATTTGCCGGAGTGGCGCCGGTGTTGGGAGTGTGTCTTGGACATCAAGCAATTGGTCATGTGTATGGCGGCAACATTGTGTCGGCCCTTGAGTTGGTGCACGGCAAAACGTCAAGCATTCAACACATCGGTGTTGGTGTTTTTGAAGGAATAGAAAATCCGCTCGTTGCAACGCGCTATCACTCGCTTGTCATTGATGACAAAACAATGCCAGCAGAGTTAGAAGTCACTGCACGAACAAACGATGGCATCGTGATGGGAGTGCGTCATCGCACATACGACGTAGAAGGTGTGCAGTTTCATCCCGAGAGCGTGCTCACGATTGCTGGGCACGATCTGTTGCGCAATTTTGTGCGCCGGTGCGCTGTTTAACCAGCAGGGGCAACGGTTGTTGTGACTCCCGGTGCAAGAGTCGTCGTTGCAGGAGTTGACGCTAATCGACCAACTGTTATAACGATTTTTGATTGTGGGTCGGCCTTTGCTTGCGCAGCCGTTCCTTGAGAAATAACTTTGCCGATATTGACACTGCCTGCCGGCACATCGACATAGCGCACGTCTGCGACAAGACTCACCAACGCCAGCGAATTGCGCGCAACTGCTTCTTCAAGCCCCTCAACTGCTGGAACCGCAACTTGTTCTGGACCAGAACTTGTATAGAGCGTGATGGGTTTGCCTGCATCAATTGGCAGACCAATCGCAGGGTCTGTACGAACAGCAAGACCTTTGGCAATTGTTGCACTTGCTTCGGTGAGCACGGTCACAACAAAGTTGTTTGGTTTTTCTTGCAGAAGTTTTTGTGCAGCCGCCGCTGTAAAACCAGCAATATCCGGAATCACAACCTGTCCAACTCCGCCAGACACCACAACTTTGACTGCAGATCCAGGAGCAAGTTCACCCGTGGCGAGCGGATCTTGCGAAATGATTTGACCAACGGCAAGTGTTGGGTCGTTGCGTACTTCGCTAATCGTGAGTGTGAGCCCGAGTGGTTTGAGCACTGCTGTTGCGGCCGGAACAGTGAGTCCTTGAATTGCAGGCACTGCAACTGGCGTCTTAGCAGGGTTGTATGTGAGCGTGATTTCATCTCCGCGTTTCATGGATGTGCCAGCAGGTGGCGATTGTTTATACACAATGTCATCGCCAAGACCCTCTTTGGCAACAGGATTAGGCACTGCAATCAGACCAGCGTCTAACACGGCTTGGGCCGCTTCTTTGTAGGTGCGGCTTAAGAGATCTGGCGCCGTTAATGAGTTGGAACCGCTACCGCTGAGCGACGACACAAGTGCGATGATGCCAACAATGACAACGACTGCAGCGGTGAGCGCGCCAATAATGACTTTGGGATTTGTGCTGCGAACAATTTCATAGTCACCGTCATCTGCTGATTGACGTGGTGTCGCTGACGCCGGCATCACTTGTGTGCGCGGAAGCGCAGTAGTGACACCCGGATCAGTGGAGAGTGCTCCCATTGTGGTGGTGACTGCTTCGTTGGTTGTTAAGTGTTCGATGAGTGCGCCAACAGGTGCACCTTCACGAAAACGTCGCAGATCATCACGCAATGCTTCTGCAGTTTCGTAGCGACGCTCCGGAAACTTTGAGAGACATTTTGCAACGATGGCTTCAAACTCTGTCGTGATAGTTGGCAGGAGTTGATTGAGCGGAGTAGGGAAGTCGTGTACTTGTTTGTATGCCGTAGCGAGGGCGTTCTCAGCAACAAATGGCGGTGTGCCAGTGACGAGTTCGTACAACACGATGCCAAGCGAATAAATGTCGCTTCTTGGATCGGGCATTTCACCCCTAGCTTGTTCTGGTGAAAAATACGTTGCCGTTCCCATGACGGCACCTTCTTGCGTGAGATTGCTGTCATGCGATGCATCGATCGCGCGAGCAATTCCAAAATCAGCAACCTTGATGTCACCATTTGAGCCAATCAAAATGTTGCCGGGCTTGACATCACGATGCACAACACCGTTGCGATGCGCAGAGCCCAATGCTGCTGCAACTTGAATCGCTACATCTGCTGCCTGAGTAGGCGTAAGGCGACCTTGTCGTTTCAAGATGTCAGCAAGCGTGCGACCCTGCACATATTCCATGGCAATGAAATAGGTGTTGTCTGTGCTTCCCCAGTCGTACACGCTCACGATGTTGGGGTGATTCAGGTTGGCAGCGGCTTGAGCCTCGCGGCGAAACCGCTCCACAAACGCTGGGTCGGTGGCATATTCCGGAAACAGCACTTTGATCGCCACGGGACGGTCAAGCAGCAGGTCTCGTGCCAAAAAGACATCGGCCATTCCGCCGCGACCAACGCGACCTTCGATTTCGTAGCGGTCATTGATAACCGTGCGTTTTTCCCCAGACATAAGACAAAGGACAGGCTACCCAGAGCAATCAGGGGATAACGCGCAACGCAGCATTCAGTAGGGCTTGAGCCACAGGGCCAGCCAATTTTCCACCTGTTCCAGCGCTGATTGTGTCATTCACACCCTTGAGCATCACGGCTACGGCCACACGTGGTGCAGCAGCGGGAGCGAACGCAATGATCCACGCATGCGAGCGCTGTTTTTTGCCTTCTGCATTGAGTTGAGCAGTTCCGGTCTTGGCTGCAGCCTGCACACCATTTTGTAACTTGAGACAACATGATGCAGTTCCGTCGTTGACCACGCCGACCATGAGTTGTGTCAGAGTGCTCGCCGTCGCAGGTGTCATCGGTGTTGTCCACGGTGTGGGTTGTGTGCGATTCAACACGACGTCGTCATGTGTGCGTGTGTCGGCAACAACATGGGGAGTCATCATCACGCCACCGTTTGCCACAGCGCCAGCAATTGCGGCCATGTGGAGCGGAACCATTTGCACACTGCCTTGACCAAAACCATGTATCGCGAGTAACGCAAGTGAGTCAGTAAAACTCTCAGCTGTGCCACCAAAAGTGCTTGCCGTTGCGCCTGGCAGATCGAACGGAATTGTTTTCTCCATTCCAAATTTGGCAAGACCATCACTCATCACTTGCGGTCCGAGCATGACCGCAGTTTGAGCAAAAGGAATATTGCATGATCGGCGAAACACTTCGGCTAAATCTCCACCACAGATTTTTTTACCGTAGTTCTGAATCGGGTTATCTGTATTGGGTGGAACCCATTTATCTGCGTTAGGGAACGTACTCAACATATTGAGCACACCAGCCTCAATACCAATCGATGTGGTGAGCACTTTAAAAGCCGAGCCTGGCATGTATCGCTCTTGGTATGCGTTGGCCAGCAGTGGTTTGCGTGGGTCGTCTTGCAACGCAGTCAAGACGGCACTTGCTGCAGTGCTGTTATGTTGTGCAACTTCATTGGGGTCAAACGTGGGGTTCGAATACATCGCAAGCACTGCACCAGTGCGTGGGTCAAGCACCACAGCGCTGCCTTCGCGGTCGGCGAGTGCTTGTTTTGCGACGTTTTGTAGGTCGTTTCGCACCGTGAGATGCACGCTGCCACTGAGGTCGGCGCCACTAAAGAGATCGCCAACGTTGTTGACTTGTTGTCGCGGATCAGACCCAGCCAAGATGTCGGTATACACACGCTCAAGTTGTGTTGCGCCAAATCCGAGTGTGTAGTAACCGCTGATATTGGCAAACAAATCACCTGTTGGATAATTGCGCTGAAACTGAAACCTGTCATTGGGGTGAGCAACCGTGTCAACCTTGACGGTGTTGGCAATGGCTACTCCGTCAGCAGTGACAATGGGGCCGCGTGTTGCATTAAAGGACCTGACTGTGACGCGATTATTGCGCGGATCACTGACGAGTGCGTCGCGACCAAAGACCTGCCAGCGATTGAGTTGCACAAACAGCACCGCGTAGAGCACGATGAATACAACTGCTAAATGTCGAATCCGAACATTCATTGATCAAAAAATGGCAGGAGACCGTTTTCGCGTTGTTGAGTTGTGAAAGGCATCTGCTGGTCTCGTTCAGACACGCTGAACGGAACATCTGTGTTCCAGGGGATGCCAAGTTCTGGACATGATGGATTCACTCCGTGCTCAAGTTCGGGGTTGTATTCACTTGACAGCATGTAACACACCACAGCCGTGGCACTCAAGACATGAAATGCGTGTCCGAGTCCCGGACCGATAATCACCGATGCACCCGTTTGGGTATTCAAACGGATGCGTTCGTGTTGACCAAATGTTGGCGACCCAACACGAATATCAACGACATAGTCATCGATCTCGCCTGCCATCACGGTGACCATTTTGGCTTGACCCACAGGGGCAAGGCTGTAATGAATACCGCGCAAGACGCCACAATCAGAATACGAAATATTCGACTGCACTGGCACAAAGTCAAAACTCAAATAAGGCTGAATCTGGCTGGCTTTAAACCATTCTTGAAACCATCCACGCGGATCGCCGAAGCGATCGTGTGACACGGTATACGAATCAGAAATAGAGAGCAGGCTGACTCGCATCATTGCTGTGTCCCAATCACGGCCGCGCGAACATCACCGATGATTTCGGTCAGTGCTTCTTGCCAATGTCGCATGGGAGCAACAGTAGTGGCTGCCCATTGTTGATGTCCGAGTACTGAGAAATGAGGGCGCACCGCACGGCGTGGAAATTTGTCTGCCGTTGTTGGCTCAACGCGGGCAACGTCTGCCCCAATAAGTTGGAATATTGCTTGAGTAAAGTCAAACCAAGTCGCAGTCCCGCCGTTTGTGCCATGAAAAATTCCGCTGTGAATTCCGGCTGCAGACATTTTGATGAGTTGGTCTGCGAGGTCATGCGCCGATGTCGGTTGACCAAGTTGATCTGTGACGACGGAGACATTGCGATCTTCTTGTGACAAGCGAACCATTGTTTTAGCAAAGTTGTTTCCGTACGCGCTGTATAGCCATGCAGTACGAACAATCACACTGCCTGATGGATGCGCCTTAATCACTGCCAGCTCACCGTCCCACTTGGACTGGCCGTATACCGAACGCGGATCACCCGGAGTGCTCTCGGCGTATGGCGTCGCGGCGTTGCCGTTGAAAACATAATCGGTTGAAATGTGAAACAGCGTTGCACCCACTTCTTGCGCTGCGATTGCGATATTGCGTGCTCCATCACAGTTCACGGCGTGAGCAGTATCAACATTGTCTTCGGCCCCATCAACATTTGTGTATGCAGCAGCATTAACAATAAATTTCGGACGTAGTTCTTGAATCTTGTTGTGCACAGCACTTGAGTCGGTGATGTCGAGCGCATCACGATTAAGAGCAACAAACGAATGACCTTGAGCGACTAATGCATCACGTAAACACTGACCTAGTTGACCATCGGCGCCGACAATGCACCACTCAGCCATGCGCCCCAGCCGTCATTTTTTCGCCTTGAGCGGTTGCCACCACTGCGGATTACTGCGATACCAATCAATAATGTGTGGCATCGATTCAGCAATGCTGTGCTGAGGTGTGTAACCCAGCTCATCGTGGATCTTTGTCCAGTTCACCGAATACCGACGGTCATGTCCGAGGCGATCTTCGACCCAATCAATCATTTCGTCGCCGTGTCCCATGCCAGACAAAATCATCGTGGTGAGTTCGCGATTATTGAGCTCTGTTCCGCCACCAATGTTGTACGTCTCTCCGGCGCGACCTTTTTGTACGACTAAGTCAATTGCATTGCAATGGTCGTCAACATGCAACCAGTCACGGATATTGAGTCCGTCACCGTAAAGAGGAACTTTTTTCCCTTCAATTAAATTAGTAATGAAGAGCGGAATTGCTTTTTCTGGAAACTGATACGCCCCAAAGTTATTTGAGCACCGCGTAATGCGCACATCAAGGCCATACGTGCGGTAGTACGAGCGGGCTACGAGGTCGCTGCCTGCTTTACTTGCGGCATACGGGCTATTTGGCAAGAGTGGTTCTTGTTCGTCCCAACTTCCGTGGGCAATCGATCCGTACACTTCGTCGGTCGAGACATGAACAAATTGCGGTACCGCTGACACCAGACATGCTTGCAACATTGATTGTGTTCCTAAAACATTGGTGCGAATAAAGCCACCACTGTCAGTAATGCTGCGATCAACGTGAGATTCTGCTGCAAAGTGCACCACGACATCGTGACCACTAATAATGTCACTCACTTTTTGAGTCTCGTTGATATCGACAGTGTGCAGAGTGAGTCGCTTATCACCAATCACCGGATCGAGGTTGGCGATATTGCCTGCATACGTCAGAACATCAATCACTGTGACCTGAGTGGGGACGGTTCCCCATCGACTCTCAAGGAGCCCCCTGACATAGTTTGAGCCAATAAAACCGCACCCGCCTGTAACAACAACCTTCATCTACTCATTCTATAGGGGAGTCGTTTCTCTGATTTCGGATTGCTGTGGCAAACTAGAGAGATGAAGGGGATCATTTTGTCAGGCGGCACAGGGAGCCGTCTGTTCCCTATCACGCGAGTCGTGAGCAAGCAGTTGTTGCCCGTGTATGACAAACCAATGGTGTATTACCCACTGGCCACTCTGATGGCAGCGGGCATTCGCGAGGTGCTGTTGATCGTCACGCCTCGAGACAAAGACCTCTTTGCCACTTTGTTTGGTGACGGTTCGCAACTCGGGATGTCGATCACATATGTGGTGCAAGAAAAAGCGGATGGTCTCGCTCAAGCGTTTATCTTGGGTGCCGATTTCATCGGTTCAGACAAAGTTGCCCTCGTGTTGGGCGACAATCTTTTCTACGGCAGCGGACTCGGTCGTCAGTTGTTGTCACTCACTGATCCCGACGGTGGAGTTGTATTTGCATATCAAGTTGCTAACCCAAGTGAGTACGGTGTAGTTGAATTTGATGCCAATGGCGTGGCAATCTCGATTGAAGAAAAGCCCACTCACCCCAAGTCTGACTACGCCGTTCCTGGTTTATACTTCTACGACAACGACGTCATCGACATTGCACGACAACTCAAGCCGAGTGCGCGTGGCGAACTTGAAATCACTGGCGTCAACAACGAGTACTTGCGCCGCGGCAAACTCACGGTAGAAGTACTGCCTCGCGGAACCGCCTGGCTCGACACTGGAACATTTTCTTCTCTGCACGAAGCGGGCACGTATGTGCGCATTATTGAAGAACGTCAGGGGACACGAGTGGGATGCATCGAAGAAGTCGCGTGGCGCAATGGCTGGATCACCGATTCACAACTACATGCTCTCGCCGAGCCAATGCTGGGCAGCGGCTATGGCGCGTACTTGCAAAAACTCACTCAGAAATCTGTGCGTTAAGAATTTCTCTACGAGCCCGCCTAATAGCAATTCGTTCCGCCACAGTTGCTGAGTCCGGTACTTCGTTCAGCCGTCGTGATGTTGAGTCGCTAATGCGTAGCAGCAGCGCCAGCAACACATAGTTAGCAACCAAACTCGAGCCGCCGTAACTAACGAATGGCAAGGTCACACCAGTCAGTGGAACCACACGAATAACACCACCAATAATGATGAACGCTTGCACACCCAAAATTGTTGTGAGCCCAGTTGCGAGCAACTTCTCAAATGTGCGATCTGCACGCAACGCAGTGCGCAAGCCAGCACCAACAAGCAAAACAAATGCAGTCAAGATAGCGACAGCACCAACGAGGCCAAGTTCTTCACCAATTGTGGCAAAAATGAAGTCGTTGTGTGCAGCAGGGATTGCGCCAGGGTCTCCGCGGCCCAGACCCGTTCCGCTCAAGCCCCCAGAGGCCAGAGCGAACACTGCCTGAATAGGTTGGTATCCCTTTCCTGTGTAGTTGTTCCACGGATTAATCCAGATCTCGACACGTGATTGAACATGGTTAAACAAGTGATACGCGGCGACTGCACCCGCCACAAAAAGTGCAGTTCCAACAACTAAGTAACTTGTTTTCTCAGTTGCTATCCAGAGCATGACAACAAACAATGTGAAAAACAAAAGTGACGAACCCAAGTCGCGCTCACCGACCATCACTACTACCGATACTCCCCATGCAACAACCACGGGCAACAAATGTCGCAGTGCTGGCAATGTAAATGGCCCAAATGTGCGCTCGCCCTGAACGATTAATTCGCTTCGTTCACTCAAATACCCCGCAAAAAACACTGCGAGTGCAATTTTTGCAAACTCACCTGGCTGAAAATTTACCGGACCGATGCTCACCCAAATACGAGCACCCCCACTCGTAAAGCCCAGCCCCGGCACCATTGGCAGCAACAGCAAACCCACACCAATTGCGAGTGCCGTGAATTGGTATCGCTGCAAATCATTAACGCGTTCAACGGCTATCAACGTGACAACAAAAGCCACAATCGCCACAAATGTCCATGTTGCTTGAAGCCCCGCCAACCTGTCACTGAGCCGAGCGATCATCACAAAACCGATCCCGTGCAACAACGCAGCTACCGGCAATAGCAATGGGTCTGCGCCACGCGCAATCAGGCGCACAACGATGTGAGCAAGAACTAACAGCACCACAACAAACGCCATAAACGGACCAATGCGCGCCGGGATCGACGCATTTTTTCCGAGCGACGCCAATACATACGCAGCACTTGTAATAGCCCCTGCCAATAACACCAGACCTAGTTCGGTATTGCGCCGTGCTTTGGCAATGCTGAGTGAAATCTGCATGTATCTAGCGCGAGATCGTGGTGCTCGTTGTTGACGTACTCGTTGTACTTGTCGTCGTCGTTAAGTTCACAATCGCTTGGTTCACCAACTGCAAATACTGCTGGGCAGCGATAGAACTAGAAAATGTGCGTTCTCCGGCCACATCAAGTGCAACGGCTGATGGCAACTCATTCATTCGCAACACGCTGCGTTGATTAATCGTGGGCTTAAACCACATCACTCCACCCGGCCTACCGCGATACACCACCACCGTTCGAGTGGCAGAGTCTTCACCAATGAAGTATCCGCTGCGGGCATAAATACCGATTGTGGTAACTGCCGACAACACAATGGCTACTAGCGCAACCCAAAACAACAACATCCCAACCGGAATCTTGCGCGCGGTCTTTGTAGGGGTAGGTGATGTCACCGTTGGTTGGCTTGTTTCAGTAGGAGTCTGCGTACGAGGCAACGCAACATCATCGCCAACAACATCAATCACAACCACTGTTGTGTTGTCGCGTCCACCATTTGTATTTGCTGTCATCACTAGAGCCTCAGCAACTTCTTGAGTATCAGTGTGAGCACTCAAGACTTGAGAAATCTCAACATCAGCAACTTCATCAACAAGACCATCGCTACACAACACCAGACGGTCCCCAACCGACAGCCGCATACTCACAACATCGACCACCACAAACCGATCAATACCAAGCGCACGAGTCACAATGTTGCGTCGCGGATGTGTTCTGGCATCTTCAGCACTGATCACGCCTTCATTCACAAGTTCTTGCACGTAACTGTGATCGGTAGTGATGCGCTCAAGGCGACCATCCCGCCATAAGTATGTGCGAGAGTCACCAACATTTGCCACCAACACATTGCCGTCTGCATCTGGCACCACTGCAAGAGCAGTCAAAGTTGTACCCATGCCGCGTTGCGTACTGTCATCTAATGACGCTGTGTAAATAGAAGTATTCGCACCTTGCACTATTTCTCGAAACTGATCACTCGTCGCAATGCCACTGCGCAATGCCGATCGCAACGCCGTCACGGCAAGCGCACTTGCGACTTCTCCGGCGTTATGGCCACCCATGCCATCGGCCACCGCGAATAAACCGTCTTGGGCTAAAAACGCGTCCTCATTTTGCACGCGCACATTGCCAACGTCAGTGCAAACACCCCACACCAACTGCATTAGTGCATCTCCAGCACAGTAGAGCCCACTTGCAAGCGGTCACCTTTTCGCATGCTCTTGTCTGTCGTCACTCGTTGTCCGTTCACAAAGGTTCCATTCGTACTCCCCAAGTCAACCACCCATATCGCGTCAGCACGCATCTCAATGCGGGCATGCTGCTGCGAGGCAAAGGTGTCGGCATCTACACAAATGTCGTTGTCTTCTGCACGACCCACGCCAAGAGTGCTGGACAATACAAATCTCTGCCCGCGCAGATCTCGTGGCTCCATCACAACAAAACTCGCAGCACCTCGTGGCACTCGATGTCGTTTGGTTTTGCCACTACTTCGGTCACGACGTACACGTGCTCCGTCTACGGCAACTGGCGTGCGTACTTCGCTCCAGACTGCCCACAACACACGCGCAAAAAACAAGTACACAAGCGCGAGCAACGCAACTTTAAAAACATTAAGAACTTGATCGGTCATGGGCGCACCCGCTTGTTGTGCTTAGGACTTCTCAAACCGCACTTGTGCGGTGCCAAAATTAATCACGTCCCCGTGTTGGAGTAACTGATCACCATGTACTGCAACACCATTTACTTTTGTTCCGTTCGTGCTGGCACGATCACGAACAATCACATCACCAGCAGCACACACCAACTCAGCATGTTGACGACTGACATTGCCGTCACTAATCACAATGTCGCATTCAAGATTTCTGCCCACGACGTAGTGGCCCTCATAGATCGACACTCGTTGACCTGTAGGCAATGTCAGAACCGCGGGCGGCAAGTCAAAAGTGCTCGCTGCCGGCTTGGGCTCAACCGGCGGCACCGCTACTGGCGCGACTGTTGTCGTTTCAGGTTCGAGCACCTCGTGCGCCACTGATGGCGGTTCGGTCACTTCTGCATTTTGAGTGGTGACTTCGACACGACCCTTGCGTACATCGGGGTTGGTGCGCAATGCCACACGAACCTTGCCTTCTGCGTGGTATCCCTCTTGGCGAACGTATTCGCGCACAGCCTGGGTGAGTTCTTGGATAAGCGCCGGTTCAAGATCGGCAAAGCCTTCGCGGTCGTACGCACTCATCTGCACCACATATCGGTTGGGCACCACGCGACGGCCCTGCGCATCAGGCGTTCGTTCTGCATCGATCGTGTGCAGCAATTTGCGCCCAATCTGCAGCGGCGTGAGTTTGCTCGAGAAGGCACGCGAAAACAGCCCATCAAAGAGGTTCTCGAATCTGCGTTCTACGGTGTTGCCAGCCATCGGGTCAAGGCTACTTGCGCGACGCGTTGGTGGCTCGCCATCACGTTGCTAGCGTGACGCCCTCTACTCGCGCGAGTGGCGAAATGGCAGACGCGCTGGCTTCAGGTGCCAGTGTTCGAAAGGACGTGGGGGTTCAAGTCCCCCCTCGCGCAC
>BJGC01000026.1 GCA_014190235.1 Actinomycetes bacterium | reverse complement strand
CGCACTTTTGGGTGTCAGATGAATCAGCATGACTCCGAACGAATCTCGGGGTTACTAGATGCTGATGGACTTGTCTCTGTTGACGATGAATCAGATGCAGATGTGATCGTTCTCAATACGTGCTGCATACGTGAAAACGCCGACAATAAGTTGTACGGCACCTTGGGTCATCTCAAGACGTGGAAGGCAGAACGAGAGGGACGCCAGATTGTGGTGGCCGGCTGTCTTTCGCAAAAAGACAAAGACGGTGTACAAGCGCGTGCTCCCTATGTGGACGTTGTATTGGGTACGCACAATGTGCATCGCGCCGCAGAACTGATGCAGTTTGCTCGCACAAATGGTTCTATTACAGAAATCTATGACGAGGCTGTCGAAGATGAGCACGTTCTTTTTCCGAGTGCGTTGCCAGCGCGACGTGGCACGTCCTATAACGCTTGGGTAACAATACAAATTGGCTGCGACAACACTTGCGCATATTGCATTGTTCCGGCGGTGCGCGGTAAAGAGATCAGCCGACCAATGTCAGACATCGTGCGCGAGGTAACGGAGCTTGCGGCACGTGGAGTCACTGAAATTACTTTGCTCGGACAGAATGTGAATAGTTTTGGACGCGACATCACGCTCCAGGCACGACAATCAGGTGGCTCAGATCGTGTGCGTCCATTGTTTTCCGAACTTTTGACTGAGGTAGGCAACGTTGGCGGCATCAGACGTGTTCGCTATATGAGTCCGCACCCCAAAGACATGCGTAGCGATGTTTTACACGCCATGGCCGACACAGAGGCGGTGTGTGAGCACTTGCATTATCCGTTACAGTCCGGATCGGATCGGGTCTTGTCATTGATGCATCGCGGATATACGGCTGATCGATACTTAGAGCGTTTGCGTGAAGCGCGCGAGTTGATTCCGGATCTTGCTGTGACGTCTGATTTTATAGTTGGGTTTCCCGGAGAAACAGAAGACGATTTTGTCAAGACTCTTGAAGTGGCAGCAGAAGCAGATTTTGACGCCACGTATCCATTTATTTTTTCTGCCAGAGCGGGTACAGAAGCAGCAACAATGTCCAACGACTTCGTTGATCCAGGCGTGATGGCGGAGCGATTCGCACGGCTGAATTTGGTCGTCGAGCGCAGTGCTTTGCGCAAACACCAAGAGCGTGTCGGGCGCATTGAAGAAGTTGTTGTTGAAGGACCAAGCAGGCGTGGCGAAAATGTCACAAGCGGACGTACACGGCAAAGCAAACTTGTGCATTTCGTTTCACCTACGCCATTGCGCGCTGGCTCATATGCCACGATCGAAATAACGCGTGGTGGTCGTCACCACCTCGAAGGTGAATTGCGCGAGGTGTTGTTTGAATCAACCCATCGCACAAGTGTTTCCTTTAGCGTGGTTGTGTGACTTCACAAGATGCGTCACCGCCAATGGTGGTGTTGGGGCCAACTGCAAGCGGCAAGAGTGACGTTGCGATGGCTGTTGCCCGCTTGATGCCTCACAGGGTCAGCATTGTGGCTGCAGACGCGATGCAGGTGTACAGACGAATGGATATCGGAACTGCAAAACCCACGTCAGCAGATCGTGCGGAGGTTGAACACTTTTGTCTTGACCTCGCAGAACCTCACGAGAGATTTACAGTTGCTGCATTCCAAAACGCAAAAGTGACGGCCCTTGCAGAGATTGAGCGGCAGAACAAAAGAGCACTTGTAGTGGGTGGAACAGGTTTATATGTCACTGCCGTGGTTGACGGATTATCAATGCCGGGAGAATGGCCCGAGATTCGCGCAGAGCTAGATGCCATTGAAGACGTCACATTGCTTGTTGCTGAATTGCAAAGACGAGATCCTGTTGCACTTCAAAAAATTGAACCAAACAATAAGCGTAGGCTCGTACGAGCACTTGAAGTGTGTCGCGGAAGCGGAACGACGTTCAGTTCGTTCGGCAAAGGAATCGCTGATTTCGCTACGAGCAATGTTCGCCAGATTGGCATTCGTTGGCAACGAGACGCACTCGCTCGGCGCATTGAAGAACGCGCCAAGTTAATGATCGAAGGCGGGTTGGTTGGCGAAGTCGAGGCATTGCTCAACGAGCCACGCGCGATGTCAGCGACAGCCCAACAGGCACTTGGATATCGAGAGGTCGTTGGCTTTCTTGAGGGTAAGGCATCTCTAGAGGAGGCAGTAGATCAGATTGTCTTGCATACCCGTCAGTTCGCTGTTCGCCAGGAACGTTGGTACCGCCGCGACCCCCGCATTGAGTGGGTGGATGTCTCAAGTGATCCCGTTGGGCAAATCACCCCGTTGGTTGTGGCCGCTTTGGCATAGTGTTCGAAGGGGATATGCAGTACTCGCTTTCACATCACCACGGAACCGGAAATGACTTCTTGGTATTCGATCTCGCACAGGGTGTTCCCAACGGTGAATGGCCCGATCTTGCGCGACTGTGGTGCGATCGAGATAACGGGGTCGGCGCCGATGGATTGCTTATCTTGGGCCGAGAGTCTTCAACTGACCTGACAATGATTTTATTTAACGCTGACGGCAGTCGCGCCGAGATGAGTGGCAACGGCATCAGGTGTCTCGTGCAGGCAGCGCATCAAAGCAATGGCTCACGTAGTGGCGCAAACTACATCGTTTCTACCGACGCAGGTGAGCGCAGCGTCACAGTCCTTGAAGTTTCAGACAACGACACATCGCACATCAGCGCCGACATGGGAACCGTAGAACCCATTCAAGAGCCAACGCAGTGGCACCTTTTGGAATGTCATCCCGACCGTCCTGCTCGCCATGTGTCGCTCGGCAATCCCCACTCGGTGGTGGGTGTAGACGATGTTTCTTGTGTTGACCTGAAGTCGCTGGGCGAAAAAGTACCCAACGTCAATCTTGAAATCATCGAGCCAGGTCCAGAACCACATGCCATCACGATGCGTGTACATGAACGTGGCGCGGGCATCACACAGGCATGTGGCACCGGAGCTTGCGCAGCCGCAGAAGCCGCTTTGGTGTGGGGTCTTGTACCGCGCAGTGCAGAAGAAGTATTAGTGCACATGGACGGTGGTGATGCGCGAGTGTGTATTGACTACAACGGTCGCGCAACACTGATCGGACCAATCGTGTTTTTGAAAACCGTCACGGTGAATGTGTGAGTAATCCGTATCAGGAGGCACTCGGGGCCACGCTTATTGAGCGAACTCGCCGAGAACGCATTGTGTTAGTGGGTGTCACGCTTGGAGGACACAATGATGACGAAACCGAAGAAGGTCTTGATGAGTTGTCATTATTAATCGACACCGCCGGCGCCGATGAGGCGGCCCGCGTGACGCAACGCCGAGAAGTTCCGGATTCTGCATGGTATATCGGCAAGGGCAAAGTAGATGAGTTGCACGAAGTCTGTCTTGCTGTAGACGCCGACACAGTGGTCTTTGACAATGAACTCACGCCAGCACAGCAGTTCAATCTTGAAAAAAGACTTGGCAGAACAGCGCTTGATCGAACAGCAGTCATCTTGGATATTTTCGCTCAAAATGCGCACACGCTAGAAGGTAAAGCGCAAGTTGAACTCGCGATGTTGCGCTATCGACTGCCACGGTTGCGACGTGGTGCGCGTGGGGGACTGTCTCAGCAAGGCGGCGGAATCGGTACACGCGGTCCGGGCGAAACACGTCTCGAGGTTGATCGTCGTCGCATCATGGGACGCATTACAAAACTAGAGGCTGATCTGAAGGGTCTTCGCCAGACACGACTTCTGCAACGTAAAAGTCGCCACCGCAGTGGTCTAGCAAGTGTGGTCATTGTCGGATACACAAATGCCGGTAAATCAACTTTGTTAAATGCACTCACGCATGCAGGAGTGCTTGTCGAAGACCGCCTGTTTGCGACACTCGATCCGACGACGCGGCGTTTGTCGTTGTCAGGAGGAGAACCTGTCTTGCTCACAGACACAGTTGGGTTTGTAAGGGCACTGCCACACGGTTTGATCGAAGCGTTTAAGAGCACCCTTGAAATCGCCGCCGAAGCAGACATGTTGGTGCATGTTGTCGACGCAAGTGCAGTTCATCCCACGCAACAAGTCACAGCAGTGCGAGAAGTTCTATCTGAAATCAACGCAGATCAAGTTCCTGAGTTTATTGTTTTTAATAAATGTGACGTGCTTGCAGACTTTGGAGCATCACTTGTAGCGAACAACCCAGGCAGCGTGGCAATCTCTGCTACTCAACGTGTGGGGTTTGACATATTTTTGCGCACATTGGCAGATCGCATGCGTTCAATCACAACGGTGACAGAGCTCTTCATTCCTTACGACAGGGGAGACGTGCTGGCCTCTGTTCATCGCGAAGGAGAAGTTGTCTTAAAAGAACAAAGCGATGAAGGCACTCTCGTACGGGTGCGATTATCAGATGCTTCGGCTGGTCGATTGCGCCAATTTGCCACAGGCCGCGCGACAGACAATATTGGTGCTCTATGACAAACCCTGATCGCGTCAGTTTTGTTCCACCGCCGTATCCGTATGACCGCCTTGATGCGTATATCGATTTGGCTAACGCGCATGAGGGCGGACTTGTTGACTTGTCCATCGGAACACCGTGCGACCCTCCACTTGATGCAGTCATTGAAGCGCTATCCCATTCGGGAGCAGAGCGCGGATACCCAGCAAGTATCGGAAGCGAGGCATTACGGCGTTCAGCAGCGCGGTGGATCGCACGGCGGTTTGGCGTTGATGTCCCCACGTCGTGCCTTGCGGCGTGTATTGGCACAAAAGAGTTTGTCGCCACGACTCCGCAGTATCTGCATTTACGCACTCCAGATCGTGACACGGTGCTGTATCCAGCAATTGCGTATCCAACATATGAAATGGGAGCGACACTGGCCGGACTGCGTGCAGTGGCAGTGCCCGCTGATGCGCGCGGAAACCTTGACTTAGCATCGGTGTCACAGATAGATCGAGACCGTGCTCTCATGCTTTGGGTAAATAGTCCAAGCAATCCAACAGGACAACTTGATGATCTCGGTGCTGCCGCGGCATGGGGACGCCAATACGGTATTCCTGTTTTTAGTGACGAGTGTTATGCCGAGTTCACATGGGATTCTGCACCGCAATCAATCTTGCAGTACGGACTTGAAGGCGTGGTGGCAGTGCACTCACTATCGAAGCGCTCGAATCTTGCAGGCGTGCGCGTTGGTTTTTATTCCGGCGATGCAGGCCTGGTTGATTATCTCAAAGAAGTTCGAAAGCATGCAGGGTTCATGGTTCCGGGTCCGGCTCAAGCAGCCGGAGTCGCTGCCCTTGACGACGACGAACATGTTCGGGTGCAGCGCAATCGTTATCGCTCGCGACTCGAGACAATGTCTCGTGTGTTGGCGCAGTGGTCTGGATTGGACGTCGCATTGCCTGCAGGTGGCTTCTATTTGTGGTTTGCAGCCAATGACGCGTGGCAATTTACGGAGCGTCTTGCGCGCCAAGGTGGAGCTCTTGTAAGTCCTGGAGATTTTTACGGCGCAGGGGGTTCTTCGTTTGTGCGAGTTGCCGTTGTTCAGCCTGATTCACGTCTTCACTTGGTCGCGCAACGTCTGGGAGTTGAGTAACCACTGTGTCCGATTCATTTGTGGCGCTCCCTGCACCTGACACAACAACGCACTCTGCCCAAGATGCCATGTTTGACGAACCACTTGAAGCGCCCACCCGACGAGTACTGCTGCCGATCCTGAGTGTCGTCATTGGGCTAGTTCTTGCCATCGGCATGTTTCGGGCGGGCGAAACAAAAGTGGATAATGCAATTCAGGCAATGCTGAGACTGCCGGTTGGCTGCGACACTGATTTGATTATTCAAAAGCCTGGTCGGTTTTATATTTATGTAGAAACCAAGTCGGCGCTTCCTGCGTTTGAAGGCTCATGCGCAAGCGGTGCTCGTTCGTTTGATAATCGCGACGTTGAGCCAAACATCACGATGGAGATTCGATTGCCCGAAGGAGACGCGCCACCCATTTTTGCCGAGAAGGGGGAGTCATACGATCGTGCGGGTTTTAGAGGAACATTATTAGGGCGCGTACGAATCAGCAATGCTGCAACGTTTACTGCTGTCGTTCGGAGTAACACTCCAGATGCGGCGATTGCGCTTGGGCCAGAGATCTCAGATCTTTCGCATGGATGGCGAACAGGTGCTGCAATTGCGTTGGTTGCAGGACTACTGATTGCAACCGTGACTCGCGTTGTGCCACGCTTGCGCGAAGACGATGAAAAAATTTTGGTTAGAGGCGTCGCATAACAGTGACAACTTTGCCATACACAGTCACTTCGTCGCTTGTGTAGACCATGTTTTCAAACGCAGGATTTGACGGAATAAGAGTCACCTTGTTGCCGGAATGCTTATAGGTTTTGACTGTTGCTTCGTCTCCGGGGATGCCAGCAACAATGATGTCGCCATTATTAGCTGTGGCTTGTTGACGAGCAACAACGAAGTCGCCATCCATAATGCCAACACCGGTCATGCTTTCTCCGCGAACACGCAACATGAAGAGATCTCCGTCACCAGTGAAGTCCGTTGGTAGCGGGATGAGGTCTTCGACGTTTTGTTGAGCAAGAACATCTGTTCCGGCAGCAACGTCACCGATGAGAGGCACGTGTCGAGACGGGCGACGCTCCATTGCGATACCGCTGTTGGTGTCGAAACGAACTTCAAGTGCACGGGGCTTGGTGGGGTCGCGATAGAGGTATCCGAGTCTTTGCAGTGTGGCGAGATGGTTGTGCACAGTGGACGGGGAGTTGAGACCGACCGCTTCGCCGATTTCACGGACGCTTGGTGGGTACCCCCGTTCTTGCATGTTTTGCTCGATCACATTGAGGATCTCGCGTTGGCGAGGAGTAAGTGGTTCTGACATGGCGTCATCGTACACCTGTTCGTTCCAAAAGGCAAACACCTGTTCGGGGAACAAATGTTTGGATGCCCTTGACACGAACACCCGTTCGTGTCAAACTTACGAACACCCGTTCGGTATAGTCTCGTCTGTACCCATTAACCCTATAGCCCATAACGAAATCCCCCTGAAAGGCCCACTATGTCAGTTCTCAATGATCCACTCCTGATTTCACTTCACCCAACCCACCAGCCCAGGACCCTGCCCAAGGCTGGCGCATTTCGCCGCCGCCGCATCCTTGTGGCTGCGCTCAGCCTCTTCGTGGTGGCCTCAGGTGCATTTGCTCAAAGCGCAATGGCTAACAAACCAGGTCTCGGCTACCAAGGCGTTCCGCGCACCGTGGTCGCAGCCCCCGGAGACTCACTCTGGAACATCGCACGACGCATCTCGCCAACTGGCAATATTTCATCCCTCGTCGATCAATTAGTGCGCCTCAACGGAGAACAAATATCCGTTGGCCAGATTATTCGCATCCCCTGATCCCCTGTCTGCGCTCGGCGCGGCCAGGGGAGACAGAACCCTTCTTTCTGTCGTACTATGACAGACATGCTGTGTCCCGTCTGTCGTCATGATGACACCAAAGTCATTGACTCTCGGCCCTCAGAAGAGGGCGCGACAATTCGTCGTCGTCGTGCCTGCCCAGAATGCACGTATCGGTTCACAACATACGAACGACTCGAGAGCGCGCCATTGTCTGTGCTCAAACGCTCAGGAGATCGGGTCGCGTTTGATCGCCATAAAGTTATTGTCGGTGTGCAGGCCGCCTGCAAAGGGCGATCTGTTGCAGACGAAGACATCGAAACATTGGTCGACGCAGTCGAAGAAGAAGCAACAGCGGCAGCCGCAGCCGGAAAAGACGTCACGACATCTCTCATCGGACATGCGGTTCTTGACCAATTGCGTCGGCTTGACGAGGTCGCCTACATGCGCTTTGCAAGTGTCTACAAAAACTTTGATGGCGCTGCAGACTTTAGACGTGAACTCGCGTTACTTAAGCAGACGTAATTTTGTTTCGTTCGTAACGAACAAACGTGTGATCACCTGCGTTGCACACATGCACGAGATCAAAATAATGCGGAACATGCGAAGACGCGATTCGCATGCCATTGCCTCCTGACAAAAATGGCGCAAGACTGAGATTGATTGCATCAACCACTCCGGCATTTAATAGTTCGGTATTGATCTGCGATCCACCTTCGGCATGCACAAATGCAACATCAAGTTGAGCGAGTGCTTCTGCAAAATCGACTGACGTGTCTCCGGCACGAATATGACTAACCTTTGGAGTCGGAGCAGAACGCGGTATCACCAGCAGGCCAGCACCGCTTGTAAATAGTTGTGTTGTTGTGTCGACGTCACCAGTTCGCGTCACCACCGCTATTCGTTGACCGGCTTTGCTCGGCGCGGAATAGGGCTCTGCTCGAGCCGTGCCAGCGCCCACCAGCACGATGTCTGCAGCCTCTCGAAGGGCCAGCAAGACCGCTCGGTCATCTGCTGAGCCAAGTGGCCCAGAGCGACCGTCCATAGTGATGGCGCCATCTGGAGTGGCAATCATGCAGATCTCAACAGTGGGCAACCCATTGGAGTGAGCATGGCGAGCAAAGCCATACATTTGGCTCGCCGACACTGCATCAAGGACAGGAAGCGGAAATACTCTGCGCACGGCGACAGCATAGGCGCAGGTGTCGGTCGTTCGTAGCGCTTGTGGCAGAGTACAGAGATGACAATTTCTCCTGTAGTTCGCACCGCGTATCGCACGTGTCCATTATGCGAAGCAGGTTGCGGTCTTGAGATTGGTCTTGATGCAACCGAGCAAGTGGTGCGCATTCGAGGTGACATGGATGATGTCTTTAGTCATGGGTACATCTGTCCTAAGGGAAGCACTCTGAAACAGATCCATGAAGACCCAGATCGCTTGCGCAAACCATTAATAAAAAAGAATGGCAAGCATGTTGAGGTGAGCTGGGACGAAGCATGGGAAGCAGTGCGTGATGGTTTTGCAAAGGTGATTGAAAAGCACGGACGAAGTTCGCTTGCGGTGTATCTAGGTAATCCGGGCGCGCACAACTTGGGAGCAATGATGTTCAACAAGACAGTTGTGCAAAGTTTGGGTTCGTTCAATCGTTTTAGTGCGTCAACTGTCGACCAAATGCCCAAGCATGTGGCTGCTGGTTTTATGTTTGGCACGCCCGTCACTATTCCGGTGCCAGATCTTGATCACACCGACTATCTGTTGTTGTTGGGTTCTAATCCGTACGCATCAAATGGCAGTGTTTGTACAGCGCCTGATTTTCCGGGGCGACTTGAGGCAATTCGCACTCGTGGCGGCAAAGTTGTTGTTGTTGATCCTCGGCGCACTCGCACAGCCGATGAAGCCGACGAATGGATTTCGATTCGTCCTGGCACTGACGGATTGTTCTTGGCCGCAATCATCAACGTGTTGTATGCAGATGGCCTTGTTGACGTGGGTGACCATGTTCGCTCAAATGTGTCAGGGGTCGACGAACTAGGCGCAGAGCTCGCTACGTTCACGCCAGAACTTGTGGAGTTAGCAACAGGCATTAGCGCCACGGTGACAAGACGCATTGCGCACGAACTGGCTGCTGCTCCAACGGCCGCCGTCAACGGTCGTATTGGTGTCAACACCGTGCTGTTTGGGAGTGTCAATGCATGGCTCATTGATGCCATCAACACCTTGACCGGAAACCTTGACAAGCGTGGCGGTGCAATGTTTGCGCTTCCTGCAACTGGTGGGCCAAACACACGCGGAACTTCGGGCACAGGGAACGGCTTTCGAACAGGCAGAGGGGCATCTCGCGTCCGCAAGTATCCAGAAGTGCTCGGTGAGTTTCCGGTTGCCACCTTGGCCGAAGAAATCACCACTCCGGGCAATGGTCAAATACGTGGCTTCATCACACTTGCTGGCAATCCAGCGTTATCGACACCCAATAGCGACGCACTGGACGGAGCGCTGAGCGAACTTGACTTTATGGTGAGCGTGGATATTTATTTAAACGAGACATCACGACATGCAGATGTTGTTTTGCCACCACCATCACAACTGCAGCGTGATCACTACGATCTTTTGCTGCTGCAGTTTGCGGTGCGCAATGTTGCCAACTACAGCGAACAAGTTCTTTTAATAGACGAAGGACAGCCCGACGAGTGGGAGATTCTTGCCAAGTTGGGGGGAGTGCTGCAGACTCTTGACACCAACATTGAGCCAAGCGTGATTGACGATATTGCAATTGATGCACTGGTGCAAGGCGCGATCAAGACATCGTCATCCAATGTGTATGGCCGCGATGCGCAAGACATCATTCAGCAGTTGAATGCAACTGGTCGACGCGGACCTGCTCGCATGCTTGACTTCATGTTGCAAACTGGCCCGTACGGTGCTGGTTTCGGGACAATTACTGATGGTCTGTCGTTGCAGAAACTTCTTGATAATCCCCACGGTGTCGATCTTGGCGAACTTGAGCCACGTATTCCCGAAATTTTGCGCACGACAACAGGGATGGTCGAACTGTGTCCATCTGAATTCCGAGCAGACCTTGCCAGATTGTTTGATTCAATAAACGAGGTAGATGAGACGCAAATGTTGTTGATCGGAAGGCGTCATCTAAAAACAAATAACTCATGGATGCACAACATCAATGTTTTGACAAAAGGAAATGTGCATTGCACATTGCAAGTGCATCCCGATGATGCACGACGACTTGGTTTGTCGGACGGATCAAATGCGCGCGTCACGAGTCGAGTCGGAACAATTGATGCGCCAGTTGAAGTGACAGAATCAATTCGTCGCGGAGTGGTGAGTCTTCCTCACGGATGGGGTCATGACGTACAAGGCACACTCATGAGAGTGGCGGCCAAAAAGGCTGGCGTGAATAGCAATGTATTAACGGATTCCGAAGCTTTGGATCCACTCTCTGGAACCTCTGCATTGAACGCGATTCCGGTCGTTGTGCTCTCCCTCGACTAGGCGACGCCCAGGGCCGACTTCTGTCCACAGAGGCTGCAGTTTGTCCCCATGTCACCCACAGTTCTGTCCACCTAAAACTGCGTGTTATCCCCACAAGAAACCAGTAATTCACAGCGTTGTCCACTTCCAATCCACAGCGAAACCCCATATGTTCTTTAGTGGTAATCGGCAGCGACGCCGGAAGAGTTCATGGCTGATCAATGGGGCCCCGAGGGGGGTTCTGAACCTATGTCTCGCTCTCTGGCGTCGAGGCCGTGATCCACAGGCCTTGATGGAGCGCAGTTTGAAGGAAAAAAAAGAAATTACCCGAGGGTCGTTGACAAAGGTATAACTACAGTGCTGTAATATATCTACTGCTTGTGGGGGAGTCATCAATAAAGCAGGTATACCCACTACATATAGTGGGTGTACAAAATATAAAGCAGATATCAATACAGCCAATCAAAAATACAGAAAGAAGCAAGAATGTCTCTCGCACCAGATCGCTTGACAATCGGAATCAACCGCCACTACACCACGCCAGGCGTACACCCGTACGACGAAGTTCAGTGGGAGCGTCGTGACGCGCGTATCTCAAACTGGAAAGACGGCTCGGTTGCATTTGAGCAACTCGACGTTGAGTTCCCGGTTGGTTGGTCTTTGAACGCAACGAACATTGTGGCGCAGAAATATTTTCGGGGCACGCCCGGCACTCCTGAGCGCGAGACATCATTTCGACAAGTAGTCGACCGTGTCGCAAACACCATCACGCAGTGGGGAGTCGAGGGAGGATATTTCGTTGATGACCAGGAGTCCGAAGCATTTAGTAACGAGCTCAAGTACATCTTGGTCACTCAAACAGCAGCGTTCAACAGCCCGGTCTGGTTCAACATCGGAGTCAAGGGCGTGCCACAGCAGGCCAGCGCGTGTTTCATCTTGGCTGTCGAAGACACCATGGCTGGCATCCTGAACTGGTACCGCGAAGAAGGAACAATTTTCAAGGGTGGTTCGGGCTCAGGAATTAACTTGTCAAACATTCGTTCGAGTTACGAACACCTCAACGGCGGCGGCACAGCATCTGGGCCAGTGTCATTTATGCGTGGTGCCGATGCGTCTGCCGGAACAATCAAGTCGGGTGGCAAAACTCGTCGCGCCGCAAAGATGGTAATTCTCAATGACAGTCATCCAGACATTGAAGAATTTATTTGGTGCAAAGTAAAAGAAGAACGCAAAGCACGCGTATTGCGCGACGCAGGTTTTGATATGGATCTTGACGGCTCTGACGCCTTCAGTGTTCAATATCAAAATGCCAACAACAGCGTGCGCGTGACAGACGACTTTATGAACGCTGTCAAAGAAGACCGCGACTGGAACCTCAATGCAATTGCTGATGGTCGTGCAGTGCGCACCCTCAAAGCGCGTGACCTGTGGCGTCAAATCGCCACGGCATCATGGGAATGTGCAGACCCCGGGTTGCAGTTCGATACCACAATCAACAAATGGCACACAGCACATGCTGCTGGACGCATTAACGGATCTAACCCCTGCAGCGAGTACATGCACATTGACAACTCAGCGTGCAACTTGGCATCGCTCAACTTGATGAACTTCTTGCAAGACGACGATCGTTTTGATGTTGATTCGTATCGTCATGTTATTGAGGTCATGTTCACTGCTCAAGAGATCCTTGTTGGGCGCGCAGATTATCCGACAGAAAAAATTGGCGAGAACAGCAGATTGTTCCGCCAGTTGGGTCTTGGATATGCCAACATCGGCGCATTGTTGATGGCACTCGGAATGCCCTATGACTCTGACGGAGGTCGGGCATGGGCTGGCGCGTTGACATCGATGATGACCGGCCATGCATATGCCACTAGCGCACGTATCGCGAGTCGCATGGGACCTTTCCCAGGCTTTGCTGAGAACGAGCGTTACATGCTCAATGTCTTGCACATGCATCAAGACGCCAACCTAGAGATTCGCGACATCGATGTCGTACAAGAAGATCTAGTTCGCGCCGGTATCGATTCATGGGCATCCGCAGTGCGAGATGGCGAAGAGTTTGGTGTTCGTAACAGTCAAGCGACAGTTCTTGCACCAACCGGAACAATTGGTTTGATGATGGATTGCGATACCACCGGAATCGAGCCAGATCTTGGTCTGGTGAAATTCAAAAAACTTGTGGGTGGAGGAAACATGCAGATTGTTAATCAAACTGTTCCGCGTGCATTGCGCCGTCTCAATTACGAAGGGCCAGTCATCGATCGAATCGTTGCGTACATTGACGAGAACAAAACAATCGTTGGGTCACCGGACCTAAAAGCTGAGCACCTACCGGTGTTTGCTTGTTCAATGGGCGACAACACAATTCACTACGAAGGTCACGTTCGCATGATGGCAGCGGCCCAGCCGTTCTTGTCTGGAGCGATCTCAAAGACCGTCAACATGCCAGAAGAAGCAACCATTGACGATATTGAAGCGCTGCACATGTTGTCATGGGAGTTGGGAATCAAAGCAGTTGCGGTATATCGCGATAACTGCAAAGTTGGGCAACCACTTTCGACAGCCAAAAAAGACGGCGAAGGTGCTGATGCTGCGACCGAGATTGTTGAGCGAGTGGTTGAGCGCATCATCACCAAGCCAGTGCGTCAAAAATTGCCACGTTCACGTCGTGGTCGCACATTTGAGTTCCGCGTGGCTGACTGTAAAGGTTTCGCCACAATCGGAGAATACGAAGACGGTCGCCCAGGCGAGATGTTTCTCACCGTATCCAAGCAAGGTTCAACACTCAGCGGAATCATGGATGCGTTTGCAAAGAGCATTTCCTACGGTTTGCAATACGGAGTCCCACTGCGTGCATTCGTTGAGGCATTTACAAACATGCGCTTTGAGCCAGCAGGCATGACAGACGATCCAGATATTCGCATCGCGTCATCCATCATGGACTACTTATTCCGCCGTCTTGGTTTGGAGTATCTGTCCTATGACGAGCGTGCGGAACTGGGTATTTTTAGTCGTGATGAGCGCATTCAGCCCACTCTGCCCGGAGTCGAAGAAACTGCCGTTGAGACAACCATGGGAACAGAAATGGCGCCAGACCCCAAGAGTGTTCCGTCTGTGTCAGAACTCGTGACACAAATAGAACTTGGCATTGCCCCGACTGCGCCAATCTCAGACCACTCTGCTCCAGCAGGAATCCGACGAAACATGGATGCACCAATGTGCATGCAGTGTGGCGTACAAATGCAACGTGCCGGCTCGTGTCACGCGTGTCCAAGTTGCGGAAGCACAAGCGGCTGCAGTTAATCATCCCTTGCTATTGCGGCTCGGTGTTCGGTGGCTCATAGCCGTAGTCATCGCAATAATAATTCCATCGGCGGCGGTGACTCGTGCCGCAACGTCAGAACAAAAAGGTCGTGTTACCCTCGCCTTTGGGGGTGACGTTAATTTTGAACGCAGGTCTGTAGCACAGGGATTTCCTGGCGGGTTTAGCACTCTGCCTGAACTACTCGGCGGAGCCGACATTGCAATGATCAATCTTGAAACTGCAATTACCACACGCGGAACTCCCGAGAGAAAGATGTATCAATTTCGAACACATCCTCGTGTTTTGGAATCTTTATACAAATCTGGAGTCGACGTTGTGTCGATGGCGAACAATCATTCCATTGACTTCGGAAGAGAAGTTGGACTTGCTGACACACTGCGAGCAAGAGCAAAATCTGAACTCTCAGTGATCGGAATAGGTGAAAACCTTGCAGATGCAATATCTCCGTACAGAAAAACTATCAAGAACACGGCGGTCAGTATTTTTGCAGTTGCGGCAATGGGAATGCCGGGGAGCACCTCAAATACCTGGCCAGCCAAGAAAGATCGGTCCGGAATGGTGCTGTGGCAACAGCATCGAAGCGCAGTTCTTAACGCTGTTAAAAAAGAAACTAAAACGGCCGACGTCATTGTGGTCTTTATGCACTGGGGCGACGAATATGCAGTGTGTCCAAACGGAACCCAAAAATCTATTGCGGATGAACTATTTCTGGCAGGCGCTGATGTCATTGTCGGAGCACATCCTC
Source organism: Actinomycetes bacterium (assembly GCA_014190235.1). Classification (GTDB taxonomy): domain Bacteria; phylum Actinomycetota; class Acidimicrobiia; order Acidimicrobiales; family Ilumatobacteraceae; genus UBA2093. The sequence continues at coordinate 11,360 of BJGC01000026.1, read as the reverse complement.
ACATTTTGCAGGGAACCTCACTATCTAACAACAAATTGATCGCGTACAGTCTCGGAAACTTTTCGTGGTATGCCAACTATTCTCTGTCTGGAGCATTGCTCACGGTAAAAATAGATGACGGCAAAGTGACGGGGTATTCGATGACTCCAACAATTTGGGATCGCTATGGTTTGCCAATGCGTGCAACCGGAAGCCGGAAGTCACAAATTGAGGCCTTAATAAAAACAGCAAATGCCTGTGGTGGGCTGAAGAGAAAAACTTAGGTTGCCGTGCGCTGCATGAATGTTGTCTTGTTGCCGTCGCTTGGCCGACCAGCTTCAGATTTTGATGACTTGTGTGATGTGCTCGCAACGCACGGATATGAGGCACTTGCGATAGATCCGACAGCGAGTTTTGTCGGTGCGCCTACATTGCATGACTTGGCTGCTGATGTTGTGCAAAAGGTCTCAGGCTGCGGCATTAATGAGTTTCATTTGGTGGGGCATGCATTTGGTAATCGGCTCGCACGAATGGTAACTGCTGATTTTTCTTCGCGTGTGGCCTCGCTCACGCTTCTGGCATGCGGTGGTTATATCGAGATTGAAAAATCTATTGCCGAGTCCTTAACTGCCTGCTTTGATCCAACTGTCAGCACTGAAGACCTGCTTGCACATGTCTCCCGCGCATTTTTTGCACCTGGCAATGATGCAACAGTGTGGTTGACTGGCTGGGATGCGCAGGTTGCTGCATATCAGCGCCGAGCACTCGAGGCCACTCCACGACATGAGTGGTGGGATGCCGTTGCTTCGCGGGTGTTGGTTGTTCAAGCAATGCAAGATGTGCTGGCGGTTCCTCGCAACTCAGAGATCTACGTTGAGGCTCATCAAGATGTCGCTACTTTGGCGCGTCTTGAAGGTGCTGGGCATGCCATGCTGCCAGAACAACCAGCCCGAATTGGCCTATTACTGACGGAGTTTCTTGACAGTGTTCACTAGACAGCGCCACGGGGCTGGCGCGAGCGGATACGGTACGCAGTAATGGAAGCGCGCTTGATGACATGGAACCTGTGGTGGCAATTTGGGCCATGGCGCGAGCGTCAAGGCGCGATCTTGGCAACAATTCGTCAAGAGCAGCCAGACATTGTGTGTTTGCAAGAAGTATTCGAACAAGAAGGAGGGCTGAACCAAGCAGCCTGGATCGCAGAAGAACTAGGACTCTACGTTGTGCACACAGAAGGACCTTGGTACGACGGCGTCAGTTTTGGGAATGCAATTTTGAGTCGTTGGCCGTTGATTTCGTCGCAAGAACATCGATTGCCACAAGTAGATGGACTTCCGGGACATCGACGTGCGATAACGGCTGAAATTGATACGCCCTACGGTCGTTGGTGGGTGGCCTGCACGCACCTTGATCATAAATTTGATGCGTCGGCTACTCGAGTCGGACAATGCGAGGCATTGTGTTCAATTGTTGACTCGTTGCGCAGAGATCCCGAAAACGAATCACCCGTGTTGATGGCAGGAGATTTCAATGCTGTTCCCGATAGCGATGAAATCCGCATGTTGACAGGACGAAAAGAACCTGCAATCGCGGGTCTTGTGTTTACTGATGCATGGGAAGTTGCAGGCGAAGGAGACGGCTTTACTTGGCGCCGTGATAATCCATACATCGCAGAGACAACATGGCCCAATCGACGACTTGACTACGTATTTGTATCGTGGCCGCGACCAAAGCCGATGGGCAATCCAGTTCGGGCGTGGCTTGCAGGCTGTCAAGCAGTTGATGGCGTGCAACCCAGTGACCATGCGGCACTCGTTGTTGATCTGCAAATGATTGCCTTGTAGGCAAAATTAGACTTGTTGTTACCACGCACACTGCATGCGTTTGATGCCGTTGATAAAAGCACTTTGCAGGTAGGCGGGTTCGCCCGTGATGTGCATCGTGGGTAGTCGACGACGCAGTTCATCAAACATCACCATGATTTCGCGTCTAGCGAGGTTTGCCCCTAGACAAAAATGTGGCCCGCCAGCTCCGAAGCCAATTTGCACAGGAGATGGTTGACGAGTGACGTCAAAAGAAAACGGATTCTCAAAGGCTCGTTCGTCACGATTGCCTGAGGAGTACCACATCACTACTTTTTCATTTTCTTTGATCGGCTGTCCATTGATTTCGGTATCTTGCGTGGCAGTCCGACGAAAATGTATGACAGGTGTCGCGACACGAACGATTTCTTCGACGGCAGTTTTTGAGTGCTGATCGTAGTTATCAAACCAGATGGTGCGCTGGTCTGGATGATCAGTCAGTAGTTTCATCCCATGACTGATTGCATTTCTGGTGGTCTCGTTGCCCGCAACTACCAGCAGAATAAAAAATGACCCGAACTCTTGAGGCGTGAGGCGTTCTCCGTCAACTTCGGCGTGCATCATCGCTGACGTCACATCATCCTTGGGGTGAGCCAGACGATCTTCGCCAAGCGTTTGGGCGTACTGGAAGATCTGCATTCCGCATGAGATGAGATCATCGATGGAGCTTCCGAATTCGGGATCGCCAACACCCAGAATGATGTTGGTCCATTGAAAAATCTGCTTGTGATCTTCTTCTGGAATTCCCATCATGTCGCAAATGATTTGCAATGGAAGCATGGCGGCAACTTCTTCAACGAAATCACAAGACCCGGACGGGAATTCTTCTAGCAGGCGATCAACAACCTTGGCTGCACGGATTCGTACTTGGTCCTCGACGCGGGTGATTTCTTTTGGAGTGAATCCGCGAGACACAATAGATCGCAGGCGAAAATGCTTTGGGTCATCCATATTGATCATCGATCCAAAAAATTCATTCATCTCGACGGGAAGGTCTCCAATGTTTGAACCCTTGCCACTGCAGAATATTTCTGGATTACGACTGACATGCCAAATATCTTGATGGCGAGTGAGGGCGCGGTATCCGGGGCCCTGCGGGAAAGGCGAGCCTTCGATCAGGATCTCTTCAAAGTACTGAAATGGCGATTCGTCGCGCAAAGTTTTGAATGCGCCTTCGCGGAAATCGCGGTCGGCTATCCAAAACTCTGGGCTCGATAAATTGATCTCATCGAGAGATATGTGGGGAAGTTCCATGACCTGAACTGTATTGCTCGGTGACGTACGGAGGCACTATTGGTCCTAGTTTTAGGTGATGGCAGAGTTCACCTTTTTTGTTGATGCAGATTTATACATCACATACGGAGCAGAACTGCCTGCAACTGAGGCAGATCTCCAGGACGCTGGCGTGCGCAAAGTAGACATCCCCAATGAGTATGGCGCCGACCTTGGCGATCGCATTCCTGTGCGAGTGGAGGGCAGTATTCAGGGACTGAGGTTCTATGCGGCCCTGCTTGGAATCCGTGATGAAATGCAGTTGGAAGAACTCAATCGCGTCTTGAACGCAGCCCAGGCACGAGGCGAGAACGCCATTGACGAATAGGTGGGCTAGTCCCAGCGCAGTGATGTGGGGCACAGTTGAGTATCGTTGAGTCCTGTTCCAAAGTCTGGAACCATTTACGAGAGAGAACACTATGCCCGAAGCAGTCATTGTCGCCACAGCCCGCAGCCCGATAGGTCGCGCTAACAAAGGTTCGCTCAAGGACATGCGCCCTGACGACATGTCAGCACAAATTATTCGTGCGCTCATGGCCAAAGTTCCTCAAGTGAAAGCATCTGATGTTGAAGACCTAATGATGGGTGTTGGTCAGCCTGCTGGCGAAGCCGGCTTCAATGTGGCACGCATGGCAGCATTGTTGGCCGGTCTTGACAATGTTCCGGGTGTCACGGTGAACCGCTACTGCTCGTCAAGCTTGCAGACGATTCGAATGGCAGCACATGCTATTCGCGCCGGAGAAGGTGACTGCTTTATTGCCGCTGGTGTCGAAACTGTCAGTCGCTATCAGTTCGGCGCATCCGATACTGCGCCCAACTCAATATTTCAAGGACCAGGTGAGCGCACAAAGTTGCGCACTGCAGGTGGTCAACCCACGTGGACACCTCAACAAGGAATCGCGGATGCTTACATCGCGATGGGACAAACTGCAGAAAATGTTGTTGAAGTAGAAGGTGTTACTCGTCAAGAGATGGATATTTTTGGTGTTCGATCACAAAATCTTGCGTGTGAACATGTTGACAATGGTTTTTTTGAACGAGAGATCACGCCGATCACATTGCCAGACGGAACAGTCGTTTCTAAAGACGATGGTCCACGACCTGGAACAAATATCGAGTCGGTCTCTCAACTGAAGCCGGTGTTTCGCCCTGATGGCACCATCACGGCTGGCAATGCATGCCCACTCAACGATGGTGCGGCTGCTGTCATGGTGATGAGTGAAGCAAAAGCCAAGCAACTCGGGCTGACTCCATTGGCACGAATCGTGTCATCTGGTGTGTCGGGATTAAATCCAGAAATCATGGGTCTTGGTCCGATCGAGGCATGTCGTCAAGCACTCTCGCGTGCTGGCATGACGATTGATCAGATCGACCTCGTCGAAATCAACGAAGCATTTGCTGCTCAAGTAATTCCGTCAGCCAAGCACCTCGGTATCCCAATGAGCAAACTCAATATTCACGGTGGAGCGATTGCCCTTGGTCATCCGTTCGGCATGACAGGTGCTCGCATCATGACAACCTTGATTAATGGTTTGCAGTTTGAGAACAAAACATTCGGCATGGAGTCGATGTGCGTTGGTGGTGGCCAAGGAATGGCCATGATCATTGAGCGTTTGAGCTAAGTCCTGACTCGGCGCGCGCCCCGCGCAACATCAGTGCAATCAAGACACACAAGACACACATTGCAATAGCAGCAGAACCAAAGGTGGTCATCGCTCCGTAACGCCCATAGATGGTCGGGGCGATGAGCGAGACGAGAGCGGCAGCAAGTAGATCACCAGCGCCAAGGATTCCTTGCGCGGCGCTGGCCCTACCTGGTGGTGCAGCAGTGGCCATGAGTGATTGAGCAGCCGGAATAGCAAATGCTCCGACGATCCCTTCAACGCCGCCCATCAAGACAATGGCCCACGACTGCGTGAGCAATCCGTATACGAACACAATCGGAGCACACATCGCGATTCCAATGAGCACCATTCGTTGTGCCCCGTGAGTGTCTGACAGCCGACCACCGCGCGCACCAAATGCGATAAACGGCAGGGTGTAGACCAAGAAGGAAAGTCCGACCATAAAGTTATTACCGCCCCGATCGGTGATGTAGCGGTCCCACAGTGAGTCATAAATACCGACAGGAAGAAAAAGTGTGAGCGATGCAAGCGCAGATGCTCGCACGGCGCGATAACGCAAAAGTTCAAGGCTTGGTTTGTTAGAAGTCTCAGTTTTGGGAAGCGTTGGCAACTGACGCGGAGCCATCATCAACAGCACCACTGCAGCAAAAGCGGTGAAGACAAAGAACGTGACGCGAAGACCAAAGGGTTCAATCAGTAAAGCGCCAATTAGTGGGCCGCCCGTGAATCCAGCAAGTTCTACACCTCGCAAACGACCTAAACGTTCGGCTGCTTGAGACGGATCAAGATGTGCAGCGATTGCTCGAATTGCTGGCTGCGTGCAACCCATTGACGCACCTGTCAAGGCGCGAGCAATGATTAACACTCCCAAAGATCCGCCAATTGCAAAGAGCGCCGATCCACACATTGCGATGACGAGACCAGTCATGACGAGACGCTTGGGATGCCCCCGGTCTGCGAGCGGAGCAACAACGAGTTGCACAATCAGTGAAGCAAAAAAACCTGCTGCTGAAATAAACCCTAAGCCGGAGTCACTGAAGTTGTACTTGTCTTGCAGGTCCGAGAGTGCACCAAAGATAATGCTGTTCGATGTTGCTATGCCAAAAGAGCATGCCAGAAGAACTCCAATTCCAAGACTGAAATTGCTGCTCTTTTTAGCCACTGAGCGATCTTGTTGTGTCACAAGCAGTTAATCCCATCGCCGTGGCAGATCAGCGCGCAGTGTGACGTCATTGGCGGCATTGGGATCTGTATGCACGCGAACAACGTATGTTTCGCCGCCACTCCGCACTTCAGCAAGTGCCCATGTGTCGTTGCTATCTCGCAGTCCCGCTCCGAGCAAATGAATAGCATCAATTTTGATGTCTGCTGAGGCAGCCTCTGCTTGCCAGAGCGCGCAGAGGCCTTGACGTAAATCTGGATCATCTGCGAGATCGACTCCACTCAGGACGAGTGAGATGCTAGTGATTGACAGATTCTCAACTTCACTTAAGTCCACAAGGTCGGCACCCATCTCATCATCAAAAACTACGATCAATGGTCCATCCGCAGTGACAACTGCGTTAACAGTTCCGTATCGCACAATCGGGAAACCTTCGTCACATGTTGTGCGTGCACAGATGCGTTCGCCTGGTGCAAACTTCATCGGGCGTAAGCCATCAGAACGGCATCATTAAAAGTAGGCCAATATTGCATTCCCCATGTGCTGAACTCACCATCAGACAGCATGACACAGGCGATATCCGCGAGGGGGTCTACCCACAGAAATGTTCCACTGCCGCCAAAGTGCCCAAACGTACTCGACGCATTGCGATCGCCAAGCCAATGTGGATGTTTTGTCGATTTGATTTCTGGGCCAAGACCCCATGCACATGGATCGAATTTACCGACACCCGGAACCATTCCAGAAAGTTCAGCAAATGTTGGCGTTGTCAGCAGGGTGTATGTCGTGCGATCAATAAGCGATGGCGAACGCATTTCTTGGGCAAACAACACCATGTCGGCAACTGTGGAGTACATATCTTTTGCTGGTGAACCATCTAAATGCGTGGACTGCATGCCAAGGGGCAGTAGGAGAGATTCAGACAAGTAGTCCTCAAAAGATATTCCAGATTCTTGGGCAACATGTTGAGCAAGCATGTCATAGCCAGTGTTGGAATAGATTCTGCGCTGTTCTGGTCGTGCAACTGGTTCGGTTCCTTCGAACGGATAACCGCCCGCATGTGCGAGTAGGTGAGCAACGGTGCAACCATCTTGTCCGATCGCAGCGTCAAGGTGAGTCGTTCCTTCTTCGATGGCGATATGAACAACCCATGCTGTGAGCAACTTGCTTACAGATGCAAGGTGTAGACGAATTGAGGTTGATCCACTTGTGTGTACGCCATCTCGAGAGATAACCGCGATTCCATAGTGGGGGACAGGCCACGTTTTTGCACGAGCAAAGGCGTCCCCCATGAGGGTCATGTCAGTGTCCAGCAGATACGCGAATTAATTCGGCAACACGGAATGCCAAATCAAGAGACTGTCGTGCATTGAGGCGCGGGTCGCACACAGTCTCATAGCGAGTGCTGAGGTCGGCGCTTGTGAGATCATCGGCACCACCAAGACATTCTGTGACGTCTTCTCCGGTCAGTTCAATATGGATTCCGCCTGGCCATGTGCCCTCTGCTTTGTGAGCACGCACAAAACCAGCAATTTCTGCAATGATCGAATCAAAGTGTCGTGTCTTGTGGCCTGACGGATCGGTAAATGTATTTCCGTGCATCGGGTCGCACGCCCACACCACCGGATGACCAGCCTCATGAACTGCGCGCAAGAGCGGACGGAGTTCTTGCTCAACGTTGTCAGCACCCATGCGACTAATGAGCGTCAGTCGTCCCGGAACACGCGCAGGGTTAAGCGTCTGACATAACTCCAGAACCCAATCGGAGGAAGTGCCTGGTCCAACTTTGCACCCAATTGGGTTTCCGACACCGCGTAAGAATTCAATATGGGCACCATCAAGTTGGCGCGTGCGCTCACCGATCCAGAGCATGTGCGCAGAGCAGTCATACCAACCACCTGTCAAAGAGTCTTGACGCGTGAGTGCTTCTTCGTATTCGAGAATGAGTGCTTCGTGGCTGGTGTAGACATCTACTTGATGCAACGACGGATTATTTTCTGTGTCGACGCCACACGCGCGCATGAACGACAGCGCTCGTTCGATCTCTGAAGCGATTGACTCATAGCGTTGACCCTCTGGGCTGGTGCCGACGAACTCTTGTGTCCATGCATGCACGCGGTTGAGATCTGCAAAGCCACCTTTAGTAAATGCTCGCAACAAGTTAAGCGTGCTTGCGGACTGATGATACGCCTGCACGAGTCGATCAGGATTGGGCGTGCGTGCAGCAGCAGTCGCTATGGGGTCATTGACGATGTATCCGCGGAAAGAGGGAAGACTGATGCCGTCAACCATTTCGGTGTCGCTTGAGCGGGGTTTGGCGAATTGACCAGCCATTCGGCCGACCTTCACTACTGGAACCCCCATTGAATATGTAAGAACGACAGCCATCTGCAAAATAACTCTCAGTTTTTCGCGAATGTTATTTGCGGAGAACTCATCAAAACTTTCGGCGCAGTCACCTGCTTGAAGCAGGAATGCATTTCCGGCTGCTACTTGAGCGAGCGATGCCTGAAGTGAGCGCGCCTCGCCAGCAAAAACGAGGGGGGGAAATGAATTGACTTGAGATAAGGCATGATTCAGCTGTGGTCGTTGAGGCCACGCGGGCTGTTGAGCCGCAGGGAGTGATTGCCACGATGAGGGATTCCAACTACGCGCCATACGCTAAGCCTTGCCTGTCATGCGGAGCTCCGCAAAATGGATTATGTGAGGACCTAGTGCCAGGCACTAGTGACACGCACTAGGAGACGAGAATTCGTTCAGCATCTTGTCGCAAACCGTCAACGGCGCGACTTACCAAACGACGGGCTGCCTCAGCGGTCACGCCAAGATCTTCGCCTACTTCGCGAAAGCTCTTGCGCTCGCCGTCAAGCATGCCAAAGCGGGCTTCAACGGCATAACGAGCACGTCCATCAAGTGTGGCAAGTAGTTCGCTCAAGAGTTCGCTGTCCACGAGAGCCATAACGGCGTCTTCAGGGGTTCCCTGACCGTTGGGCATGAGATCTCCCAATGTGGCGTCGCCATCATCTCCGACTGTTTTGTCAAGAGACACCGGTGTGGTGAGGCGATGCAACTCAGCGTTACCTGTATCAAGAGTGTCTCCGTCGCCTGACGCTTGGCGCAATGCAGCGCGCAGGCTTGCGGAACGATCTCCTGGAATACGAATCAGGCTGGCCTTTTGGTCAAGGGCACGACCAATTGCTTGGCGAATCCAAAATGTTGCGTATGTGGAGAATTTAAACCCACGACGCCAGTCGAACTTGTCGACAGCGTGTTCAAGGCCAAGGTTTCCTTCTTGGATGAGATCCAGAAGATCCATTCCTTGTGGGAGTGGGTAGCGACGAGCGATTGAGACAACAAGGCGCAAGTTGGAGCGGATAAAGCGATCCTTGGCACGCGCTGCGTTGCGCAGGTCTTTCTTGAGAGCCACGCTTCGTTCGCCAGCGTCTAGGCGTGCAGATGCATCGCGTCCTGCTTCGATTGCCTTGGAGAGTTCACGCTCGTCTTCGGCGTTGAGCAAGGCAACCTTGCCGATGTCATTGAGATAGAGACCAATAGAGTCATTCATTTTTTTACCATGTCTTTTTTTGAAGTTGTTCTTATTCAGCGACAATCGCCAAACACAGAGTTACAGAACAACGGGGGGTTGGGGGGTTGTATTTAGGGGGAAACTAACTATAACACAACCAAGGGGGTCAATATCAAGGGGTAAATCAAACTATTTTTACGCGCTTTGGGCATCGTCACGACCCACGACCGGGCTTGGAGTCCTTGTCACATAAGGCTCTGAGAGCGAATACACTGACGCCGTGACTCAACGACTCGGAATCTTTGGGGGCACGTTTGACCCCCCGCATGTGGGGCATGTTGTGGCCGCTCTCAATGTCAAGCATGCGCTCGGTCTTGATCTGGTGACATTGATGGTGGCGGGAGAACCGTGGCAAAAGACCAGCGAAGGCAATGTGGAGTCGGCAGTTGATCGTTTGGAAATGACCCGTGCCGCGATTGCGGGCATTCCTGGACTAATCGCCGGAGATGACGAAGTTCGTCGACATGGCCCAACGTTTACAATTGAGACTCTTGAGAAGCTGTCGCGCACGCAACCCGATACTGAATTATTTACCATTGTGGGCGCAGATGCTGCACGCAGTCTTACGACATGGCACCGATGGCAAGACATCGCGTTGTTCTCTACTCTTGTAGTGGTGAGCCGTGATGGAACAACCCCGATGGCCGGAAACAATTTCGATGGTGTACGAGTGATGATCGCAAATGTTGATGCGTCAAGCAGCGAAGTTCGTGGGCGCATTCGCAACGGACAATCTGTCGATACTCTCGTCGCTCCGTCAGTGATAAAAATTATTAATGAGCGAAATTTGTATCGCGCTGTCAACGATACGACCGAGTATCGATGAGCGCAATTAAGGCACGCCGTCGACGCCGCATGGTAACGGCTCTGGTCTTAGGGCTTGCGGGGGTTGTTGCTTTGCCGGCAGGTTTGGTTGTGGGAACCAACTCACTGCTCAATACATCGGGCGGCAAAAGCGTTGATCAGACGCCAGCACTTCAGATTCCCACGACGCCCGCTGGCTTGCTTGTTGGTGTCAATGAATCAGATGAAGTCACAATGATGGCGCTCTTGGCGATTGCTCCTGGCGCAAAGGGCGGCACAATTGTGTCAATCCCTGTGGGTGCGAATGCAGAGATACCAAAGTCTGGCGAGATTCATCGAGTCGCTGACACCTATAAAACTTCCGGGTTTGATGCATTCGTGATTGATGTCGAAGGACTTCTGAACGTGACTTTCAGCGTGGCGGCGAAAGTCAACACAGCAGAACTTGCCTCAATGCTTGCTCCTATCGGAGATCAATCTATGTTGATCGAAAAAGAAGTAATCAACACCGAACTAGATAGCACAGACGCTGTAGTGCTGAGCGCTGGACAGCAGACGCTGACGCCGATGCAAATTGCTCAAGGATTAATGGCTCGCAAGACGGGAGTCCCCGAATCGGATCGCCTCTCACGCATCAAATTTTTATGGGAAACTGTTGCCAAGGCAATACCGATGACCTCGGAGTCTCCTTCATCAACAACTGAGGCGACTCGCTCTACGACATTTCCTATCCCGACAGACATTGCATCATTTTTTGCCACAGTCATCAGTGGACCCGTTCAAACTTGGCAATTAACCGGAACATTTGTCTCTGAACCACAACGCAATCCTGGGCCGCGCGATCTATACGACTTAGATGGTGGCGAAATAATTATGGTGATGGCGAGCGTTGTGCCGAGTGCAGTCACTGCTGGTAGCGCAATGATTTCATTCCTGATCGATAGTCCATTCACAGATGCCCGAATCACTCGCCAAGCGGTGTTGCGCCTTGCATATATTGGAGCCAATGTCATCGTGGTGAGAGAAGTTCCTGGAGCGCCAGCAGCGCATACGGTCATTAAGTACAACGA
>BJGC01000025.1 GCA_014190235.1 Actinomycetes bacterium | reverse complement strand
TGGAAAAATGTTTCACTTTCAGGCTGGATCCTTGACCCAGATCGCAAGAAAATGTCCAAGTCAAAAGGCAACGTCGTTACTCCTATTGATCTCTTTGACTCCTACGGTAGTGATGCTGTTCGGTATTGGGCGGCCAGTGCTCGACCTGGTGTCGACACAGCGTTCAGCGAGGATCAAATGAAAGTAGGTCGCAAACTTGCGACAAAATTATTAAACGCGACAAAGTTTGTTCTGAGTTTTGGCGATATAGACAAGACAGCAGTACCTACTGCTGAAATTGATGTTGCGATGCTTACGCGTTTGTCCAAGGTTGTCGCAGAGACAACAACTGCATTTGAACAATTTGATTACGCGCGTGCACTTGAGCGCACCGAAGAGTTTTTCTGGTGGTTTTGTGATGACTACGTCGAACTTGTCAAGATGCGTGCATACGCAAACCGTGGGGATGATCAAGCGATGAGTGCTCGAGTCGCACTGCAGCGTGCCCTTTCAACACTGCAACGATTATTTGCACCCTTTATTCCTTTCGCTACAGAAGAAGTCTGGAATTGGTGGAACGACTCTTCTGTTCACCTCGCGCCGTGGCCAACAGATCAAGACCTCATGGCCGGCATTACTCAGGCAAGTGACGATGCAGTACTCAACGCGGTGTGCTCAACTATCGCGTTTGTGCGCCGCACGAAAACTGAAGCAAAGGTCAGCCAGCGTGCTGAAGTAGAGCACCTCACGATTTCAGGTGATGCTGGCACACTGCGCGCCGTCAAGGCTGGACTGAGTGATATAGAAGATGCAGGATCAGTGAAATCAACTGAATTTATTGAGATTTCTGGTGCAGAACTCACCATAGATGTCCGCCTTGTTGCGCCGAATGTCTGATCTGACGCCAAAAGCAGTGCCCCTGCTACTACCGTAGTAAGGCATGTCTGAGAAGAAACCACATCGGACGAAACGACAAAAGACTCTGCTCGTTGTCAACATCGTTGTCGCATCTAGTTGCATCATCGCCGGCTCAGGACTTTTGTATGCCAACCAACGACTTGGCAATCGACAAGTCGTCTCGATTGACCAAGCCAACGGCGACAACAGCAATGCGCCAGGATCGAATGAATGGAATCTTCCCCCTGGCGATCTTTCGGCACGCAATTACCTCATCACTGGCACCGATAGCCGTGGATGCATCGATCCGAAGTCTCCGTTTGCAGGCGGATTCGGTGATCGTACGAATTTTGGTGAGCGCAGCGACACCATCATGGTGATTCGCGTGAACCCGCTTGATGATCAGGCGCTGATTCTCTCTTTTCCACGTGACATGTGGGTGAAAATTTCTGGTTCAACACACAAGAGTCGCATTAACTCAGCCTTTCAGCGCAAAGACCCAAATAAATTAATACGCACTATCAAAGATAATTTTGATATCAACATCGACCACTATGTCAATATTGACTTCTGTACATTTAAAGACATCGTTGAAGCCGTCGGGGGTGTCAAGGTTCCTTTCTTGTACCGCACACGTGACAAGTTCACTGGTCTTAATGTTCCAAAGCCTGGATGTTTTACATTCACTGGTGATCATGCTCTTGCTTATGTGCGATCACGTCACTACAGCTACTACGACACGACACAGAAAAAATGGCGCACTGATGGACTCAGTGATTGGGGCCGCATTAGTCGACAACAAGACTTCACTCGACGCATGGTGCAGCGAGCACTCGAAAAAGGTCGTACAAATCCCAAAATTGCAACGCAGATGCTGAGCACTGCCCTCAAAAACGTCATTACCGATGACAAACTGACGCCAATGAAACTTCTGCAACTCGCTCAGGCAATGAAAAACTATGACCCCTCGACAATGGGTACATATACGATGCAAGCAATCGGCGCAAAAATCGGTAAGGAGAGCGTGTTGCTTCCTGATCTTGAAAGTTCCAACATGAAAGATATTCTTTCAATTTTTCGCGGTCAAGCAAGTTTAAAGAAAGCACCACCATCAAGTAGTTCCGAACTGAGTACCGATAGCACTGCACTTGGAACCTCGTTTGTCGTCGGAACATTAAGTGCAATATCAGCAACATACAAAGTTCCCACAGTCGTGACAACAGTCCCTGCGACAACTTCGTCAACTACTACCAGCACTACGATTCCTGAGGTTGATCCCACTCCGAATAAGCGCGGAGTTACTCCTCCTGATGATCCAAGTTGCCACTAACCAGCAACAAAGGCGATCACTCCAACACTCGAGCCAACGCTTCAGGTATCTGAGATGGCCCACTAATCAGTGTGAGCCTTGCGCCAACTGAACTCGACAAGAGACGTGCTTCATCCGCGTCTTCGTCGGGAGCGATGATGACGAGTTCTTCTAAACATCGTGCTGCCGCTTCGACATCACCTTCAACAGTGGCTCGACAATCACTTAATAGCACGGCCACTCGTCGTCCAGCACGCGAGCGCGACAACTGTTGATTCGCCACGATCAAAGCGCCCGCAAGATCGGTTGTTCCAAAACCGCGCAGCGTGAGAACATCGTTTACAACTGCATCACTTGATTTCTCAATATCCTGTGATTTTGCAACCACAATATCTTTTCCAAAAGCCAACACGCTGTAATCGCTTGGGGTTCGACACGCCACAGCGGCGGCGGCAATGGCTGCTGTAGCAAGTGGCTTTCCGCCCATTGATCCGCTTCGATCAACTATTAAACACAGGGCAACACCAGGCTTTGTCCATCCGCGCACGCGCAAACGATCCGGGTCTGGAGAAATGCCGTGTCGCATTTCATTGAGCGCGTCGAGACTGGCATCAATGTCAAGATCACCAGCATCTGGTTGATACGGCCGCTCGGTCATGCGACCAACTCCACGCGGCTTCGTGGGGCCACTTCGACCAAGATTGAGCATGAGTCGACCAGCTAATCGGCGCGCGAGTTCTCGCAACTTGGGATCAGTTGCAGCAGTGAGATCAGCAATCATGCCAAGCATCTCATCTGGATTACTTTGCATTGCTTCGTCGACTGCAAGTTCATCGAGTTCACCAACTTCTGGCGATACCTGAGAAAAATTTTGATGTCGAGCAAGTTCACGACGAGATGTCGTCTGTCGACCTGCTTGGGCAAGCGCCTCATCGGCGGCTTCACCTTCTTTACTTAGGGGGAGTTGGTGGCCCCGCTCGGGGCTCCAACTTTTCCCGAGGTGTTTTCTCCGTCCGCATGACCAAATACGTCTTGCCAGATTTGCGTCACAATGTCTTCAGATGTTCGGTTACAACCTTCTCGCACGCGAACGCGACCACTCAATGCAACGAGTGCGGCGTCGAGCGAAACGCTGGGTTGAGAGGCAACTTGACCGCGCAGTTCGGCCAATGATTGTGCCACGAGCACAGTATCGACTGCGCCACGCACAGATGAACCGACCCGTAAATCAGGATGTATTCGTGTCCGGCGAACAACTTCAACCACACCATCGATCCAGACTGCGTCCAAGTTTCCGCGCGTCATTTTTCGTTCAACGATTTCTTTTTCTTCTGCTGATATTTGGTATCCCATTGATACGCGACACACGCGGTCATACACCGCTGCAGAAATTCGTGCAGTTCCGACCGCGTCAAACGGATTCATGGCTGCAACTAAACGAAACCCATTCGTTGCCGTGACGCGCCCTAAGCGAGGCACATGAATTTCGCCTTCGCTCATCACCGTAATTAAAACATTGAGGGTTTCTTCTGGAATTCGATTGATTTCTTCGACATAGAGCAACGATCCGTCACGTAATGCCGTCACGAGGGGGCCGTCAACAAATACCTCAGGGTCATACCCTTGTGTCATCACTCGAGCAGGGTCAAAGTGACCAACTAATCGTGCCGGAGTGAGTTCAGCGTTTCCTTCTACAAACTCAAATCCAATTCCTAAACCACTAGCAACTGCGCGCAACACAGTGGACTTGCCTGTTCCGGGTGGTCCTTCAAGAAGCACATGTCGATCGGCATCAAGTGCCGCTAATACAAGTTCTAGTTCACGTCTGCGACCAACGACTTGCGTGCAGAGTTGGTCGAGCAGTTGTCGCTTAGCCATACACGATCACGCCACGAAGATTTTCACCATCGCGCATCGCTCGATATCCCTCGTTAATTTGTTCAATGCTGTATGTCTTTGTAATGAGTTCGTCTAGCTTGAGTTGACCAGCGCGGTACATATCAAGCAGTGCTGGAATATCTGCACGCGGGTTCAGGCTGCCAAAGATTGTTCCTTTGATTTCTTTGTTCCACATCGCAAGTTGAAAGAGGTTGATACTTGCGGTGCTATCCATCATTGGTGAAATCGCGGTGACCACAACAGTGCCACCCTTGCCTGCAAGGGTCATGCCCGACTCCATCATCTCGCCGCGCAAAACTCCCGGAGTCATAATGACTCTGTCTGCCATTTGACCCCATGTCATTTCCATCACTGCAGGGATTGCTTCTTCCATCGACGAAAACGTGTGGGTTGCACCGAACTCCATTGCCTTTTCGCGCTTGAACTCAACTGGATCGATCGCAATTATTCGAGTTGCTCCTGCCATGCGTGCGCCTTGAACAGCATTCATGCCGATACCACCGATACCTACGACGACGACGGTGTCTCCGGCTTGTGTTCCGGCGCGACTTGTTGCTGAGCCCCATCCGGTTGCAACGCCACACGACACAAGTGCAACGCACTCAAATGGAATGTCTTGTTCGACTTTTATGACAGAGTCTTCTGCGACACATGAGTATTCGCTAAATGTTCCTAACTTGGCCATCAATGTCACGGGCTTGTCACCGCGCGCAAAGTGACGGTGTGTTCCGTCAGTAATCATTCCACCAATAAATGTTTGAGCTCCGGCGTCGCACAAGTTTTGACGACCAGTACTGCAATACCGACAACGTCCGCAACTTGGTACGAAACTCGCTGATACATGGTCTCCAACTTTGACGCTCGTAACACCTGGACCAACTTCTATAACAACGCCTGCACCCTCATGTCCTCCGATGACGGGAAAGAAGTCTTCGATTCCCATAAACGCCCATGCTTCTTTGGGCGGAACCAGGTCACCTGTCACTAGATGCTCATCGCTGTGACACAAACCTGCGGCTTTCCATTGCACCAAGACCTCTTTGGCCTTCGGAGCATGAACATCAATCTCTTCGACGCTCCACTCTTGATTGAGTCCCCATAACACTGCTGCTTTTGATTTCATATCTTTCGTCCTTTTCCTCGATGATTATTTTTGTCGTTAATTCGTTGTGACTGTCAGTCCAAAACTAAAACGCCACGAATGTTCTTGCCGTCGCGCATCGCCTGGTATCCCTCGTTCACTCCTTCAAGTGGATACCGTTTAGTAATCAGTCCATCAAGATCGAGTTGACCAGCGCGGTATAGCCCGATCAACTTGGGAATATCAGCACGCGGATTTCCGGACCCGAACAGCGAGCCAACGACTTGCTTCTCCATGAGCGTGAGATCGAGCAAATTCATTGTTGCGCTCATCTCAAACGCGGGATGAATGTTGGTCACGACGACGCGCCCACGCTTTGCAGTGAGCGCCATCGCCTCTGCCATAAGTGCACCATTACCCACGCCCATTGTCATAATGACTTTGTTGGCCATAGTTCCCCACGTGATGTCTTGCAGCAATGGCAATGCTTCTGTCATCGAAGCAGCAGTGTGCGTTGCGCCAAGTTCCATCGCTTTTTCACGCTTGAATTCGACAGGATCAATTGCCACGATGCGCTTTGCACCTGCGAGTTTTGCTCCTTGAATTGCATTGGCACCAATGCCCCCGATTCCGACTACAGCAACAGTGTCTCCTGGTCGCGTCTCGGCGGCGTACACCGCACTGCCCCAACCTGTCACGACACCACAGCCAAGCAGACACGCTCGGTCAAGTGGAACATCGTTGTCGATCTTGATGCACGATGCTTCGTTCACCACTGTGTGGTTGGCAAATGTTCCGAGCAAACACATCGTGCCGAGGTCTTGACCTTGAGCATGATGACGAGATCCGCCATCCGTGATTTGTCGACCAGTTCCCATGAGAGCCCCGAGGTCGCAGAGATTCTGATGTCCGCGAGAACAACTCGCACATTTTCCGCACGATGGGATAAATCCAAAGACCACGTGATCACCAACTGCGAGCCAACTCACACCGGCTCCAACTTCTTGCACAACGCCAGCACCCTCATGTCCCCCGATGATGGGGAGACCAAACGGCAAATCGCCCGTCACGAGGTGCTCATCGCTATGACACATGCCAGATGCCGCAATCTTGACCAAGACTTCGCCCGGGCCTGGTGGATCGAGTTCAATTTCTTCAACGCTCCACGGCGTATTTAGTTCCCACAGGATTGCTGCCTTGGTCTTCATTGCTTCTCCCCACACTTGTCGGTGATCCCGAACGCTCCCTCTGACATTACCCAAAAATCTGCCACGCCTTCTATTGGTGCTCTCTCTGGGCACAGACCTTCTCCCCGTGGCCACGTTGAGTACGCTCAAGGTATGCAAACACAACCCGCCCCATCCAACGGTTCTACTGTCCAATCTCCTCAGGGTTCAACCACCGCAGAAGCGTCCACCGCAGCGGTCCTCGAAGAAGAGCTCCTGATTGAGGAAATCTCGATCGACGGCATGTGTGGCGTCTACTAAAGATCATCGGTACTCCCTACCATGACCATCACCATTGACTCTGCGTGCGAGTTAGACCCACGAGTCTCGTTGCGACCAGAACCATTTGGTGCGCTTGCGTACCACTACGGAAACAGAAGACTTGTTTTTTTGCGTCACCCTGACGTCGTGTCAGTAGTGAGGTCGTTAGGCGAGCACGTATCAGTGCGCGAAGCACTCGTAGCCAACACAGTTCTTGAAGCGCGGTGGCCTGCGTTTGTCTCGGCAATTGACTCACTTTGTGAATCGGACATCATCCGTGTCCGTTAGCCCACTCGTCGAAGAACTCAAGCGCGGGCTTGATGCCCCCATTTGTCTGACGTGGGAACTGACCTACGCCTGCAACTTGTCGTGTATTCATTGTTTGAGTAGTAGCGGTCAACGTGACCCCAATGAACTGACAACAACGCAAGCAAAAGCAGTGCTTGATGAATTGCGTGATCTTCAGGTGTTCTACATCAACATTGGTGGGGGCGAGCCAATGATTCGGCGCGACTTTTTTGAGATTCTTGAACACTCCGGCAAGAACGGAATCGGTGTCAAGTTCTCAACAAACGGTGCATTCATAGATGCCGAAAAGTCTCGTCGTCTTGCAGCAATGGATTACCTCGATATTCAGATCAGCCTCGACGGCGCCGATGCTCTCACAAATGATTCAGTGCGCGGCGAAGGTTCATACGCAATCGCACGACGAGCAATGGACAATCTTGCAGCCGCAAATTTTGGTCCGTTCAAGATTTCTGTCGTCATGACTCGGCACAATGTGTCGCAACTTGATGAATTCAAGATGCTTGCTGATTCTTACGGTGCACAACTACGCATCACTCGGTTACGTCCCGCTGGTCGCGGTGCCGATAGTTGGAACGATTTGCATCCCACCAACGAACAACAGCGAGAAATCTACAACTGGCTCATGTCGCACGGAGACAATGTCCTCACTGGTGATTCGTTCTTTCATCTCAATGCACTTGGCCCCGCACTACCCGGACTCAACATGTGCGGCGCTGGACGTGTTGTCTGTCTGATTGATCCAGTTGGCGATGTGTACGCATGCCCCTTTGTTATCCATGATGAATTCAAAGCCGGAAGCGCACTTGACGATGGTGGTTTCACCAAGGTCTGGCGAGAATCCGCGCTCTTTCAAGAACTGCGTGAGCCACAAAGTGCAGGGGCGTGTGCATCCTGTGGTTCATACGATGCTTGCCAGGGCGGATGCATGGCAGCGAAGTTTTTTACAGGCTTACCACTCGATGGACCAGACCCCGAATGCGTCAAGGGACATGGTGAGGAGTCATTGTTGTCGGTGCCGATTTTGCTGACACCTCGACCCTCACCAGATCACAGCAAGCCCTCCATCGTGACGCTGCGTCAACCTGCCGTGAGGGTCTGACGTGTTTGCAACCACTGTCGCAGTCATCGCGATTTGTGTACTGTCATACTTTCTTGGCACTTTCCCGAGTGCGATCATGGTGGCGACAAGCAAAGGCCTTGACATTACGCACATTGGTTCGGGCAACCCAGGCACAAGCAATATTGCACGCGCTATGGGCTGGAAATATGGCGCGCTCGTTTTTGTGATGGATGCTGGCAAGGGATCAATCGCCACTGCAATCGGAATGTTCATCTCAGATCGGCGACTCGGCTATCTCTGTGGCGCTGTCGCGATTATCGGACACATGTTTCCGGTACAACGAAAGTTCAAAGGAGGCAAGGGCGTTGCAACAGGCGCAGGAATTATTTTTGTCATGTATTTCTTTGTCATGCTGCTCCTTTCGGTGATGTGGGTGATATCACTCAAACTCACAAAAAAAGCATCGATTGGTTCGATTTTGCTATTGCCCTTACTTCCTGTTTTATTTGCTCTTGTCGGCGCTCCAGCATGGGAGATATGGACAACGATTGGGCTCGGAGTAATCATCGAAATTCGTCATACCGCAAACATCAAACGATTACTTTCTGGCAACGAGCCGCCAGTCAGCGGAGCATCAATCTAACGAATCTCCATGTTTGCCATTCTTGATACTTTTTTTCAATGGTTAGAGGAATTTTCTTCCTCTCCATCTTTTTATCTTATTATTTTTGGGGTTGCACTCTTGGACTCGGTCGTCCCAATCGTGCCGAGCGAGACAATGGTCATCATCGCTGGAGTGAGTGCTGGCAGCGGACAACTTTTCTTGCCCCTCGTCATCATCTCTGCTGCTGCTGGTGCATTTATGGGAGACAACTTGAGTTATCTCATTGGTCGTTCTGCATCAGCGCGCATTACTCGGTACTACGAGCGAAAAGAAAAAGGGCGCAAGAGACTGGAGTGGGCCCACACTCAGGTGCAAGAACGGGGTGGACTGCTTCTGGTCACTGCTCGATTTATTCCAGGGGGTCGGACCATCGTGACGTTGTCCTGTGGAATCACAAATCAAACGCATCGATGGTTTGCTAAATGGGCTCTCTTGGCTGGTTCTATTTGGGCGACATATGCATCGCTATTGGGCTATATCGGTGGAAAAACATTCGGAGACAATCATGCGCTTGCGTTTCTTGTGGCATTTGGACTTGCGCTCTCGGCCACTGTTGTCATTGAACTCATCCGTGCCGCGCGCAAGAGGCGCACGGACAACCCTATTGTGAAGTAATGGTTCCTGCGTTACTTCCGATCCTTGTTCTCCCAATAGGCGCGCACGAACAACATGGTCATCATCTACCCGTTGACACCGACACTCGCATCGCTACAGCAATCGCCCAACTCGCCATTGTGCATTGCCAATCAGATGATTATGTTCTTGCCCCATCCCTGCCGATTTCTGCGAGCGACGAACATCATGGGTTTGATGGCACACTCAGCGCGGGCACACACGCAACCACGAACTTTCTTGTCGCCGTGTGTCGATCGGCGACCTGGTGCCGTGGAGTTGTCTTGGTAAATGGTCATGGCGGAAACGCCGATGCACTTATCGATGTTCACCATGCTCTCGAAGATGAAAGCATCACTCACGCCATCTGGTCTGTCACGGGTGCCGCAATCACTGATACGCATGCGGGACATTTTGAAACCTCAATCATGTTGCATCTTTTCCCAGAATTAGTTCGTCTCCACTCTGCAGAGATTGGCAACACGACTCCACTCGATCAACTCATGCCAATCATGCGACAACAAGGCGTTCGCGCGGTTTCCCAAACGGGCATTCTTGGTGATCCCACCATGGCGAGTGCTGAGCAAGGACTCGTGCTTGTTGAACAGAATGTTTCTTCGCTTGTTAGCCGTCTTGAGCACTGTCATTCCACATGGAAACCTTCCGAGTGACGACTTCGTTCTATATCGACTCTTCTTGGCACCGCAACACAAAGGGGAATGTCATATTTGCGGGCTCACCACTACGAGCCTTCCGACTCTCGCAAGCCGGAATGGTGATTGCAGATGCACTCGAACGTGGTGAAGAACTAGCGAACGGACACGAACAACTCACGACCAGACTTTTGCAGGCAGGTGCCGTGCATCCCCACCTGTCCGAGGCGTTGAAGCCAGAGGACATCACAATTGTTATTCCGGCATTCGTGCGTGACTCGAAAGACATGTCGACACTGCAAAAACTCACGGCTTTTTTTCAGAATCATCCCGTCATCATCACTGACGACGCATCCGCTCTGCATATTGACGTTGATAGCGCAGTCGTCATTCGGCATTCGACTAATCGTGGTCCTGCTGCAGCGCGTAATACAGCCCTTGAAAAAGTGTCAACGACATACGTGGCATTCGTTGATCTTGACGCATCTATTACGAGCGATCAACTCTGCCGCCTTGGATCGCTCTTTAAAGACGCCGATATCGGAGTCGTTGCACCACGTGTTGCCTCTCAAGAATCTGCGTCACAACTAAGCCATTACGAAGTCGTGAGATCACCACTTGATATGGGGGCCCTGCCTGCCCTGATCAGGCCAGGTAGTCGCGTGCCCTATGTTCCGGCCGCCATCCTTCTGGCAAGAACCACCATTGTTCGTCATGTCGGTGGCTTCAATGAAACGATGCGTTACGGGGAAGACGTCGATCTGCTGTGGAGACTTTCTGACGCCGGAATAATGTGTCGTTACGAACCTCTAGTCACAGGTGTGCATGCACCTCGCGCATCTCTGAGGCAGTTTTTTCTCCAGCGCTTTCACTATGGCTTGAGCGCTGCTGTTCTTGCTAAAAATCACAGGTCGTACGTTGCACCGTTTGCCACCAACATTCTCATGATCGGATCCTTGATTTCTGTTGCGGCGGGTGCTCCACTCTTTGTCGGTCTCTTCTTATTAGCGCAGTTTGCATCTTCGGCCTTCATACTTTTTCGCATTGGCGACGATCTGCTCCACGCCTGCACAACTGCAATCATGAGCATGGTTCATTCAGCGCGCACATTTGCCGATGCAGTAACGCGAGCATGGTTCTGGCTATTTATTATTCTTGCGATTTTCTTTCCATTGCTGAGATGGATTATCGCTGCGTGCGTCGTGTTTCCTGCCGTTTCGCAGTGGAGCCGTCACCGTGCCATGAATCCACTCCCATTTATTGTGCTTCGCAGCATCGACAATTTTTCATATTGCACTGGAGTCTGGTGTGGGGCTCTGCAACAAAAATCATTTGCAGCACTCTTCCCAAAAATTACTGTGTGGCGGCGGCGCGCAGGCTGATGTTATTGCACTCAATACAGATCGACTCAGGGATAATCTTCCAGCGCATCATTTGAGAAAACACCAAACACCCCAAGCACACTCCGACAAATGACTCAAGCGACGCAGCCACTGTGAGCACGATGATCACGACCGTTGCTGCGACATGTGCATCTTGAAGCCACAGCACACTGGCAGTGAACGAAAAGACAACTCCAATTCCCTGTGCAAATCGTTTTGGCGGACCAGGCACGAGACGTTGCGCAAATGAAAGTTTTGGCGTAATGAGTTGAGTTGCGATACGGCCGAGAGGGCTTAGTCGTGGTCCGGTGAGAACTCGCGCAATGAAGCCATAGCTCAGCGGCACCAAGACCCATCCGTTTTGTGTCACGATAAAAATCACACTCATCAGCACCACGCCCCCTGCCACCACGCGCGCGGACACCTCGTTAACGGGGTTGGGGAAAGAAAAGAATCCAGACGATGAGCGAGCCACACAGTCACAATAGGCCTCAATACCCGACTAAACAACTCAACAATTGTTTGGCGGCTACCGTTTGGGTATGACTCTGCGGCTCACCGTGAACCAGACCCGCTGGAAAGACCATGTGCAGAGCGTCGCGCGCGAGTTTACGGGTCTTGTCCCTGTGATTAAAGGCAACGGATACGGCTTGCGACGCTCAAATCTCACACCCATCGCAAGCCAGATCGCATCTGAGGTCGCTTTTGGCACGGTGTACGAAGTACGAGATATTCCCGCCGGAATAACTCCCATCGTGTTGACCCCCACGATGTCGGCTCCGCCCAACACCATGCATTCCTCGACGGTTCTCACCGTCGGTCGTCTTGAGCACGTCGCGGCACTCTCACACTTTGGGTGGACTGGAAATGTTGTCATAAAACTTCAGTCTTCAATGTTGAGATACGGCACAACTCAAGAAAATCTTGCAGCACTCCTTGCTGAGGCCAAGAATGCACACCTTTTGGTTGTCGGGTTCTCTATTCATCCACCACTTGATGGCGAGATGCAAATGCACGTCAACGACATTCAAAAATGGCTCGACAATCTCGATCCTGCGCTTCCGATGTACATCAGCCATGTCAATGCTTCTGCACTGCGACAGCTTCGAAAAAGTCATCCACAATGGGACTTTAGGATTCGACTCGGAACCGAGTTATGGCTTGGTGATAAATCAATGATGCAACTTAGCGCCGACGTATTAGACAGGCATGCTGTTGAATCGACGCAGACAGTTGGCTATCGTCAACAAAAAGTTTCTGGAATGGGTGAAATCGTTCTCGTCGGAGCCGGAACTGCACACGGAGTCACGCCCCTTGACGATGGCCGTAGTCCATTTCACTTTCAAAACCAACGAATCAACCTGCACGAAGCACCACATATGCACACCTCGATGCTTTTCATTGCAAGGGGCAGACCCTTGCCATCTGTTGGGGAATGGATCGATGTTCAGCGCCCACTCACACAGGTACTTGCCGATGTCTTGCAGTGGGATAAATAAACTGCATCAGAAGTTCTGTCTTAGATGACTAACGCCTCTCGAATCGCAACTCCTGATATTGCACGAGCGCTCGCCCTCAGCGGTGTTGTCGCAATGAACTACCATGCCTACCTCAACAGGTCAGAAGCAATTAGGCCACTCCACCCATCTGTTTGGCAAGACATCTTTAATCCAAACACTGGTTTTTTGACAACTCGGTTTGCAGCACTTTTTGTGTTAGTGGCTGGTGTGTCACTCTCTCTATTTGTCGAGAAAACTTCCAGACAACGCCAGAAAATACAATTGACAATCTTCCGTCGTGGATTTTTCTTGCTTGTCGTTGGATACTGTGTGGAGTGGATTTGGCACGGAACAATCCTCTTTTATTACGGTGCCTACTTTTTACTTGCAACTTTTTTTATCTTTCGCACAACGCGTACTTTGCTAGTCACGGCATTTCTCGCTGTAGTTGCTGGTTCTGCCCTGCAGGCGTGGCGACTGAGCGAAGCATTCGATGGCCATCGCACGGCATGGCTAGAGCCACGGTCAATCTCGACACCACGCGATTTTTTGATTCGAGTATTTGCGTCATACACGCACCCCCTCCTCCCCTGGTTTGCCTTTATCTGCGCGGGAATCTTGCTGGGAAGGCACCTCGGCAGCATCGCCCTGTGGCGAGCCAAGGTAGCCACTTCAGCCCTTGCCGTCACAGGCTGCGCATACCTTTTGTCGCATCTTGTTCACGATTTTATTGAACCCACAACGCAATGGAATGTTGCGCTGAGATCGCTTGCCTCAACTAACCCCTCATCACGGGGAATTTTGTACAGCATCACCACCTGTGGAGTGGCTATCTGTGTTTTTCTTTTGGTGTCAATTTGGTGTGAAAAGCGATCACTCGACCGTCTGAAAAATATCTTGCAACGAATCGGACAAACGACGCTCACAATTTATATTGCACACGTCCTTTTCTACAACGGAATCGTCAATCGCCTTCATTGGGTTAAACCCACCGGCATTGACACTGCACTAGTTCTCTCAGGAGTTTTTCTATGTCTCGCCGCGGCGCTCTCACTTTGTTGGACTCGATTTATGGGACAAGGTCCACTTGAACGTCTCTACCGTCTACTTGGCGGTTGAGACCGCGCCAACCGACGGCGGCGGCACCGATCAGACCACCTTCACTGCCCAAAGCCACGGGGATGATGCGTGCTTTTCGAGAAAAATCGAGACGGCATAACTCATCCATCTTCTCCTGCGCTGATGCAAAAAATGTTGCGCCAAACCCGAGAGCAACCCCGCCGCCCACGACTACTAGTTCGAGATCTAAAAAATTACAGATTGATGCCGCTGCCTGACCAACTAAGCGGCCAGTGCGTTGCATGATTTCATACGTTGGCTCTGTTGGTGAACGGCCTGTGATTGCCTCAATTGCTCGTCCGGATGCCTCGGCCTCAAGACAGCCTTGTCCGCCACACGAGCATCGCCGACCATTTGGTTCGACGACAACATGCCCCACATGCCCGGCATTGCCAGTAGCACCTGACAACAGCTTTCCGTTCAAAACGATTCCACCGCCAACACCAGTGCTCACCACCATTGCCATAAAATTGTTACACCCTTTTGCTGCGCCGAGCCACCCTTCGGCAAGCGCAAGCGCCTTCGCATCTCCGTCACCAAAGACTGGTAATCCACTGACCTCTATCAACTTGTGCTGCAATTGAAAATCAACCCAAGCCCTAATGTTGAGAGGCGATACGGACGCAACATTGTGCGTGATTGGCCCCGCACTACCGACCCCCACCACCACGGGCGTGCATTTGTGATGGTCGGACGCGCGGCTTATTTGACGACGAACGACATGTCCAAGATCGGCGAACAAATCCTCAGCGCTGAGTGAGTGATCAACCGCAATGGTCTCGCGATCGAGTAACTGGCCTTGGCGATCAACCACACCAACCGAAAATTTTGTACCACCAATATCTATTCCGATTGCAACATCCATACCAATGTTCATTATGTCAGCACATTGAAAGAGAAAAACGCCGATCTATGCCCTACATTAAACTTATGGTCGCTTCCTGGGATGAATTACTTGATGACGAGCGTCAAAAATCGTATTTCATAGAACTTGAGCAATTCCTCGCAGAGGAGCGTCGACTCCATCCGGTCTATCCGTCTGAACAAAATATCTTTGCAGCGTTTGAAGCCACGCCCTTGCACGAGGTCTCCGTCGTTATTCTTGGACAAGATCCGTACCACGAACCGAATCAAGCACATGGTCTGTGCTTCTCTGTCCCAGCAGAAACAAAAATCCCTCCGTCATTGCGTAATATTTTTTCTGAATTGCATACTGATCTTGGTATCTCCCCGTCACATCATGGCTGCCTCAAACATTGGACACAACAAGGGGTTTTGCTTCTCAATACCACGCTCACAGTGCGGGGTGGTCAAGCGCGATCACACCGTGGCAAGGGATGGGAAACCTTTACAGACCGAGTGATTTTACTTCTGTCTGCGCAAGACGAACCTGTGGTATTCGTGCTGTGGGGTGCACACGCTCAAGAAAAACGCTCGCTCATTATGCCCAAACGCCATACCGTCATTGCGTCAGCACATCCATCTCCACTGTCGGCATATCGAGGCTTCTTTGGCAGCCGACCATTTAGCCAAATCAATTCTGCTCTCGAAGCAAACAATAAATCCCCCATTCAATGGCAACTTCCTGCCGCCTAACAGCGACTAACACCGTCTGACATCTCCCGACACCGCCTCACTCGTGCTCACGGTCCTTTCGCAACTACTATCTCTGCGTGGGTTCAATTCGGCGCAGTCAACATATTAAATGCACGCCAGAAAAAGCCTGGGAAATTATCGGAGACCCATCGCGTCTTCATGAATGGTTTCCGATCGTTAGTTGTCGCGTCGAAGGTGCAAAGCGATGGATCCATTTGGCGAACGGTCTTGTCTTTGAAGAAGACATTGTCCTTGTTGACAACTCGATGCGACGGTTCCAATACACAATTGTCAATAATCCGATAGTGACGCAACATCTGGGCACCGTAGACGTCATCGATGATGGTCGGGGTGAATGCATTGCCATCTACAGCACTGACATGAAACCAAATGTCTTAGCTTTAGGCATTGGTGCTGCAGCAAATCATGGGTTAACAAAAGTAAAAAAAATACTTGAAGGGACTCTGTAAATGGGACGGCGCATTCTGTTCATCACAACTGATCAACAACGATTTGATTCGTTGGGATGTAATGGTGGCACTATCGCGCGCACCCCCAATATTGATGCACTTGCACGAAACGGAATCAACTACACCAGGGCACATCCTCAAAATGTGGTGTGCATGCCGTCGCGAAGCACAATGGTGACGGGGCAACATCCGTCCACTCACGGCGTGTGGATGAACGGCGTCGCACTTTCGCCAGATGCGCCGAGCATTGCAGCAACCCTGCGATCTGCGGGCTATAAAACAGCACTCGTCGGCAAAGCGCATTTTGAGCCACTCCTTGATCCTTTTCAACTTTTTGCTGAGACGCGCATGGCCGCAAACAACGTCTTTACCGAGATGTACACACTTCCCGACGGAACAATGGTTCCCCATCGCGGCTTTGATCACATGGAGTTCGCTACCCACGGTGCCCAAGGCAGTGTGCACTATGCGCAATGGATACGCCAAAACCACCCAGAGGCACTCGGGCAATTCTTCACTGTTCTCGATCACGAACTTGAAGTCAGTGCGGTTGGCGGTGGCGACACGAACGCACCTCAGGTGAAATTCAACGAAGTTCACCGCGAGTGGTATCACACCGATTGGGTGGCGGATCGCACGATGGCATGGCTTGATTCGCTTGACGTCAATGACGATTGGTTTTGTTGGATGTCGTTTCCTGATCCACATCATCCATGGGATCCCCCAAAGTCAGAACTCGGTCGCGTGAACTGGCGTGATCTTGACTTGCCAGAGGGTTACCCCACCGACGCCACAATGCGAGAAAACATACTGGCGCAAAAACCAGCGCATTGGGCAAAGTGGTATGACGGCTCGTTTGTATCAAACTACGAAGCACCCCTGCACTGGGTCCCTGCAACACTCACGCCAGATCAAGTACGCGAAGTCAATGCAATGACGCACATTGAGAACGAACTCATCGACGAAGCAATTGGTCGTGTTCTTAAGATGATCGAAACAAAAGGCTGGACATCTGACGTCGACATCGTCTTCACCACAGATCACGGCGAATTTCAGGGTGATTTTGGACTCTTGTTTAAAGGTCCGTACCACGTTGATTCGCTCATGCGTCTGCCGATGATCTGGAAACCTGCGCCATCAGCAAACGTCACTCCCGCAGTTGTCACAGCACCTGTTGGATTGGTTTCACTCGCTGCCACATTTGCCTCAATTGCCGGACTTCCGACTCCTGACTATGTCGAAGCACCTGCGCTACCTTTGAGCGACGCCGATGCCCAAACTCGTGGTTTCGAACGCGTCCTCACTGAATGGGACAGTATTCTCTTCGAAAAAATTATCGGAAGCCGAACGATTCACCGTGATGGCTGGACCTGTACTCAGATGTTGCCCGGAACACTTCATGATGGCACTGAAGGCGAACTCTACGACCATGCCAATGATCCGTTACAACATGTCAATCTTTGGAACGACTCGCAACACAAGGCAATCCGAGGCGACCTGCTTGCAGATCTACGAAGCGCAATGCCTCAGCAGGTTCTTCCCTTGCGCCCTGTTGATGCCCCTGTTTGATTACAGCCGAACTGGCACTTGCTGAGTGATGCAATGAATTCCGCCGCCGCCCAACGCCAAAATAACCCCCACATCTAGACCAACGACCTTTCGGTCAGCAAATTGTTCCGAAATGAGTTGCAACATGTCATCGTCAGCGTCATTGCCGCATGTCGGCACAAGGACAAACCCATTTCCGACATAAAAATTCAGGTATGGCACAACAAGGCGTCGGCCATCAGCCTCAACAAACGGCAGAATTGGAATATCCACTACTTGCAACGTGTTTCCGGCAGAGTCAAAAGAACTCGACGCTACTTTGCGATTAATTTCGAGGCGAGCCCAATCATCTTCTGATGTGTCACTGCATCCCTGCATTAATAAGTTTCCGTTTGGTGCAAATGCTGCAACATTGTCAACATGACCATCCGTGTCGTGATCGAGCACAAGACCATGTGGCAACCACACCACTGACTGTGCGCCGAGTTCGTCATGCAATTGCTGAGTGATCTGCGCCTGCGACATCTGCGGATTGCGGTTTGGGTGCAGTAGACACTGCATGGTCGTGACCAAAGTTCCGTTGCCATCGGAATTTATTGATCCGCCTTCAAGCACCATTGACACGTGTCGTACGGGGTCGCCGTTGTGTTGTGCCCAAGCACTTGCAACGCGAGCATCTTTGTCGTATGGCGTGAACTTGTTGCCCCACCCATTAAATGCAAAGCTCACCGCAACACGTGAATCGTCCGCTGCATACACATATGTTGGACCGCTATCTCGAAACCAAGAGTCGTCAATCGGCAGTTCGAGTACCGTGATGTTTGCTCCTTCTACAGAAGCAGCGCGCTCAACATGTCGATGATCAGCGATAATCGTCACTGGTTCAAACACTGAGATTGCTTGTGCAACGGCACTATGTGCGGCTTCTGCTTCTGCTCGCCGATCTCCGTACAAGTCATCTCGGGCTGGCCAGCACAATACTGTTCTTTCATGAGCAGAAAACTCAGCCGGCATCAGCCCCGCTGGATGGACGGTCACGAGGGAATTATTCCATCGAGTGACGTCACGCTGCCGTACAAGTTTGGACGCCGATCTCGAAACAATCCCCATGATGCGCGCAATGACTGCATCTCTTGACGATCAAACGAAGCAACCAAAACTGCATCACAATCTCGACCTGCTTCTGCAACCTTCTCACCCGTATTGTCCGCAATAAACGATGAGCCATAGAAAGTGATATCGCAGGATTGTCCAACTTCGTGTCCGTAGCGATTAGCCGCCACCACTGGCAACAAGTTGGCAGCAGCATGTCCTTGCATGACGCGTTGCCAGTGAGCACTTGAGTCCCATGCAGGATTTTCGGGCTCACTTCCGATCGCAGTTGGATACAGCAATACTTCTGCACCATGAAGCGCCATCACTCGTGCGGCCTCTGGAAACCATTGATCCCAACAGATACCAACACCAACTCGACCGTACGCAGTATTCCAGACCTGAAACCCTGTATCGCCAGGACTGAAGTAATACTTCTCTGAATATCCGGGGCCGTCGGGAATATGACTCTTTCGATATATCCCTAATGCATCTCCGGTTGCGTCGAGCACAACGACAGTGTTGAAATACGCATTGTTCTGGCGCTCAAAAACACTGATCGGCAAAACAACCCGAAGTTCAGCAGCCAATTTTTGAAAATGTGCAACAGTGGGATGCGATGCGATCTCACGTGCGCGACTGAAATGGTCAGGTGAACGATCTTTGCAAAAGTACAGACCTTCGAACAATTCTGGAATCACCACAATCTGTGCGCCACGCTCGGCCGCCTGGCGAACTAATCCCTCGGCGATTGCAACATTGTCATTGATGACATCGGTCATCGACATCTGAATGGAAGCAACAGTAAGTGTCACGCCAACACTCTAGAGAATGTTTCTACGCGAGCGCAGATTCAATTGCTGATAGCACCTCAGGGGCGTCTGGCAGAACCATCGGACTAAAGCGTGCAAGGACGTCTCCGTTTCGGCCAACGAGAAATTTTTCGAAGTTCCAGCGGATATCACCGTCGACGTCTTCGGAATCGGCCTTCTGGGTCAACTGTGTATACAACGCGTGACGCGCATCGCCGTTGACATCAACTTTTTCTGACAACGGAAACGTTACTCCGTATGTTGATGAGCAAAATTCGGCAATTTCTTCTGGTGTTCCGGGCTCTTGTCCCATGAACTGATTGCACGGCACGCCAACAACCGAAAAACCTCGTCCAGCAAATTGCTCATGAATCTGTTCAAGTGCTGTGTACTGCGGGGTGAGCCCACATGCACTGGCAACGTTGACAACGAGAGTGACTTTTCCTTCTACGAGATTGAGAAGTGCAGGACTTCCCTGAAGTGATGCGATAGGTATTTGGTAAATGCTCATAGTCGTATTCAACCATCTTTCATACCAATTTATGAAACTGACGGACAGAAATACTCCTTGTGCCCAGGGACTATGCTTGTGGCATGCGCGCCTCACTTGCTCACGCTGTCCGGACCGGAGAAATCGACCCCGTGGCACTGGTCCAGGAGTCTCTTCGCCGAATTGCTGCGGCGACTGATCTTCGCGCCGTCATTGATGTCTACGCCGATGATGCTTTGGCACAAGCGGCCTCGCATCCGCGCACAGGAGCACTGGCGGGTTTACCCGTTCTTGTCAAAGACATGGCCCGCGTGAAAGGTCGTCGCACCACGCTTGGATCGAAACTATTTGCTGATGCACCACCTGACGATGTTGACGATGTTGTCGTTGCACGCCTAAAAGCGGCGGGAGCCATTGTCATCGGACGCACGAATAGTCCTGAGTTTGGTGCAGCAGCAATCACAACAAACACATTGCATGGCACAACACGAAATCCATGGAACCCCACTTTCTCGCCCGGTGGATCGTCGGGGGGTTCTGCAGCAGCACTTGCAGCCGGACTCGTACCACTTGCCACCACATCAGATGGCGGGGGCAGCACTCGAATCCCTGCTGCGTTTTGTGGACTCGTTGGATACAAACCAACCATGGGAGCAATTGGTCGTAACGTTCTTCCGCGTTGGATTGGTTTTTCAACACAAGGCAACTGTGGTTCGTCGGTTGCAGACGTGTTACTTGAGGCTTCAGTAACAATGGGAGAAGCTCCCGGGGACTTCTTGTCCGTTCCGCGTACCGGAGTCGAACTAGAACCTCGACGTCCAACAAAAGTTTTAGTTTGTCGTTCATTTCGTGATGATGTAGACGAAGACATCGAAGAAGCCTTCGAGCGCACAGTCTCTCTCATAGAAAAAAGCGGTATCGCAGTTGAGCGAGTCAATCCTCCAAGTGACAAGTCAACTGGTTTCAACTGGTTTGTTATTTCATCAGCAGAACTCACGCAAAGTCTTCTTCATCTCGAAGATCGTTGGGGTGAGTGCGAAGATTATCTCCAGATGTCGTTGGCGTTCGGAAAAAATGTCACGGCCGCTCAATACATCGCCGCCCAACGCGAACGCCATGCGCTTTCGGCGCGCTTTGATGCCCTGCTCACAGGCGACACGGTGATGGTGACGCCAGTTTGCAATTCGCGATCATGGCCCGCTGAAGGACCAATGGCAAGTAGCGCTGGAAAAGTCACAGGCGATAGCGGTATTGCAATGAATACTGCCGATCTCAACTTCACTGGACATCCAGCCGTCAGTGTGCCGATGGGACTTGATCAAAATGATGTTCCTTGCGGAATGCAAATCATTGCTCCGCGCTTTCGTGACGGACTCGCGTTAGGACTTGCCCAAGTTGTTGAAAATTTGCAACCATGGCCCCTTGTTGCGCCGCATTACTCTCCATTTTCACTCTCCTAGCACAACATTTTCGCTAACCTGTTTCAACGACGCCGTGCGTCGACATCATGAAACTTCGATTATCGATTCTTTTTCTTACTCTTTGTGCTTGCATCGTGAGCACGCGCACCGTTCAAGCCGCTGAACCGGCACAACAAGGTGTTATTTCTGCAATATCGGCTGGCGATGCACATACATGTCTTGTGCAGAACGCCACAGTGCTCTGCACTGGACGCAATACCAGCGGACAACTCGGCGATAACACAACAATCGAATCAGAAACTTTTCGGCCAAGCACCTTTGGCTTAGTTGCTTCACTCTCGGCACGCGCAAATCGAACATGTGTTGTGCGCACTGATGCCACGCTCTGGTGCATCGGTGATACAACCATCCTGAGCCAAGTACCACTAACAGGAGTCATCAAGGTGGCTGTTGGCCGTAATCATTCTTGTGCGCTTCTTGTCACATTGCGAGTGTGGTGTTGGGGAGCCAACACCATGGGTCAACTCGGTGACGGCACCCGCATCGATTCTGTTGTTCCGATTCAGGCTCTGACTGCGTACATCGCAGACATCGCCGTCGGAGACAACCACACCTGTGCCGTCTCGCTGAATAAATCGCTGTGGTGTTGGGGTGCCAATGGCAATGGACAACTTGGAACGAAAAAAATTGCGCCAAGACTTTTACCAACACAAGTTGTTGATGTCAAAGCCACTCAAGTCTCAGCAGGCGCTGCATTTACATGTGCACTCAGACCCAACCGTAAAGTGCAGTGCTGGGGACGCAATCGGCACGCCCAAATTGGTATCAATGCCAGACGTGCAAACTCAAGTCCGCAATATGTCAACATTGCGTCCGTTGCACGCCTGTCATCTGGAGACGAATTTACATGTGCAGTAAAAACTGACTCAACAGTCTGGTGTTGGGGCCGCGACCAAGCGGGGCAACTCGGCGACGATGACTACATCGCCCGCTACAACCCTGTTCAGGTGATGGTTCCGACCACTCTTGGCACAATCTCTGCACTCGCAACAGGCGCAATCCACGCGTGCGTTGGAATGACAACAAAATCTGCGCTCTTTTGTTGGGGAGACAATGCTGGCGGACAACTCGGCGACGCGAGTCTTGCCCGGCGGAGATCAGGTACAACAATCTGGCTTGACGGTGTCACCCATGCAGCGATCGGCACTCCGGCTGCCGCGCGAATTTTGGCCGCTGGTGACATCTCCTGTTCTGGTGATAAATACGCCACCATTGATCAAGGTCCACTTGGCGCACAATGCGGTGCCCAAGAGGTGACTGCGCTCGTGTTGCGGCGTTTAGAAAATGCGAATACTGCGCCACATGCAGTGATCGCACTCGGAGATCTCCAATACGAATCTGGTGACTATGACAGTTTTATGACTCTCTACGACCAGTCGTGGGGCTTGTTTAAAGACATCACATACCCTGTGCGCGGAAACCATGAATACATCACTCCTGGCGCCAACGGATACTCACAATATTTTGAAGAAATGTCGCAGTCGTATTATTCAGCAGACTTGGGTCCATGGAGGCTCCTTGTCGTTGACTCATGGTGCCTTGGGCAACTGTATTTTGGCTGCAGCGCTCAAAGTCATCAAACCGCGTGGCTCGCAGCACAACTCAGTCTTGCCCGAAGCCAAGGAAAGTGTGTGGCAGTCGCCATGCATCATCCACCGTTTTCGAGTGGATCCTTTGCTACCAGCACATCACTCGACCTGTGGGCCGCATTCGTGGCGGGCGGAGCAGACATTCTTCTCACTGGCCACGACCATATCTACGAACGATTCTCTCCACTTGACGCTCTTGGTAACCCATCTGCCACCGGAACACGTCTCTTTATTAACGGTCTTGGTGGTGCGCCAACTACTGGACTAAAAACACCCGTTAGCGGAAGTGAATTTCGATACAAAACCACTCACAGCATGCTCGAACTTGAGTTCACCGAGCGCGCGTATTCATGGAAACTCCTGAGCGCTCTCGATGACTCCGTCGTCGACTCCGGAACATCTACCTGCACTGCATAACGAAGAGGACCGACCAATGCACCGCACAATCTTTGACGATGCGTATTACCAGCGCTTCTATAACGAAGACCCCGTTCATACTGCACAAAAAGTTGCTCAACTTGCCACTGCTGTTGATTCATTGTGCGCGTGGTGGGATATACCCGTGCATTCAGTACTTGATATCGGTGCGGGCCCTGGCATGTGGCGTGATTGGTATCACGCTCATCGTCCACATGTCAAAGTTCAATCAATCGACATCAGTGAACATGCGTGCTCAACATTCGGGCACGAACTACTCGACATCACCGCTTGGCATCCCAAGAAAAGTGTCGATCTTGTTATCTGCCATAGCGTGTTGCAGTATTTATCCAACGCCGGCGTGATTGCCGCGATCGAGAATATCTCTCTCGCATGTCATGGCGTTTTATACATTGAGGTGCCAACTACGTCAGATCTAGAACATGTTGTTGATCGAAAAACTACAGACCTCGAAATTCATCATCGAACGGGTGCGTGGTATCGCAAACTTCTTTCAGTGAACTTTCAGCAAATCGGCGCAGGATTGTGGCTCAGCAGACGTGCAGGTGTTCCGTTATACGAACTTGAACACGCAAGTAAATAACGACTTACGGAATCAGCACTACTTTGCCAGCGATTCGGCGCTCTTGGAGATCTCGCATGGCCTGTATCGCATCATCAAGTGCATAAACAATTGGCTCAACTGGATTAAGTGTTCCGTTGCCAATCGCATCCAAAATATCCTGGATGAGTTTCTGGTTTTCTTCTTGGTGTCGACCAACCCAGGCACCCCAATCAACACCAGTAACCCTGCGATTACGCAATAATACTTGATTCGCCGGCAGGCGAGGAATGCCCGCAACAAATCCGATCACGATGTAGTTTCCGTCTTCACCTAACGCTCGCAAACATGTCTCACCGAGCTCTCCGCCAACAGGATCGTAGAGATAGTCCACACCGCCACCCGATAGTTCTTTGGCACGCTCTTTCGTGTTCTCTATAGATGTATTAATTGTGGCAAAAGCCCCTCGGGCGGACGCCAACGCAAGTTTTTCCGGCGACGATGCAGCAGCAATAACTCGCACCCCCATTGCATGAGCAACATCAACTGCGGCTAGCCCGATTCCTCCACCAGCTCCCAACACCAACATCGTGCGGCCGGCTTCGAGGGGTACACGAACCGTAAAAGCAAACCATGCAGTCGCATAACTCTGCATAAAGGTTGCTGCTTGACCATCTGACAATGAGTCTGGAAGCACCAAAACACGGCGTGCATGTGTGACTACCTCATCGGCAAACCCGCCGACGCCCACAGGAGCAAAGACCCGATCACCAATCTTTACATTGGCCACATCTGGCGCAATCTCACTTATAAGACCAACGATTTCTCCACCGGGAATAAACGGCACAGGAGCTTTTATCTGGTAGCGACCTTCACTCATCAGAGAATCAACAAAATTGACACCACTGGCAGTGACCTGCACTCGCACCTGTCCCGCAGACAATGGAACCGACGCCAGTTCTTGAATAGAACCTGTCTCGAGTGGACCAAGTTCTTTAAAAACTAAAGCACGCATCGTGAACCCACTGAAAGTCAGCGAGCCAAAATATCAGCAACTTGCTGTGCCCGACCTGCATGAATAGTCTCTTCGCGACCGTTCAGGCGCAGCAATCGAGCAACTTCTTCGTTGCTTTCTGCGTCCGCCCACATCTGATAGCCAGCGTCTCCGTTTATTTCTCCCTGCACTACCGCTAAAAACATTGCGGCATCAACGGTGTCTGGTAACGGAATATCAAGGATCTTTTCTAGATCAGGAGTTGGCGTCCACTCATGCCCAAGTTTGATTTCAATTGCTCGCGCCACGCGCCGAGCGTGACCTTTTTCTTCGATTGCATTTTTACGCAACAGTGCCGCTGCGTCAGCATTTCCGACTCGATCTGCAAGCAAGTTATAAAACACTTCACCACTGCACTCGAGTTGATATATAATTTCTAACTCGGCGACTCCCAAGGATGTTTTTGAAGCAAGAGAGGCTCCTGCCGTGTAGAAGTTGATCTCCGACATTTCTTCTCCCTCACATTCGAAATACAAAAACTACGCGCTTGTGCACCGTTTGTATAACACTATTTATTTACTCAGTTATGTGCGTTGCAAACAAACACACATAGTGACGCGCCTGAGCGCGCCGCCGTCAGAGAGGACGGACGTTATTTGCTTCGACGCCCTTGTGGCCTTGGCCGAGTTCGAACTCGACTTGCTGGCCAGCTACGAGTGACCGACGACCGGTTCCCTCGATATTTGAGAAGTGAACGAAGACATCGTCTCCGCCTTCTTGGGAGATGAATCCAAATCCCTTTTCGTCGTTAAAAAATTTTACGGTACCGGTTGGCATGACTAATTATTTCCTATCGTTTGGTTACGGTTTTTAGTATAGGGGACTAAAACGGAAAGTGGAAACATTCAGATTTCCTTCACCCTGCCCACCCACTATCTCAGTCGCCGTTGGTATGGTGTGCTCTCATCAATCCTGCTGAGAGCCAGTCTGGAGAACACTATGAGCCATATGAGTACTACATCTAATACAACCCATCCCACGGTTGACCTTGAACGGGCCGAGGACGCAGTTCGCGACTTACTCCAAGCCCTTGGCCAAGACACAGCACGGGACGGAATCCTTGACACGCCTGCTCGAGTTGCTCGCATGTGGGCCGAACTGCTGCAGGGCTACCAAGAAGATCCAGCCAGCCACCTCACTCGAACATTTGAAATCGAACATGACGAGATGGTGTTGGTCCGAGACATCAACTTCACATCGATGTGTGAACACCATCTTTTACCCTTCACGGGCGTTGTGCATATCGCCTATCTTCCCGGAACAACGGGCAAGTTCACGGGCCTCTCGAAATTGGCACGATTAGTAGAGGGATACGCGCGCCGTTTGCAAGTGCAAGAAACTCTGACAAGTCAAATCGCAGATGCAATGAACTCGATGCTCGAACCTGTTGGTGTACTCGTGGTCGTTGAGGCAGAGCATATGTGCATGTCAATTCGCGGCGTGCGTACTCCTGGCGCCAGAACAATTACCACCGCAGTGCGCGGCATTTATCGCACAGACTCAACTGCACGTGCAGAAGTCATGTCGTTTATTCGCGACCAAAAATAACAACGACGTCATAACACCCCTATGGGATTCCCTCATCCCACTCCTGATCTGCCCGGAAAATGGCCAGCGTTACGAGCAGAAGTAGCCGCCGTACAGATTCCCACTCAAGAATCTCAGACTCTTTTACAACTTCTTGATACT
>BJGC01000024.1 GCA_014190235.1 Actinomycetes bacterium | reverse complement strand
CCCATGGCTTTACAAATGACATCCTCAAAATATTCGCGCGAGTATGTATGACGTTCTTCGGGCAAGGACCACGTGATTCCGAGTGCCATGCCGCGAGGCAAAATAGTGACCTTGTGTAGTGGATCGCTGTGTGGCAAGACAGTAGCGAGCACGGCATGTCCGCCTTCATGGAATGCTGTTGCGCGACGTTCTTCTGCGTTGAGAACGAGGCTTTCGCGACGGGCTCCCATCACTACTCGGTCACGCGCATTCTCGAAGTCGATGTGCTCGATTTCTTTTGATCCACGTCGAACCGCAAAGAGTGCGGCTTCGTTGACCAAGTTGGCAAGATCTGCGCCACTCATTCCGGGAGTGGCCTTCGCCATCATGTCAAGGTCGGAGTTGGCTGACATGCGCTTGTCACGAGAATGCACTTTCAAGATGGCCAGGCGTTCATCACTTTCTGGAAGTGGAACGATGATTTGACGATCGAATCGACCTGGTCGAAGTAATGCTGGGTCAAGAACATCAGGTCGGTTTGTTGCGGCGAGCACAACGACACCCTCGGTTGTTTCGAAGCCATCCATCTCGGCAAGCATCTGGTTGAGTGTTTGCTCACGTTCGTCGTGGCCACCACCAAGACCTGCACCGCGTTTGCGACCGATGGAATCAATTTCATCAACAAAGATGATTGCTCGTCCCATTTTTCGTGCTTGGGCAAAAAGATCACGAACACGACTAGCTCCGACTCCAACAAACATCTCCATAAAGTCGGAGCCAGTTACCGATAAAAATCCGACACCAGCTTCGCCTGCAACGGCGCGAGCAAAGAGGGTCTTTCCGGTTCCGGGAGGACCCACCAAGAGAATTCCTTTGGGCACTCGGGCGCCGATTTCTTTAAAGCGCTCAGGCATGCGCAAAAAGTCAACGACTTCTTTAATTTCTAGTTTGACACCTTCGTATCCGGCGACATCGGCAAATGTTGTACCTGGCTTGTCAGCCTGATACGGCTTGGCACGACTGCGTCCAACTGACATGATGCTTCCGGCCTGGCCCATTGCTCGTTTTTGCATCCACATAAAGATGCCGACGATGAAAAGAAAAGGCAGAAAGATTGGTATGAGACTTGTGAGCCAGTTTGCTTGAGGAGTTTTGTAGTCGTAGTCAACTCCGCGCGCTTTGAGCAACTGCTCATCAGCATCGCTTAGAGACATTGCGCCAGTTGTTGCAAACTTTGTCCCGTTGGTCAATGTTCCGCTAATCACATTTGATGTGTTATTGATTGAGACACGCTTGACGTCACCTTTGTCGACAAGAACAAGAAATTCGGTGTACGTGACTTTGGTGCCACTAGTTGAAGACGTTAAACGTGAGCCAA
Organism: Actinomycetes bacterium; assembly: GCA_014190235.1. Taxonomy (GTDB): domain Bacteria; phylum Actinomycetota; class Acidimicrobiia; order Acidimicrobiales; family Ilumatobacteraceae; genus UBA2093. The sequence goes on along the minus strand of BJGC01000024.1, from coordinate 29,980 downwards.
AAGCCAATATCGCAACGACTCCGAGTACGACCCAGAGTGACCATCTAGGTACGGGCGGCTTGTCAGACTTATCTGACCCAGTACCGGCAGACTTCTTGGAGCCAGTGAAGCGCGAAAATGGGTTTCTGGAACCTCGAGGCGGCTGCGATGAAGGTGGCGGTGGTGGGGGGACATTACTCATGGTTGCATTCTATGGCAGAGGTGACCGCTTGTCCCCGTGGGGAGCACTCTGAGGCATTACCGTTGTCACAATGGCTCGTCAATGTTCTCGCAGCGGATGCGCAGGCACCGCCCATGTCACACTCTCGTATCAATACTCCAGATCAATGGTCTGGCTTGATGATCTCAGTCCAGAGCGAGATCCACACTCTTATGACATGTGCGACCAACACGCCGCGCGAACCACGCCGCCGTCTGGATGGCGTCTTCAGGATCGACGACATCGAGCAAACATTCACGAATCAAATCGCCTCGCGGGCTGACGCCCAATGGAGCATGCCCGAGTTCCTTTTTCGCGCGCAATTGCGGTGTGGGTAGCAAGTTACGTTACGTCATCAATTTTGGCTCTGATTTTGTTGGGGATATCCGGCACGAGCGAAGGTGATGCCACTCCCATCTGGCTGGTGGCCGCGACATCTTTAGTGCTCTGGATTCCCATTGTCGCCGGAGTGCAATTTCTCGGCCGGCGTTATGGACGCGGTGATCTGCGAGTTGATTTTGGCATTACTTTTACAAAGAGTGATGCATGGGGAGTTCCAGCTGGAATTGCGAGTCAATTGCTCCTGGTGACAGCAGTGACATGGCCCTTCACGCAATGGTTTCCAGAGGAATTTTCAAGTGACAAGATCGAACAGCGTGCTCGCGAATTGATTGACGCCGCACACTCAGGCTGGATCATAGTTCTGGCTCTAGTGGTGGTGATTGGCGCACCATTTGTTGAAGAACTGACGTATCGAGGTCTTTTGCAGGGGAGTCTTGTACGGCGAATTCAACCGCGACTTGCATTGCTCATTGTTGCGATATTTTTTGCGGTCATCCATATGTCTCCTGTGGAGATTCCTGGCTTGTTCGCGTTTGCTCTTGTTCTTGGCTTTATGCGCGAGCGGACTGGCAGACTTGGAATGTGTTTGGTGACTCATGCGGCATTTAACACCACTGGGTTAGTTTTGTTGGCGTTGACATAAGGGACTCATGAATTCTCAAAACAATGATGCAATGAAAAATGCACAACAGACCGCCACCGATGCAGTAGATCTGCGGAGAAAAGATTCTGCCTTGACGCTGAAATCAGTGACCACAACCGCAATCATTGTCGGTGCTGTGTTGATGTTGCTCTCAACAGTTCATCCCGAACTTATTTTGCAAAATAATACGCCCACGGGCGGCGACATGGGGGCGCATGTATGGGGCCCGGCTTACTTGCGTGATGTCTTGCTTCCGCATTGGCGGATCACAGGTTGGAGCATGGATTGGTATGCCGGACTACCGACGTATCGCTTTTATATGGTTGTTCCCGCACTAATGATCGTGTTGCTGGACTTAATTCTTCCATACGGCATTGCATTTAAAATAATCGTTGTTCTAGGGATTGTGACTCTTCCACTGTGTGCGTGGGCGATGGGCAAGTTTGCTCGTCTGGCGTATCCGATTCCAGAACTATTTGCCGTGGCGGCTGTGCTCTTTTTGTACGACGAAAGCTTCACTATCTATGGCGGAAATATCGCGTCAACGATGGCCGGTGAATTTTCTTTCTCAATCGCTTTTGCAATCGCATTTTTAGCATTTGGTTTTTTTGCGCGAGGACTTGATGATGGCAAGTATCGAGGCATTGCTGCGGTGGCAATTTCGCTGAGCGCTCTTTGCCACGGAATCGTTTTGATTTTTGTATTTTTGGGAGTCGGGCTGATGCTTTTGCTGCGCCTTGATCGGCAACGTTTGCGTTATGGCATCACGACAATCTCAACAGCGTTGCTGCTGTCAGCATTTTGGGTGGTGCCATTCTTGGGCGGCCATTCAGTGATGACCGACATGAAATATGAACCAAGACCAAGTGGTGGCAATGATTCTCTCTGGAAGATGCTTTTTCCTCTCGCGCCTGCATGGAACATCTTGCTCGTTGGTTTATCAATAGCGGCATTTCTGGCGTCCATCAAACAACGCCGATTCATTGGGATCTGGATGGGCGTATACAGCATCGTCTTGATGATCGGAGTAAAAGTTGCCCAGCAGAGCCTCCCTGTCATTGGACTCTTGTGGAACCCTCGCTTGTTGCCGTTTGTTTATGTGTTGAGATACATGTTGGCCGTCATGGGTGCGTACGAGGTGTGTGCGTTTTTGTTGAGATTTGTACGACTACAACGGTATGCACGAACGACGATTGCGAGATCTGAATTCGATGCAGAAAACGGAGACGCGCCACAAGTAAGACGGCCGTCTCTTGAGATGGGAATGAATTCATGCACGCGAGTGTTGTGGTTGGTCACTCTCTTTGCTCTTGTTGTGCTGGGATTTCGATATCAACAACTTCCTGGTGGACGCTTCGTGACGTCTGGCTCGAAAACAAAATATGCCTGGGGCCCGATTCAAGTACCGGCAAACCGTGGATTTTCTGACGGATGGGCGCGCTGGAATTTTCAAGGGTATGAGGGCAAATCCTCGTACGGTGAATATCACGGCGTTGTACAAATGATGCTCAAGCTCGGTGATGATCCAGCCCACGGTTGTGGACGAGCCGTGTGGGAGAACAATGGCGAACTAAATAAATACGGAACCACGATGGGATTAATGTTGTTGCCATTCTGGACAAAAGGGTGCATCGCTTCAATGGAGGGTTTATTTTTTGAAGCGTCCGGGACCACGCCGTATCATTTTGTCACCGCAGCAGCAGTTTCAAAACAGAGCAGTAATCCCGTACGTGAACTGCGTTATGACAACAACGACTCAGCAAAAGGAGTTGCCTACTTACAGCAACTTGGCGTGCGATATCTCATGGTTTTTACTCCCGAAGCATTAGCCCAGGCAAAGACTCGACAGGATCTGACCCAAGTTGGCGTGTCCGGAGCATGGCATATTTTTGAGGTTGCAAATACGCAACTCGTCGTGCCTCTTACAACCCAACCGGTTGTGGTTGCCAAGCGAGCAGGAGATCAGCGAGAGCGTTGGCTCGAACTTGGTATGTCGTATTTTCAGCACACCGATGAATGGGATGCTCTTCCAGTGGCAAGCGGTCCTGCATCATGGCAACACATTGAGGTTGGGCCAGATCTCAAACGCAGACAAGGGGAGAGCGGCGAACCTGGTCGTCTTGTTGACATAGTTGTTCCTGTTGGCGACACCAAGATTGCGCCCGTCACGGTAGAGCCAGCGATTGTCACTAACATAAAAATTGACAATGAGGCGATTTCATTTCATGTAGACAAAATCGGTGTACCAGTGTTAGTGCGGGTGAGTTACTACCCGAACTGGAAGTCGCATGGTGCATCTGCACCTATGCGTGCTGCGCCCAACATGATGGTTGTTATTCCGACAAAAAATAATGTTCGCCTCACCTATGATTCCTCAGGAACTGACAAGTTGGCGTATTTACTGACATTCATCGGTATCGGCTTGGTTGTCTTTTTTGTCCGTAGGCCACTGCGCTACGGGGTGGCCATGCCCCCTCGCGACTAGTGTTATCTCGCATGTCACAAACAGACCCAAGCGTTCTTGATGCGATCATCAAGGCGTACGACATCCGCGGAACCACCCCTGATCAGTTCAATGAAGAAGTCGCGTTTGCTCTTGGAGTAGGTTTTGCAACTTTCACGCGGGCAAGCAGAGTGCTTGTAGCGCGCGATATGCGCGCTACCGGTGAATCTCTCGCACACGCTTTTTCTGAAGGAGCAATGTCATGTGGTGTCGACATTGTCAATCTTGGTCTTGCCAGTACGGACCTTTTGTATTTTGCTGCTGGACGGCTCGATGCACCTGGAGCGATGTTTACGGCATCCCATAATCCGGCTGAATACAACGGAATCAAATTTTGTTTGTCTGGCGCACGACCTGTTGGAGCAGACACCGGACTCGGAGAAATAAAAGAGATAGCACGCGCTGTGATGACCGGTCATGCGCCGCGAAATGCGACGACGCCGGGTTCGATGACGACACAAGATCTTTTGGCTGCATTTGCCGACCACGTTGTGTCTTTTGTTGATACGACTACATTGCGTCCCATGCGTGTTGTCGCCGACACAGCAAATGGCATGGGCGGGCTGATTGTTCCAGTGGTTTTTGAACGTTTGCCAATGATGGACATCGAAGTGATGTATCCAGAACTTGATGGCTCATTTCCAAATCATCCAGCGGATCCCATCCAAACAGCGAATCAAAAAGATCTGATGGCACGTGTCACGTCCGGTGGTTTTGATATCGGCCTTGCTTTTGACGGTGATGCGGACAGAGTTTTTGTGGTGGACGAACTCGGTAAAGGAATCTCGGGGAGTACAACGACAGCAATGTTGGCTGCTGCAATGTTGCGCACCCATCCAGGCGCGACAATCTTGCACAACATTATTTGTTCGCGTGCGGTTCCTGAGATTATTCGCGAGCATGGTGGCGTGCCTGTGCGGACCAAAGTGGGTCATAGCAATATCAAACAAATCATGGCCGAGACGGGCGCAGTATTTGGCGGAGAGCACTCTGCGCACTATTACTTCTTGGATAATTTCAGAGCAGACAGTGGCATCATTGCGGCAATGTTGGTGTTAGCCGAGATGAGCAGAGATGGACAGCCATTATCAACGGTGCGACAGCCCTTCGAGCGTTATGAGGCGAGTGGAGAGATCAATACAAGCGTCGATGACACAATCGCTGTCATCGGTCGCATCGCAAAAAATTATGACTTTTTGCCTCAAGACACTCTCGATGGTCTCACTGTTGACGGTGGGGATTGGTGGTTCAATCTGCGGCCGTCCAATACGGAACCCCTTTTGCGCCTCAATCTTGAAGCACCAACCCGAGATGAGTGCGATGAGCGCGTGGCAGAGGTGCTGACGCTGATTACCGCCTAAGATGTTCTTATGAGTATTGACCGCGCACTCCTAGACATCCTTGCCTGTCCTCAAGACAAAGGCGCTTTGTATTATCTAGAGGCTGAATCTTTTTTGTATAACCCGCGACTGCATTTGCGGTATTCAGTACGTGACGGAATTCCGGTGATGTTGATCAACGAAGCCGAGACAGTGAACGCTGCTGAAAACGACCGCATAATGGGTCTTGTTGCATCGGGCGGACTAAAACCCACCTTTGGCTAATTTGTCAGTTATCATTGTTCCTTGTTCGGGCTGACTCGATCGGAGCCAGTAGGCCCCAGCCCGACGTCTCACAGTTGAAGTGTGTTTTACGCGCCTCGATTCCATGTACGTCAAAGGAGTTCATATGTCAACATTTGCCACCCGTCGTGATTATCGCGTCGCCGATCTTAGTCTTGCGCCATTTGGTCGCAAAGAAATCCATCTTGCAGAACACGAAATGCCAGGCCTGAGGTCGTTGCGCAAAGAGTACGGCAAAATAAAGCCACTCACCGGAACTCGAATATCTGGTTCTCTGCACATGACGATCCAGACTGCTGTTCTTATTGAAACTCTTGTCGAACTCGGAGCAGAAGTACGTTGGGCAAGTTGCAATATTTTTTCTACGCAAGACCATGCGGCTGCGGCGATTGTCGTTGGTCCCGAAGGAACAATGGAAGAGCCAAATGGTGTACCAGTATTTGCCTGGAAAGGTGAAACGCTTGAAGAGTATTGGTGGTGCACTGAGCAGATGATGACATGGCCAGACGGCAACGGCCCCAACATGATTCTTGATGATGGTGGTGATGCAACGATGCTGGTGCACAAAGGAGTGGAGTTTGAAAAATCTGGCGTCGTTCCTGATCCGACAACTGCTTCGAATCCTGAACTTGCGATCGTGCTTGGTTTGTTGCAGCGGTCATTGAAGCAAGATCCCAAGAAGTGGACCACGATGGCAGCAGGAATCAAGGGAGTCACCGAAGAGACCACAACTGGAGTAAAGCGCCTTTACAAGATGGCAGAAAAAGGCGAACTTTTGTTTCCGGCAATCAACGTGAACGACAGCGTGACAAAGAGCAAGTTCGACAACCTATACGGATGCCGACATTCACTGATTGACGCAATCAATCGTGCAACAGACGTCATGATTGCTGGCAAATCAGCAGTTGTGTGTGGCTACGGCGATGTCGGCAAGGGCTGTGCTCAAAGTTTGCGTGGTCAAGGAGCACGAGTTGTCGTGACCGAGATCGACCCCATTAATGCTTTGCAGGCAGCGATGGAGGGGTACCAAGTAAGCACGCTTGAAGATGTTATTGACAGCATCGATATTTTCGTAACGGCTACCGGCAATGAAGCCATTATTACGGCTGAGCACATGGGAAAAATGAAACACAACGCGATTGTGTGCAACATTGGCCACTTCGACAACGAAATTGACATGGCAGGTCTGGCCCGCAGTGGCGCGACTCGTGATGAACTCAAGCCTGGCACTGATTTATGGAGCTTCCCTGATGGTCATGCAGTAATCGTGCTGGCAGAGGGACGTCTTGTGAACCTTGGATGTGCAACTGGACATCCAAGTTTTGTTATGAGCTGTTCGTTTAGTAATCAAGTGATTGCTCAGATTGAGTTGTTTAAAAACACCAAGAATTATCCGCTAGGCGTGTATGTATTACCAAAGCATCTTGACGAAAAAGTTGCGATGGCTCACCTAGAAGCGCTTGGCGTTAAGTTGACCAAACTCACCGACGAGCAAGCAGATTACATGGACATGAATCCAACTGGTCCGTTCAAGGCTGAGCATTACCGCTACTAGGGTTCGCAGACATACGAAACCATCTGAGCGTGGCGTGCACTAATGGTCCTATCCCAAAGGCAAATGCAAATGTGCCCATCCCAATTTGGCCACCAAGAGATAGTCCAATCAGCATCACAACTATTTCTACAAGCGTGCGTGCAGTGCGCACGCTCAGCCCAAATCGTTGATGTAAACCAACCATAAGCCCATCGCGCGGACCTGTGCCAAGTTCGGCTCCGATGTAGAGACCGCTGCCAATAGCAACAAAAATAATTCCAAGAACGACGTAGGCGATACGCATTGCCATAAGACGGGTATCGGGCAATAGATCTTCGGCAATGTTTTCAACAAAACCAATTTCAAGGGCATTCATGATTGTGCCAAGTCCTGGTCGTTGGCGAAGAGGAATCCACAGCGCTAAGAGGCTGAGCCCAACGATGATGATTACTGTGCCAAGTTCGATCTGAGAGTGCTTCGAGATGCCTTGATGGAGCATGTCCCATGGGGCAAGTCCAAGTCGTCCCTGTACAAAACATGCGATTCCGATTCCAAAAAAGGCGAGTCCAGTTGCACATCGTGTGATGCGTTCGAAAAACTTATCCGATAACGGTCGATTTTTAGAGGGATCTAGCACGCCCCGTCACAATAGCGTCTCTCATGGTCATGCAACTGCAGCTTTTATTTACGAAGGGGAGATTCGATCTAAAATTTTAAGATTGAAGTACGCCAACCAACGGAACATTGCCCGCGAGTTGAGTCACTACTTAGTAGTGCACATCCAGCAACATATCGGAACAGCAGGAATGGTGACATGGGCTCCAACAGTTGGATCACGTCGCCGCAAGCGCGGTGTTGATCAGGCCGAACTTCTTGCCCGCCATGTCGGTCGCGAGTTGGGTGTGCCGTGTCATGAATTATTGATCAGGGTGAACACAGAATCTCAAACTGGCAAATCTCGTGCGGAGCGTTTAGTTCATCCCCAATTTCGAGCACGTGCACCCCAGAACACAATGAGTGTTGTGATTATTGATGATGTCATTACGACAGGCGCAACATTGCGAGCAGCAGCCTCGGCATTACGTCAAGTTGGTGTATCAGATGTCTACTGCGTGGCCGTTGCAAAAACCCGCGGGCATCGGTCTCTTAAAGTTGCACCAGCAGACGTGTTTGAGCAATAGCGGCACTAGGGTCATCGTCGACGCGAATGCCGTGCATTCCGAGTGCGCTCGCTGCATCAACATTGGATTGCAGGTCATCCAAGAATGCTGTTCGAGATGGCGTTGCTCCGAGGCGATCCATCGTGAGGTGATAGATGGCAGGGTTTGGTTTGCGCAATCCCACTTCAGAACTGTCGACAACGGTGTCAAAGACTGTTTCAAAGTCCATCAGAGGCCACCACCACTCTCGAAACTCTCGAACATTGTTTGTGAGTACTCCGATACGAAAATCGTTGTCACGGAGTTCATGTATAAGTTGCACCATCGGCTCGCTGAGAGAAAAATTAAAGCTGATCCCACCGGTTGAAGAAGATTCTTGGCCTTGTGGTTGCATAGTTGAGAGAATTGGCATGATGCCAGACTCGATGATCGCGTCACGGTTGAGACTTCTGCACTCTTCCATTGTGATTTCACCACGTTCAACGCGATGCCAAGGGTGATCACTATCTTGGCCATATGGCCCCATGATGATCTCGATAACACGCTCTCGGTCGGCCTCTGGGAAACGACTAGCGAAGTCAGAGGGTTTTCCGTTACTCATAATGACACCACCGAGGTCAAATATGACAGTGTCGACAGTGCGTTGTGGCATAAGAAATAATCCTATCGCTGAGGACCCAGATGGCGGAACTGGCTCAGAGAGTTGACGCCGATACAATGTCAAGCCATATGGCAATTCTTGATCGAGTCCTTAGAGCCGGCGACGGCAAGCGCGTCAAGGCGCTGCATGGTCTGCTTCCTGACATTAACGCCCAGGCCTCTGTCATGTCCGCGTTAAGCGACGATGCATTAAAGGGCAAAACAGCGGAGTTCATGTCTCGTATAGAACAAGGCGAGGATCTCAACGATTTACTTGTCGAGGCTTTCGCGGTTGTACGCGAGGCTGCTACTCGAGTGATCGGACAGCGGCATTACGACATGCAGCTCATGGGCGGTGCGGCGCTTCATTTTGGCTGGGTCGCAGAAATGAAAACTGGCGAAGGCAAGACACTGGTGTCAACTTTGCCTGCATACCTCAATGGTGTCTCCGGCAAAGGCGTCCATTTGGTGACAGTCAACGACTATTTGGCACGTCGTGATGCGGAGTGGATGGGACGGATCCATCGTTGGTTGGGTCTGTCGGTCGGACTTGTTGTGCCTGGCGCTCGTGAATCGTCCGCCGAAAAAAGACAAGAGTATGCGGCGCACATTACGTACGGAACAAATAACGAATTTGGGTTTGACTATCTGCGCGACAATATGGCTGGTTCGCTAGAGGACAAGGTTCAACGAGGGCACAATTTTGCCATTGTTGATGAAGTTGACAGCATCTTGATTGATGAAGCCAGAACGCCACTTATTATTTCTGGGCGTCTCGCCGATGCAGCCAAGTTGTATTACCGATTTGCATCAATTGTGCGGGTTTTGCAGCGCGACACCGACTACGAGGTCGAAGAAGATAAAAGAATTGTTGTTCCCACTGAAGCCGGCATCGAAAAAGTAGAACAAGAACTTGGTGTTGACAATTTATATGACGAGGTGCAGCAAAATCTTGTTCACCAATTGCAGGTTGCGCTCAAGGCCAAAGAGCTTTATCGCCGCGACAAGGACTACATCATTCAAGATGGTCAAATAAAAATTGTTGACGAGTTCACAGGTCGAGTTCTAGAGGGCCGTCGCTGGAGTGAAGGCATCCATCAAGCCGTCGAAGCAAAAGAGGGCGTCAAGATTGAAGAAGAGAATCAAACCCTAGCGACAATTACATTGCAGAATTATTTCCGTATGTATGACAAGTTGGCAGGAATGACTGGTACTGCACAAACCGAAGCTGCCGAACTTATGAACATTTATGGTCTGCAGGTCGTACCAATTCCGACAAACAGACCACTAATACGCAACGACTATGCCGACCTTATTTACAAGAGTGAAACATCAAAATTTGAAGCAGTCGTAGACGACATCGTGGATCGCCACTCAAAGGGACAACCGGTTCTTGTCGGAACTATCAGTGTAGAAAAAAGCGAAAAACTTGCACGTCAACTCACAAAACGCGGGGTGTCTCACGAAGTCTTAAACGCCAAACAGCACACTCGCGAAGGTGCCATTGTTGCTCAAGCAGGCCGAAAAGGTTCCGTCACTGTTGCCACCAACATGGCGGGTCGTGGTGTTGACATTTTGCTCGGTGGCAATCCAGAAGGTCTCGCACTTCAGCAGTTGATTGGCGAAGGTGTTGATGCAGATCTGGTGGTGAATGAGTTTGCACTGCCTGTGGCACTCGAACAGATGAGCGAAGAATTTCGCTCTGCTCGAACTGCGGCAATGGTACGCCTAGATGAACTGACTCAAAAGTACAAAGCCCAATGCCAAGCAGAGGGCGACGAGATTCGTGCACTTGGGGGCGTCTATGTTCTGGGCACTGAACGACACGAGAGTCGTCGCATCGACAATCAGTTGCGTGGACGCTCTGGCCGACAGGGTGATCCTGGCGAGAGTCGTTTCTACTTAAGCCTTGACGACGAATTAATGCGCTTGTTCGCAACAGGTGCGTTGAGTTGGGTGATGGGACGGGCGTTGCCAGACGATGAAGCCATCGAGGCAAAAATGGTGACCAAGGCAATCGAACGAGCGCAGACGACCGTCGAACAAAGAAACGGCGAGATTCGTAAAAATGTTTTGAAATATGACGAAGTCATGAACGAACAGCGCAAGGTGATCTATAAGCGTCGCGATCAGATTTTGGAAGGGCAAGATCTCAAGGTCGAGGCAATGGAGTATCTCGTTGAAGCTGTTGACTCGCTCATCAAGACACATTGCGTGTCTGAAGCAAATGATGAATGGGATCTAGAGGGTCTTGATCTTGAACTGCATTCGTATTGGCCCACCGCGATCACGATCGCACACCTCAACGCTTGTGCAGACACTGACGAGATGTATGACGTGGTGATGGCTGATGCATCAGCACATTACCTCCGTCGCGAAATTGAACTCGGACCTGAGACAATGCGAACCATCGAGCGACAAGTGATGTTGCGCATTATCGACCAGCGCTGGCGCGAGCATCTCGAAGAGATGGATTACCTGCAAGAGGGAATCAACTTGCGAGCCATTGGGCAAAAAGATCCACTGTCTGAATGGCAACGAGAAGGTTTTGAGATGTTCGGAACAATGATGAAAGGCATCGCTCAGGATTTTGTTAAATACATCATGCATGTTCAAGTGGTCAGCGACACTGGGGCAAGTGTTCACATGCATAATGTGCAGCAACTCTCGAGTGACAATGTTGAGATTGATGGTTTCGCATCGGTAGCAAACGAGCAAGAGATCGATCCAGCACTGCTAGCAGCGCGAGAAGCCCTTGAGCCCGTGCAAAAGACTATTCGTAACGACGCATCTGACTGGTCAAATACTCCGCGCAATGCACCATGTCCGTGCAAAAGTGGTCGTAAATACAAGATGTGTCACGGCGCAGCCTAGAAAACTCTCAAAATGCGTGACTTCACAACAGACTTGCGAGAGATAGCACGACGCTTGTCTGAAGCCAGTGAATACCTCAGGGTCGACGAGATGAGAACACGGCTGACCGAACTTGAGGGACAGATATCTCAGCCCGATCTCTGGGACGACCAAGATCTCGCCAAGCGTGTTAACACTGAGTACTCCAACATAAAGTCCGACCTAGACGTGTATGACTCACTAAATGCTCAGTTAGACGATTTTGAAGTGCTGCATCAACTTTCTCGTGAGGAACAAGACGAGTCACACGAACAAGAGATCCAAGAGGGCATTGCAACGCTTGGCTCGCGGCTATCCACGCTCGAACTTCGAAGCCTCTTCACCGAAGAACACGACGAGGCAGATGCGATAGTGCAGATCAACACCAAGGACGGCGGAGTAGACGCTCAAGATTGGTCAGAGTTGCTTCTGCGTATGTACACCCGATGGGCAGAGCGCAGGGGTTTTATTCTCGAAATAGACAACCTGAGCCCAGGAACAGAAGCCGGAATCATGTCCGCTGAGTTCACTATTAAGGGCCGGTATGCATATGGGTTGATGAGATCAGAGCGAGGGGCGCATCGACTTGTGCGCATCAGTCCATTTGACAATCAAGGTCGCAGGCAAACAAGTTTTAGTTTGGTCCAAGTATGGCCCGAGATGGATGAACCCGATGTTGAGATCAACGAGAGTGATATTCGGATGGAAGTTTTTCGAGCATCGGGTGCTGGCGGCCAGCACGTGAACAAGACATCGTCTGCGGTGCGTCTTATTCACGAACCGACTGGTCTTGTGACTTCATCGCAAGAAGAAAGAAGTCAATTGCAAAACCGTGAAAAGGCATTGCATCGACTCAAGGCGATGATTGCTGTACGCGTCGAAGAAGAAAGACTTGCAGAGCGAGATCGAATTGCGGGCAAGCCGGCGCACATCGGGTGGGGAAGTCAGATTCGTTCCTATGTTTTGCAGCCATATCAAATGGTCAAAGATGTCCGAACAGAGATTGAATCAGGCAATGTCGCTGGGGTCCTAGATGGTGATTTAGACGATTTTATGGAAGGTTTTCTGCGCTGGCGCCGATCTGGGGGCGAGTAAGCGCCTGAAATCCCCCGATAAGTGATCACGCTGGTAGATTTTTACCTTCGCATGATCCGTTTTGAAAATGTCACCAAGTTGTACGGAAGTGATGTCGCTGCAGTTCGCGAGGCATCGTTTGACATACCGAAGGGAGAATTCGTCTTCCTCGTCGGACCGTCAGGCTCTGGTAAGTCAACATTATTACGCTTGATGAACCGACAAGAGCGACCCGAGCGCGGCACAGTATGGGTGGCTGGTGCAAACATTAACGAACTTGCTGACTCACGTGTCCCATATTTGCGCCGGGGGATGGGGAACGTTTTTCAGGATTACAAGTTGCTCATGAATAAGACAGTTTTTGAAAATGTCGCGTTCAGTCTGCAAGTTATTGGTCGCCCAAAGCACGTGATACGCCAACAGGTTCCTCAAGTGCTCGAACTCGTGGGGCTAGCAGACAAAGAAGACCGTTTTCCGTCTCAACTGTCTGGCGGAGAACAGCAGCGTGTCTCAATTGCTCGTGCTTTCGTCAATCGTCCGCTGATCATGCTCGCAGATGAGCCCACTGGCAACCTTGATCCCGCCACCGGTGAAGAAATCATGTCGTTGCTGGATTCCATTAACCGCACTGGAACGACAGTGGTGATGGCAACTCATGATCATCGCGTGGTTAATGCGATGCGTCGGCGAGTGATTCAACTTGATCGTGGCCTAGTTGTGCGAGACCAAGAACGCGGAGTCTACGAATAATGTTTGCTCGTATTTCATACGCCCTGCGCGAGACCATCGCAAGTTTTCGTCGCAACATCACCCTGTCTGCTGCGGCCGTCTTGACATCTGCGGTGTCGCTCTTGCTTGTTGGCACTACATTTTTGATTCAACGAGCCTTTGATAACTTGCTAGTGCAGTGGCGCGGTGACGTGGGGATGATTGTCTTTGTTCGACCTGATGCAAGTGAAGAACAACTCACATTTATTAGGCAGACTCTTGAGGCACAGCCAAATGTCATTGACGTGAAGAAACTTGATTATCTTGATCGTGCGGCCAGTTTTGAAGAGGCAAAGAGAGTTTTTGCAGGTGATCGCACCACGTTGAGCCTGTTGACTGTTGAAACAATTCCCTCTCAGTTTAAAGTTGTTCCTCTCACGACTGATCCTGCTTTAGTACGGGGATTAGCCGACCAATATCGCAATCTTCCAGGCGTTCAGGGCGTAGCACTTGCCGAAGACGAATTTGACGTCATATCAACAATGTCTAGTTTTGTCCGAGGCGTGACGATAACGATGTCGTTGATTTTGTTGGGTGTTGCAGTCACACTGATTTGGAACACGATTCGCACAGCCATGGTGGCGCGCCGAAACGAAATTGAAGTGATGAAACTAGTTGGCGCAACAAACTGGTTTATTCGTGTTCCATTTATTCTTGAGGGTTTAACTCAGGGGTTATTTGGGGCAATAGTGTCGTGCGGCGGGCTATGGACACTTAATCAGGCATGGACAAGTGGAGTGGCCGGATTCAAGACCGGAACGGGGGTGAGTTCGTTAGTGGTGCCAGGCTCTTATGTCAGCGGAGTAATGATTATTCTCCTTGTTATCGGAGCACTAGCCGGTGGAATAGGGTCAGGAATTGCCGCGAGTAAATTCCTTGATGTCTAGTTGCACATCGTCGTGAGCGGACGCTCATCACTAGTCTGCTGAGATGGACTATAAAGAGATTCTGTTCGACATCACCGACAATATTGCCACCATCACACTTCACCGACCAGACAAACTCAACGCCTTTACCAACACGATGATGCGTGAGGTAATTTCAGCGTTTGATACAACCGATGCCGATGATTCTGTGAGGGCAGTCATTGTTACTGGCAGCGGTCGAGGATTTTGTGCCGGTGCAGACCTTTCGGGCGGTGGCGATACTTTTTCGGGTGGCGGAAGTGATGTCGCTACCAAGCAGGGCGTTGCTCGTGACGGTGGAGGTCTGGTATCGCTGCGTATTTTCGAGAGCCTGAAGCCAGTGATCGGCGCAATTAATGGTGCGGCAGTTGGTGTTGGAGCGACAATGACGCTGCCGATGGATATTCGCCTCTCGAGTGATACCGCGAAGTTCGGCTTTGTGTTCGCTAAGCGCGGCATCGTTCCGGAAGCCTGCTCATCGTATTTCTTGCCACGCATTGTGGGCATCTCTCGTGCAACAGAGTGGGTGTTTACTGGCAGAGTTTTTGGATCACAAGAAGCCAAAGATGCTGGTCTTATTCGTAGCGTGCACGCCCCAGAAGAGTTGATCCCCGCAGCACGTGCCCTTGCGACTGAGATTGTCGCCAATACTTCTCCTGTGTCTGTGGCGGTATCGCGCCAGATGCTTTGGCGCATGCTGGGCGCATCTCATCCGATGGAGGCTCATCGCGTGGATTCTCGTGGCATTAAAGAGCGCGGTAAAAGTGGCGACTCGCGTGAGGGCGTAATGAGTTTCTTAGAAAAAAGAACAGCCGTTTTTCCAGACAAAGTGAGTGATGGTTTGCCAGATATCTTTCCTAATTGGGAAGATCCACAGTTTTTCTAACGATGTCTGAACCTAGCGATACCGAACAGTCACTGTCCCAGATCGTGGGTGGCGCAGATTTTTTCATCTCCCTTGTCGACCATTTTTATGACGGCGTGCAAGATGATGATGTATTAATCTCGCTGTATCCAGACGGAAGCGAGACAACAGCAGCACGCCAGCATTTGGCTATGTTTTTAGAGCAATACTGGGGCGGATCTGATGCCTATTCAGCAGAGCGCGGTCACCCTAGGTTGCGAATGAGGCATGCTCCTTTTGTGATCGGGGATAAAGAACGAGACAGGTGGTTAGTACACATGTTGGCTGCCCTTGAGGTGCAGTGTGAGTCTCTGCCAGAGCAGGTGCGTGAAAATGTACTGTCGCAATTTACGGCATACGTCAAAAATGCCGCAGATCATCTCCGCAATTCTTAAACTCGTTTACTGCGATGGCGCAAAAGCATGAAGCGCGATTGCAGCAGCAGCGCCGACATTAAGAGAATCAATTCCAGTTTGCATAGCAATCCGCGCGCGGAATATGGATGCATTTAGTGCGTGATCACTGAGGCCACTGCGCTCAGATCCAAGCAGGAGCGCAATTTTGTCTGTAGATGCATCAATACTGCGCAGATCTACTGCGCTGCTGTGTGGAGTTAATGCAATCGTTGAAAACCCGTGCTGATGCAGCAGTGACATAAAATCCGAACCTGGCTCACATCGACCGAAAGGTAATTGGAGTGCGGTACCCATTGACACTCGAAGGGCTCGTCGCGCAAGCGGGTCAGCGCTCGTGGAATCAAGAAGAAGCGCGTCCCAGCCCAGGGCAACGGCACTGCGCATGATGGCTCCGAGATTGGTGGGATTATCAACCTCTTCAAGCACCACTATTCGAGAACTTGCCTGACAGAGCTGTGTGACACTGCGCAGGGGGGGTCGCTGAAATAATCCTGTGACATCAAGCGGAACACCAAGACCTGTAACAATGCCACGCATCTTGTCGTCGGCAACATAGATCGCAACGTCGTTGGAGAAATGTTGTGTCAACTCTGTCGATATTTTTTGGGCACACAGAATGGCGACAGGCTCGCAACCAGCAAGACGAGCACGTTCAACGACTAAGTCTCCTTCGGCAACAAAGAGACCTGCTCCGACGGTTTCGCGTCGCTCTGATTTGCTGGCAAGTTGGCGGTCTCGCCATCGAAACGCGTCAAGTCGAGAATCTTCAATATCTGTGACATGAACAATCACGGTTTTAGTACAGCCACGGAAACTCTGACCAATCTGGGTCGCGTTTTTCGAGAAATGACTCTCGTCCTTCTTGGGCTTCGTCAGTCATATATGCGAGTCGTGTTGCCTCGCCAGCAAAGATTTGTTGTCCAACGAGTCCGTCATCAAGCATGTTGAAAGAAAATTTGAGCATTCGCTGAGCCATCGGACTCTTGGCGTTAATTTCGGATGCCCATTCAAGAGCAACTTTTTCGAGATCGGCGTGCGGCACGACTGCATTAACCATTCCCATCTGATGTGCCTGGTCTGCTGTGTATTCTCTTCCTAGAAAAAAGATCTCACGAGCAAATTTTTGACCGACTTGCCGTGCGAGGTATGCCGATCCGTATCCTCCGTCAAACGAAGCAACATCAGCATCGGTTTGTTTGAATCGCGCATGCTCTTGACTCGCTAGCGTGAGGTCGCTGACAACATGCAAACTATGTCCGCCTCCTGCTGCCCAGCCGGGCACGACACAAATAACAACTTTTGGCATAAAGCGAATAAGTCGTTGCACTTCTAAAATATGCAGACGACCGGCACGACCTGGCTCGATGGATTCTGCGGTATCTCCATCAGCGTATTTGTAGCCGTCGCGACCACGGATTCTTTGGTCACCTCCGCTACAAAACGCCCACCCACCATCCTTGGGGGATGGACCATTGCCAGTCAGCAAGACACAGCCAACGTCAGTAGTTGATCGTGCATGATCGAGTGCGGCAAAAAGCTCATCAACTGTCAGTGGCCGAAATGCGTTACGAACTTCTGGTCGATTAAACGCAATTCGCACTGTTCCCTGATCGACTGCACGGTGATATGTGATGTCCGTGAAGGTAAATCCGGCAACAGGTTTCCAGGCGGCAGGGTCAAAGAGAGGAGAAATAGTCACGGCTCTATTGTCACACGCCACGCCCCGCTCTGAGCAACGCGAAACGGTCATAGCCTGTAGGGATGACCAGAACCGTCCTTGCCCTTGTGGGCTCCCTTCGCAAAAATTCGATGAACGCAATGATCGTGGCAGCCCTGCCAGCACTGGCTCCCCAAGGCATGACGATTGTGGAGTTTGATGTTTCGCAGATCCCGCTATACAACCAAGACGACGACACCGATACACCACCAGAAGCAATCGCAGCGTTGCGTGCAGCAGTCGCAGAAGCAGATGCCATCGTGATTGCTACTCCGGAATATAACCACAGCATTCCTGCCGTCACGAAGAACTTCATTGATTGGGCATCGCGGCCATTTATGAAAGGTGTGTTGACCAAGAAAAACATCATGCTGTTGGTGTGCGGCCCGGTCGATTCGTCCGGTTCACATGGTTTAGCAGCCACGCGAGAAGTGCTTACTCTGCTTGGCAATACTGTTTCTACTGCCCTTACGGTAGGTGGAGCACACAAAAAAATAACAAGTGCTGATGGAGTTGTATCTGTTGTGGATTCTGATCTTGCTCAACAACTACGCGATGGTCTTGTTCTGCTCACGGATTAGTTTGTCACCAGGTGTCGATCATTGGGCGTTTCTTGCCAACGCGTCGAGGTGGTGTTGGACACGATCGTAAGATTCCAAGAATTCTGAGGCGAGTGTCAGATGGGTCAATGACATCATCAATCTCAACATGACTCGCCATGTTGAGCGCGTCACCCCGTTCATATGCTGACGCAATAAGTTTGTCTTCAAGAGCCTGGCGTTCACGAGGGTCGACAATGGCTTCAAGCTCTTTGCGGAAACCCAATCGAACTGCACCTTCTAATCCCATTCCTCCGAACTCACCAGTTGGCCAAGACAGTGTCGCAATTTTGGCGTGGAAACTTCCGCCAGCCATAGCCTGAGCACCAAGGCCGTAGCCCTTGCGCAAGACCACGGTGATCCAGGGAATAGTGGTGCTTGCTGCGGTCACGAACATACGCGAGAAATGTCGAACCTGAGCAGATTCTTCGGCTGCAGGACCAACCATAAAACCCGGAGTATCACACAAAGAAAGAAGCGGCAGATCGTATGCATCACACAGTTGCATAAATCGAGCAGCCTTATCGGCAGCATCTGCGTCGATTGCTCCGCCAAGATGCGCTGGATTGTTGGCGATAACACCCATCGGCTTGCCTTCGATACGAATCAAGGCAGTCAATATTCCGATTCCAAAGGTGGACCGCAATTCAAGAACTGAGTCAATGTCAGCAAGCGTGTTGATCACCGCGCGCACATCGTAGACACGGGTGCGTTGCTCGGGAATCAATGGTCGCATTTCTTCGTCGTGATGACGCCGAAACGAAGCTGTTGAACCCTGAAAATACGACAGGTACTTTTTGGCTACTGCAACGGCTTCTTGCTCGTCGGCAACGCGAATGTCAACAACACCGTTTTTGGTCTGAACTTCAATCGTGCCGATATCGGTGGGAAGAACTTTTCCGAGCCCACCACCCTCGATCATGGCAGGGCCAGCCATACCGATATTTGTATTCTCCGTCGCAATAATCACATCACAACATCCGAGCAATGCAGCGTTTCCGGCGAAACAATATCCAGATGCGATTCCGATTGTCGGACTTAATCCTGAGAGTTGCGCAAATAATGCAAATGCCATGGTGTCGAGTCCGGCAACGCCAGGGGAGTCGGTATCGCCTGGTCGTCCACCACCACCCTCGGCAAACAAAACAACGGGTAATTGCAGATCATGGGCAATCGTAAAGAGTCGATCTTTTTTACGGTGATTTAAAAATCCCTGCGTTCCGGCAAGGACGGTGTAGTCGTATGACACCACTGCGCAGCGAGCCGCATCCTCGCCAAATTCATCTGCGTTGATAGTTGCGAGTCCTCCCACTAAGCCATCTGCAGGCGTATTCTCAATCAGATCTTGGAGTTCGCGACGTTGGCGCTGTGCTGCAACAGCAAAAGATCCGTATTCAATAAATGATCCATTATCAACGAGATCTGCAATATTTGCGCGCGCTGTCCGTTGACCTTTATTCGAACGGCGCTCAACGGCCTGGGGTCGCAAGGCATCAGTCGTGAAACTGCGTCGCACGTTGTATCGAGCAAGGTCTGCGCGCTCTGTTGATTCGGTGATGGCCACGACGCGCGGCGTCGTTGCATCAACGGTTCCCGGAGCGATAGAGAGGAGTACCTGAGCATGGGCGACCGTGTCTCCTGCGTCAACATGTATTGCGCTGATGGTTCCGTCCACGCCAGCAACGAGGGGATGTTCCATCTTCATTGACTCCAGCACTGCGACCTCATCGTCTGCTGAAACTTCTTGGCCAACCGTGACGCAGATACGCACCACGGTCCCAATTAGTGGAGACGTAAGAGTGTGCACAGATTTGGTCACGTCTTACGTTTTAGCCGATAACTAGTTGTCTTGACGTTAGTCAAGGGCGTCGATGACGCGTTGTGACCAATCCAGCGACTCCGTTGAGACTCCTGCCTCATGAAGTTCTGCGCGCTGTCGTGACAATTCGAGGGCGGCCTGTCCGAGATTTTGGGGCAATGTGGCAGCGATCTGGTTTCGTAGGTGGGTTGCCAATGCAGGGCTCTTGCCTTCTGTTGAAACAGCAATCACTACATTGCCATCTCGATGAGTTGCCGCCAGGTAAAACGAGCAACGTTGCGGATCATCTGCTGAATTCACCCAGATTCCTGCAGCATTTGCTTCGTCGTATATCTGTTGGTCTACGACGTGATCACCTGTTGCTGTAATGACTAGTTGAAACTTGAGCGCATCACCGGTTGAGTAGGCGCGCTCAACCACGTTGACATTATGCATCTCGCGTAGTTCTTCTGTGATGCTGAGCGCAATAACGGTGACGAGCGCACCCTCGTGTACCAAAGCGTGAGCCTTGCGTGTGGCAATTCGTCCACCTCCGACGACAAGAACTTTTCTGTCGCGAAGATCAAGCATGATTGGCAGCATGCGTGGTGCTACCTAGCGTTCACGAGTTGGGCAAGTTGTCTTGGGTCGCGCAAATCTAGATCCGCGACGGCCCCAATCACAATGACGCTGGGGGCAGACGCTTGGATAAATGGTGCTTCGCGCAACTGCAGACGCAGCACATGCTGCTCATCTCGTGTGCCGTTACACACGATCGCAACGGGAGTAGATGCGTCAAGTCCGCCTGCCATCAGTTCTGTTGCAATCGTTGCCAGACGTTCTGTCCCCATCAAGATGACAAGCGTTGAGTCTGTGCGCGCGTGTGCACGCCAGTCAACTGACTGAGACCCTTGTGCACAATGACCAGTGATGACGGTGACTGCTCGCGAGACAAGTCGATGCGTGACCGGGATTCCGGCTGCTGCAGGAACAGCAAATGCAGATGAGATGCCCGGGACGATTGTGTATTCGACACCAGCACGAGCGAGGGCTTCTGCTTCTTCGCCTCCACGTCCGAACACAAACGGGTCTCCGCCTTTGATGCGCACAACACAGGAATGCTGACGCCCAAGCGAGATCAATAAATCGTTGATGAGTTCTTGTGTGTGACTTGTGCCAGGACGCTTACCAACATTGATGAGTTCTGCCGTTGGGCATGCAAGTGCGAGGATCTCTGCAGAGACAAGTCTGTCAAACACCACAACATCAGCACGTTGCAGTAACGACATCGCCTTCACTGTGAGCAACTCCGGATCTCCTGGCCCAGCACCGACAAGATGCACGGTCATACTGCGCACTCCGAATCGCCAACTGCTGCAACAAAAGGTCCTGTCTCGCCATAATCAATAAAGAAATCTGGATTCTCGGCTGGCGCTGGGAAATGGTCGAGGTCGCGTAGGTCGTTGGCGATCGCATCGGCTCCACCAACACGATCCATCCACGTACGAAATGTTTCAGCAGATGTGCGTTCGTTGGCAAAGCGACGCACTACTCGTGCAACTGCCTCTGGTGCGGCTTTGGCTGGAAGGCGCAAAGCCTTTTCGCCAAAGTGAATCTGCTCTTGACCAACGTATCCGCCCAATAACATCTGATATCCCGGTGCTGCTTGACCATGGGCGCGTCGTTCTGCTCCAAAGAATCCAATGTCAGAGGCATGATGTTGGCCGCAACTATTCGTACACCCGGAAATGTTGATTCGCACGCCGCCAACTTCAGCAAGTCCCTCTTCTTCGAGAACATCGCCAATTGCTTTTGCTAATCCACGCGATTGTGTGACCGCGATATTGCACGTGTCTGAACCAGGGCACGCCACAACATCTCGTGCCAACTCCGCGCCAGGGCGAGCCATATCAATTGCATCAAGAGCCGCGTAGAGGCGCGGCAGTTGCTCGTTGCTGAGTGCTCGAAAAACCACATTTTGACGGTTTGAGAGACGCACGTCAGCATTGAGTTCTCGCTGAATACTCGCGAGTGCCAAAAACTGTGCAGCAGTGATGTCACCTAATGGTGCATACGCAATTGCGGAGACTGTGCCATTTGCAGTGCCGCGAATCACGCTTGTTTGTACCCAGCGCTCATACGGATCTTTTGCACGCAATTGCACGCTGACTCCTTGACCCACTTGGGTTATTTCTCCCGTTGCTGCGCGACCCGCTGGAGCGTCACCAGCAAAAACTACTTCTGGCGGAATTCCGCCTGGCCATGACGACGAGGCTGGCAATGTCGTACGAATTTTCATAACGCGACGACGAACTTCGTCAATGCCGATCTGATCAACTACCCACTTCAGTCGTGCACGTAGTTTGTTGTCGCGATTTCCGGTTTGTTCAAAAACTCGAAGAGTTGCTTCAATCGTTGGCAGTAGATCTTCTCGGGATGTGAAATCTTCTAGAGACAGAGCAGGGTGTGGTGTCGCTCCGAGCCCACCAGCGATGTAGACACGAAAGCCTTGCTCTATTGAGCCGTCGGGGTTCTGACGCGATTGCGCAATCACGCCAAAGTCATTGAACATTGCTTGGCCGCAATCGGTTGAGCAACCAGAAAAGTTAACCTTGAACTTGCGGGGGAGCCGCTGTCCGAGTGGATTACGCACAAAATGTCGGAATGTTGCTTCGGCCCATGGCGTGACATCAAGTTGTTCGTGCGGGCACGCTCCTGCAAGGTGACACGCCATCACATTACGAACCGTGTCTCCGCATGACTCACGAGTGGTGAGTTCGACTTTGGCGAGTTCACGCAATAAATCTGGAATACGGGTGAGTTCAACAAAGTGGAACTGAATGTTTTGACGTGTCGTGATATGTCCCCACCCACGCGAATATTGAGTAGCGAGTGTGGCCATCAGTTCAAGTTGCTCAGGTGTGATCGAGCCGGCAGGCAACTTAATTCGCGCCATTTGGTTTGTACCACCTTGACGCTGTCCATAGATGCCGTTGTTCAATCGCATGACACGAAATACGTCTTCTGAAATCTCACCCGCAAGATATTGCGTGATTGCGATTTCAAATCGCTCAATATCGGCGTACTGCTCAGCGACAAGATCTCGCGGTTTTTCAATTACTGGCGGTATTGCCATTCGAGGCTCGATTCTGTTGTCATCGGTAAATCTGACTAATCCAGTCAAGATTATCGGGATTTGCCCAAAGGGGCAACAAAATCGACTAAATACTGGGGTTGTGGCCGATTTCTCGCAAGGCGTCAGACAGGGCCTGGCGCAAGCGCAGGGTGTGCTCGGGTAAGAGGTGAGCCACCATCCCCTGCCCCGGACGGCCTACTTCTTCAACGGTCAGCACGACGCGGGGGATGGCATCGTCGTAATCGTCGCTGATGGCAACTGCCCAAGAGAGTCGTGTTGCATCGTCAATTCCGACAAGGTCGGATTCGCTAAAGGGGTAATCATCGATTGATCTACGCATGGTGTGAGTATGCCACCACAATGTGCTCAGTCGTAAATAGTTGCCCGCGTTGCGCGCCGACGCTCTCTGGCGTAATCGTTGATTGCGTAGTGCATGGTGTACCTGTTATCCCATAGCGCCACATCACCAGCGCTCCAACGCCAACGAACTTGCAACTCTGGTCGTTCAGCACGTTCAAAGAGCATTGCCAAAAGGTGCACGGACTCAATTTGGGCAACACCATTGACTGCAGTTGTCCAGCCACGATTGGCGTACAACACTGGCTCGCCGGTCTTGTGATGATGCGTCACCATTGGATGTTGCGCTGTTCCGGTGAGTGGCGGTCGACCATGTGTGGCAGTGAGCTCGGCGATCAGTCCCTGAATCGGTGCACTGATTTTTCGGTAGGCGGCAATCTGTGATGACCACATCGTGTCACCACCACTCACTGCGGGGATGTGCATGGCAAACAACGATCCCTTTGGTGGATTATCAACAAACGTGACATCTGTGTGCCAATTAGATGTTGTGCGCGGGTCGTGCTTTAAACCCGTGTCAAGTACAAGTAATTCAGGAAAGCCTTGCTCGGCCAAAGTTGGTGCGCCACGATAGTCAGATCCGGAGTCAGTCGTGGCTGCGATTCTTTGACCAAAGTGTCGAGCCATTGACACTTGTTGTGCCGACGTGAGATGTAGTTTTGGAAAAAATAAGACGAGATGTTTGTCCCACGCATCAACAAGTGTTGCTACTTCGTCGGGTCCAATATTGTCGGCGTCTACACCTTCTACAACAGCACCAAGTGCTGCTGGCAACGGTGTAATTTTGATTGCTGTCATGTGCGCTCCAGTATCTGGTAATCACTCACTTGAGTGTCGTCTGTTCCGAGATCAGTAAAATTATCGTACGCGCGGGCAGCCATAAAGCTTCGCCATTGAATAGGGCGATATCGAGGTCCCGCAGTGCAGAGTTCTGGAATCGGCTCAATGATCGCGTCCCGTTGTGGATTTGAGAAATACGGAATGCTGAAACGACGTTGAGTAGTCATTGGCACAACACGATGAATTGCAGCACGGTATCGGTCATTTGTCCATGCTTGCATCATGTCTCCAAGATTGACAACGATGGTGCCATCTGTTGGCGCAATATCAATCCAGTGGCCATCTCGTGATTGGGTTTGCAATCCACCAGTGTTGTCTTGAAGAAGCAATGTCAGTACGCCTGGATCAGTGTGATATCCGAGTGCGGTTTCTCCTAAGTCAGCAAGACCATCGCGTTCATTTGCCGGAACAGGATCACCGATGGGGTAGTGGTTGAGACGTACCGTGCTGCTCGTGCGGGCACACGATGTCAGAGATCGAGAATGCGCAGTTAACTGCAGCGCATCGTGCAGTAACGACAGAGTGCGATCAGCCAAGATGCTGAAGGCGTCAAAAAACTCCACCATGACTTCTTTAAAATCAGGTAGTCCATCGGGCCATTGATTGCGGGCGTCAAGAAGTGTTTGCGTGGGATCAATAAAATCAAGAACTTCTTTGGTGTCTCGCTTGCGTTTCGTGAGTTCACGATCGAAATATCCAAGCGGATTGTCTTTTGATCTCGTAATTGACGTACGCACAGAACGGTCAGCGTCAAAAAAACGCCGTGTCTGGACCCATGTTTGTGAGATCAAGTCATCAAGGCCATGACCGCTCAACAAAAAGAACCCATGGTCGGAACATGCCGCATCGATTGCCTGCAGAGACGTTGATGTTGGATCGGAGATATCAACAGTCGGGACAACGATCATGTCCTATGTTCGCACAGCAAAGAGCAATCCCTGGTAGGAGTAGGGGTGGGGGCCAAGTTGGGAACGGTTCTCATTATTGTTATACTCAAGATGTGGTGACACAATCCAAGCCGTATCCAACACATACTTCTGGCGCACGAGCGCTTGCACTGGCGGTTGTGGTTGTCCTGACCAGCGCTTGCCAGGGTTCGCAAAACATCCAATCAGACTCGTCAAAGACGCCCGTCGTGGTGGTCACGTACAGCATTCTTGGCGATCTTGTCGCAGATCTCGTGGGTGATGCGGCCAAAGTTATTGTGGTCATTCCTAATGGACAGGATCAACATGAATTTGAGCCATCAGCAAAAGTTGTCGAGCAGATCAACAACGCTGACTTTATTGTGTCTAACGGGCTCGATCTAGAAGAACATCTCACGGGTGTGTTGGCTGAAGCAGCCACTCGTGGTGTTGGAGTTTTCACGGCTGCCGAACACGTCACCCTGCGAAGGGCAAATGCGAAGTTGACCGACGCAAAGAATGGTAACGATCCGCATCTGTGGCTTGATCCAATCACGCTGGCGGAGATGATTCCAGATTTATCAGTTGAATTAGGAAAAGTTCTTGGCGTGGATCTGAGCGAGAGCGCCGCTCAACTGTCATTACGGCTGGACACGATCGATGCCAAAATCAAAGAGATCATGTCGACTGTGCCTCGTTGTGCATTGGTCACAGGACACGACTCACTTGGATATTTTGCGGCGCGATACGGATGTCAGATTGTTGGAGCAGTGATCCCGAGTTTGTCATCATCGGCAGAGACATCAGCAGGGGAGCTTGCCAATCTGAAGACGGCCGCAACGCAGGCAAATGCGCGCGCTGTGTTTACTGAAATAGGAACGCCCCGAGCGGTGGTTGACCAGATTGCCAAAGAAGTTGGCGTGAAATCAGTAGAACTCCGAACACATATGTTGCCTCCCGGCGGCCACTACGCCGACGTCATGATTCAGTTGGCGACTTCTATCGCCGATGCGCTGAAGTAAGTCTGCTGAACTAGATCCATGGGAGATTTCTTGGTGGGCCCGTTTAATGACAATGAGTTTTTGCGACTCTCGCTGATGGCGAGCGTTTTAGTTGCATGTACCTGCGCAGTTGCCGGAACATTTGTAGTGCTGCGGGGTCTTGCTTTTGTTGGTGATGCACTCGCGCACGGTGTTGTTCCGGGTGTCGCGACGGCAACACTCCTGGGTGTGTCTGGAGTTCTTGGTGCTGGAGTCGGGGCAGTGGTCATGATGTTTGGAGTCGGGGTGGTGTCTCGTCGCTATCGAATGTCGAGTGACACATCAATCGGCTTGTTGTTTGTTGGCATGCTCGCCCTCGGAGTGATTATTAACTCGCGATCACGCTCTTTTTCTGGAGACATCACAACAATTTTATTTGGAGAAGTTCTTGGGGTGAGCAGGGCAGATCTGTTGTGGCAGTTCGTTGCGCTGACGGCGGTGTGCGCTATCGCTTGGGTCTGTCGCCGACCATTTTTACTGTTGTCCGTGGACGAAGGACTTGCCCAGACATCTGGATTCTCTGTGCGTCGCTATCACAACATGATGTTGGGCATGGTCGCACTGACCGTCGTTGCCAGTTTTCAAACTGTTGGCACATTGCTTGTCATCGGCATGTTAATTGCGCCGGCGGCGACAGGTGCATTATTTGCTTCTCGAGTGTCGACGGTGATGTTGACTGCATCGGGTGTCGGAATCGTGTCTTCGTATATCGGATTATTGCTGAGTTATCATGCCGATCTCGCCGCCGGTGCAAGCATTGTTTTAGTGGCGGTACTGATATTTACGTTGTGCGCCATTGTCGTGGAGGTGCGTCGCTGGCAAAATCATCGCAAAGATATTCACCATGATCATGAACAGCCACATATTCACGCCCAGGTGCATCTCTGATGTCTGCAAACATCGTTGCGTCATCTCTAGCGGTCGGATACGGACATCGTCCGATTATTTCTGGGGTCGAGTTCACCCTTGAGCCAGGAGCACTGATGGTGCTGATAGGTACAAACGGATCGGGTAAATCGACCTTGTTAAAAACGCTCGGTGGTTTATTGACAGCGCAATCTGGTTCTGTGCAGGTACTGGGAGCAGAGCCCGGCACTCTGCCGGCACGAGTGGCATATTTGCCTCAGCATCCTGTGTCGTCGCACTCACTTCCATTGCGTGTGCATGACATAGTGGCAATGGGTCGCTTTGCTCATCGTGGATTACTCCGACGCACAACGGCACACGATGCTTCAATCGTGATAGATGTGATGAAAAGAACTGGAGCAGATGAATTTAGTGCTCGCGCGCTACGTGATCTTTCGGGTGGACAACAACAACGAACGCATTTAGCACAGGTGCTAGCACGACAAGCAGAAGTCCTGTTACTCGATGAACCAACAGCGGGTCTTGATGTCAACGGTCGTCAGGCTGTTGCCGACCTCATTTCACAGGAGAGATCTCGCGGCGTAACCGTCGTGATGGCAACGCACGAATTAGGCGACGCCGAGAGCGCAGACATTGTGATGTTGTTGGCGCAACGCGTTGTCGCTCAAGGAACCCCTTCGCATGCGTTGAGCGATGCCGCACTGCGCGAATGCTTCGGTTTTACCCAGCCCCATTGATATATTGACGTCTTCATATGCCATGAATCGGTAGTCTGTTGACGTGCCACAGAAAATGTCGTTTACGATTGATGTCGAAGACATCCGCACAAGTAGCGAACAGCAATACAGAGTGAGGCTCAATGTTGATCGGGTATTAACTTGGTTACACGATCGAGGTGTGGTTGGAACAGCCTTCATCGTCGGCACGCTTGCAGAGTCTGACCCATCGCTTGTGCGAGCGATCGTTGATGCTGGACACGAAGTTGGTTTGCACTCATGGACGCACACGGCGATAGAAAAACATTCGCCACTTGACTTTGGACGCGACATAAAAAAAGGGCGCGAACTACTGCAAGATATTTCTGGGCAACCCGTCAATGGTTTTCGGGCGCCGTTCATGTCACTCACTTTGCGCACGCCACACGCTCCTGAACAAATTGCGGGGGCTGGATTCATGTATTCGTCAAGCGTTCTGCCCGCGGCTAGCCCACTCTTTGGATTGCCCGGCGCGCCGACGACACCATTTCTTTGGGAGTGCGGTTTACTTGAACTGCCGTGCCCCGTTACGCGTATTGGGCCACTCACGATTCCGTTTTTGGGTGGCACATATATCCGTCTGTTGCCTCGCGTCATCACGATGCGCGCGTTGAGACGCCAAGATCAAGAATCAGTGATGTGGACATATTGCCATCCATGGGATTTCGACCTCGAGGAACGTTTTCGCCAATACCCAGAGACAGGTTTCGTCACGTCAATTCTTTGCTTTCGCGGACGGCGTCGAATGTTCCCACAACTCGGAGCAATCATTAACAATCTTGAATGCTCATCGTTGTCAGAGATTGCTTCAGGACTTCTTGCGCCTAATACAGCGCCACTCAGTACGTTTTCAATTGTGGGTCGCGACGCAGCGTGATCTCATGAATGCAAGTTTTGGAACTGATGCAGATCTTGCAGGCGTCGTGCACTTGATGCAAGAGGTTTTCCCTCATCCCGAACGATTCACTATTGAACGACTGGCGTGGTCTTATCGACAACATCCACTCGGCGTGGCTGCAGTTGGACGTTGCTTTGATGACCAGGCAAAGCAAATCGGAAACTATGCGCTCGTCCCACTTAAGTTGACTGACGGAAAAAACGAGATCGTGCTGGGTCTTGGAGTTGATTTAGCGGTGAGCCCGAGTGCTCGTGGGACTGGAACTTTTCGTACAACGGTGAGTCATTCGTATGAACAAGCCAAGCAACAAGGATTCGCCGGCATTTTGGGAATCGCCAATGCCCAGTCAGCACCGCGAATGGTAAAGGCTTTGGGCTGGAAACACTTACCTTCACTAACGACGCGTTTGCTCTTTGCAGGCGGTTCTGGCAGCGGTACGTCAGCGCCGTATACGCCATCTCTGTTCAGCACGGAGCCATTTGTGTCTGCAATGCGCAAAGTTTCTTTTTCAAACGAAGACGGATGGCAACAAAGTTGGAATCTAGATCTTTTGCAATGGCGCCTGTCAATGCCTGGCGCACGGTATTCACTACACGTTCTTGATGATTGCATTGCGGTGAGCACCACTGACAAGGTGTTGGGAGTGCCAGTTGGAGTATTGCTCAAAGTATTTGCATTTCAAGGAGTTACTCGCGTCAACGGGGCAGCGGTTGCTATGCGACTCGTGCGACACCACAAAATGCCTTTCGTAGTGCATTGGGGCCTAAATCCCATTCTTGGTGGGCGGGGAGTATCGCTTCCTAAACGATTACAGCCGTCTCCGCTCGAAGTGGTTTTGCATCTCTTTGACGACTCTCACGCGTCGTTAGACATCAGGCTCGATTCGTTTGAATTACTGGATTTTGACGCGTACTGACGCTGAGTGTTCCGTCGGTGCATTACGGCTTGACAAAAATAAAATAACCCGACAGCAGCAGTAATAGCCAATGTTGGCTCAGCGATTGCCCGATAGCGCGTGTTGCCAAAAGTTGTCGCTACTACAAATAGGGATGTAGCCAATGGAGCAATCAAAGTCAAAAATTGCTGTTTAGATTCGCGGAAAATTTTATAAAATCCGTATGCAACAAAAGGCAATAAGGCAAAATACAAATACCAAGCAGCAAATGCAACGGGCTTGCGCCGGCCTTCAGGAATCACATCGCTTCGCATCTGATTTGTTGGTTTATACAAACCAGTGACGCGACCAATACGAATTGCCACAGACTTGATGAAGTAGCGCGGATGTTGCTTGATCCATTTCACAGTGTCTTGACGAAGCAAGCCGTCAACAACGGCCTCGTTCATTTTCAGATACTGATGCACGGTCGGAACCTTGTCCGATATTTTTGCATTTGGGAAATCGGTTTGCCAGTTTGGACTGATTGAGGTATCGGGAATCTCTTGGGGATGCTCGATTGCCCATTTTTT
>BJGC01000023.1 GCA_014190235.1 Actinomycetes bacterium | reverse complement strand
TTGCCGACCTCGGCGAATAGCTGCATTGACCCGTATGGACCAGCTTCCATTGGTCCGAGTCGACTCTGCATAAACGACATCATCTTGAACAAAAACAGATACA
The DNA here is from genome assembly GCA_014190235.1 of Actinomycetes bacterium. Taxonomy (GTDB): domain Bacteria; phylum Actinomycetota; class Acidimicrobiia; order Acidimicrobiales; family Ilumatobacteraceae; genus UBA2093. Next base: position 31,391 of record BJGC01000023.1, on the reverse strand, counting down.
CGATTGTTCCGGCTGGCAACAGCACTGCCACTAGTCCGCCAAGGACGCGCAACAAAGACTGCCCCCAGTACGGAACCTCAGCAATTATCAAAGACACGGTATTCATCAGCGGTCGATGTCTCCGAGAATGAAATACAGTGACGCCAAAATCGTCACGATGTCAGGCACATACACACCTTTGAGTAGCCAAGGCGTAATCGACATGTTGTTAAACGATGCGCTTCTGATTTTGACACGGAACGGTCCGAGATCACCTTGTGACACCACGTAGTAGCCCATCTCGCCAAGTGGATTCTCCGTGCATACCCACGCTTCACCTTCGGGCACCTTGATGATGCGCGGCACCTTGGTCATCACGGGACCAGCAGGAATAGTGTCAACTAATTGCTCGACGATGCGCGTTGACTCGCGAACCTCTTGCAGGCGTACCCAACAACGTGCGAACGAATCGCCATCTGGATGAGTCCAGACTTTCCAGTCCACTTTGTCCCAGGCCATCGGCAATGACTGATCGCGACGCAGGTCCCAGTCGACACCAGATGCACGCAAGTTGGCACCGGACATTCCGTATTGCAACGCGATGTCGCGCGGAATAACACCAATACCGCGAGTACGCGACTGGAAGATTTCATTTCCGAACAACAGATCTTCGATCTCGTCACAAAAACGACGAAGTTTTTTCATGACGGTTCGGGTTTCGTCTATCCATCCAGCGGGAAGATCATCTTTGAGTCCACCAATGCGGTCGAAGTTCGGATGGAATCGTCCGCCCGTTGCACCTTCGATCAAGTTCAGGACATATTCACGATCACGGAACGCCATAAAGACTGGCGTGATAGCGCCGAGTTGCACACCAAGATCGCCGAGGAACAGCGAGACGTTGGCAATGCGCGAGAGTTCGAACAAGATTGTTCGAATATGTTGCGCTCGTAATGGAGCCTCAATTCCCATCAGTTTTTCGGCAGCCAAGATGAAAGGAACTTCGTTAGCAAAACTTCCGAGCCAGTCAATGCGATTAACAAGTGCTGTCACTTGCGGATACGTACGAACTTCTGTGAGTTTTTCGTATCCGCGGTGCATGTAGCCGCACGACGGATCGACCCACACGACTTGTTCGCCATCAAGACGCGCAATGATGCGCAATGTTCCGTGAGTTGCCGGATGCTGTGGCCCGATGTTGAGAGTCATGCCCTCAGTTTCGAGCTCAAGATTGACTCGCGCATCTGCTGCTTGCGACGCGATATACGACAACTGTTGACGATCTCCAAGAAGTGTCATTGCGCGTCTCCATCTTGTGCAGGCTCGTCTTGATCGCCACCAGGCATTGGTTCGACGTCAACGATTCCGGGCCATGGTTTGACGATGCGTGCTAATAGCGGGAAATCTTTGCGCAGTGGGAAGCCCTCAAAGTCAATTGGCAGATAAATGTGTCGCAAATCTGGATGACCATCGAACGTGATACCAAACATTTCCCAAGCTTCTCGCTCATGCCAGTTAGCGCCTGCATACACCGTCGTCCAAGACTCAACATGCGCGTTGTCATCTGGAACATCCGCTTTGAGATTGATGCCCATTGACGTTGTTGGGTCTACTACTCGCGCCAACATCTGAATTCGCGTGTCTCCGCCCGTGTAGCCATGACGAATCGTATTGTCGCGCACCGGTGCTGGTTCGGTGGGATCATCTTCTCCGCGTCCAAACGGCGATGGCAACCAATCGATTGCCGACAAGAAATCAAAATATGAAAAACCTAGGTTGCGCAAGATGACAGCAGTCTCTCGCCATGACTCTGTGCGTACACGCACCCAAATGTCATCACCTGGTTTGACAAGTGACTCAACAATCTTGTCGCCAAGTGCTGCTTGAACACGAGCAAGAATGCCATCACGAACAACATCGGTGGCTGCGGGGGTATCAGTGGTCAACGACAACTGGAACTCCTCCTCGTTCGGCGGATTCACCATCAACAACTTGCTTTTTTACTGCTTGTTTTGCTTGTTGCTCACTTTGGGCAAGAGCCATCGGCTGCGAACCTTCGCCACGCCACCTTGCACCCATGTCTTCGTTCTTGATGCGTTGTTGCAACATCACAACACCCTCAAGAAGTGCTTCAGGTCGTGGTGGGCAACCAGGCACATACACATCAACTGGAATAATCTGATCGATTCCTTTTGTCACGGAGTAACTATCCCAATACGGACCTCCGCAGTTGGCGCAACTTCCCATTGAGATGACATATTTTGGTTCAGGCATTTGTTCGTACAAGCGCTTGATGACTGGCGCCATCTTGTCTGTCACTGTTCCGGAGATCACTACAAGGTCTGCTTGACGCGGACTTGCCGGAAGCGGAATCACGCCGAGTCTCATCACGTCATAGCGCGGCGAACCAAATGCCGCACCCATCTCGATGGCACAACATGCCAAGCCCCATTGATACACCCACAAACTGTATGAACGCCCCATGTTGAACAGTTGCGTCAGTGGTTTGGGCAAACGCCCACGGTCTACGAGTCCCATCAGTGAATTACTCCCCGACCTATACCCATCGCAAGACACCCTTACGCCATGCATAGACAAGACCCAACACCAAGATCGCCACGAACACTGCCATCTCGATTAGTCCAAAGCCGCCATAGCGCTCAAGTTGTGTTGCCCAGGGAAAAATAAACACTGCTTCTACGTCAAAAATCACGAACAACAATGCAAACACGTAGTAACGAATCTGACTTTGAGACCATCCGTCGCCGACGGGATCGACACCACTTTCATACGACAGGAGTTTTTCTGGGGTCGGATTATTTGGACGCAATAGAGCAGATATTCCAAGCAACAAGGAGCCCACCAAAAAGGCTGCCAAACCAAACCAAACGACCGTGAGATAGGAGCGCAAGAACGGAGACATCGGATACGAAACTACTACCTAGCCCAATCCAGACAACAACTTCGCGTCAATCGCATTCCACATCAGTGTCTCTAGTATGTGCTTTTGTGCGTTGTTGGACGATCGGCAACGTCTGCCAAAAACCAACTCACCAACCCATCGCAACGCTCTTGAGCATCGACAACCTTGATCCGGGTCTGAGTCAGCAGATCTTGAGGGTCGACTCCGGCGCTGATCAACTCGCACTGACCTTGACCTGCCGACCACTGAGACACCACCGATTCGGTGGCTTCAGGGTGAAACTGTAGGGCCAGACACTTTGCGATCCTGAAAGCCTGCACAGCGCGGTCACTGCTGGCCAAGATCTCGCTGCTGGCTGGAGGCTCGAATGTGTCCCCATGCCACTGCATCCATTCTCCCGCTAATACAGCCCCAGCAGGGCTTTGCGGGTCAGAAGCCTGCACCGAGCACCATCCCATCTCTGGCTCTGGGGCCACAAAAACCCGACCCCCGAGAGCGTGCGCCAGCATCTGGGCACCAAAGCAGATTCCCAAAATAGGCACACCCTGATCATGAGCCCTGCGCAACAATGTGGCCTCAGCCTCCACGCTGGCAGCGACTTCTGGCCAATAAGCGCTCCAATTCGAGCCCAACGAAAGCACAAGGTCGGCTCTGTTAACGAGGTCATCAACCTCAGACGCCCATTGCTCGTGGTGCTCGCGCAAGACTTCGGTAAAGGCATAACCACGCAGGCGTAATGATTGCCCAATAAAGCCCGCATCGGCCTCGGTGATATTCGCCACAAGAAGTGCCCGCACGACAAGTACCGTAGATGATGCGTGACCACTTTGCCTATTACTACTGCGTCCTCTGAGGCCGCCCGTGTCGTGGGTCAGGGTATTGTCAAACACACTCCTGTCACTGAGTCAGCAGCACTGTCCGACCTATGTGGCGGGAAAATTGTTTTAAAGGCAGAAAATCTGCAGCGCACAGGGTCATTTAAGATTCGTGGCGCGCTGAACAAAATGGCATCACTCGGTGACGCCGCCAAAAACGGAGTCACCGCCGGTAGTGCTGGCAACCACGCTCAAGCATTGGCCTTTGCTGCCAGACATCACGGTGTCCCGTGCGAAATTTTTGTACCGACTGGCGCATCACTTGCCAAGATTGATGCATGCCGCGGATACGGCGCCACGATTATTGAGAGTGGCGACACTCTCGACATTGCCGTTGCCCAAGCCCAACATCGCGCTCAAGAAACTGGCATGGTGTTTTGTCATCCCTACGACGATGCAAGTGTGGTTGCCGGACAGGGAACACTCGGCCTTGAACTCATCGAAGACATCGCAAACTTGTCCTGCGTACTTATTCCACTCGGTGGCGGCGGGCTCACAGGTGGTGTTGCTGTTGTACTCAAAGAATACAACCCAAAGATTCGCATCATCGGAGTACAGGTTGCTGTATGTGCACCGTACGCAGGTCTTCAAGTTTCGGACGGACCAATTGCCACGCTCGCAGACGGAATCGCAGTGAAAAAACCTGGCGAAATTACACGACCACTGATTGAGCGTTACGTCGATGACATAGTGATAGTGCAAGAAGACGACATCGCTGATGCGATGCTCATACTGTTGGAACGCGCCAAGCTCTACGTCGAGGGTGGTGGCGCAGTCGGAGTCGCTGCATTGCTAAGTGGTGTTGTCAAGCCATCCGATCTCGGAACAACATGCGCGGTGTTGTCAGGCGGAAACGTTGATCTAGGAGTTGTTCCAGCACTCATCCGTCGACACGAAACTGACGCAGGGCGCCGACTCATTTTGTTTGTACGAATCCCTGATAGGCCAGGTGGGCTGGCGCGGTTACTGACATTGTTTGCCCAAGCCGGAGCCAATCTGATCGAAGTTGAACATGTGCGAGACGGAGTAGACCTGCATGTTCGCGAAACGGGAGTACAGGTAGTACTAGAAATTCGCGGACCAGAACAAGAATCAAAAATTATTACTGCTGCTCAAGATGCTGGCTACACCGTGCAGAAAATTTCTGGCCGATGAACTCACCGTGTATCGCTCTCTTGGCGCGTTTCGATAAAAAGGCTTCTACTTTTAGTACGCCAGTTGCTGCAGCTGGTCAACTGTATATTGACGCTATCCATCGAGCAGGTGGCGTACCTCTGCTCATGCCGCCCACCCTTGATGCAAATATCATCAACGCTACATTGATGCAATGCAATGGAGTTCTCCTCATGGGCGGTGCAGACGTTGATCCATCTCTCTACGGCGAGGACAGACAAGACGAATGCTATGGCATTGATAATTCTCTTGACCAATTCGAAATTGCTGTTCTTCTTGCGGCGATTGCTCTCGATAAACCAGTTCTCGCAATCTGTCGCGGCGCTCAAGTTCTTAATGTTGCACTTGGCGGAACCTTGATTCAGCATCTTGAAAACAGCGCCGACCATAAGGGGCACTTGCACGAAGTAGAAGTAGTTCCAAATACTCGCCTCTCGCAAGCATTGAACGGCACGACATCAAACGGAGCATCATGGCACCACCAAGCAATCAAATCTGTTGCGTCAGATCTTGTATGTGTCGGTCGAGCATTAGACGGCACTATCGAAGCAGTCGAACACCGCAGTGCGAGTTGGGTGTTGGGAGTTCAATGGCATCCCGAAAAAACTGCAGACAAAGACCCTGTACAGCAATCTTTATTTGATGCACTGATTAATCAGGCGAAGTAGTAGTTCGCGCCTAGAAGGTTGGTCTACCCTGCAGGAGTTTGAGATGCAGGATCTACTGCTTGCACTGCAATTGTCGCGAGGTGTGACACCATACGAGTAGCGTCGAGCAACCAGCCCGGGTACACGCCAACAACGATTGTAAATATTGCGGCCAATGTAATGGCTATTCCGGCACCAGTCGGAATAGCAAGTTTTGTGTCATCTGTTGAATCAGCAAGCCACACGCTCACCATGATTCGCAGATACAAAAACGCCGCGATCACGGCGGCCAACATCGCAATAATTGCAATTGAATACGATTGCACTTCGGCTGCTGCTTTGATGACTCCAAACTTGGCAATGAAACCACTCGTGGCAGGCATGCCCGCTTGGGCCAATAAAAACACTGTGAGCGCCAAGGCCATTGCTGGACGCCGTTTACCTAGTCCGCGGAAATCATCAAGCGTGGTCTGACTGTCGCCTTTGCCCGCAACAACAGTGACGACAGCAAAGGAACCAATCACTAGCACTGCATACAACAACAAATATGTCAGCACTGCCGCCAACGCATCTTTGTCACCGACATGTCCGGCCGCTTCGACGCCCACCAACAAAAATCCAGCGTGGCTGATTGAAGAAAATGCGAGCATCCGTTTGACGTTTGTCTGCACGACCGCAAGAATCGAACCAGCCAACAATGTGAGAACTGCAAGAACCCAAATTGCTGGACGCCAGTCATCAATGCGTGTCGGGAACGCCACCACAAGTACACGCAAGAGCGCAGCGAATGACGCAATTTTTCCGGCAGATGCCATAAAGGCGGTGACTGGCGACGGTGCTCCTTCATAAACATCTGGCGTCCAGACATGGAACGGAACAGCGCTGACTTTAAAAGCAAGACCTACCAACATCAGTCCGATCCCGACCAACAACATCGCATCTATCTGACTAAAAGGACTGTCACCTGACAGCGCAGACGCAATCTTTGAAAGATTTGTGCTGCCAGTTGAACCGTATGTCAATGCAATTCCGTACAAGAAAAATGCAGACGAAAATCCGCCCAGTACAAAATACTTCAGACCCGCCTCTTGGCTCTCTGCTCGCTTTCGATGACTTGCTGCCAAAAGATAGAGCGAAAGGCTGAGCGTCTCGAGTCCCAAGAACAGCACAATCAAATCATTTGATGACGCCATGACAACGCCACCAATTGCCGCAGTGAGATACAGGGCATACACCTCTGGGCCGTCGTAGTCTTCTCGACGCAAATAGTCATCAGTGATAAGAGAAACTAAAGCGATAGAGACGGCGATGGTGATTGTTGCAAGTAACGCAAAATGATCGAGTGCCACAGCGTCAGCAATGAGCATCTTTGGACCATTTTTTGTGACATCATGCCACTGCAACATCGCCGCCACTGCCGTTGCGAGTGACACGACGACAGTGAAAACGCAGTATGAACCTTTTGGCCAACGTGGCGCAATTGAACCAAGTAGCAGCAGTACACACACGCCACCAAGAAGTACAAGTAGTGGGCTAATACCCAGCCAACTGATTGATGGACCAACAAGATTCTCGGCAAACAGAGCGTTCACTTTTCGAGTTCCATTTCTGCTGGTGGCATAAACTCACTATGCGATACAACGTGCTCGATTAATTTGTCCACGCTTGGTTCGATGCGATCAAGCATTGGTTTTGGATATAAACCAGTAAACCCAATGATGCCGATGAAAACCATCAAGACCATTCCTTCGCGCAGTTTGAGTTCTGCAAATGTGGAATTGTCTTCATCTGGTTCGCCATGAAACACGCGCTGATACGCCCACAACAAATACAGTGCCGCCAGAATGACCCCGGTCGTAGCAATGATTGTCCACCAACGCGCTGTCTGGAACGAACCAATTAATACTAAGAACTCTCCGACGAAGCCGTTCAGACCCGGAACACCAATCGAGGACAGCATCACAACCGTAAATGCGGCCGCAAAAATAGGAGCAACTTTTTGGATACCACGCAATTGAGCGATCTCGCGTGTGTGGCGACGCTCGTAGATCATCCCAACCAACAAAAATAATGCACCAGTTGAAACACCATGATTAATCATCTGCGCAACGCCACCCGTGATGGCCTGAGATGTCATGGCAAATATTCCGAGCACAATAAAGCCAAGGTGTGCGACTGACGAGTACGCCACAAGTCGCTTGAGGTCTGTTTGCATCGTTGCCGCGATTGCGCCATAGACGATTCCGATTGTTGCCAAGGTCAAAAAGAGTGGTCTAGCCCACACCGCTGCTTCTGGAAACAAATACAAGCCGAATCGCAAGAAACCATACGTGCCCAATTTCAGCATGACTCCGGCAAGAATGACCGAGCCTCCGGTCGGCGCTTGCGTATGTGCATCTGGAAGCCATGTATGAAATGGGAACAACGGCACTTTTACGGCGAATGCAATAGCAAACGAAAAGAACAGCCATCGGCCAGTGTTGGTCGCAAATGATGCATGTTCAGCCAACGTCACAAGGTCAAAAGTGAGGTACCCGACATCGTGTCGCGCAAGCGCAGCCGTGGCAACAATGCCCACCAACATAAAAGCCGAACCAAACATTGTGAACAGAAAAAACTTTGTTGCTGCGTAGACACGATTGTCATAGCCCCAACCACCAATCAAGAAATACATAGGAACCAGAACAATTTCAAAGAACAAGAAAAAGAGCACAAGGTCAAGGCTCAGGAAACTTCCCATCACTCCCGCCTCGAGCAACAACAGCCACGCGAAATAGCGCTTCTGATCGTGGTGGGGGTCGATGCCAAGAATCACAAGCGGAAACAGGACTCCTGTTAAAGCCACCAAGAAGAGTGAAATGCCGTCAACCCCAAGATGCCATGAGATACCCCATGCCTTGATCCAGTCATGTTGAGAGACGAACTGAAAATCAGCGCTACTCGACTTAAATGATGCCAATACCCAAAGCGACAGTGCACCAGTTCCGACGCTGAATAATATGGCGCACAGTTTTACCCATTCTGGACGACGGTCACTCAAGAGCGTCACAAGTAATGCGCCAATAATTGGCAGAAAAACAATCGCTGACAGAATCGGGAAGGAAATATGTTCGTGCATTAGAGCACTCCTCGCAACAAGAACCACGCCAGCAGCATCACAACACCCAGACCCAAGATGGCCGCATAAAAACGAACAAACCCTGTTTGCACTTTTCGAAGTGCGTTACTCGTTGACCCAACAACGCGAGCGACTCCATTGACAGCACCATCCACGACACCTGCATCAAAGCGTGCCACGCCACTAAACATTGTTCGGCCAGGACCACCCATGAAACGCGAGACACTGGAGTCATACATCCAGCCATTAGCCAATATCGCTGGCTCAAGTGCCGGTGCTTTCTTCTTTGCATAGACCGCAATCGCGCCAGCAATACCTAGACACGCAATGATCACGGCTACAAGCAAGAGCAAATACTTATTGTCGCTTGCCCATGTTCCATCGATATTGCGTTCTCCACTTTCGATCACCGGTTCAAGCCAATGCTCCAAGAAGTGTGTCTTTGAAGAAAACGGCAACTGCAGTAATCCACCACCAATCGCTAAGCCAGAGAGCACAACAAGCGGAGCCAGCATGATCCATGGACTTTCATGCGGAGTCGCGTCTCCGTGAGCGCCATGTTCTTCACTCTGGTCATGCCAACGTGCTTCTCCGTAAAACACCATGATCACTTGTCGAGTCATGTAATACGCCGTCAACAATGCAGTGACTACTCCGACCAAATAGAGCCCGCGATTATTAGCGTAGACGTACAACAAGATTTCATCTTTTGACCAAAAACCTGCAAATGGCGGAACTCCAGCAATTGCTAACCAGCCAACAATAAAAGTCATCGCCGTGATGGGCATCACCTTGCGTAACGCCCCCATCTTGCGCATGTCTTGCTGGTGATGCATTCCGTGGATGACCGCACCGGAACCCAAGAACAACAGTGCCTTAAAGAAAGCGTGCGTGACCATATGGAAAATTGCTGCAACATACGCACCTGATCCGATTGCCAAGAACATAAACCCGAGTTGTGACACCGTGCTATAGGCCAGCACTTTTTTGATATCTGTTTGAGCAACCGCAACTGTTGCTGCAAATAACGCAGTTGCAGCTCCGACCACCGCGATGATTGTCATAACCCAGTGATACGACACGTGCAGCACAGGGTTCATTCGTGTCATCAAGAACACACCAGATGTCACCATCGTCGCGGCATGGATAAGTGCCGACACAGGGGTCGGTCCTTCCATGGCGTCTGGCAACCAGAGATACAGCGGAAGTTGTGCGCTCTTTCCGCATGCTCCGATAAATAACATGAGCGCAATACCTGTCGCTGTGACCGCTGCAAGATGACCAGACTCAGCAGCTTCATTGATACCCGAGTACGACAACGTTCCGACAGCAGAAAAAGCCATGAACATCGCAATCATCACACCCCAGTCACCGACCCTATTGGTGACGAATGCCTTCTTGCCTGCGGTTGCTGCTGAATCTCGTGTGTGCCAGAAAGAAATCAAGAAATACGAACACGCACCGACGCCTTCCCAGCCCAAGAAAGTAACTAGAAGGTTTTCACCAAGGACCAACATCAACATTGAGAAAATAAAGAGGTTGAGATACAGGAAGAACTTTGAAAACTTTGGGTCACCGTGCATGTATCCGATGGCATACAAATGAATGAGTGCGCCGATTCCGGTGATGAAAAGCGCCATTGTGACGCTAAGCGGATCAATCAATATCGCCATGTCAATATGCAATGAGCCAACCGGCAGCCATGTAAACAACGTGACAACATGATGACGATCCTCAGATGCTCGTGAGAGCAATGCGAAAAACACACCAACAGTGACCACGAAAGAGCCTGCTGTCATCAGGGTGGCCAAAACTCCGGCACGCGGCTCACCAAGTCGACGGCCAAATAAGAAAATGATGATGAATCCAGCGAGCGGAAGAGCCGGAATAAGCCATGCGTTATCAAGCATCTGCGTTATCCCTTCAGTACCGAAAGATCGTCAGCCGTGGCATCGCTGCGGCGGCGCATGATGGACACAATTATTCCGAGCCCAACTACAACTTCAGCGGCGGCAACGACAAGAACAAAAAACACGGCCGTCTGGCCATTGATGTCAGATAGCGATGCAGATAGCGCAACAAATGACAGGTTCACAGCGTTGAGCATCAGTTCGATACACATAAACATCACCAGCGGATTTCGTCGTACCATCACGCCGACAGTTCCGATTCCAAAGAGAACTGCTGCTAACACTAGATACCAACTAGTCGTGGGTTCGATCACTGCCAGATTCATGCCGACTCCTCAACATGTTGGCCATGTTGACGCCGAGACATTACGACGGTCCCAACAACTGCGATAAGCAAAAGAACAGAGGTCACTTCAAAGGCAAAGACATAGTCGCTAAAGATAGAGCGAGATAATTGTCGAATATTGGCGTCAGCGTCTTCAAGCGTCGCCGAATTGATGCCTGTTCCGCGAACTAAAAGTGCGTCTTGCGACTTCACGATGGCAGCAATGATCACGCCTGCAACGCCGATTCCTACGACGAGCGCGAGTGGACGCTGTGCGGTGAGTGGTTCTGTGGACAAATCTTCTGCTTGGTCAACACCCAACAACATGATGACGAACAAGAACAACACCACAATTGCACCGGCATACACGATGACTTGTACTGCCGCCAGAAAATGTGCGTTATTGGCCACGAACAAAACAGCAATTCCAAAGAGCGTCAAAACCAGGCTCAATGCGGCGTGTACGGGGTTGTTGCGCGTGATCACGCCGATGGCCCCCACGAGGACCATCGCCGCAGCACAGACAAAAACAAAAAGCTCCACTTAGTGTGTGCTTCCTGTTGTTGGCTCTTGGTTAAAATCTTCTACGTCATCGTCGGCCACTGCTTGTGAGGGTTCTGGGACTCTGATTCCGTAGCCCAACTCACCGCTCCAAGCCACGAGTCCTTCAAAATCTGCATTGCCTGACGGTGCTGTTGCACGCATCCAGCCAGATGTGTTGAGATCTTCGCCCGCACGCCAGTCTTCCCACGGTAAGTGCTGTGGAGAACCAGTGTCATCAACTAACAACTCGTCTTTTGTATAGATGGCATCTCTCCGATTAGTGAAAGAAAACTCAAAGAGCTTTGTCTCTGTGATGGCCTCGGTAGGACATGCCTCTACACACAGATCACAATGGATACAACGCAAGTAGTTGATCTCATAAATGAAGCCGAATCGTTCGCCGGGTGATGTTGGGTTTGCAATGTCGTTATCAGCACCGCGCACATAGATGCACCTTGCAGGGCACACGCCAGCACACAATTCGCAACCGATGCATTTTTCCATACCGTCTTCGTATCGGTTCAGAACATGACGACCATGCAACCGCTCTGGTTTAGAAATCTTTTCGTCTTTTTTATCCGAGTTCTTGCGCCGAAATACTCGACCACCAGAATATTCAGTTGTCACTCGATTGCGTCGTCCGTGCTGACGCAACGTGACTAAGAATCCGCCAAAATAACCCATTAGAACATCACCCCATCCCGTTTGCGTTCATTCGTACTCGTGCGTTGCGCCAACATCAACAGGCTGTAACTCACTAAGAGAACTAAAGCAGTAGCAATAGTCACTACATAGCGATCCCATCCCGCACTTTGGCCAACGCGTTGTGCTGCCAGCAAAATAAACCATCCGAGCGATGCAGGGATCAAAACCTTCCAGCCAAGATTCATTAGTTGGTCATAACGAAAGCGCGGCAATGTGGCGCGGAACCAGACATATATATAGAGGAAGACCAACACCTTGAGCAGCAACCAGACGGTTCCTTCGAGTGCGTTTCCGATGATCGGAATATCGATTGTGGTTGATCCGACCGAAATGGGTTGTGGTCCGCCGAAGAAAAGTGTCACAATCAGCGCCGACATCGTGACCGTATTCATGAACTCTGCCAGATAAAAGAGAGCGAAACGCAAAGATGCATACTCAGTGTTAAAACCACCAACGAGTTCTTGTTCGGCCTCTACTAAGTCAAAAGGTGGCCTGTTGAGTTCTGCCGTTGCGGCAACCATGAAAATAAAGAATGGAATAATTCCGGTGACAATGACGTTCCAGTCGCCAAGTGTGCTTTGTCTGGCAACGATTCCGCTCGTTGACAACGTTCCGGTGACCAGCACGACCGCTGCCACTGACAAGCCTAAGGCTGCTTCGTAACTCACCATCTGCGCAGATGCACGAACAGAACCAAGCAGCGGATACTTTGAGCCACTCGACCAACCTGCCAACATGATTCCGTAAATTGCGATCGATGAAATAGCTAGTGCGAACAAGATACCGATTGGTGGATCGGCAAGTTGCACACGTGTCTGATGTCCGAACCACGTCACGAGACCATCGTTGCCCCCCCGAAAATCCCCACCAAGTGGAATAATTGCAAATGTCAAGAACGCTGGAACAAAAGCTAAATAGGGTGCGAGTTTGAAAACAAATCGATCAGAACGCTCCGGAATCAGGTCTTCTTTAAAGAACAACTTTATGCCGTCCGCCAATGTCTGCAAGATTCCGAAAGGCCCTGCCTTGTTTGGTCCAATTCGGTTTTGCATGCCGGCGATCACTTTGCGTTCAAACCAAACCATCAGCATCGTGGCTAATAGCCCCACGACAAAAACCACAACAACTTTCAGCAACACAATCAACAACGGAGTCCACAACAATTCTCCGGTCAAGAGTGGATCAATCGCCAAGATCTGCATCATGAGATATTGGCAATCTGTACATCGGTGACTCCGTTGGACGTTTGCAACAACTCTCGAATATCAACACCCTTTTGATTAAACGGCACAAATGCAGTTCCGCGCGCAACTGTCATTGATGCGTGAACTGGCAAGATGACGGATCGCGTTGTGTTGCTCACCCGCACAGACGAACCATCTTTTGCCCCAACGCGCTCAAGATCGTGGGGATTCACAAACACTCCCGCACCTGGCGCAAGCGCAGCCAAAGATTGACTCATTGCGGTTCCGATTGCCTGATCGTACAATTTTCGAGCCACAACAAGCCTGAACTCATATGCGTTGCGTTTTACGGCTGCGTCATGATGAACTTGCAATGGAGAAATAGGTGGCACGCTGACCAGAACGCCATTTTTTCGCACGGCAACGCTCACACTCAGTCCATCAAACCCTCCGACGGTTTGGGTGATACGAGTCTGGATATCTTGGAGAGTCAAAATGCCGAGGTCGTGATTGAGAAGCGCAGCAAGTTCGACGGCAATCATCCAATCAGGGCGTGATGTTGCGTGCGGTGTGATGCTCTGCGCCACATTTGTGACACGGCCTTCCAAATTAGTTGTCGTTCCATCTTTTTCTCCGTATGCCGCAGCCGGAAGCACAATGTCTGCATGCGCTGATGAGTTATTTAAGAAGGTATCGATTGCGATGATGTGGCGGGCACCAGCAATACCCCGACGAGCAAGATCAGCATCTGGAACATCGCTGAGAGGGTCTGCCCCGAGCAAAATGAGACAATCCACTTTGCCATTGGCTGATGCCTCAAGAATTGTTGCAGCGTCAGTTGAATCACGTGGTGCAAGCCCCAAAGACAACGCGCCACGCACATTTGCGCGCCGTAGCACTGGCAACACGCTCACCTGCGAAACAGTTGTCGCAATTGTGTCAACTACAGCCATTGTGTGGTGAGCCGCTTCGGCCAAGTTAGATCGGCCAGCAACGACTACGACCGAACCACGACCCAATTGCTCTTGCATTTCAGGAGTGCTCAACATCTGTTGCACTGTCTCTGCTTGATGGCCAGGCTCGCACTGCAGAGATTTCCAGGCATAGCGAGTCAAGCCAGAATCATGAGTTGTGATTTCAATGATGCGAATTTTTTTCTTTTCTGCTGCCCCACGAAGACGCAGGTACAAAACAGGAAGTTCTTCTTTCAAATCAGGCGCAAGCAAAATAACTGTTGTTGCACTGCACGCGTCATCAATAGTGGCGTTGGGATATCCAAAAATCTCGGCAGGTAATCCATCATCAAGTTGGGCATCGCGCATGTCCACACCAAGAGCATCCGCAAGTTGAGCCCATGCCCATGCATCTTCGTTGGTACCGCGAGCCCCACCAAGTATCGCGATTGATCCGGGCTGAGCATGACGCAATACCCGCGCGGTTTCATCAAGAGCCACTGTCCAAGACGTAGCCACAAGACCAGACTCAGTTTTTATGAGCGGCGTTGACAGACGATTCGGAGAGTTTGTGGATTGGAAATTAAAACGACCTCGGTCACACAACCATCCCCAGTTGACTGGATCACTGTCAACACCCTGATACCGCAAGATCTCATCACGGCTTGATTGCACAACAGTGCGACAACCGACCGAACATGTCGTGCAGGTACTTTCTTGTTGTTGCAGATCCCACGGACGCGCTTTGAATCGATACGGCTCTGCAGTAAGTGCGCCGACGGGGCAAATCTGCACAGTGTTTCCCGAAAAATATGACGCAAATGGTTCGTCCGGAAATGTCAGCACCTGAGTGTTGTTGCCACGATGCGTAAACGTAATGAGCGGGTCTCCGGCGACCTCGTCTGCAAAGCGTGTGCATCGATCACACAAAATGCATCTCTCGCGATCAAGAAACACCAAACCACTAATTGGAATTGGTTTTTCGTAGTGTCGTTTTTCTTCTACGTATCGGCTCTCGCCTGGCCCGTGACTAAATGCCTGATCTTGAAGCGGACATTCTCCACCTTTGTCGCAAACGGGACAGTCGAGTGGATGATTTGCCAGTAGCAACTCAATCATTCCTTCTTGTGCTCGCTTGACGGTGTCCGTATCGGTGCGCACGACTTGCCCCTCGGCTACTGGAGTCATGCAACTCACCACCATCATTGGACCGCGTGGTCCTTCGACTTCGACAAGACATTGACGACACATGCCAACGGATTCCATGCGAGGGTGATAGCAAAACCGCGGAATAAAGTCTTCCGTGCGATCAGCGGCAGCAATAATCCACTCCCCTTTGCGGGCTGTGACACTTTTTCCGTTGATTGTCATCGAAACAGCGTTTGGATCAATGACGATTTCTGCTTCGTTGTGCGATTCAGTTGTACTCACGACGACACCCCGACTGCGGTTACCTTGATCATTGTTCTTTTTGTGATTCGCGCTTCAAACTCTGATCGAAATAATGTCAGTGCGGAATGCACTGGTACATATGCCGATGGTCCGACAAAACAAATCGTGGTCATCTTGTACGGGAAGGGAACTGCCGTCAATCCAAGTGCCTCATTGGATGCATGCGGGAAATCTCCAGGACAAATTGATTCACCAACTTCGATGAGTTGAGCCAAATCAGCATCTGTTCCTTTGCCGTCAACAATGCGACTCAAGATGCGCTCAAGCCATGTGCCACCTTCACGACATGGCGTGCATTTTCCGCACGACTCGTGTGCATAAAACCGAGTAAGGGTCAGTGCAGCAGCAGGAATGTCAGTTGTTTCATCCATCACCATGATGGCCCCAGAACCCAACATTGAACCGGCTGCTCCAACCTGGCTTCCTTCAAAAGGGAGATCTAATTGATCAGATGTAAACCACGGCGCAGAACCACCACCAGGAACAAACGCTTTGAGAGCATTGTTGTTGCGAATACCACCGCAGAATTCTTCTCCGTAAATGAGATCGCGAAACGTAGTTGTTCCGTTGACGATTTCATACACACCTGGCCGTACAACATGACCAGACACCGCAACCATACGAGTTCCAGGAGATGTTTTTGTGCCAATTGCTGTGTACGCATCGACGCCGTTGGTCATTAGCCACGGCAAGTTAGCCAACGTCTCAACATTGTTGACGATTGTTGGTTGGCCGTACAGACCATTTGCAGCAGGAAAGAATGGTGGCTTTAGGCGAGGCATTCCGCGATTTCCTTCGAGACTTTCGATGAGCGCAGTTTCTTCACCGACAACGTAGGCACCTGCCCCCCAATGAAGAACAATATCGACCGAGAAATTCGTGCCCAGAATATTTTTGCCGACATACCCAGCCTCATACGCTTCGTTGAGCGCTTCTGCAACGCGTTCTTGTGCGACTGCCATTTCTCCACGTATATATAGGAAGCACTGCGACAAGCCAGCCGCATAACACGCAATCAAACAGCCCTCAATTAATTGATGCGGATCACGTTCCATCAACAAGCGATCTTTATATGTGCCGGGTTCGCTCTCGTCACCGTTCACAACGAGATAGCGCGGCCAAACTTCCTGCGGCGTTAATCCCCATTTCACACCTGCCGGAAAACCTGCACCACCACGACCCAGCACTGTTGCGCTCCTGACATCGTCATGCACTGTTTGCGCAGGCCGTGAAAGCGCAGAACGCAGACCTTGGTATCCGCCCGTGGCGATAAACCGATCGATCTTGTATGAATCGGCATACTCAAAACGAGATGTCACAATCTTGGGTCGATCGCCAGCGATAAAGCCAGGTGCATGCAAATACGAACTTGTCACAGTGCCGCCTTCCCGTTGAGCCATGCAGGTGACTCAGTCACCAACTCCGGAGCAAGAGCACCAACGCCACGGTGAGACGCAATATGTTGGCGCACTTTGGCAACTGTTCCGTGTGGCGGAATCTCATGTGTCAAACGGTCTGCTGACAGATCATCAATCAACTCGTCAAGATCTGCAGGAGTCAGTCGATAGCGATAGCGATAGTTCACCTGCAAGCACGGCGCTTCGGTGCACGCCGCCTGACACTCGGCGTGTTCGAGCGTAAACATTCCGTCTGGTGTGGTTCCGCCAGCCTTTATACCTAGGCGTTGTTCGGCGTGGTGCATTAATTCTTCTGACCCCATCAGCGCGCACGACATGGTGCCACAGATGTTCACAACATATTTGCCGACAGGCTCAAATTTAAACATCTCATAGAAAGTCGCTGTGCCGTAGACCTCCGCTGACGTGACACCAACAAGTTCGCCGATATGCACCATTGCGTCGCGCGTGATGTAGCCGTCTTGTTCTTGAGCCAGATGCAGTAATGGCACAAGGGCAGATTTTGGTCGTGGATATCGACCGATGATCTCTTTGGCAAGAGCTACATGTGCGTCAGTTAAGCGACTCATCGATCTACTTCTCCGAGTACTGGATCGACTGATGAGATCACTGCCACAGCATCAGCGACAAGTCCACCGCGCATCATGTGAGGCAAAGTCTGCAAGTTGATAAAAGATGGCGGACGAATTCGCATCCGATATGGCTTGGCTGATCCGTCACTCACGATGTAGCAACCAATTTCCCCGCGGGGGCTCTCGATACCGACATACACTTCGCCTTCTGGCACCTTGAAACCTTCGGTGAAGATTTTGAAGTGATGGATGAGCGCCTCCATTGATTCATCAATGCGGGCTCGTGGTGGTGGTGTAACTTTTTTATCTTGAATGCGATAGTCACCACTGGGCATACGATCGACAATCTGATGCACGATGCGCATTGATTCGCGAATCTCATTCAGACGAATTGCATAGCGATCAAAGGCGTCACCATATGAACCCACCACAACATCGAAATCTAATTCTGCATATTTTAGATACGGCATGTCTCTGCGCAAGTCCCACGCCACGCCTGTTGAGCGCAAGATCGGTCCAGTTGCACCGAGGGCGATTGCTTCGTCGGCAGTAATAACGCCGACTCCTTGCAGACGCTCACGCCAAATTGGTTGCCCTGTCATTAAAACGTCGTACTCGTGCAGTCGCGGCTCAATTTTTTCGAGAATATCCAAGACATCGTCGCGCCAGCCAGCAGGAAGATCGGCTGCGAGTCCACCCGGACGGATGAAGTTGTGGTTCATCCGCAATCCGGTGACTTTTTGGAAAAAGCGCAACACTTCTTCGCGCTCACGCCATCCGTAAAGCATCATCGATACGGCGCCGAGATCCATTCCGTTTGAGGCCATAAACAAAAGATGACTACTCATGCGATTGAGTTCAGACAACAGCATCCGCATCCACACTGCGCGTTCCGGAATGTCTCCATCAATTCCGAGCAGTTTTTCTACAGCAAGCGAAAACACAAGCTCATTGTTGAGAGGCGATGCATAGTCCATGCGAGTGACATTTGTTCCGCCCTGCATATACGTGAGTTGCTCACCAGTTTTTTCCATGCCGGTGTGCAAGTAGCCAATAATTGGTTTGCAACGCAAAACGGTCTCACCTTGTAGTTCGAGCATGAGACGCAACACACCATGTGTACTTGGGTGTTGTGGTCCCATATTGATAATCATGGTTTGATCTTCGCCAGCATCGTGTTCGATGTCAGCCAGTGCTGCGGCCTGTGCCTCGCTCATGCGCAAAACAGCGCCAACTTCGCGCAGAACTTCTTTGGCAGTTAGTTGACTCCGCGAACGAAGTTCTTGTGGTCCTTCGTCAGTGTTGGCCGCTGCAAAACGATCGTCAATAACGGTCATGCTGGTGACCCTTTGAACTGCACAGGGATACGACCAAAGTCGTAATCCTTGCGCAATGGATGGCCGTCCCAGTCTTCTGGCATCAAAATGCGGGTCGGATCTGGATGACCATTAAAAACAATTCCGAACATGTCAAAGACTTCTCGTTCGAGTGCTTCTGTTCCGGGATGAACATCAAATAATGTGTCAATACTTGCATCATCTGCTGGCACCTGAACACGCAGACGCAGGCGTTCGTGCTTTTGCATTGACATCACGCTCACAACGACTTCAAAACGCTCCGGCTTGATGCCTGCACCAATAACTCGCCCTGGCATCAGTAAGTAGTCAACGGCTGTCAAGTCAACACACAGATCAAAGGTGTCATCAAGAAGCGCTTTCATCACAGAAACGTATTGGTCGCGCGAAACAAGCAAAACGCGTTGACCGAGTGAAATAATCACGGGACATCCATGCAGTTCTTCTGCAGTCTTTTGCACCTCAGTCATACCGTCAGACATTTCTACTTCGACCTAAAGTTGATAGATACGCCGTTAGCACCGGCAGGCACTTCAAGAATGTGCACGTTTGCGCCACCACCTTGCTCTTTTCGACGACGCAAAATGTTTTCGTCCTCAATAAGTTGGTGCAGAGTTTCGATTGCATGAATCAAGGTCTCGGGTGTTGGAGGGCAGCCGGGCGCATACACATCTACGGGAACAATCTGGTCTACGCCCTGAACGATGGCGTAGTTGTTAAACATTCCACCACTCGACGCACACACACCCATCGAGATGACCCACTTTGGTTCCATCATCTGGTCATATACCTGTCGCAGTACTGGTGCCATCTTTTGACTCACGCGACCAGCGACGATCATGATGTCGGCCTGTCGTGGCGAAGCCCGGAAAACTTCCATACCGAATCTTGCCAAGTCATAGTGCGACGCACCGGTGGCCATCATCTCAATTGCACAACAAGCGAGCCCAAAAGTTGCTCCCCAACTTGACCTCGAGCGTGACCAGTTGACGAGGTCTTCGACACGAGCGGTCAAAAAGTTGTTCTCAAGTCCGCCTAGACCGTCGTCAAGAACATTGCGTACAACTCCCATTAGGCAGCAACTGTCTCTTTGCGGCCTTCGTGACCAACGCGTTTGATAGTGGAAGAACTTGTGCGTGTGCTTGAGATTGCTCCTTCAAGCGAAGTATCGAGCCGTTGTTGTTTGTGGATCGGCCCCCACTCAAGGGCACCGCGCGCGATCATGTAGACAAATGCAACAAAGAAAATAGCGCTGAACGCGATCATCTCAAAAAATCCGTATGTGCCAAGAAACTCTCGATCTACTGCATACGGATACGTAAAAATAATTTCGATATCAAACATAATGAACAACATTGCGACGACATAAAAGCTCACAGGAAATCTCTGCGGTGGCTCTTGACTGGCAAGAATTCCGCATTCGTACGGTGCTTCTTTGGCGGAACTTGGTCGACGAGGCGCTAACAGCCCTGACGCGATAAAACTGATTGCGCCGAACAAAATAGCCACAACCATCAGCGCAATGATTGGAAGATACTGACCCATCGCTATGACCTAGGCGTCAGCCGTGTTGAGCGCTCGGCGATTGACCTCAACCAATTGATCACGACGATGCAAAAGCCAACACATCAGCGCAAAAATAAGTCCAGCACCAAATGTGATGAAGATTGCGGGTTGTCGTTTTGCTCCGAGATCACGAATCATCACCACATAGCGATGAGGTTGCGTCTCGTCAATAATTGGTCGTGCAGGAGCACGTCCTGGCTCTGTGCGCTGCGCGATAACAGGGGCGACTTCGACTAGCGCATAGTGAGGTTCATGTAAAAAGGCCAAGAAGTCAAGTGACTTGTTGATTTTGGGATATCTTTTGCCACCACGGTCATACACCGCAACAGTCGCATACTCACCTGCCGCCAACTCTTTCGTGAGATTTTGCAAAATGTCATCAGATGCAGCGGCGGCTTGCCCGCGACGAGGATCAGCTTCATCTAGAGTGATCCACTTTTGAGCTGTCAGAGCAGAACTAATTGTTGCAGCGGCTTCCGTGGGCGATTGTCCTGTTGTCACGATGGCTGCGTCAACAACTTCGGCGCTGCTCAACAGTGAGCCATCTCGCACAATTGTGATGGGGGCTGCAGGTTTCCATGTTGGCTCTGGACCTTTGAGCCCAATGCCGTAGATCCACCAGACAAGCGCCATCAACATCATCCATCCGGCTAACCCTGCCACTGTGATCATGAATCCGAGCCGCACACCCACATTGGTGGCGAGCAACAAATACGTTCCACCGATCAGACACATCGCCATGATGAGTACTACAAGGATTCCGCGAATTTCTGGTTGCCAACTGACTGCCAACAGCGCTAACGACATCACAAGCCCCGCACGTATTCAATGATGGATGTGAGTTGGGTCTCGGTATACAACCCACCGAACGCGGGCATTCGGCCGCTTCCTTGTCCCTGTTCTCCGTAGCGCTTGCCCAACTCGGAACCACCCTTAATGAAATCCAGCATGTCACTTTGATTTGGGAACTGACGCACCGCCGATCCGCCAGTGAGGTTTGGTCCAAATGCGCCACCACCGGTGACTTGTGGATCTCCGTATGAATATCCCTTGGTGTGGCAACGCGCACACGAGTAACCACCGCCATACAAGTTGAGATTGAAAAATGCTTCTCCGAGCGAACCATACGTTCCGGCAGCAACGAGTCGCTCTGCTTCTGCTTGGAGTTCGGCGTTCTTGTCAGTCGGCAATGTTCCACCTGCGCATGTCTTGGGATCATCTTTTAGATTGACGCAGTTATCACGCGGGATCTGAATGCTCTTCAAGTACGAGATCAAGGTTGTGATCTGCTGATCGTTCATTGGACCGCCACCAATTGTTCCCCACGCTGACATCGGAGAGAACGGTCGTCCGTAGTTCAAGATGAAACGTACTTCGTCTTCACTGAATCGATAGAGCACGGTGTTCAGCGCAGGCGCTTTCCAGTTCACTGATTTGACTTCGCCTGTCTTTGGATCCGTGATAGCAAATGGCGCGACTCCACCCGTTGCCTTCATTCCGCCATGACATCCGGCGCAATTGAATCCGCCTTCTGCTGTCGGAGCAAAAAGTCCTGCACCCCAGTTAACGAATCTTTTATCAAAGCCAACGATCGCTCCGGCTTGTCGGCTTGGTTCGAGCACCCAGTACAGCGGGAGTGCAACCGTAATAATGGCCAGGAAGAGAATGCCCAACAATTGAGTGCGCTCAATCTTGCGTCCTTCGAGAATTTCATCGTCGTAATACTCTTTGCGGTTGGCGGCAAGTTCAATCTCTGAGCCAACTTCTGCACGTGTTGCGCGCGCATTAAAGATGGCATAGAGGATCCATCCTCCGACTGCAATCAGCAAGATGACTGTTGCGATAGATGTGCTGACTGACGAAAGCATCAGTGGTGTCCTCCGACGGTTCCGATGCAATGGGGCCCTTCGGCCTCTTGCCCTGTGGTATTTGTCCCGATTGCGGGACCAGCAAATACGGCGCCCGTGTCAATTACTAAAACACCATTCGTGATTGACACAGCAAAGCGATCCATTCCGCGTGGCGCTGGTCCACCTTTTTTTTCACCGACACGATTGTATTGCGAACCGTGGCATGGGCATTCAAACCATTGCGAACTCTTGCACTCCGGAACACGACAACCAAGATGCGGGCACTTCTGGTACAACGCCACGATGCCGGCTTCCATTCCAGAAATGACTGGTGCTTGTTTACCGTAGATAAGGTTTGCTTTGCCGATTGCATCTTTTGGATACTCGGTCACCCATGATCGCGCTTCAGAAAGATATAAGAAACCTTTATTGGTTCGGATTGACTGAACCACGTCATCAATTTTTCCAACAGTGATTTTCGAACCAAATCCACCCGTTGCACCTTTCCACAAAAAGCCGATGCATGCAGCTCCAAAGCCACCCAAACTTGCTGTCATTAATGTGACTGTGGCGCGATTAAAAAACTGTCGGCGAGTTACTCCAAGAGTTTCTTCATCTGGAGGCGACCACTCCTGCATCTCTACTGGCGGTGCTTTGACCAACACGCCACCGCGAGTTGCGTTTGCCTCACGTTCAATATCCCTGCCCGAGATTTCTGTCTCTGGCGCACTCTGCGTTTTGCGGTCACGCTGCCGGGTCTCGCGCGACAGCACTCCGCCGCCACGCACTCCACCACGCCGAGCAGATGTGAACAGCACTGCAACGCCCAGCACGACTGCTGCGGCGGTTACTAGTGAGATGATGACTGCTGTACTCATTGCTGTGTTGCCTAATTCTGTTCTGTCTCGTGCTTCTTAAAACTCAAAGAAAATTCCGTCGCGCCACGGGAAGGTGAAGTTGAAACCAGGTCCGCGGAAAAATGATCCGATGATAACTAAGACCGCCCAAAACATGAGATGCACCGTCATAAGGCTTGTCATAAATTTTCGATCTTCAGGCTTATTCGATGGATTCTTGTCAAGATACGCCGCCAGAATAAGTGCAATTAGTCCAACACCTGGCAATGTCACGCCAGCAATCATTGGATGGAACATTGTGAGAAGTTCCTGAAGGCCCAAGAAATACCACGGTGCCTTGGAAGGGTTTGGAGTTCGGTTGAAGTTGGCTGCTTGCAACAGTGGCGCATTGACAACCCAAGAAAACACAAACAAGAACGCGGTACACGCCAGCGATGCAACAAACTCAACAGCGAGCAAATGCGGCCATGTATGAACTTTGTCAATTGGCGATGTCTTTACTTCTTGAATAGAGCCGGACTTCACAACTGTCAAAAGTCGTTGCGTGTGTCCACCAGGACCTGCAGCTAACGGCAATCCACCGCTTGCAGGCGCACTCGCTACTACTGCATCAGCTTTATCCGCAACTGCCACTGCGCCCCCTGCGCGCGCTGCGCGAGTTCGGTCAAGCAAGTGTTGTGGGATGCGAGAGTCTCCGGCTGCATCTGATGGAGCGTCTGCTCCGGACGCAGCGGCTGCTTTGTCACGTGCTTCTTGTGCACGCTTGAGAAGGTGCTCTGGAATTTCAGTCATTGCGCAGTCACCTTTCTCACAATGGTCCCGAGATTCCGCCATCTTTACGGACGCGCCAGAAATGCACAGCCATAAAAATCACAATGATGAATGGGAACAAGAGAACGTGCAATACATACCATCGCAAGAGTGTTTCTGAACCGATCTCGACACCACCTAGCAACACGAATCTGACCTGTGAACCGATGACAGGTGAGTAGCCCATCATGTTGGTACCAACCGTGACAGCCCATAGAGCAAGTTGATCCCATGGCAACAAGTATCCGGTGAAAGAAAGGAGCAACGTCAGTGTCAATAACACAACACCAATCACCCAGTTGAACTCACGTGGCGGCTTGTATGCACCATGATAAAACACGCGCGACATATGCAAAAAGACAGTCAAAACCATGAGGTGAGCGCCCCACCTGTGCATGTTTCGAACCATCAACCCAAACGTCACAGATGTCTGCAACGTCTGAATATCCTGCCATGCATTTGTTGCTGTTGGACGGTAGAAAAACATCAAGAAAATACCCGTTACCGTCAGCAGAATAAAGAGGAAGAAACTGAGTCCGCCTAAGCAAAGTGTGTAACTCACCTTGACTGCGTGGCGCTTCACTTTTACTGGGTGAAGGTGATACAAAACAGAGTTCATGATGACATAAGAACGATTTCGTGGACTATCGGTGTAGCCCTTGCGAAAGATTGAGCCAGGTCGAAAAATAGATGTCCATGCTTGACTCCCCAATGTGGCCTGCCCGAGTTTGGCGGCTCGTTCTTTGAGTGTTGGTCTGGGACTATCGATTACTTTTGCCATGATGTGTTCCGTTTATCTTAGAGGCGTAGGCCGTAGGCATAGCCATGAGCATTGGTACGAGTGTGACTATCTCCGGTTGCGGCAGGTTCTCCTACCTTGCCCATGATGATGACTCCAGTTGGGCAACGATCGACGCAGAGTGCACACCGCGTGCACACATCGTCATCAATAATAAAAAGCACATGATCTGACGGATCTGCGCCTGGCATTTCGATGCCAGTTGACTCCGCAATCGCATTTGTAGCCACCATATGGATGCATTTCCATGGGCAAATATCAACGCAGCCTTCGCACATAATGCACTCGCTCTGATCGATGTGAATGAATTGTTTCGGCTTCACAGCCTTTCCAAGATATTCAGCATCGACCTCGACGAGTTGATACTCATCGGACCACTCTGGCATTGGTGGATTGGCGTCAGTACGTGTCATAGATAAATCCTGCTACGCCTTCTTCACCAATGGACGACCGTATGGAGAAGTTTCTATTTCTTTTGTCACAGCCTGTCCGCGTTTTTGCCACCACGCACCAAGACCGATCAAAATACCCATAAAAATCACATGAATCACCACAACCACAATATCTCGCACTGCTTCATAGCTAATCGTAAAAGGGAAATGACCACCGAACGCTTTGGCCTTCAAGATGTCAAATGGACCTTGTAACAACTTGTCTTTTCGCCATCCGAGATTTTTATCAGCGTGGTCGATCCACTGGTGAGGAACCACACCAAAGGCCAAGAACAGCACGAAAAAGACATACACGGAACCGAACATTGCCTCACCCCATGACACAGGAGCACCTGGTTTACGACGTTTTCCGTAGGCCATGATTCCGTAGATCAACACCAACGTCACAGCAAAAGAGAACATAAAAGCCTGATTGACTCCTGGCCATTTCAAAATGTTGATAGCAAGCATGGTGGCGGCTAGTTCTCCGGACTGAGGGACAATTGGATGTACGTTCTGAGTAGTGAAACCAATGAGAACACTACTCAGGATCACAGACAAAACCGTTATTTCTCGGTATGTCACCAAAGTCACCGTGCCCACTCGTGCCAGCCTGTCCAGCGCGGGTGGTTGTGCTTTTGTGCAAAACGCAAGCAACCCATGGTTGCTCATTTGTCACATGATTCCTCAAGAGGGTCGCCGATTGTCTATCGTTAAGGAGTGACTGAAATCCCCGAACACCTGCTGAAGCGCTCGCAAGAGCGTCGTGCCGCAGCGGCCGGAGAAACCGCTTCTGGTCAGCCTGCATCCGGAGCCACTCCTGCCACTACCAGCAACGCCCCAGCCGTCGCCTCCAAGCCCGCTGCCCCAGTGGTGGCTCAAGCACCCAAGCCCGTCTCCCCATCTGTGGCGGCAGCAAATGCTCGTAAAAAGATCCCTTATTGGGCAATGGCCACATTAAGCCTCTTGCCATTGTGGGCATTTATGTATTTTATTGCTCTCAAACCGTCCAATGTCGTCGAGGCTGGGCCACTCAGTATTGGCGCTGAAGTTTTTGGTGGTTGTGCTGGTTGCCACGGTGCTCAAGGTGCTGGTGGTGCCGGTCGTGCGTTGTATCAGGGAGAAGTTCTTAAGACGTTCCCAAAAATTGAGGACATGCTCAATTTCGTCTATACCGGCAGCCAAAAATATGTTTCTGATGGGCTCGCCATCTATGGCAACCCCGACCGTGAAGGTGGTGCGCATGCGCCACTGTCATACAACGGAAACCCAATGCCAATGCAAGGCGAAAAAGCCGGTGGTGGTTTAACTGATGCAGAAATTCTTTCAGTGGTGTGTCACGAGCGTTATGTGATTAGTGGCGCAGACCCCAAAAGTGAAGAGTGGGAAAAAGAATACGAGACATGGTGCTCCCCAGAGTCAGAAATCTTCATTGGTCTTGAGGCTGGGTCAACAAGTTTTGACTCGATCGACAAAGACTTTGCCAGTCTGCCTGATAAACCGGGCTTCGTCGGCACAGAAGCACGCGCATCAATCACTGGCTAAATCACGCAACATCGTCATTCGTGCGATTGACTGAGTAGTGCTATGACTGACATTGATTCTGCCCCTATCGCGCTAAACGCCCCAGCGCGCGATACAGAAGTTCTTGTCATCGGCGGAGGACCAGCAGGTGCAAGCGCTGGTTACTGGCTTTCTCAACTTGGACACGATGTCACAATCATTGAGAAAAAAACTTTCCCACGTGAAAAAACTTGTGGCGATGGTTTGACGCCACGCGCAGTCAAACAACTTCACGACATGGGACTCGGTGACCAGTTAACACAATTTCATCGCTACGAAGGTTTGCGTGCAAAGGCACACGGTAGAGCACTCGAGATGCACTGGCCCGAACATCCGATTTATCCGCAACATGGTTATGTTGTGCGTCGCCGCGAACTCGACATGATGGTTGCAAAAAATGCACAATCTTCGGGGGCTCACTTACTAGAGGGACATGAAGCACTCACTCCAATTCTTGATCGTGGATTCGTTCGTGGTGCAGTAATTACATCAAAGACTGACAACACGACATTTGAAATACACGCCAAATATGTCATCGTCGCAGATGGAGCAAACTCCCGATTCGGTCGTGCGCTCGGAACTTCGCGTGCCAAGAAATGGCCATATGGCACTGCAATACGCACATATTGGGAAAGTCCACGCCACGCAGAACCTTGGATCGAATCTGCGCTTGACGTCAAGGATCGCAACGGAAACTCGATGCCTGGCTATGGGTGGATCTTCCCAGTTGGCGACGGCACGATCAACATCGGCGTGGGCTTGCTCTCTACGTTTCGAGATTTTAAAAGTGTGAACACAACACACATGCTCGATTCATATGCACACATGATTGCTGATGACTGGGGAATCAATCCAGATACACCAACCTGCAAAGCGACAAGTGGACGAATTCCGATGGGTGGTTCGGTTGGTCCCAAGATTGGTCCAACTCACATTGTCATTGGTGATGCCGCTGGCAGCGTGAATCCATTTAACGGTGAAGGCATTGACTACGCATACGAGACAGCGCACATGGCTGCAGATTGTTTACACGATGCGCTTGTGAGCGGAGACCCCGTTGCATTGCAGCGATACTCAAAACTAATTGAAGATGAGTACGGTGAGTATTTCAAAGTAGCCAGGCTCTTCGCGCGTATCATCGGTCGGCCCGTGCTGATGCGCGAACTCTCGCGAGTTGGTTTGCAATCGCGCACACTAATGGAGTGGGTCTTGCGCATAATGGCAAATCTTTTACGACCTGAAGAAATTGGTGCAGCCGAAGTGGCGTACAAAGCGGCAGCACAAATTGTCCGCTTGTTCCCTAATGCTTAGGCACACGACACTTCAACAACTACATCTTGCTCTAAATCAATAATCGCTACAGCAGACGATCCCGGAAACCGGGTAATGAAATCACGCAGAGATGTTGTGTCTGAGTTGGAGCAAACTCGTTTGACTCCGACACCAAGCGGAACTATCCAACCGTTACCCAAAATTCCTTCGTCTCCATTGCTCTGCATATCAACTAGGCCCGGTAGGTGAAGTTGCTTTGTGCCATTTTTTGAATCAGCCTGCACGAGTGCAAACCACACCACTGCATCGCCAAGCATGTCTGCCACAAGAACACACGCCGACGGTTGTGAAAAATCAGTGCAGGCAGTTACCGAGTCATAATCATCAACATACGTGCCATCAGGAATGATCATGGTTTGGTCATCAGTAAGAGTGAGTTGTATTGCGCCGACTGTTCGACTCTCAAGCACCGACCAGCCAGGATCAGCTGTCACCTTCGTCACCGACGCAAAGAGATCGATGCGTCGTTTTGTTGTGTTGCCAACAACAGAATCAGAACCTGACCCACGCATAAAGAGAAACAGCACCGATGCAGCCACCACGGCAAGCAAACCAAAAATGACGACAACGCGGCGGTTTAGTGACTGTTCCATTGCAACGCCTCATGTGCAATTTCACCAATTCGATTAATCACCGCGTCATCATGGCTGAGTCCGACGAATAATGCCTCATATGCCCCGGGGGCCATCGCCACCCCAGCAGACAACATCGCATGAAAAACCTTGGCGAACAGTGCCTCGTCAGTGGTTTTGGCGTCAGCGAAGTTCTGTGGTGCGCTGTTTTTAAGCCCCGAACCAAAGTGCATCCCCACCAAAGTTGCGACAACGGGAAACTGGGCCACGATGCCATTGGCAGCACATGCATCTCGCAACAACGCACTTAATCGGCGTGCCCGTGCTGAGAGTTCCATATAGACATCAGCACTGAGTTCGTTGAGTGCCGCAAGTCCGGCTGCAGTTGCGAGTGGATTGCCTGCCAAAGTTCCGGCATGAAACACAGGACCAAGCGGTGATAAATGATTCATCACAGCAGCAGAACCTCCAACAGCACCAATTGGCAAACCACCACCAATTACTTTTCCGAAGCATGTGATGTCTGGTCGAACGTCATACTTGGCTTGAGCTCCGCCGAGACCCAAGCGAAAACCAGTAATAACCTCATCAAAAATTAAGAGTGCGCCTACACGATCACACTCCGCGCGTAGACCTTCTAAAAATCCGGGCACCGGAGGCACGACTCCCATGTTGGCGGCAACTGGTTCAACAATGACAGCAGCAATATCATCATCTAAATGTGGAACAACGTTGTACGGCACCACCCATGTGTTGGCAACTGTTTCTTCTGGAACTCCGGCAGTACCTGGCAAACCCAGCGTGGCAACGCCACTTCCGCCCGCCACCAATAACGCATCAGTCGCCCCATGAAAATTGCCATGAAATGTCACGATGCGTTTGCGGCCAGTTGCACCACGAGCCAAACGAACTGCCGTGCTCGTGGCTTCTGTTCCGCTATTCATCAGACGCACACGCTCACAACTTGGGACGCGCTCAGAGATTGCTTCGGCAAGTTTCATTTCTCGTGGCGTTGGCGCACCATACGATGTTCCGTCAACAGCAGCAGCGGTAATAGCAGTAGTCACTGCTGGATGAGCATGACCCAAAATAATTGCACCATAACTTTGGACAAGGTCAATCATCTGTCGACCCTCGACGTCATATAAATATGCACCAGAACCACGCGCTACTGAAAATGGCGTCCCGCCAACTGCACGAAATGCACGAATCGACGAGTTCACACCGCCCGGGATAACCGCTGCTGATCGCTCGAACAGTTGTTGATTTGAGGGCACACCAGCGCCCTTGCAAGTGATCGCCGAACAACCAGCCTGCACGCATCGCACAGGATCACAGAAAGCGATACTCACCGTGCGTTCATCGATTCAGCAAACCATCGTGCAAAATACGTCAGAATAATATCTGCACCGGCTCGCTTGATGGCGGTGAGATGCTCCATTGCAGTTGCATCGTGATCGATCCAACCATTTTGTGCAGCAGCCTTAATCATGGAGTATTCGCCGCTCACGTGATACGCCGCCACTGGCACATCAACTGATTGTCGCACTGCACTAATGACATCGAGATACGCAAGTGCAGGCTTGATCATGACAATGTCGGCTCCTTGAGCAATATCTTCATGTACTTCGCGCAAGGCCTCGTTACTGTTGTGCCAATCTTGTTGGTACCCTCTGCGATGACCCCCATCGGCAATGTTCACATCAACTGCCTCGCGAAAAGGTCCGTACAAAGAAGATGCATACTTTGCTGAGTACGCCATTATCGCTACGCCTGAATGTCCAGCACCGTCTAATGCCGCACGGATAGCACCAACTTGACCATCCATCATTCCGCTTGGTGCCACCATGTGTGCACCTGCATTGGCTTGAGCAATCGCAATCTTGCAGTACACATCAAGTGTCTTGTCGTTATCGACTGAACCATGACCATCGAGTATTCCGCAATGACCATGCGATGTGTATTCGTCAACGCACAGGTCTGCGATAATTACCATCTCGTCACCAACCTCTGCGCGCACTTTGGCGAGCGCAACTTGAGCGATGCCACGCGGATCAAAAGCACCCGACCCGACTTCGTCTTTGGATGCCGGAACTCCAAACAACATCACTCCTCGAACACCTACATCGCGCAACTCGACTATCTCTTGGACGAGCGAATCAACAGTGTGTTGCATCACTCCGGGAAGCGACATAATCGGATGAGGTGCTGAAATTCCCTCTCGCACGAAAAGAGGTGCGACCAGATCAGAAGTGTGCAGACGAGTCTGGGCGACTAAGTCGCGCATGGCCTCTGTGGCGCGCAGTCGTCGGGGGCGAGATGTCGGGAACACTTCTCTAAATGCTATGGGCGTTTCAGCGTAAATTTATTGATTCCACCATTGAGGTAGGCGTATTTCCACCACCCTCGAACATGGCGTCGGATCATTGACCGTCGTAGCCGTTGGGTGCGATAGTGCCCCATCACCCCCAAGTAAGAG
>BJGC01000022.1 GCA_014190235.1 Actinomycetes bacterium | reverse complement strand
CGGTGGAGCTGGGGGGAATCGAACCCCCGTCCATCAGGCGCTAGACGACCGCGCTACGACCATTCCCACTTCGGTGCTAACGCAACACCACCGGTGGGTCGATTTCCCATCACCGAAGTGGTGGGCCACGTGCCGTCTTTGCGACATGTCAGCAGGCTTTCCTGCAGTCAGCGTTCTTTCTCGCTGTCATCCTTCGCTTCTGTTGCCGGGCTGCGATGGATTGGCCCCGTGCGGCATTGCTGCTCACGGTGTCTCTCAACTACCTAATGAATTAGGCGGCGAGAGCGAACTGCTCGTTGGCAATTCTTTTTTTGCCCTGTTTAACGAGTCTGAGCAACTCGGGTCGCACGTCCGGCCAACGAAACTGGTGTCGAAACCTGTCAGCCCCGTGTGTCGGTTATACGTCACCAGTGTAGACCAAGGCTGGAGCAATAATGCACGGATTAATCGTTGCGTTTGCGCTGACGACCAAGCGCTTTTTGCATCTCGCGTTGTACATCGCGCTCGGCAATTGCATTGCGCTTATCTGGAGCCTTGCGTCCTTTTGCGAGCGCAAGTTCAACCTTGACTCGTCCGCCTACTAAACGAAGCGAGAGTGGCACAAGCGACAAGCGCTCTCGCGCAATGCGCTCCCCAAGACGATCAATTTCTGAACGATTGAGTAATAATTTGCGAGAACGATCTGGGTCGTGGGCGCCCGTTCCAACAGCAAATCGATATGGCGGAATATGCACTCCATCAAGCCATATCTCGTGGTCAAGCACCCGCGCGTAGGCGTCGACGATTTGTACCTGTCCAGAACGAAGGCTTTTGACTTCGCTTCCGAGCAGCACAATTCCGGCCTCGACCACATCAAGGATGCTGTAGTCGTGGCGTGCTTTGCGATTGCTCGCTAATACGGTGTCGGGTGTTGTAGTCATAGAGCAAACGGAGCGTACAGGTAGCCTGTGGTGTCTATGTCAGGTGAATTCCTCCGCGGCGAACTTCATGTCCCAACACTTGCCCTCAGGCAAATGATCGCCCATGCCTATGACTGCTACCCATATGAGGCGTGCGGGCTCTTGGTGGGGGATGCCACGGCGAGACGCGCGGTGCGTTTTGTGCCCACAACAAATGTGGCCGCGAGTGCTCGTATTTACACAATTGATGCCAAAGAGCATCTTGTTGCCGAGCGCGCCGCAGAGGCGGATGGCCTAGAGATCATCGGCGTGGTGCACAGTCATACCCACTCTGAGCCCTACCCCAGCCCGACTGATGTGGCTCAAGCTCCGGACCCGGAATGGTCGTACATCATCGTCAGCCTCAAGCGTGGCTTGCCCGAAACCCGCAGTTATCGGCTTGTGAACGGCACAATTGCCGAAGAAACTCTGGTTCCCGTCTAGGCAAGCCCCCGTTAAAGGGTTACAATTATGACAGGATTCGTCGGGATTAGCCCGAGACCAGAAAGTGCCCACAATGTCAATTGCAGACCTCCATCGCCGCGGCGGTTCAGTGTTTGTGTTGCAGGGCGCGCTCGATCTGATCGGCAATACGCCACTCGTTGATGTCTCGGTGTTGTCACCTAATCCAAATGTACGCATTGTCGCCAAATTAGAAAATCAAAATCCTTTTGGCTCAGTCAAAGATCGCATTGCAAAAGCAATGATCGAAGACGCTGAAAAATCTGGTCGGCTTGTGGCAGGACAGCGAATCATTGAGCCGTCATCTGGCAACACCGGAATCGCTCTCGCAGCCATTGCAAAGATGAAGGGGTATCCCATCACCATCGTGATGCCGACTTCAGTAAGTATCGAACGTCGACAGATGCTCGAGGTGTTTGGTGCTGACATTATTTTGACGAATGGCAAAGAAGGTTCAAATGGCGCTGTGCGCCGCGCGCAAGAACTTGCAGAGCAACACCCAGAATGGTGCTTCTTGTATCAGTACGCCAACGACGCAAATCCTCGCGCTCACTACGAAACAACTGGTCCAGAAATTTTCAGAGACTGCCCAGAGATCACGCACTTTGTCGCGGGTCTTGGCACGAGCGGAACCCTCATGGGAGTTGGACGTTATCTCAAAGAACAAAATCCAGACATCAAAGTCATTGCAGTAGAACCTCCACTTGGTGAACAAGTAGAAGGTTTGCGCAACCTTGATGACGGATACATTCCACCGGTGTTTGACAACTGGCACGGACGCGATCTGCTGGATCGCAAACGAGTTGTGCGTCCACGCGAATCAATTGAGTGGACAAGGCGTCTTGTGCAGGAGTGCGGAATCTTTTCTGGCATCTCAGCAGGTGCATCACTTGCTGGCGCAGTCAAAGTAGCGAGTGAAATAGAAGAAGGAACCATCGTATTTATCGTGTGTGATGGTGGCTGGAAGTATCTCTCGACAGGCGCATACACAGAAGACCTTGATGTAGCCGAACAAAACGCTGAAAAGATCATCTACTTCTAAATAGCTCCATTGGCGTAGCCTGATGTGATGGCTTCTGGTGTCACGCGCCCAATCGGCATGTTCGATTCAGGTTTTGGTGGACTCACGGTTGCTCGTGCCGTTATTGATCTCTTGCCAGCAGAAGATTTGGTGTACATCGGAGACACTGGTCGGTATCCATATGGTCCAAAACCAGCAGCAGAAGTACGTGGATACGCCCACGAACTGGCCTGGAGTCTGGTGCATGATTTTGACGTTAAGGCGATTGTCATCGCCTGCAACACGGCGGCATCGGTTGCGTTTGAAGAACTCGCAGCAGAACTTCCTGTTCCGATTATTAGCGTCATCGAGCCAGGCGCGCACGCACTGTCTTTGACAACTCGAAACAAAAAAGTCGGAGTCATCGGAACAGTTGGCACTATTGCATCAGGTGCATATCAACGCGCGTTGGCACAGGCTGATCCAACTCTGCAACTCACGGCGACTGCGTGCCCTGGATTTGTCGAATTTGTCGAACGCGGCACAACGTCCGGAGATGACGTCGCAATTTTGGCTGAGGCACTTTTGGCCCCCGTTCGTGACGCTGGAGTAGATGCTTTGCTGTTGGGGTGTACGCATTATCCATATCTGTCGCGAGTGATCGCCGACGTCATGGGGCCAGACGTAGTTCTTGTGAGCAGTGGTGATGAAACAGCGTTCGCGCTGGCAGATTTGTTGACCAAAGCAAATAG
Organism: Actinomycetes bacterium; assembly: GCA_014190235.1. Classification (GTDB taxonomy): domain Bacteria; phylum Actinomycetota; class Acidimicrobiia; order Acidimicrobiales; family Ilumatobacteraceae; genus UBA2093. Next base: position 30,238 of record BJGC01000022.1, on the reverse strand, counting down.
TCGTCAAGAAACAGGGCGCACGGGCATACATCAGTTCTTGTCTTCTGGGGATGTGCAATGGTTTGCCGATCTAGGCAGACGATTACTTGGTCCCGAACTTGCCAATGCACAACAATGGACAACTGGAGGAATAACAACATGACACGCCCCGACGGAAGAGCAAACGATCAATTGCGCCCAATGACATTTGAGCGTGATTTCACGGAGATGTCAGCCGGCAGCGTGCTGGTGAGTTTTGGCAAGACACGCGTGTTGTGCACTGCGTCCATTGACGAGGACGTACCGCGCTGGATGAAAGGTAGTGGCAAGGGTTGGGTGAGCGCTGAATATTCGATGTTGCCAGGCTCGTCTCCAGAACGAGTGGATCGAGAAGCAGCAAAAGGCAAGCAGAGTGGCCGAACCGTTGAAATTCAGCGGCTCATTGGTCGGTCGTTACGCGCTGCATGTGACATGTCGGTGTTGGGCGAGCGGCAGTTGCTCGTGGACTGTGATGTGTTGCAAGCAGATGGCGGAACACGCACCGCAAGTATTTGTGGCGGATTCTTGGCACTGCACGATGCCGTGACACGCCTGATTCAAAACGGCCGCATCGCTGCCAATCCACTGCATTCATATTGCGCCGCAATCTCCGTCGGAATCTGCTCGGGTGTCCCTGTGCTTGATCTTCCGTACGTCGAAGACAGTTCTGCCGAGGTTGACATGAACGTTGTGATGCTCAAGTCAATGACCGGAGCAGAGCCGCGTTTCGTCGAGGTACAAGGCACAGCAGAAGGAATGGCGTTTTCTCGCAGTGAATTAGATTCTTTGCTAGGTCTGGCATCAGCGGGATTAGAGCACATCTTTGACTTGCAAGCGCAGTTAATGGCAGTCGCTCCGCCTCGGCGGGCAGAACTTTTTCGTAAACAGTGACACAACCACTCATGGTGTTGGTGTGCGCATCAGCAAACGTGCACAAGGTAGAAGAAATGAATGCACTGCTGCAAGACATTGTGCATCTCGTGCCACGACCTGCAGAACTAGGTGAAGTACACGAGACCGGCTCAACACTGTTAGAAAATGCCGTCATCAAGGCAGAGGCTGTTGCTGCTTTTGCTCATGCTGACGCCATTGCTGATGACACTGGTCTAGAAGTAGATGCTCTCGATGGTGCTCCGGGAGTGTGGAGTGCTCGATTTGCCGGAGAACCACAGAGTGATGCACGCAACCGGGCGTTATTGCTGGAGCGCCTTGATGGAATCGTCAACAGGTCGGCGCGATTTCGTACTGTGTTGGCGATTGTTCGTGCTGACGGAACTGTGATTCACGCCGATGGCACGTGTAACGGAACAATTGCTTTAGCAGAGCGCGGCGATAACGGATTTGGGTATGACTCGGTGTTTATTCCCAATGACGGCGATGGTCGTACATTTGCAGAACTCTCAAGCGACGAAAAAAATACAATGTCTCACAGGGCACGTGCGGTAGTTGCGTTGCGAGAACTACTACCAACCCCGTAGGTCGATTGACCATTGGTCGATCACAGCATCACCGTCAATAACAAATGCGGTAGAATGCATTGACATAGTGGGGTCAATGTGTCCGGGTGTGACCCGAATCTGATCACCGATGCTCGGGAAAGTGACTCTGTCTGATGGTGAAAATGTGATGTGCTCATCGGAGCAGAACCACACTTTGTGTTGATCAATGCTTGGGTCGCCGTGGTCCATGCCAAGAGCTTTGAGACCAACATCAACAACTGCCCATTCGGGACTGACTGAAATCACGGTACCAAGCACCCACATTGCTTGGTGAAAAGGTAATCCAAGTTGGGAGTAATACGTGTCCATGAGCGCATAGCTGCCAGTTTGGACTTCATTGACAACGGTGCCGTCGTACATATCAAATGTTCCGGTGCCACCAGCCGACACGATGTTTCCACCAACACGCAAAATTGCATCAGCAAGGATTTGCATTGCCTCGTGCACCTTGTCTCGGCGTTCTTGTTTGTCGGCAACCATCATGAGATGACCTTCATAGCCCATTACTCCGCGAACCTCTACGCCCAATGAGCGTGCTAAGTCAGCAAGTCGCGGTGCGTCATCGACTGAGCAGCCACAGCGTGGCAAACCAACATTGATGTCGATCAAGACATTGGCAATGCCTGCTCGAGCAGCAGCGCGAACAGTTTCTTGTGAGTCAACTGCAACAGTTACGCGAGTGGTGTCTTGTGCACGAGCCATTTGTGTGAGTCGTTGGGGATCGAGAACTTCATTTGCCAGCAAGAGATCGGTGCCCACTCCAGCAGAAGCCATTCCGATGACTTCACGCGGGGTTGCACACGTAAACGCGGTGTGACCTGCGTCTTGTTGAAGTCGTGCCAACGATGTGCACTTATGTGCTTTGACATGCGGGCGCAATGCAGTTGCAGGGTGCAGCGTTGCCATGTGCGTGATGTTGTTGCGCAGGATTGCTGCGTCGATCACGACCGCAGGGGTCGGCAAATCAGCGATGTTCATAGTGCCGGCGGTGGGACTCGAACCCACAACACCCAGGTCCTAAACCTGGTGCCTCTGCCAATTGGGCCACGCCGGCAAGACACCACAGGGTACAGGCGCAACACAAGCCAACTGCAACGCACAAAGTGTCCCTTCTGGATACCATTGCTGGCAGAATGCAGGGTATGACATCAACAACGCTGCATGACGAACTTGATTCGGCGGTTCTCGAGGATCAACTTGGGCTTGCAGATCGCGTGGTGGACGCAGAGTCTCTTGAAAACAGTGTGCAACGCTTCGCTCAACAACACATCGTTTTGCCCACATTTGGCGAACTTGCGGATCCGTCACGAATCCCTGCATCAATCGTTCAAGGTGTTGACAAAGACGCAGCCGACCCCCGCAACTTGTTCAGAGTTCACTGGTACAACGACATGGACGGAAATCGTGTTGATGTTCCGGCGCATGTTGTGTTGCCGCCGTCGCTCACCGGAGTCGACAGCCCCATCATCGTGATGTTTGGCGATCGGTTCCCGATGATTACAGCGCACAAAGTTCTTGCTGCGTATTCATGTTTTACTCCCAGGGTGATTACTGGGCAGTTTGACCCCACTCGCCATCGCGCCGTGTGGCCATCAACTGGCAACTATGCCCGCGGTGGTATTGCTATCAGCACGCTCATGGGTTCGCGCGGAGTTGCGGTTCTCCCGGCAGGCATGTCACAAGAACGTTTTGACTGGCTTGACAAATGGGTAGTTGATCCTTCTGACATCGTGCGCACAGCGGGCACCGAGAGCAATGTCAAGGAAATCTATGACGCGTGCAACGAAATGGCTAAAGATCCCGGAAATTTCATCCTGAATCAATTTTGCGAATTTGGTAATCATCTCGGACACTACGAAGTCACAGGGCGTGCTCTTGCTCATGTCTTTGAACATGTCAAAGCCAACGGCTTTGCCGATATTCGATTGGCTGCATTTACGTCAGCCACGGGCTCCGGTGGAACAATCGCCGCAGGTGATCGTCTCAAAGATCTCTACGGAACAAAAATCGTGGCTGTTGAGGCGCTCGAATGCCCAACAATGCTTGAGAATGGTTTTGGTGAGCACAACATTCAGGGAATCGGTGACAAGCACATTCCTCTGATTCAAAACATCACAAACACAGATGTTGTCGTGGCAGTCTCCGACCATGTCACAGATGAGTTAGATGTTGTTTTCAATTCTCCAGAGGGGCAGAAGTTTTTGATCGAGACCAAAGGTTTCACCCCTGAACTCGTTGAAACACTTACACACTTTGGTTTTTCGTCAATATGCAATATTGTTGCAGCAATCAAAACCGCAAAGTTGCTTAATCTTGGCGCGAATGATGCCTTGATTACGATTGCGACTGACGGAAGCGTGCTGTATCCGAGCGAACGTAAAAAAACTATGGCACGACTATTTGCAGGTGGTTTCTCGACGCAAGATGCGAAGCGTCTCTACGATACGCATCTTGTAAATATCGACACTGACAACATGATTGATTGCACTGATCGCGATCGAAACCGCATCTTTAATCTGGGCTACTACACATGGGTCGAGCAGCAAGGCACACCGTTCGATGTGTTTGAAGCGCGCAGGTCGCAGAGTTTTTGGCGCGGACTGCGACGCTATACCCCTATTTGGGATGAGCTCATTCAAGACTTCAATGCGCGAGTCGCCAGCGTCGGCTGAAAATAAGCCAAGCGAATGACCCCCACATCACCGCACATTCTCGGAGCAGAATTTGTCTGTGCTGTGTGCCATGCAGTGGTCGATCTAGATTCGACGCTCATTTTTTCATGCCCCCATGTGTCGGATTCGGATAAGCGGCACGTATTGCATCTTCGCGAGGCGATTCAGCCGCTGCGACTAGTTGCTGACTCAAATCCTTTTATTGCATTTCGCAATCACCTAGCGGTCGATGCTTTTGGGGCCAGAGTCGGCATCAGCGAGCAGGATCGCATCAAGATAATCAGGACAACTAATCAACAGATTGAGCAGATTTGTGGAACTGGTTTTGTCTCAACTCCTATTGCCCGTCAAGATCGTCTGTCGGATGCACTTGGATTTTCTGCATCTGGAGGAGTGTGGGTAAAGGACGAAACACACAACGTCGCCGGATCGCAAAAGGCTCGCCATCTCTTTAGCACGCTGCTGTATTTGTTGATGTCAGAACATGCTGGCAGGGTGCCATGGTCTTTTCCTGAGCAGCGTCCTGCACTTGCAATAGCATCGTGCGGTAATGCAGCAATTGCAGCAGCCACGTTGGCGCGCGCAGTGGAGTGGCCAATAACTGTGTTTGTTCCAGTATCCGCTTCAAAAACGGTCTTAGACACACTGCATGGCCTGAATGCAATAGTGCAAGAGTGTCAACGCCGAGAGCATGATCCACCTGGCGACCCGTGCATCCATCGTTTTCGAGAAGCAGTCGCCGGTGGTGCAATCCCATTTAGCGTGCAAGGTACAGAGAATGCGTGGTGCCTCGATGGTGGCCGCACGATTGGCTGGGAGATCGCGGCTGATTTAGATTTTGTGTTGGATCGAATGTATGTGCAAGTCGGCGGTGGGGCATTTGCATCGTGTGTCGGATCTGCATTTAAGACGGCCGGCATTCATCCGCGATTACATGCAGTGCAGACAAGCGGATGCGCACCATTGTCTCGAGCATGGGATGCAGCAATCGAAAACGGAAGCGCGCGCGATGCGGGTGCGCGATGGGCTGAGTGCATGTGGCCCTGGGAACAAGAACCACATTCTCTTGCTGACGGAATCTTGGACGACGAAACATATGACTGGATCAGTGTTTTAAATGCAATGGCTGATACTGGTGGTCATCCGATTGTCGCTGATGAGATGTGTGTTGTGAGGGCTCATGAGATGGCTCACGAATTTACAGATATTGATGTGAGTCCAACAGGGGCTGCTGGTCTTGCTGGACTTATCGAGAACCGTTCACACGTGGCAGACAATGAAAGAGTTGCGGTGATATTTAGTGGCGTGACGCGCTAGCGCAAGAGGCTTACTTGCTTGGCGTGCGCGAGGCTTCATGTATTTTGCCAGTTTCAACGTCATAGACAAATCCACGAATATGATCTTTTGCTTGCAAGAACGGAGAGTGGTGAAGTCGGTTCATGCTCTGGCGAACACTGTCAAACGGATCGCTGAAATTCTCTAGGCTCCACGATGGCCTAATGCCGCATTCGCGTTCGAGTTCTGATTTGAACTCGTCACCCTGAACAGTTTGTAGACCACAGTTGGTGTGATGTATCAACAAGATTTCTTGAGTGTTGAGCAAACGCTGTGACACTACGAGAGAACGAATGACATCGTCTGTTACTACGCCACCCGCGTTGCGAATAATGTGCGCGTCACCGTGATGAAGGCCCAACATCTGAAATATGTCCATCCGGCTATCCATGCACGCCACGATGGCAAGCTTGCGACGGGGCGCAAGGGCCAGCCCTTGGTCGCCGAAGGCCGCCACAAACTCGGCGTTGTTTTGGATGAGTTCGGCAGCATTGGGGGTGAACTTCTCGCGGTCTGTCACATCTCTATTGTGGCAAGACCAAGGCTCTGATGCCACCTACGGGTAGCCTAAAGCCATGAGTATTTCCACCGAATCAGGTTTTCCAGTGATGCCATCGGCTCTCGATACCGGAATGGACAGCCGGACCGACATTTACACGCGTCTCCTCAAGAACCGTGTGATCATGCTGGGAACAGACGTCAACGATGACATGGCAAACCAGATTTGCGCTCAGTTGCTGTACCTCGAGAGCGAAGACGCCAACGCCGACATCTGGCTGTACATCAATAGTCCTGGCGGATCTGTTACGGCCGGCATGGCCATCTACGACACGATGCAGTTTGTGAGTTGCGATGTTGCAACCGTATGCATGGGTCTTGCTGCATCAATGGGACAGTTCTTGCTCACTGCTGGCGCGGCTGGCAAGCGCTACACATTGCCTAATGCTCGAATCATGATGCATCAACCGCTTGCAGGTTTGCGTGGTCCTGCAGCCGACATCGAAATTCAGGCACAACAACTTGCCTATGTCAAACATCGCATGGCAGAACTGATCGCTCAACACAGCGGGAAAACAGTAGAACAGATCCAAGCCGACAGTGAGCGCGATCGTTGGTTCGTCGCCGAAGAAGCCCAAACCTATGGTCTCGTTGACAAAGTAATTGTGAAGCGCGGAGAAATTCGCTAAATCGTCAAAGTGCAGATTGCCGAATTATGGCACTGTTGTTGTCGTCGTCGCTAGCGGCACAGTCATTGGCACAGTTGTTGTTGGGGCAATCGTTGTTGGAGGAGCCACTCGAGGTGGATCGATGTTGACTCCTAAAGAAATATCAACTGCGCACGTGTCTTTGGTCCACGCAGAAACAGCGAGTGCTGATTTGTTCGCAGCGTAAGCAAGGTCTGCAACCTCTTGAATGCTTTTGGGATCTGACGGGTCTACTTGCGCAGATTTTTTTAACAAGTTGGTGAGAACTTCGAGATCACTTTCAATGGCAAGCGGCGCAGCACTAAGAAGTTTTTGATAGCGAGTGACCATTGCCGAAACCTCTGCTTGCGTGGCTATTGACATTCCAATCTCTGGCATCTCTTTTTGCAGAACACGACAGAAGTTAGTTCCGGTCCGTGATGGGCTGCATGCCGCAAAGGTGAGCAAACAAAATGCCGTCACTGTTGCCAGAACACCTAGTCGACGCGTACACATCTTCTTATTCTCACAGCCACACACGAGCAAAAGGGGTTTCACATGTATGCCGCCGTCAAAACCGCAGCGCTTCTTGGGGCTCAAGGACATCCGCTTGTCGTTGAAGTACACGTTGGCGTCGGCATCCCTGGATTTACAGTGGTCGGACTCCCAGACGAATCCTGTCGTGAGTCACGCGATCGTGTTCGAGCAGCGTTGCTCTCATCAGAACTGCCGTGGCCCAATCGACGTATCACGGTCAATTTGGCTGGAGCAGGAGAACGCAAAGGTGGCGCTGCTGCTGACCTTGCAATCGCAGTGGCACTGCTCGTGGCACAAGATGTCTTGAGTCAAGAATCTATTGAAGCGCACGCATTTTTAGCAGAGCTTGGTCTGGACGGATCGTTGCGAACGGTTGCTGGTGCCGCCCCAATGGTGTCTGCAGTAGCGATGCATGATGTCGTGGTTTCACCCGGAAACCATGCTGAAGCACTCATCGCATCACCTCGTCAATTACGTGCGGTCGATACTTTGGCGCATCTTGTGAGATGCCTGCGGGGCGACGACGCGTGGCCATCAATCGCCCAGATTGAAGAGCAAGAAGATGTGTGTGTGGTTGCGGACTTGGCCGAAGTCAGCGGCCAGGCGTGGGCGCGGCATGCCTTAGAAGTCTCAGCAACCGGCATGCATCACTTACTGCTGGTTGGTCCGCCAGGAGCCGGAAAATCAATGTTGGCCAGACGCTTGCCAGGTATTTTGCCAGCACTGACACATGAAGATGCGTTGGCAAGCGCCATGGTGTTCAGCGCAGCAGGAGTCGAATCTGCTGGAGCGCTGCGGACATCGCCTCCGTTTCGGTCTCCGCATCACAGTGCATCAATGGTGGCAATGGTGGGCGGTGGCAGCAGTTACATGCGACCTGGCGAAGTCAGTTTGGCGAGTGGTGGCGTTTTGTTTTTAGACGAGATGGGTGAGTTTGCTCCCACAGTGTTAGATGCGTTGCGACAACCGCTCGAAGAAGGCGTGATCCGTTTGTCACGGGCGCGTCATTCACTCACCATGCCGGCCAAGTTTTTGCTCGTAGGGGCAAGTAATCCGTGTCCATGCGGAGACATCAGGCCCGGAATGTGCAGATGCACAGACTCAGATCATCGTCGGTATCAACGACGTTTTTCTGGACCACTAATAGATCGTTTCGACTTGTGTGTGCATGTCGACCGACCCTCCGCCGATGCACTTGTGCATGCCGGCGGGGGAGAATCGACTGCTCTTGTTGCAGCGCGCGTGTTGGCAGCACGCAAACGCGCCGTTGACAGACAAGGATGCCCCAATGCGTTGTTGTTGCATGACCAACTAGACATCTTTGCTGCCATCACTACCCAAGCGCGCGCATTGCTGCATGCAGAACTAGAAAAAGGAATTCTTACTGGTCGCGGATACCACAGAATTCGTCGTGTGGCGCGCACGCTCGCAGATCTTGCTAATGACAATGATGTTGACCGAGATCATGTCGACATTGCATTGCGAATGCGGTCTGCACTAGTTCGTCCACACGAATCAGGGCCGTATCGATGACTTCTGATCCGCCAGAGTGGGCGTATGCCGCAGCATTGGCGTCATTGCCTTTGCAAACCCACCGACGACTTCGCCTGCTCATTACCCGCGGAGCGCCAAGTGATGTGTGGGGCAAAGTTTTGCATCATAAAATTGTCGCGCCCTCACTCGAACCACATGTCTTGCAGGCATGGTCAACAGCGTCGTCTTGCTTGCCACGCCAGATGTACGAACGCTGCATGACCATTGAGGCACAGGTCGTGTCATTGCATGACGCTACATACCCCAGCGTTTTGCGCGCCGATCCAGATGCCCCAGCAGTTCTTTTTGTGCGCGGCAATCTTGAGGCGTTAGAGCAACGACGCGTCGCAATCATCGGCACCAGAAAAGCAACGCAGGCTGGTCGGTATTTTGCCGCATCGTTGGGTCGACAACTTTCGACGCTCGGAGTCGCTGTCGTGTCTGGCTTAGCACGAGGCATCGATGTGCACGCACATCGCGGTGTCGAACGCGCGTCTAACGATGGTGCTACCGGAAAAGCAATTGCAGTGGTGGCATCTGGACTTGATGTCGTCTATCCGCGCGAACACGTGCAACTCTGGAACTGGGTGGCATCACACGGAGCGCTGATCTCAGAGTCTCCACCAGGTACGAGTCCCGAAGCTTTTCGATTTCCGCTACGCAATCGCATCTTGGCCGGAGTCAGCGAAGTTGTCGTTGTGGTTGAATCCACCGAAGCGGGCGGATCAATGATCACAGTGCGTGAAGCAGAAAAACGCGGGGTCACTGTTTTGGCAGTGCCAGGTTCTCCCACGCTTCACACGTCGCAAGGAACCAATGCATTATTGCGAGACGGATGTGCACCAGTAACGCATGTCGATGATGTCTTGGTTGCGCTTGGTCTTGACACGTCGCGTCAGCATGGTTTTGTTGACCAAAGAGTGCCTCCCATGGGATTGTGCGCCGATGTTCTTGGTCAGTTAGTAGGCGAGCCCCGCTCAATCGATTGGTTGGCAATCTGCCTCGGAGAATCGGTTTTCGCGGTAGCAGTTGCTCTTGGGCGACTTGAGCAAAGTGGCTGGGTCACACAGACATCTGGATGGTGGGAGGCATTGGTCGCGTATTCACAGTCGTGAATAAGAGCCTCTAACAGCAAGGGTGCAGCGCCAGCAAGTACCGTTTGTGTATGGGTGCGCAGACTTCCTCAGCACGTGCCACGTCGGCAACTCGTCTTCGCGAACGAGACGAGGCGTATGCCTTTGCCCGTTTTGTGCGGTCGCTGAGTGTTGTCGATGCCACTCGCGCCAGTCGCGCAGCAGAACTGGCGCATTTTTGTGAGTACATGTCGCAGCAATCAATCGCATCCCCCCAAGACATCACATCGACAGATCTACAGCGATATATCAAACATCTTGAGACGCGTCGATACTCCGTTGAGACCGTCGAGCAACGTCGAGCGATTATTCGCTCGTTCTTTACTTGGCACGTCAAGAACTTCCCAGCCAGCAAAGGCGAAGACAGACGGTTCTCGCCCGCAACAAGACTGGTTGTCGCCCACGCCGAACACTGCACAGATTGTTTTTCAACTGGATCACAAGCCGTTCGCCAAAGAGGAACCAGTGCAAAAGGGGAATGTGCAGAACGCGATGCTCGACTGCCACGGTGGTTGTTGAGGTCATTTGAAAAGACACTCACTTCGTCTGCTGCAAACACTCGTGCTGCGTATCGACGCGACATCGAACTATTTGCCGAATGGCTTCTTGATCAAACACCAGTGACTAAACCCCAAAATGTTGAGCGAGAACATATTCGTGAGTATCTTGCATTAATGCATGACCGCGGAGCTACAAGTCGCACGATTGCGCGACGCATTGCGTCTCTGCATCGCTACTACTCATGGTGTCTTCGTGATGGTCTTGTTAAGCAAGACCCAACAAAAGGATTGCACACACCTGCCCCGAAGGGTCGGCTACCGCGACCACTTGATGAAGTCACGGCAATAGCAGTGATCACAAGTCAAGACACGCAAGCACCACCGTGGAGAATTGCGCGTGACAGTGCAATCTTGGAACTTCTGTATGGCAGCGGACTGCGTGTATCTGAAATTTGCGCGCTGACTGTGACGAGCGCCGATCTAGGTCACGCATCGTTGCGCGTGATCGGAAAAGGTTCCAAGGAGCGCATCGTTCCTTTGAGTGCTCCTGCGGTGCACGCCCTAAAGGCCTGGAACATTGAGCGCAAAGAAGTTGCGTCGCCTGCTACGGGGAGAGTTTTGTTTGCGACATCGCGTGGCAATCCCATTGGTCGTCGTGAAGTTGCGCGCATTTTAGACGCTGCGGCTGAGCGCATTGGTCTGCCCGCTGGCACACATCCGCACGCATTGCGACATTCGTTCGCGACGCATCTCATGGATAATGGCGCAGATACACGTTCAATCCAAGAATTACTTGGACACACCGATGCCAGCACAACGCAGCGATATATGCATGTCAGCAAGGAGCGATTGCGCACCGCATATGGGCAGACTCATCCACGAGCATGAGTACACGTCCTGTTCGATTCAGTATTGATTCTGCGTGGTTTGCGTGGCATGAGGGTAAAGATGCTTCGGCACGCGAGTGGCTAGTGGTTCACTACGCCTCACTTGTCAAGTTCGTTGCAGGTCGATTAGCGGCTGGTCTACCACGATCGGTTGACACTGCCGACCTTGTGAGTGCGGGTGTATTTGGTCTTATGGGCGCAATAGACAAGTTTGATCCATCGCAAGGTGCAAAGTTTGAGACATATTCGATCCCTCGAATTCGTGGTGCAATTCTTGACGGATTACGTGCGCTTGACTGGGTGCCACGAAGCGTGCGCGCGCACTCTCAACAGATTCAAAATGCCATTAGAGATCTTGAGTTGAGATTGGGCGGTGTTCCGCAAGACGAAGAGATTGCTGAGCATCTCGAAATTTCTCTTGACGAGTTTCACTCGTGGCTGTCAGACATCGCGGCCGGATCTGTTGGACCACTTGACCATGTTGCGCTTGAGGCATCACCCGCGAGAGGGACAAACGAAACTCAGCCAGGTCGTGCACTTGAAGAAGATGAATTGCGAACCACGATGCGCGCAGAGATTCGTAAATTACCTGAACGTGAACGCACTGTGCTGGTGTTGTATTACGACGAAGGTTTAACGCTGTCAGAAATCGGAGAAGTCATCGGCGTTACCGAGGCGCGTATCTCTCAGATTCACACAAAGGCCGTTTTGCAGTTACGTTCTCGACTACAAGCAGCAGGAATGACCTAAACCTTTCGCGGCTGCACACATGTCGCCATGCTGTTCAGTCTCGTCGCCGCTACAGCGTTGTGCGTGCCGAATCTTTTGGCACCAGTGAGTGGTCATCTTGTGCAAAGTTTTCGTGCACCGCCGTGTGAATATTGTGCAGGGCATCGCGGATGGGAGATTGGATTCGAGGGAGCCCAGGTGGTGCGTGCCGCAATCACTGGCGCTGTGACATTTTCTGGCACAGTTGCCGGAACGCAATTCGTCGTGCAAGACATTGGGTGTGGTCTGCGCTTGACATATGGCCGTATGTCAGACCGAACCAATGGTCGGGGCGTGACCATAATGACGGGCGACCTTGTGAGAAAGGGCGATTCCCTGGGGCATGGTGTCGGCGTGCTGTATCTAGGGGTGCGCCGGGGTCGCCAGGCCCTCGACCCGACCCCATTCTTTGGTCGTGCGAGAGCCCGATTGGTGGGCAGAGGTACCAGCAGGTAGCAGGATTGTTGCCTAGATGGATAGTCTGTAAGACGACTTGAAGTCATGTAGACGTATGTCTGACTGATGACAGGTCATCCAAAATACAACGAATACAAAATTCATGCACATTGACTACCTGCGGTCGCTTCGGCGCCAGTTGGTGTGCCTTCAACCGCAGGAGAGGAGAAATTATTATGGCCGTCGTCTCAATGCGACAGATGCTCGAAGCCGGAGTGCATTTCGGGCATCAAACACGCCGTTGGAACCCCAAAATGAAGCAGTTCATTTTTGGTGAGCGCAATGGTATTCACATCATCAATCTCGATCAGACGCTCGAGCGCGTCGAGACCGCCTACGGCTTCGTGCGTGACCTCGTGGCTAACGGCGGAACAATCTTGTTCGTTGGCACAAAAAAGCAAGCCCAAGATCCCGTGCGTTCATTTGCTGAAAAATGCAACATGCCCTACGTCAACGAGCGTTGGCTGGGCGGCATGTTGACCAACTTCGAAACAATTTCAAAGCGTGTTAACAAGATGCAAGAGTACGAAAGAATGCGTACCTCTGGTGAATTCGAAGCAATGCCAAAAAAAGAAGCATTGTTGTTGACTCGCGAGTTGGAAAAACTTCAAAAGAACCTTTCAGGTATCTCGGGTCTTACGCGTTGTCCAAATGCAGTGTTCGTCATCGACACGCTCAAAGAGCACATTGCAGTGACCGAAGCAAACAAACTGAAGATTCCCGTCATTGCAGTCGTCGATACCAATGTTGATCCTGATCTCATTCAGTTTCCGATTCCGGGCAACGACGATGCCATTCGCGCCAACGATCTGATGGCGCGTGTGATTGCTGAAGCTGTTATCGAAGGACGTTTCATTGCTCAGAAGCGCAATCCTGCTGCTGGTGGCGCTGCCCCAGTCGCACGTACCGCAGAACAAGATGCAGCATTCGCTCAACAACAAGCCGATGCTCGACGTAGTGCCGCAGAGGCTCAAGCTGGACGAGAGGCTCGTCTTGCTGCCGAACCAGCTGCTGCCGAAGTAACGACGACCGAACCAGCCGCCACAGGAGAATAAGTGAGCACGACATTTACCGCAAAGGAAGTTCAGTCACTGCGCCAGATCACCGGCGCTGGGATGATGGATTGTAAAAAGGCACTTCAAGAAAATGATGGCGACATCGAAAATGCCAAGCAGTGGTTGCGTGAACAAGGCCTAGCGGCCAATGCTAAACGTGACGACCGTGACAATACTCAGGGACTCATTGGCCTTTCAATTAAAGGCACCGTCGGAGCAATGGTGCACCTCAAGTGCGAGACAGACTTTGTTGCATCTAGCGAAGGATTCACTGCAGAGTCGGATGCACTTCTTGCACTCGTCATTGCGTCGGGTCCCGAGGCTATTGCGCAACGCAATCAACAACTTGAAGATCTCAAGATTACTCTGAAAGAAAAAATTGAGATTGGTCGCGTTGTCTATATGGATGCGGCAGCCGGAAACATTCTTGATTCTTACATCCATATTCAAGGTGGACGTGGAGTCAACGGCGTTATGATCGAAATGTCTGGTGCATCGCCAGACATTGCGCACGAAGTTGCAGTACATATCGCATTTGCACGACCTCAGTATCTGAATCGTCAAGACATCCCTCAAGAAGTCATTGACAAAGAACGCGCAACGCTCGAGGTGCTCACTCGCAACGAAGGAAAACCAGAGCAAGCGATTGCCAAGGTTGTCGAAGGTCGCATGAATGGCTTTTACAAAGACGTTGTTTTGCTCGAACAGTCGTGGGCTAAAGACGATAAACAATCAATCGCGCAACTTATTGGCGCCGGCACGATTATTCGTTTTGCTCAGGTGGAGATCGGCTAATGGATCCAAGACCACGCTGGTCTCGCGTCGTGCTCAAACTTTCGGGTGAAGCGCTTGCAGAACCAACTGGTTTTGGTCTTGATAATTCCGTTCTTCAAAAAGTCGCGCAAGAACTAAAAGAAACGAAGGCTGAGCTCGAGGTTGATATCGCCATTGTGGTCGGCGGCGGAAACTTTTGGCGTGGTCTCAAAGGTGCCGGTCAAGGAATGGATCAAGCCCAAGCCGACTACATGGGAATGATCGCGACGGTGATGAACGGCTTGGCATTGCAAGACGCACTTGAGCGAGCAGGCCAGCACTCGCGCGTGATGACTGCGGTCGAAATGCCCAAAGTTGCCGAGCCCTATATCCGCCGCCGCGCGCAACGTCACATGGAAAAGGGGCGCATCGTCATTTTGGCCGGTGGAACCGGAAACCCATTCTTTACAACCGACACGGCGGCTGCCTTGCGGGCTGCAGAGATTGACGCACAAGCGATTTTAAAGGGAACGCACTCAGGCGTTGATGGGGTCTACACCGCAGACCCCAAACTCGATAAAACCGCAACTCGCTACGATCGAATCAGCCATATGGACGTGATCACCAAGGGACTCAAAGTCATGGATTCCACCGCAATCACTTTTTGCATGGACAATTCATTGCCCATTGTGGTGTTTGACCTTTTGAGGCCAGGCAATGTCAAGTCCATACTCAAGGGTGAAGCAGTAGGTACGCTGGTTGGGTGATCGACGAGGCATTGCTAGAGGCCATCGAAAAGATGGAAAAAGCAGTAGAGCATGTTCAGGCTCAATTCAGTTCTGTCCGAACTGGCCGGGCGTCTCCTGTTCTTGTCGAACGTATCTTGGCTGACTATTACGGATCACCAGTGCCGATTCAGCAACTTGCAAGTTTTCAAGTGCCTGATTCGCGAACGCTCGTTATCAAACCCCATGACAAGGGAGCAATGCAACCGATCGAAAAAGCAATTCGAGATAGTGATCTCAATTTGCAACCCAACAACGATGGCGTCGTGATTCGCATTAACTTTCCAACACTCACCGAGGAGCGACGAAAAGAGTTTGTCAAGGTTGTAAAAAATATGGCAGAAGACGGTCGTATCGCGGTTCGAAATGTGCGGCGGGATGTTCGAAAGAGTTTAGAGGCTGCAGAAAAGAGTAGCGATATTTCTAAAGATGAATTAGAGCGAGCAGAAAAAGATCTAGAAAAACTGACACACGATCATGTTGAGTCGATTGACAAAGGTTTTACTCGCAAAGAACAAGAACTTCTCGAGGTATAGGTTGTACACATCCACACACGCTCCCGAAAGGGGATCAATATGAGTGATGATATTTGGCGTCGCCAAGAAGACAACAAAGATGAACCAGAGTATGGAACAGACTTTGGAACAGACTTTGGAACGGTGCAGTTTGCTGACGACGCTACAAACGAGTCGCCGCTCACGCTGACCGGCGATACAGGAGACTTGCCTCACTGGACCGAACCTCCAACGGGCGAGATGCCTAGGTTTACCGAAACCAGAGACGACTCGTCTTCCAATGTGTGGGAGACATTTCAGCAAAGAAACGAACCGCCGGTACGCCCAGAAAAACTCTCGATCGGGACAGACCCCACCGGAGACCGCGCACGTCGACCCGAGCCCAGAGATGTGTCGTATGAAATTCCGTCTGATCCGTCATATGACATCACGGGTGGTCAAGCACGACCACAACAGGTGCGGCGCGGACAAGGTAATGCACGCAGAAAAACTTCTAGCGGAGGTGTGTCAGGGCGAGACATGCCCACAGCAGTGACGACAGGATTAATCCTGTTGGCTGCATTTATTATCGCTGAGATGTGGCGACCTGTTGCGGTGCTCCTCATTGTCACTGCAATATTGGGACTCGCTGGAGTTGAATTTTTTGGCAAGGTCACAGAAAAGGGATACAGGCCCGCAACTCTGGCCGGACTTGCAGCATGTGTTTCGGCGCCATTGGCTGCGTACTGGATCGGAGATGCAGCATTGCCATTAGTTGTGACGTTTGCATTTATTGCAATCTCGATTGGCTTTGTCGGTGCACAAGGTGTGCAGAGCGGGCCAATGCCTAATACTGCGATCACATCAATGGCTGTTGTTTGGATTGGGCTTCTCGGATCTTTTGCAGCATTGATCTTGAGATATTCAACGAATGCAGCAGTTCCTTCTTCAATCGGAACAGACACATTGTTCTTGATCGTGGCTGGTGTCGTCGCTAACGATGTCGGTGCATTAATGATTGGGTCTTCAATTGGGCGCACTCCTGTTCGAGAATGGGTGAGTCCAGGCAAAACTGTCGAAGGTCTTGTCGGTGGGGCCATTGCAACATTTGTCGCAGTGGCGCTGATCGGTTCGCGCTCAGATACATGGAACTCGCTGGGTGAATTACTGTTGCTCGCTCTTGTGATTTCGGTCATGGCTCCAATCGGAGACCTTGTTGAGTCAATGTTCAAAAGAAACCTAGATGTCAAAGATTTTGGCTCAATCGTGCCTGGTCACGGCGGAATTCTCGATCGGTTTGACTCGTTCTTGTTCGTGCTTCCAAGTGCGTACTACCTCATGCTGGTTCTTGAACCTTGGGTAAAATAGAACACGTAACACCACCTCAAGCCCTCTCATTGAGTATCTAACTGGCAGACTGATTGCCGTGTCACAACTACGAGTTGCAATTGCCGGGTCTACTGGTTCTATTGGTCGCCAGACGCTCGAAGTCATCAAGGCTCACGATGATGACTACGTGGTGACTGCGCTTGCCGTCGGAAGTGCAGTTGATCTTGTCGTTGAGCAAGCCAAATACTTCAAACCTCTTGTTGTAGTCGTTGCAGATGAACATGCCCGACGACAGGTGGCCGAGCAATTGCCCGATGTTTGCGTTGTTGACGATCTCGTCTCCATTGTTGATGTCGCTGATGTCGTCATGAACGGTGTGGTCGGATTCGCTGGTCTGCCAGTCACGCTGGAGACTTTGCGTCAAGGCAAACGCCTCGGTCTTGCCAACAAAGAAAGCCTCATCGCTGCAGGGCCAATCGTGCAGCCATTGCGATCGGTTTCGGGGGCGACTCTTGTGCCAGTCGACAGCGAGCATTGTGCGATTCATCAGTGCCTTCGCTCGTCACTCGACCACTCAGAAGTGGCACGCCTGATTCTGACGGCTAGCGGTGGTCCATTTAGAGGACGAACCCCAGAATCTCTGCGTGCAGTTTCGGTGACCGATGCTTTGGCACACCCCACGTGGAAGATGGGGCCCAAGATCACCGTTGACTCGTCAACTCTGATGAACAAAGGACTAGAAGTGATCGAGGCGCATGAACTTTTTAATATTGATTTCGACAACATCGAAGTCGTTGTTCACCCACAATCAATTGTGCACTCCATGGTCGAATTCACAGACGGATCAACTATTGCCCAACTCTCACAGCCGGACATGCGACTTCCGATTGGATATGCATTGGCCTACCCACATCGCATCGCCACACCATTTGGGCGCATTGACTGGACGCAGTTATCAACTCTTGAGTTTGAGACACCTGACACAACAACATTTCCGTGCCTTTCAATTGCCTACGAGGCAGGTCGGCGTGGTGGCACGGCACCGGCGTGTATTTCGGCAGCAAACGAAATCGCTGTCGACGCTTTTCTTTTGGGACGCATCATGTGGTCAGATATAGCAATGGTTGTTGAGCATGCGTTGCATCATCACAAAACCTGGCAACCAACAACGATTGACGATGTATTGGCAGCCGATGCAGATGGTCGTCGTCTAGCGCAGGAGGCGCTTGTTGCATGAGTGATTTTTATCAACGTTTTCGATCAGAGATGGCCGCAGGTGGAGCAGTCGGCGGCGAAGCAGATCCGCGCGCAACGCGGCAAGGGCATCTAGCCGGAATACTCGTGCTGGCACTGTTGTCGTGGCTTGCCGTTAAAAATCCGTGGACATTTGTATTTGTGGTCGGCTTACTCGTATCAATATTTTTACACGAAGTCGGGCACTTTGTCACCGCACGGCGAAGTTCAATGCTGGTCACACAATTCTTTATGGGATTTGGACCACGAGTATGGAGTATCCGTCGAAACGAAGTCGAATACGGTATTCGTGCGTTGCCCCTAGGTGCTTTTGTGCGCATCGTGGGCATGAACAACCTTGACGAAGTTGACGTCGCAGATGAATCCCGCACATATCGTGCGCAGTCGTATCCAAAGCGAATGTTGGTGATCACCGCCGGATCAGTCATGCATCTGCTCATTGCTCTAACGCTCTTTGTCGCGGTGTATTCGTTTGCCGGACGTATTCAAGAAACAGGCAAGGTTGCCGTCATGCAACTTGTCGAAGGTGAAACTCCTGCACGATCAGCCGGAATTGTGCAAGATGATGTCATTGAGTCTTTCAATAATGTGCGGGTGTATGAACGTTCAGATCTGATTGAACAGATTGTTGCCACCTCGCCAGGGGATCGCGTTGAGGTCACCTATCGTCATGGCAAAGAGCAACGCACCGCGACGGTGACGATGATTCAAAATCCAGCAAATCCAACGATTGCATATTTTGGTGTTGGTGCCTGGAGCCGTGATTACGTCAAACTGTCGCTACCTGCTGCTGTGTGGCAAAGTTTTCGCGACATGGTCAGCGATGTGGGCATGTCCGTTAAGGGAGTCGTGACAGTTCTTAATCCAATCAATTCAGTTGAACATCTCACCAATGAAAATGCAGATATCAACACCAGACCAAGCACCGTTGTGGGCGCCAGCCAAATGGGTGGCACGGTTGGTCGTCAGGAAGGCCTTAAGGGAGTGATCTTGATGTTGGCCAGCATCAACGTATTTGTTGGCGTCTTCAACATGTTGCCACTCTTGCCCTTTGACGGTGGACACGCTGCAATCGCCACATACGAGCGCCTTCGGTCTCGCCGCGGCAAGGTATATCGAGCAGATATTTCCAAGATGATTCCCGTGGCAACCACGGTGGTGGCATTGTTGGCATTGCTGCTCTTCACTGGTTTGTATCTTGATATCACGCGCCCAATGGGCGGATAACGAATTTTTCTGACACACTGTCTGTGATGTTTGAACGACGCACAACCCGCGGGATCATGGTGGGCAAGGTTGCCGTTGGTGGTGGTGCGCCGATCTCCGTGCAGTCCATGACCATTACAAAGACGGCCGACGTCGAAGGCACTTTGCAACAGATCTACGCGCTGGCTGCTGCTGGGTGTGACATCGTGCGCTGCACATGTAACGAGCAAGCCGCCGCCGAAGGACTCGCCCAGATTGTTCCGCGTTCGCCGATACCGATCATTGCTGATATCCATCATCAATACAAGATGGCGCTTGCCGCAATGGATGCAGGTGTTCATGGATTACGTCTCAACCCCGGCAACATTCGTAAGCCAGAACATATTCGCGCTGTTGCGAGCGAGGCGCGCGATCGCAACATTTCAATTCGCATCGGCGTCAACGGCGGCTCACTTGACCCCGAACTCTACGAACGCCACGGTGGACTCACTGCTGGCGCCATGGTCGAGTCAGCGATGCGCGAACTTGCCTATTTTCAAGAAGTCGATTTTGACCTCGTCAAGATTTCTGTCAAGGCAAGCAATGTCCCGCTGATGGTGGAGGCATATCGCATGCTAAGTGAGGTCACTGATGTGCCACTTCATCTCGGCGTCACCGAAGCTGGTCCGTTGCCAGGTGGTTATCTCAAAGCAACTGCCGGCATCGCCACGCTTTTGCTGGAAGGCATCGGTGACACGATTCGTTACAGCCTCACTGCTGACCCAGTCGAAGAAGCACGAGCCGGTCGACAACTACTCGAAGCACTTGGTCTTCGAGAACGCAAAAATGTTGACCTAATTGCATGTCCAAGTTGTGGACGTGCAGAGATTGATGTCATTGATGTTGCCAACAGAGCGCAAGCAGCATTTGCTGATCGCAAGTTGCCGCTACAAATCGCCGTCATGGGCTGCGTAGTCAATGGACCCGGCGAAGCACGCGAAGCAGATCTAGGTATTGCTGCCGGAAACAAACGGGGACACCTATTTGTCAAGGGTCGCAATGTTGCTGTAGTTCCAGAATCAGAAATGGTTGAATCGCTTGTTGAGTGGGCTGAGTTCATTCACGAA
This sequence comes from Actinomycetes bacterium, assembly GCA_014190235.1. Taxonomy (GTDB): domain Bacteria; phylum Actinomycetota; class Acidimicrobiia; order Acidimicrobiales; family Ilumatobacteraceae; genus UBA2093. The sequence continues at coordinate 9,734 of BJGC01000022.1, read as the reverse complement.
CACGGCACCGACGCAGCGATTGCACGTGCAGACACCGTATTGGCAGAGCGAGAAGCCGCCAGAGATCGGGCAAAAGCAATTGACGATAAAGGCGATGACGCTAATCACGACCATGATCGCATTGTCGAAATTCGCAAAACTGTCGCTGGACAATAAATCTTCTAGCGACTCGCTGCACAAACAAATATGCGTGCGTTGCCATGCAGTTTGAGTGACTCACGAGGCAAAATCACGCCAGCAGAACCACGCGTCAGTTCGTCTGTTGATCCGTCTACGCAGAGCAAAATACGGTGAACAGGTTCTGGATCAATGGTGACAACTCCGTCAATTTCAAGCACTTGCACTCCAAATGAACTACTTGGCGACTGATACTGCAGTGCAGCACCCACTCGCTGGGGCATCTGCACAGGATCAGCAAGAACCTGTGTGTCGACAATGCTGAGAAGTTCTTGAACTGCGACGTGTTTGCGAGTGAAACCAGCGCGCACCACGTTGTCTGAAGATGTCATCACTTCGATACCTGATCCACCGAGATATGCATGAAGATTTCCGGCGCCAAGGGCGATTGCTTCTCCGACGTCAAGCACGACGTAATTGAGTAGCGGTGCAACTCTGAGGCTTAGATCATTGGGATACATTTGTGCGAGATTATTTAGCCATGATGGGGCGTTAGTCATAACGACTGGTTGCGTACAGGAATACGCCCACGATAAGTACGAAGCAATACCGTCCTTTTGTAAAATCTCTGCTTCGATATCACAGCCGAGAGATCTCAATAGGGCCACGGAGTTTTTGACAGGTGCGAATCCGCAGAGCGCTTCAAACCGTGTGAGCGCAATCAACAACTCGGACTTTTCGTTTTGATCCTGATAGCACCGCTGCAAAGGGTCTGTATGCAACTCTGTCTCACGCAAAAATCCGGCTCGGGCTTGCTGTGCAGACGGATGCACCTGTAGCGACAGAGGCGTCTGGGCTGACAACACCTTGACTAACACATCGAGTTCGCCTGTGAGGTCTGCGAGCGGCGACCAAGTTTGGGAAGTGAAAACTGCGCTTGGTGCAAGTGGGTGAGTGCCGAACCACAATTCGGCGCAGGGCTTTGTTGTTGGCGTATCACCAATGAGTTCAGGAATAAACGACGTTGTTCCCCAGTCGTAATGTTGGATGACTCCGCGCAGGAGATGCATGACGAGTACTAGCCGTCGCTTCGAGCAAGGGTCACAATATGAGCAGCAACCGTGTCGGAAGAAACGTCAGTAGTGGTGTTTGCCAAACGGTCGCGCACCTCAATGGTTCCGGCTGCAAGGCCTCTGCCAACAATGACGATAATCGGCATTCCGAGTAATTCTGCATCTTTAAATTTTACGCCAGGAGAAACACTGGCGCGATCATCAAGCAAAACCTTGAGACCATCAGCCTCAAGTTGTTGAGCAAGATCGGTGGCAAATTGCGTTGTCCCGTCATCGCCCTTGCCCGTAATGACGATATGAATATCGGCTGGTGCGATAGCGCGGGGCCAGCGCAAACCGAGATCATCATGAAATACTTCGGCGATTGATGCCACCGCACGCGATACTCCGATGCCGTACGAACCCATCGTGACAACGGCTGGTTTTCCATTTTTATCAAGTACGGAGAGTCCAAATATTTCGGCGTATTTGCGTCCCAACTGAAAGACATGGCCGATCTCGATTCCGCGCGCTATCTCGAGTGGTGACGAGCAGAGTGGGCACGGATCACCGGCAAGAATCTCTGCCGCTTCGATCGTGCCGTCGGCTGTGAAATCACGACCATGCACAAGATGTGCAACATGAACGTCTTGTTCATTTGCGCCGGTCACCCATTCGCTGCCAAGCACAACTCGCGGATCGAGCAGGTAACGAATACCCGATGCACTTGTCAGGCCCAGGACCGTTGGGCCGATATAGCCACGCACGAGCGCTGGATAAAGAGCGAACGCAGCCTCATCAAAGACATCGACTTCTGCAGGGGAGACTTGCGCGGCGACGCGTTTCATGTCGACTTCGCGATCCCCAGGGACTCCAATAACAAGAGGCTCAGTATGTCCGTCTGGATGACGCAACATCACGACAACATTTTTGAGAGTGTCTGCCGCTGTCCATTGTCGATCAGCGCGGGCGTACTGAGCGTTGAGCAAATTGACAAGCGTGACAATGGTTGGACAATCAGGTGATGGAATATTCTGAGGTGCAGAAATATCACTGTCGTTCACGACCGATAACGCAGTTGTAACCGCTTCTGTATTGGCCGCGTAGTCACACGACGTACAGCGCACAAAAGTATCCTCACCGACATCTATCGGTGCCAAAAACTCTTCAGACATCGAACCACCCATTGCACCGCTCATTGCCTTGACGATGACATACGGCAAACCAAGCCGTTTGAAAATACGTTGATACGTCGCTCGGTGAGTGTCGTAACTCAATTGCAATCCCTCGTCGTCAACATCGAAAGAGTACGAGTCCTTCATAAGGAATTCTCGTCCGCGCAAAATGCCTGCGCGTGGACGTGCTTCGTCTCGATATTTTGTCTGAATTTGATAGAGCGAAACTGGCAAGTCTTTGTAACTGCTGTATAAATCTTTGACGAGGAGTGTGAACATTTCTTCGTGTGTTGGTCCAAGCAAGTAATCGGCTCCACGGCGGTCAACGAGGCGAAACAGATTGTCGCCGTATTCGTTCCAACGATTTGAGAGGTCATAGATGTCGCGCGGTAACAGGGCAGGAAAATGCACCTCCTGAGCACCCATTGCGTCCATCTCTTGGCGCACGATTCGCTCAACATTGCGCAAGACCATCCAGCCCAGCGGTAGCCAGCTGTAGCCCCCGGGGGCGACCCTGCGGATGTAGCCAGCCCGCACCAAGAGGCGGTGACTAGGGACTTCGGCGTCGGCTGGATCGTCGCGGAGTGTGCGGACAAAGAGTTGGGAAAGTCGAAGCATGATGAAATGTACCTATGGCGAACCTTAGTTTGCGCAGGTATAGTTGGACCCGTCCTTTGAAGTTCGGTGAACTGGAGGCACGGGTGCAAACCCGTGCCTTTTGTTCTTTTATAGCCGCAGTTGCGGCAGGAGAGGTGGTGTTGACATGTCCAGTACCGGAATCATCACCAAAATCTCTGCCCTCCTTGCACCTATCTTGGCAGACCTTTCTCTTGAACTGTATGACTGTGAATTCGCAGGCGGAAACCTCAAAGTCAGCATTGACACCCCCGCTGGCCATGACGGTGGCGTTGACCTAGACCAAATTGCATTAGTCACTCGACTGTTGGGTCGCGAACTTGACCACGATGATTTCATCCCCGGAAAATATGTCCTAGAAGTCACGAGCCCAGGCCTTGAGCGAATCCTGCGTACTCCTGCTCATTTTGAACGCGAAATCGGCAAGACCATCAACGTGCGCCTCGTTGCCTTGCATGACGGTCGTCGCCGAGCACAGGGCGTGCTCGTTGCATCAACTCAAGATTCCTTCACGATTCGCCTCGAAGAAACCGCTGACGGCCAACCGACCAACGACATCCAAGAAATTGTTATCCCGTTGCATCTCGTCGAAAAAGCACGCACAGTTTTTGTGTGGGCCACGAATCCAAAACCAAATTCTCCCCAAGCCCGTGCTGCGCGTAAGTCAGGCTCTTCATCTCAAACATCAACAATCCAACAAGTGGAGGTCAGTGCGCTATGAGCAATCTAGACATGGCAGAAGCCGTACGTTTACTCGCGGTCGACCGCGGAATCTCAGTCGATGCACTCCTGCAAGTGCTCGTTGAGGCTCTTGCATCGGCATACAAAAAGCGGCCAAATGCCGCAGAAGAAGTCATCGTTGAGCTCAATCCTGAGAACCTTGACATGAAGTTCATTGCCTACGACATTGACGATGACGGAAACTGGGTCAATGAGCGTGACGACACACCAAACAAGAACGAACTTGGCCGTATTGCGGCGGTGACTTTCCGTCAGGTCATGAGTCAGCGTATTCGCGAAGTAGAACGCGATCGCAAATTTGAGGAGTATGCAAACCGCGAGGGCGACATCGTCACTGGCATCATTCAACAGTCCGAGGGTCGGTATGCATTGCTGGATCTGGGCAAAGTGGAAGCCCTTCTGCCTCAAGCCGAACAAGTGCCGTATGAGCGACCAGAGCCAAACGCTCGCGTCAAGGCATACATCGTCGAAGTTCGAAAAACAGCAAAAGGTCCACAGATTGTGGTCAGCAGAACCCATCCTGGCCTTGTAAAACGACTCTTCGAACTCGAAGTTCCCGAAATTGCCGATGGTGTTGTCGAGATCAAAGCATGTGCTCGTGAGCCAGGACATCGCACAAAAATTGCAGTGGCTTCAAATGATCACAACGTCGATCCAGTAGGCGCTTGCGTTGGCGCTCGTGGTGGGCGCGTGCGCATGGTGGTAACAGAACTTCACGGAGAAAAAATCGACATCGTGCCGTACAGCGAAGACCTGTTTGAGTTCGTTGCCCGCGCTTTGTCTCCAGCAAAAGTAACTGAGGTTCGTCTTTCTGATGACAACACTCAGGCAGACGTCATTGTTCCGGATTTCCAGTTGTCATTAGCGATTGGCAAAGAGGGACAAAATGCTCGCCTTGCTGCTCGTCTCACAGGTGTTCGCATTGACATCAAGAGTGAGACTCAGGCGGCTAATGAGGCTGCTGGAATCATCGAACCCGCAGACGACGAAACATTCCAAGCAGGTGAGTGGCGTCGTCGTGACGACACCGGAGCACTTGAGTTCCACAGTTCCGATGGCTCAGTGATGAGCGAGCAAGAGTGGTCGACCGGGACTGCGCCAGCAGAAGTTGCAGAAGTTACTCCAGAAAATTTGGAGGCCTAAGCCTTGGCTGCAAAGAAACGTGTTTATGAACTTGCGGAATCACTTGGTCTCACCAACAAAGAAGCGGTGGACCTGTGCATTGCGATGGGCATCGATGTCAAGAGTCAATCCTCTTCAATTGAAGAAGCCCAAGCAGACCGTGTTCGTCGTCGCGCCGAAAAAGATGGACTCATCCGTGATAAGCAGCCAGACGAACCACCGGCTGCCAAAAAAGCAGCCGCCAAAAAAGTTGTTGACCCCGATGCTCCTGTAAAAAAAGCAGTTGCCAAAAAAGCAGCCGCCAAAAAAGTTGTTGACCCCGATGCTCCTGTAAAAAAAGCAGTTGCCAAAAAAGCAGTTGCCAAAAAAGTCGCCAAACCTAAAGTTGCGCCAGTTGTCGAGGTCTCACCCGCGGTACCTAGTGTTGAAACTGCTCCCAACGATGACGTGCGTGTTGCTGATACTGCTGTCGTCACTCCTGCCCCAAAAGTCGCCGAGCCAGTCGCTCAAGAAAAAGCAGCAACACCAATCGCTGCATCAACTCAAGAGAGTCGAGTGATCTCAAGTGGTCGCCCAGTTCCCGGAAGCGTGACGCGACCAACATCGTCTGCGCCAACAGCACCTGTTGGTCGTACCGCACCTCCTGTGACAAGAACTCCACCCCCCGGATCGCCGCCACAACGCCCAGCGGTGGGCCCAAGCGGACGCCAAATTCCGCCACCACCTGGAGGTCGCCCTATTCCGCCACCTCCTGGTTCTAGTAGTCCAAGTCCCGCTCGTCCCGGTCTTCGTCCCGGTCCTGGTGGCGCTCGTCCCGGTCCCGGTCTTCGTCCTGGTCCCGGTGGCGCTCGTCCCGGTGGTCCTAGTGGTCCTGGTGGTGCTCGTCCCGGTGGACCTAGTCGCGGACCTGGTGGTCCTGGTGGCCCCGGTGGCGCTCGTCCTGGCGGACCAGGTCGCGGACCTGGCGGTGCAGGTGCAGGTGCAGGTGCTGGACCCGGCGGACCCGGGCGTGGACCTGGTGGTCCTGGCAGTAGTGGTCCGCGTCCAAGTGGACAACGTCGCGCCCCACGCAAAAAATCTCGTGCGCGTCGTCGCGCCGAGTTTGAAGATCTTCAGCCTTCGGCCACGTCATACACGGCGAGCAATGCACCTGTTCCGCAAGGAACCATCCTGATTGAACGTGGCGAATCTGCACATGAGTTTGCACCAAAACTCAATCGCGCTGCAGCCGACGTTGTTCGATTCTTGCTTGAACACGGCGAAATGGTGACAGCAACCATGACGTTGTCTGACGATCAAATGGAACTGTTCGCTCTTGAGGTCGGTGCTGAAATTTTGCTCGTTGATCCAGGTCAACAAGAAGAAATGGAGCTACAGGCGCTCTTTGACGACAGCGATGACGACGACGAAGACGCACAACAATCGCGTCCACCCGTCATCACTGTGATGGGCCACGTCGACCACGGCAAGACAACACTTCTTGACAGAGTTCGTTCTGCCAACGTTGTCGCCGGAGAAGCGGGCGGAATCACACAACACATCGGCGCATACCAAGTCGAACGAGATGGTCATCTCATTACCTTTATCGACACACCCGGTCACGCGGCGTTCACCAAAATGCGCGCTCGTGGCGCACAAGTCACCGACATTGTTGTTTTAGTTGTCGCTGCTGACGACGGCATCATGCCTCAGACAATTGAGGCCATCAGCCACGCCAGAGCGGCCGATGTCCCCATCGTTGTTGCCGTTAACAAGATTGACAAAGACAACGCCAATGCCGAGCGTGTTCTCACGCAGTTGGCAGAGCAAGGTTTACAACCAGAAGCATGGGGCGGAGACACCATTGTGGTGCAGATGTCGGCGCAGCAAAATCTTGGAATTGATGAACTCCTCGAACAACTTCATGTTGTTGCAGAAATTGAAGAACTCACTGCAAACCCAACTGGTCGCGCCAAGGGAATCGTTCTTGAAGCAAATCTTGATACGGGACGCGGACCTGTTGCAACCATTTTAGTTGACAAAGGAACCCTCAAAGTCGGCGACCCGATGGTGGCCGGAGCAGCGTGGGGCAAAGTGCGTGCCATCATCAATGATCGCGGAGAACAAATCAAGCAAGCTGGTCCTTCGACGCCCGTGCAGGTTTTGGGACTCTCGGCAGTGCCACGCGCAGGTGATGAGTTTCGTTGTTCGCCAGATGAAAAAACTGCTCGCATGGTCGCTGAGGCGCGCGAGCATCGATATCGCGTTCTTAACCAACGTGGCGACGCTCGAGTTAATCATGGCGTCAAACTCGAAGATATTTTCAGCCAAATTCAAGCCGGAGAAGTCGCCACTCTCAACCTTGTCCTAAAGGCTGACGTGCAGGGATCCCTCGAAGCGCTTACTGAGAGTCTGCGCAAACTTGAACGTGACGAAGTCAAACTTGCTTTCGTTCATCGCGGAGTTGGCGGAGTCACCGAAAACGACATCACGCTTGCGGCTGCAACAAACGCAACACTGATCGGCTTCAACGTGCGACCAGACAAAAAGGCTCGCGACATCGCAGAGTCCGAACATGTTGAGATTCGTAGCTATGAAGTCATTTATAAATTGCTCGAAGACATCGAACGTGCCATGCTTGGTCTGCTTGCCCCAGAATACGAAGAAGTTGTCACCGGCGAAGCAGAAGTACGTGAAATATTCCGAGTTCCTAAGGCCGGATCAATTGCTGGTTGTCTGGTGCAAAGCGGCACAATCACGCGCGGATCTAAAGTACGTTTCTTGCGCGAAGGAACAATTATCTGGAAGGGCTCAATCAATACCTTGCGTCGTTTCAAAGACGATGCTCGTGAGGTGCGTGAGGGTTTTGAGTGCGGAATCGGACTCTCGGACTTCCAAGACCTCAAACAAGGTGACATCATCGAAACGTTCGAAGAACGGCAAATAGATCGGGTATAACCGCAATGGCTGATTTAGATTTTTTCTTCGATCCAGTGTGCCCTTGGGCATGGATCACATCTCGGTGGGTGACTGAGGTTCAAAACTTACGTTCATACGACGTGATCTGGCGATTTATTGCACTCAAAGTGCTCAACGAAGATCGGGACTACTCAACTTTTCCCGAAGGGTATCCAGCAGTCCACATGGCAGGCACAATGGGACTGCGTGTCGCTGCTGCGGCACGAAACGCTGACGGAAACGAAGCCGTGGGCAAGGTGTACACAGCGCTCGGAATGTCGTTTCACAATCGCAATGAGAAAGATGCTTTTGTCGCTGACCCACACGCAGCAATGACCACCTTGCTTGCTGATGCGCATTTGCCAACACAATGGGCTGACGCTGTGCACGACTCTTCGTATGACGAACTCATTCGTGCAGAAACAATGCTTGGCCTCGAGCGAACCGGAAAAGATGTCGGTACTCCAATTCTGACGTTTCATCCAGGGTCTACACAAGAAGCCAGTTTCTTTGGTCCAGTCATCAGCACAATTCCACGCGGACAAGAAGCACTCAAGCTCTGGGATGCAGTCGAAGTACTTGCCGCCACCAGCGGCATGGCTGAACTCAAACGATCGCTACGCGCTCGTCCCTCTTTTGAATAAGCACATCACGCATTAAGGGAGTGGCATGAAGGTCGTCTATACACCAGCACACTTACTACATAATCCAAGTGTGGAGATCGAAAAGTCCACAACGCATTCACCATTTGAAAACATCTCACGAGCCGAAAAAATTCGTGAAGTTCTCAGCGCAGATACTGCTTTTGATTTCATTTCCCCAACGCAATGGGGAACCGCACCTATTAACGCGGTTCATGATCCTGGCTTGCTCCGATTTTTGACAACAGCATGGTCTGACTATCAACGCGATGTTGGGGCTGCGCCCGAAGTTGTTCCGGACATGTTTTATCGTCCTGCACAGCGTCGCGGTATGTCACAGGGGCAAGAACCCGATTCCGTGACAGGTAAACTGGGCTGGTGGTGCTTTGAAACAACCACACCTCTCACAAGTGGCACCTATGAAGCGGCTCGCGGAGCTGTTGATACTGCACTGACTGCTACTCAACTAGTGCTGTCAGGCGACAAATACTCATACGGTTTGTGTCGGCCACCAGGTCATCACGCCACCTCTTCTTTATACGGTGGATATTGTTTCTTTAACAACGCTGCAATTGCTGCTCATCACATTGCAACAACAACCGGAACAAAAGTTGCCGTCCTTGATGTTGACTATCATCATGGCAACGGAACACAGGAAATCTTCTATGACCGCGAAGATGTTCTGTATGTCTCACTTCATGGTGATCCCAACCGTGCGTATCCGTATTATTTGGGACACGCCGATGAAACCGGAACCGGTAAGGGTGCCCGCTGCAATTTCAACGTGCCGCTTCCTGCTCGCACGGATGACGACGCGTATTTATTGGCTCTTGAACCAGCGCTTGAAAAAATCATCAAGCATGGTGCACAAACAATCATCGTGTCTTTAGGTCTAGACACTTTCATTACTGACCCTATCTGTGACTTATCGGTCACAACCGACGGATTCAGGCGCTGTGGATCAGCAATAGCCCAATTGGGACTTCCCACGATTGTGTTGCAGGAGGGCGGATACGACGTTGCCAAACTTGGTGACAATGTGCAGGCATGGCTACACGGACTATCTGCATGAAACGCTTTCGCAATCAGTGATTACGATCGCCACAACGATCGGTCAAGAAGCGCATCGGCATCAATCTGGGAATAACTATTCAAGACATCCCAAACATCTAAGAAATCTCGTACCTCGCCAATGTCGTGTACACGATAAATACCCGAGCGAGTAATCGTAAGTGAGTGCGCAATAGCAGCCAATGTCCCGGACAAACGCTGGCGTGGCGGTTTGCCTGTGATTGCTCCAATAAAATCCTTAC
>BJGC01000021.1 GCA_014190235.1 Actinomycetes bacterium | reverse complement strand
CTAGCGTGTATCGCCTGACCTTGCTTTTGCAATGTTCAGAATCATGATTCCGTACAGAGCTTTCGCAGTAATGTCGGCAACTGTGTATGCGAGTTGACGTCCTGCCTCAGCACCTTGGTGTCCTGCTGGGAAAATCACTGGGAACAAGTATCCGATCGGGTAGACCAACCATGTCACAAGCAGAATTTTTGCCGCATTACCGATTGAGGACGCTATTTCACCGGTCTCACGTGAGCCAGCAGCCTTGAGTTCTCCGAACATGGTGAACAAGATGTACGCAAAAGGAATCATCGCGAGAATCCAAAACGTCCACTTTGTGCCGTCACTTGTTGCAACTTCTCCTGGATAGCCAAGACCAATCATCAACACTGTTGCTGGAACAAGAGTTTTGAGCAATGCTTTTCGACGGTCAGCAGTAACGCCAAGGACAATCAACAACTCAATGACTAGTAGTGGCACCGTGATGAGCCAGTCGGCGTAACGATAACCCTCGTTCATTTCGCCAATCGACCAACCCTGCCAAATGCGGTAGTAGTGGTATCCAGCGATACCAACAACAACGGCCGACACTGCGACTCCTGTCCGGTACTGCTTTGCAACGCTATTCATTTGCGTCAAGAAATATACAAACGCACCCAGCATGACTGCCGTGCCAAATGAGAGCGCGTTGTATACAAGTTGATTTAAGTCTTTATCCTGTAGAACGGTTTTCATATCCACTTCTCGTATCTCCTTTTGTTTAGTGCCAAAATCCCCAATGAATGTGGCCAACACCCATAACTTAGATGACGCTGGCCCCCAAAACGTGTCTTAAGTGCTAAAAAGTGGATTGGTTATAGAGCAAAAATAGGCACTATCTCCAGGGCTCCCTGACTACCGAAAATACCGCGAAACGCCCTAAGTTCGGGGTCTACAAGGGGAAGCCATGCACCTAGAAATCGACCGATCCAACCTTCGAAATCACCGAATCGTTGAATCCACAATGCCAATTGATGCGCCCACTGGCTGCGTTGTTCTGGCTCTTGAGCGCTTTGCGCTCACCTCCAACAACATCAGTTATGCGATGTCCGGAGATGCTCTTGACTACTGGGGGTTCTTTCCAGCAACCCAAGATGGATGGGGCCGTTTGCCAACAATGGGCTTTGGGGTGGTTGTCGCTTCTGACGTTGACGGTATCAAAAAAGGCGACCGATATTTTGGTTTTTACCCCGCAGGCGACCATCACGTGGTCCATGCTGAGACTACGAGTTCAGGCTTTGTTGACGTTGCGGCTCATCGCGATGCGCATGCAATGGCGTATCGCGGGTTTGACAAAGTTTCTGATACCCAAAGTGCCAATGACAATGCAACTTTAGTATTGCGTGGTTTATTCGTTACGTCGTTCTTGGCAGAAGACTTCTTGCGCGAGTCAGATTTCTTTGGCGCCAAACAGGTTCTTGTCACGAGCGCCTCGAGCAAAACATCCATCGCCCTCGCCCACTGCTTGCACCTGAACTCACAAGTCAAAGTTGTGGCGCTGACGTCTGCAGGCAATGTTGATTTCACCAATGGCCTCGACCTATATCACCAGATCATCACATACGACGATATCGACACTCTTGATGCCACGGTGCCAACCGTGTCAGTTGACATGGCGGGCAATGCCAGTGTGAACTCACGCATTCATCATCACTTTGCTGATGCATTAAAATACTCGTGTCGCATTGGCGGCACTCATTGGGATCAGACTGGTTCTACAAAGGGATTACCTGGGCCACGGCCTGAATTTTTCTTTGCTCCAAGCCAAATGGCAAAGCGTGGCAAAGAATGGGGGCGCGATGTGTTTAACGAACGCATCAACACCGCACTCTCGCTGTTTCTTGATGATTCAACTCGATGGCTCACTATTAAACATTCACATGGCACCGAAGCACTCGTAGATATTTATGATCAACTCGTCAATGGGCGCGTACGCCCAGAAGCTGGACACATTCTTTCTCTCTAGTCAAAAAGGAACAATGCTATGACACAAAATAAACCCGGATACGGAAAAATGAATCGTGAATATGGAATGCAGATGTTCAGCACGCCTCCGGAACAAGATGGTCCTGTCTGGATGGTGAACTTTATGAAATACAAAGAGCACGCGACGTATGCCGACGGCTCACGGGGTATCTCCGGTAGAGAAGCAGATGATTTGTATTCACCACTAGAAATCCTGCATGACATCGGGGCGGAACTCGCTTTTATCGGTGATGTTGAACTGCAACTTGCCGGAAAGGACATCAAGTGGGATCGAATTGGCGTTGTCAAATATCCAACGCGTCAAGCATTTCTTGGAATGCAGAATCGTAAAGATTTTCAGGATAAGCACGAACATAAAGAAGCTGGGATGGAGTTCACATTTGTGATCGGCTGTCAGCCAGCAGATCTAGATGATTCCTTTCGGGTAAAAAGCAGCACATGGGACAGTCTTGAGCATGCGCCCACCGATGAGGATGGTCCCATCATGGTGGTTCATCTTTTGAAATTCACCGAGGGTGGACGTCGGGGAGGCATGGAAGAGTATCAGTCAAAGGCATTCACCGTTGCGCAGAAGCACGGCGGCGGTGCGGCGGCAATTTTCAATGTCGAAGGAACCATTATGGGCGATGGGCGCGAGTGGGACGAAGTACGTTTCATCGCCTATCCATCAATGCGCGCATTCATGGCAGTCGTACAAGATCCTGAACGCCTTGAAGCTCAAGTTGAGCATCGCACAGTTGCAATTGCAGATACATACACGGTTGTCGTACGGCCACGAAATGACACATTCACTTCACATGGTCCGATCTGAGTAAAACTGTTATACATATTTAGGACGGAACAAGAACAAGAAACTTGCTCCGCCGAGTGCGATACATACTGACGCGACAATGAGTGGCTGACTTGATGTCACGCTCGTGGTGATGTATCCAACCAAAATTGATGCAGGAACAGACGCCAAACTTTGCACGCTGGAATAAATGCCCATCGCTTGGCCTTGTTGGCCGGGTTCTGCAGAACGGCTGACAAGACTCGTCATATTGGCCATCGTGAGGCCATTGAACAGGGTAAAAAATGGAATGGCAAGATACAGACCAAATGAGAATGTCGACGGTACTGCGAAATAGAGCAGCATCATTGTTGCGTTACCAAAGAGACTAAATCTCAGCACCTTGAAGTCAGGGAGTTTCTTTGACACCCGTCCGACAACGACTGCCTGCGTGAAAGCAATGAAGAGACCAACTATTGCAAAATAATCACCGGTCTTTGAGGGGCTGAAACTAAACCGATTGCGAAGGTATACACCGAAGAAGGTGGTGAAGAACGTGAACCCTGCATTGAATAAAAAGCCTGCGAGCAAAACAACCCGAAGTCGTTCTGAGCGAAAACCACTGATCACGTTGGAGATTGATTGTGTTGCACTTATTTTGCCGGCATGGAATTTTTGCTTGAGAGTCTCTGGGAATGTAGTCAGCACTGCCCCGCAGTTCAGCAAGGCAACAATTGCTGCAAACCAAAATGGCGTGGTGGCACCAAACCAATCCGGCGTATCAAACAATCCATAAAAACTCACATGAGGCGAACTGAGTTTTCCACCCAGATATGGGCCAACGATAAAGCCGAGACCAAAGGCAGCGCCAAGAAAGCCAAAGTTTCTGGCACGATTCTCATTAGTACTGATGTCGCCAATGGCGGCGTTGGCAACTGCCAAGTTTCCACCTGTGAATCCGTCAAGTGCGCGAGCGGCAAACAACAACGGGATATTTGCGGTACTAATGCCGATTGCAAATAGCGCATATCCGATGGAGGTTCCAAAGATAGAAAGCGCAAGAACTGGTCGTCTGCCGTGTCGATCAGAAAGTTGACCCAGGATCGGCGACGCAATGAACGTGCAAAACGGATACACGGCTTGAAGCCAGCCCAACATGATGAGCCCTTGCGTAAATGACCATGACTCAGGCGTGACGCGAAATGGAGAACCGGCGCTGATAAGGAGTGGAAAGACAGGAATCAAGATTCCAAAGCCGAGCAGATCAATAAAGACTGTCGTAAAAATAGCGAGCAACGGATTTCGACGAATCTCATTATCCTATCTAAGAGAGCGCCCATTTCTGCACAGCGTTGACGACTTCGTCATCTGCGCCTTTTAGATCGTGTCGACCATTTTGTATAAAAGAAAAAGTAACTACTGAACGAGTTTGCCCCATGGCTTTTTCCATCTCTGCGGGTTTTCCGAAATTATCCTTGGTGCCACTGACGCAGAGAATCGGCATGTTGAGACGATGCAGATGTTCAGTTCGCGGTGCCTCAGGTTTGGCAGGTGCATACAGCGGATACGAGATCAGCACTAAGCCTTGTACTAACAGGGGATCTTCTTCGTCGGCAGCAGCCATTGAGCACATTCGTCCACCCATCGAACGACCACCAATCACAAGCGACGATGTTTGCACTCCGATCTGTTCTGCAAATGCTCGCACTTCGTCACGCACGCATTTCACCAGAATCGGCGTCTTGTCCGGAAACGATCGACCCAGACGTCGATACGGAAAATCACGTCTAGCGACCGGAGTTGGTGCAAGAGATTTTTCAAGAGCAACGAGAACAGAGTGATCAGCATTCGACCCTGCACCGGGGAAAAAGACGAAACCGCTCGGTTGCATTAGTGGCTTTTCAATGCGTCGATTAAGACCTGCCGAGCCTGGCCAATGTCGACAATCGCATGACTCGCTGCTAGCTCATCGCCACCATTGTCAGGATGAACCTGGCGCATGCATTCTCGATAGCGTGACATGACATCTTTTTTTGAATACTCGAGCGTGCCGCTTGGAAACTTCAAGACATCTAATGCCCATGCTCGCGGATTGGTGATTGCCTGCAGCGATGATGCGCGCGATCCCATGAGATACGAGATAAACGCAGCCCCAATCGGACCACGCCATGTCATGGCTCGACGCAAAAGTGGAACGAGCGATACTCGTGTCTCGTTGTCAAATCGCTCTATCGAATAGATCGCTCCAAGCACTTGTTGTAGGGGCACACCAACGACACCGAACTCAAAAGCGACTTGTTCTGCTTCGCTAGTCATTCGATGTGTGCTAACCGCTAATCCATGTCGATCGGCTTGAAAACGGTGGCGCAAACGTGGTTGCACAACTCGCGATCCTCTTTCTACTTCATTGAGCAATCTGTGCACATCAGGCACCATGTCGTCGTCTACATCGGGAATGTGCATCGCCACGACGGCTGCAAGCAATAAGCCGCCAAACCCTGGTGCCGGGTCGACCGGAAGATACATGTGCCCTAGCGCCAAGCGCCGCGTGGGGGCGATTGGGCGCGAATGCCAGACTTCGAACTCTGCCAACAACATGATTCAAAACCTAGCGCCTTTGATCAGTCAGCAATAATGCTGCCTGCAATACGACGCATTGCTCCGCGCGGAAAAATCTTAGTGATGATCACAAGGGTTTTATACAGAACTGATGGAACTGAAATTGCTTTGTTGCGCGCAACTGCGACGAGTCCAGCGTGCGCCACTCGTTCGGGTTTCAGCCACATGAACTTGGGAATATCAGATGTTGTATCTTTTGCCGATGAAACTGCTTGAAACTCGGTTGGCACAAAACCAGGATGAAGCGCTGTGACATGTACACCCCGTTTGCGATTCTCTTCGTGCACCGCTTCGGTAAACGACGTAACAAATGCTTTTGTTGCTGCATACACCGCCAACGTGGGACCAGCCTGAAAAGCCCCCACGCTAGAGACATTGAGCACATACCCATGTTGGCGCGGCAAAAATGCATTGATCGCGGCATGGGTAAGTCGAACCAACGCGTTGACATTAAGCGCAATCTCTTGGGTTGTTCGCTCTGGATCAATTAGATCAAACACTCCTGATGTTCCAAATCCGGCATTATTGACCAAGAGATCGATGGGGTTATTCGTGTCATTGAGGCGACTTATTACTGCATCTATTCCGTCTTGGGTTTGCAAGTCAGCCTGCAGTACTTCGATATTTGCGAATTCACTCGCCAGCGCAGTGAGTCGATCATGTCGTCTTGCAACTACAACAACCGGAACTCCTGCCTTTGCCAACAGACGAGCGAAAGACTCGCCAATACCTGCTGATGCTCCCGTTACAAGCGCGCGCCCGAACGGATATGTCGACATTTAGTGACTTGAAGCAGTACTTGTATTGCCAGATGCAGCCAAACGAGCAGTGGCACGGCGAAGTGCAGATTCGGCTTCGGGAGTAACTTCTGTACGAAGTTGTTCTTGCGCTCTGGCCATTGCGTCTTGAGCGCGCTTGACATTAATATCTTGTGCCAACTCAGCAGAGTCGCTCAAGATCGAAACATGATCAGGACCGACCTCGACAAAACCTAGATGAACTGCAATGTCTTGAATTGTTCCGTCCGTTAAGTAGATACGAGTGTGGTTTTCTGTGAGTGCTCCCAAAAATGCAGCGTGCCCAGGAAGAAATGCGATTTCTCCACCTTGGAGCGTGCGCGTAATTACCTGTCGGGCGTCTCCGCTAAAGAGAATGCGTTCTGGTGAGACAACGTCTACTCGCAAGGCGCTAGAGCCTTCGGCCATTAGGCATTCTCCTGCAATGACTTAGCTTTGGCAAGAACTTGCTCGACGCTGCCGACGTTCAAGAATGCTTGCTCAGGGACATCATCTAGGTCTCCGTTGATGAGTGACTCAAATGACTCGACTGTTTCTGCAACTGGAACATATTCACCAGAGACTCCGGTGAATACTTCAGCAACATAGAACGGCTGGCTGAGGAAGCGTTGCACCTTACGGGCACGCGACACAGTTTGACGGTCTTCTTCGCTGAGTTCATCAAGACCAAGAATGGCAATGATGTCTTGGAGTTCTTTGTATCGCTGCAGAATTTCTTGTACTCGACGAGCAACTGCGTAGTGACGATCGCCCACTGTCTCTGGTGTCAAAATGCTTGACGTTGAAGCCAATGGGTCCACGGCTGGATAAATACCCAGCGAAGCAATTTGGCGAGACAACTCAGTTGTTGCGTCCAAGAAAGTAAAGGTCGTGAACGGCGCTGGGTCGGTGTAATCGTCTGCAGGAACGTAGACGGCTTGCAGAGATGTAATCGATCGACCACGTGTTGACGTGATTCGTTCCTGCAATTGTCCCATCTCGTCTGCCAATGTTGGCTGGTAACCAACTGCTGATGGCATACGACCGAGCAGTGTGGATACTTCAGAGCCAGCCTGAACAAAGCGGAAAATGTTGTCAACGAACAACAACACGTCTTGGTTTTGAACATCGCGGAAATACTCAGCCATTGTGAGCGCCGACAAAGCAACGCGCAAACGCACGCCTGGTGGTTCGTCCATTTGTCCAAAGACCAAAGCGGCCTTTTCAAACACTCCGGACTCTGCCATTTCAAGCATCAAGTCAGTTCCTTCTCGCGTGCGTTCCCCCACGCCAGCAAACACCGACACACCACCGTGCTTTGATGCAACACGGTTAATCATCTCGGTGATCAAAACGGTTTTTCCGACACCTGCTCCACCGAACAAACCAATTTTTCCACCCGCCAAATATGGCGTGAGCAAGTCGATGACCTTGATACCTGTTTCGAACATTCGCTTTGATGGCTCGAGAGTGTCAAATGCTGGTGCTGGACGGTGGATTTCCCAGCGTTCCATGTCTTGGAAATCTTTAGGATCAGCATCAAGCACATCACCCCATACGTTCCAGACGTGACCAAGTGTTTTGTTGCCCACTGGCACGCTGATGCCACGACCCGTGTTGCGCACTGGAGTGCCACGAGTGAGACCATCGGTTGGCTTCATGCATACTGCGCGCACGCGACTGTTGCCCAGTTGCTGTGCAACCTCAGCCAAGATCACGTTCTTGACGCCTTCAATTATGACTTCGAACTCGAGGGCGTTATTTAGCTCGGGCAGTGATCCACGAGGGAACTCCACGTCGATTACCGGTCCGGCAATTGCGACTACTCGTCCGTCTTGTGTGGTGGTTTCTGTCATTGTCATTTTATTCTCCTCTTTAGTTCTTGTCCGACGACAACGCTTCTGCACCACCGACGATCTCCATGATCTCGGTCGTGATTGCGTCTTGGCGGGCACGGTTCATAATGCGCGAAAGATTATTGATGATTTCTTCAGCGTTGTCAGTTGCTGATTTCATGGCACGCTGACGAAACGCGTGTTCACTTGCTGCTGCATTGAGTAATGCTGCATACACACGAGCCTCGACGTATCGGGGCAACAATGTGTCAAGAATGAGATCGGGGTCTGGTTCAAATTCATAGTTTGCGCCTGCTGTGTTCTTGGCATCGCCACCCTCAGCGACGTCGCCTCCTAGAGGCACGAGTGGTCGTTGCACAACTTCTTGGGTTCCAGAACTCACAAATCGGGTGTACACAAGTTCGACTCTGTCGACCTGGCCAGATGTAAAGAGATCAACGACGTATTCACCAATCTCCTTGGCAATCACATACGGAGGATTATCGGTGAAACCGTTAAATGCTTTGGACATTTTGTAGCCGCGAAACTTAAAATACCCCTCTGCTTTGCGCCCGATTGGCACAACAAGATGACTGCGCCCGGCGGCGGCATCAAGTTTTATTTGGCTTTCTGTTGCTCGCAACACACCAGTGTTGTATCCGCCACATAAACCTCGGTCAGCGGCAACAGCGATGTAACAGACTGTCTTGACTTCTGGCCGACCAGCTAAAAATGGCTTGTTGCTGCCGGCGCCACCTGCTGAAAGGTCGCGAACAACTTCGGTGATGAGATTGCTGTAGGGAACGGCTGCCACAACACGTTGTTGTGCCTTAACGATGCGAGAAGCAGCGATCAACTCCATTGCGCGAGTGATCTTCTTCGTCGCCTGCACTGAGCGGATACGCCCACGCAGAATTCGTTCTTGCCCACCAGCCATTTACATCACTCCGTTGCAAGCGTCTTATCGCTATTAGCGTCGCCTACTGCTTCAGCCGCCACATCACCAGATGGTGTTCCGGCTTTTGATACAGACGTACGGAACTGTGCCTTGAATGCTTTGACTATGTCTGCCATGTCTGACGGAACATCGGCCTTTGAGTCGCTGCGCAAGATTGCCAACATGGCACTATGGCGCGAGCGCACATGCTCGAGCAATTCATTTTCGAAACGTCGAACATCTGACACTGGCAAGTCGTCAAGATAGCCCTTTGTACCAGCAAAGATTGAGACGACTTGTTCTTCGACTGGCATCGGGCTGTTGAGTGGCTGCTTGAGCAATTCAACCAAACGATAACCACGCTCAAGTTGTGCCTTAGACACGGCGTCAAGCTCTGAACCAAATGTTGCGAACGCTTCGAGTTCACGGAACTGGGCAAGATCTAGTTTGAGTGTTCCGGAAACGCTCTTCATTGCTTTTGTCTGAGCAGCACCACCCACGCGCGATACCGAGATACCCACGTCGACAGCAGGACGAACGCCTGACTTAAACAAGTTGTCTTGCAGATACACCTGGCCATCAGTGATGGAAATCACGTTGGTCGGAATATACGCCGATACGTCTCCAGCTTTTGTTTCGATAACTGGCAATGCGGTGAGTGATCCGGCGCCATTGGCGTCGCTCAGTTTGGCAGCGCGTTCGAGCAAACGACTGTGTAGGTAAAACACGTCACCGGGATACGCCTCACGGCCTGGTGGTCGGCGCAGCAACAATGCCATCTGGCGATATGCCTCGGCCTGCTTTGACAAGTCGTCATACACCACAAGCGCATGCTCGCCGTTCTCCATCCAGTGCTGACCCATCGCACAACCCGTGTATGGGGCAAGATATTTAAACGGTGCAGGATCACTTGCAGGTGCCGCAACAACAACGGTGTATTCCATTGCACCAAGTTGACGCAATGTCTCTACGGTCTGTGCAACTGTTGAGCCTTTTTGCCCGATTGCCACGTAGATGCACTTCACTCCCAAACCACGTTGGTTAATGATGGTGTCAATTGCAATTGTAGTCTTGCCTGTTTTGCGGTCGCCAATGATGAGTTCGCGTTGTCCGCGACCAATTGGTGTCATTGCGTCGATTGATTTGATACCGGTCTGCAATGGCTCGTGCACCGGTTTGCGACCCATGATTCCGGGAGCCTGAACCTCAACACGGCGCATGATTGCACCGACAAGGTCACCATTGCCATCAATTGGAACGCCGAGTGAGTTCACGACACGCCCAAGGAGTGCATCACCAACGGGCACTGACAAAATACGACCAGTCGCCTTGACGGTCTGACCTTCTTCGATGTGATCGGCATCACCAAGAACAACAGCACCAATTTTTGTTTCGTCTAGGTTCAGCGCCAGTCCAATGGTTCCGTCTTCGAATTCAAGCAATTCGTTGACCGCGCAGTCGGGCAAACCCGTCACGCGTGCGATACCGTCACCGACTTCAGACACGCGACCAACGGTTCGTGCCTCAAGAGATGGTTTATAGCCCTCTAGGCTCTTGGAAATTGCTGATGCAATCTCTTGTGCGGAAAGTGTGAGCTCTGCCATTTTTTCCTCGTACTTCTTTCTTCTGGATCTTCTACAACCGGCTCTTCAGCTGGTCGAGTCGGGTGCGAACGGTTCCATCAATCACGGTGTCTCCAACAGTGGCAACAAGACCACCTAACACCAGTGGGTCGATAATAATTTTAAGATTTACTTGCTTGCCAGTCGCCTTGGTGAGCGCATCGGACAAACGTTGTTGCTGCTCAGGAGTAAGCGCTACGGAACTGCGTACTTCTGCGACTTCACGATGTGACTCAGAACTAGCGCGCTTTGACAATTTGTCGGCGATTGCCGGAAGTTCACGTCCGCGACCAGACCCCACGATGAACGACACCAATTGAGTGGTGACAGTTGATGCTTTGCCACCCAGCAACTGCTCGACAACTGTCTGACGACGCTCAACAGGAAGAGACTCATCTGTGAGGGCATTGCGCAATTGCTCGTTTGACTCAATTGCGCGCGCCAGCGTGTAGAGCTCTTTTTCGACTTCGTTCACGACGCCTTCTGCTTGTGCAATTTCATACATTGCTCGGGCGTACCCGTCGATGCGTGCGTCGCTCATCGTGCTGCTCCTACATTGCTAATGAAATTTTCAATCAGTGCCTGCTGTGTGCTCGCGTCAAGCGAAGAAGACACCACTCGCTCGGTTGCAACGCCAGCAAGTTGGGCAATCTCGGCTCGCAACTCATCGCCACTGCGAGCAGCCGCAGCAGCGATATCTGCTTCGGCTTTTTGTTCTAGACCGGCCATTTCAGCAGTGATACGAGCCCGTCCTTCTGTCAGCAGTGCTGTTGCCTGAGCATCAGCCTCGGCCAAAATACGCGTGCGCTCTGCAGCAATGTCCCCGAGTGCTGCTCGAATCGATGTTGCTTCTGCCTGAGCAGACGCTTTGTCATTTTTGCCAGAGTCAAGATCTTTTTGAATCTTTTCTGTGCGCGCTGACAGACCTTTTTTAATGACTGGCCCACCAAACTTGATGAGCGCAACAAAAATAAGGATTGATGCAGTGCATCCGTAGACAATTTCTGCGCGCTCTGGCCAGATCCAACTGTGAGTCTCCGGGGGTCCCGCTGCTTCTGAGGCGATAAAGATCGACGTGAAAATGTTCATCGTGCTCCTGCACTTTCCATTGCTGACACAACTGCTTGTTTGACGACCGCAGCATCTGGGGTTCGACCAGAAGCGATTTCGCCTGCACGTGTAGCAATTGCAGCAACAGCATCTGAAATTTGACCACGACCAGCAGCTTTAACTGCGCTTGCCCGATCATCTGCTTCGGCTCGACGAGCAGCAATGCGGGCGTTGACCTGAGCCAACTGTGATTGACGCTCGGTATCTAGCGTTTGTCGTGCTGCGTCAATTCGTGTTGCTGCTTGCGCACGCACATCGTTGAGCGCACTCTCATAAGCGACAACATCTGCTCGCGCACCAGACTTGGCTGCGTCGGCGTCTTCGTGATCACTGCGAATACCGGCGTATCGCGCATCCATGCCTTTTTTCAGACGAGGAAACAACACGAGCCTCATCAAAATAAACAGCACGATGAATGATCCTGCGCCCCACTGGAGTTCTTTCATCTCAGGCGAGATCGGGTTTGGTCCAGTGGTCTCAGCAACTGCTGCTGATGCAGCCATCGGATTAGCCGTCGTCGTCATCATCTCTGATGGCATTGTTGTGTCGGTCGTTTCCGACGACACCCAACGAAGACTCACTAAATTGCCCCCCGAGACGGTGGCGACTACATGTTGCATGTCAACTCCTGGAATTCGCTGTTGCGAAGGTTGGTGGTGGTTGTGAACTCAAGTACGGATCAGGCGTACTTGAGCAAGATGAATACAACGAATCCGATAAGGGCGAGAGCCTCAGTAAAGGCAATTCCCAAAAACATCGTTGTACGAACCATTCCGGCAGCCTCAGGCTGACGTGCCATCGCCTCGATGGCGTTTCCAAAAATGATTCCGATACCGATACCGGGTCCAATCGCAGCAAGTCCATACGCAAATCCAGCCGAACCGGCTGCTGCGATGTTCTTTGCTTCGGCTGGATCAGCAGCGGCTGCTGCAAGTCGAGCTAATACTTCCATTGTGTTGTTCTCCTGTGTTGTTTTTGAGTTGCTGTCGCAACCATTGTGTGTATTGCGAAATAGATCAGTGTTCTGGATGTGCCGCACCTGCGATATACACCGCTGTGAGAATTGTAAAAATAAATGCCTGCAAGAATCCGACCAGCACTTCAAATCCTGTCAGGAAGATGAGCATGCCAAAAGGCAAAACGCCGAGCGGAATCAGGACTTTGTCTCGCGCTTCAAACAATGCTTCTGAGAGCAATGCGAAGATGACGAGCAAAAGGTGACCAGCCAACATGTTGGCGAAAAGTCGAACTGCCAACGAGAAAGGGCGAACAACAATTGTTGAGATGAATTCAATTGGTGTCACTAAGACATACAACGCCTTAGGAACTCCAGGTGGGAACAAGACACTCTTGAAGTAACCAAAGAAGCCTTGATGTTTGATTCCGGTGACGTTGTAGACAAACCACACAACGATGGCAAGAAAAATTGGGATCGCCATACGTGCCGTTGCTGGCATCTGCAGGATTGGAATGATTCCTGGAACGTTGCACAAATAAATGAAGAGAAATAGGGAAAGCAGAAACGGTGTCCAGCCGAGCCCATCACGCCCCATTGTTTGCATGATGATGTTTTCTTCGATGAACTCAACTGATATTTCTGCCAAGTTGCGGGTACCAGTCGGTGCTTCACGATAATCCTGTCGTGCAGCGATCAAGAAGAGCGAAACACTGATGACAGTGGCCGCAACCGCGATGAGTGCGATTTTATTGAAGCCAGGAAAAATGTCTTGCCAACGAAGAATTTCATTGATTGGTGGAAATTCAAATGCGAACACGTTGTTGTAATCCTTCAATGATTTTCGTTAGGGCTGGACAGGACTTGATTCTTGCTTGCCTGGCTTGAGACCAGGAAATGCAAGTGATGCGGATATGTACTTGAGTTCCCAAAACAGGAGCCCAAGGTGCGTGACAATAATGGTGCATCCGAGGGCTTGAAGTGAAACCCACGAAAAATCTTTGACCACTATGACCGCTAGGAATATTAGACCAAGCCGAGCAAGATATCCAAAAAGCGACGCTCCCATCATGAGCGCCAACGAGATGGGGGCAGTCCATGCCATGATGAGCGCTGCTAACAAAAAGTTCAACAACACCAATACCACTGCAAAAGCACACGAATAGGCACCGTTCATACCCCAGATGACCCCGGCCACCAGGCACAAAAGCGGAAGCACGAGCAGGCCACGTTTGACAAGATCTCGAGAGACCGACATCTCGGGCGCTGGACCACTCAGACCGGTCGTAAATGGGGACGGTTGGTCAGAAGTCACACATGCCCTTGTCCGCCGCGAGCGACTTCTGCACGTTCTTTTTCGAGTTCCCGCATCTGATGTGTATAGACAAAATACATCTTGGCGAACTGCTCGACCACTGCCACGATGCTCAGAATCACCATGAACAAGGGCGTTGTGTTGAGCCACGCATCCAGGCCGAGCCCAATCAAAAAAAATACAAGCACCACTCCAGCAATTTCGGCGCCATGACCAAGGTTGTCAGATGTGCGGGCGATCGGTCTGCGTGTTGGAATCAGTTTGAGAGCCATTTGATGCATCTACCTCAGACAGTGTTGACGTCCTTGTGAACGGCTTCTCAATCTAGCGCATCGCCGCGAAAACTCAACATCGTGCGAGTGTGCTACTTATCTGATTCGTCGCTTTTGCCGTTTCGCCAGTGCAAATCAGGATGCAGCATCGTGTACAAGATGAGCACTATGGCGATGATCCCAAATACGGCGAGACTGCGACTTGTGCTGGGTCGAAAAACCGGAAACATGACGAATCCCGAGAGCAATATTGTCCATCCCCACAAGATGACAACTGCACGTCGTGGACCGTGTCCCAAGTTGATGAGCCGATGATGCAGGTGTCCCCTGTCAGCCTTGGAGAAATCTTCACCCCGGCTGATGCGCCGAATGATGGCAAATACCACATCAAAAATAGGTACGCCCAAGATCATAATCGGGATAAATAATGGCGCTAAGAAGAAATACGTTTGTCCGCTAAAGGCTTGAGTGGCGGGATCTGCTCGCCCACCAACAACACTCGTTGATACTGCCAATAGAAACCCTAGTAAGTATGCGCCGCCATCGCCCATAAAAATACTTGCAGGATTGAAATTGAACGGCAAAAAACCAACACATACACCCACCGTGATTGCGGCGATCAACGGGCCGAGATTGGGCTCAGAAAGTAATCCCAGATGTGCAAGATGTTGGCTGTATATAAAAAATGTTCCGGATGCAATTGCCACGATGCCAGCAGCCAGACCATCTAGACCGTCAATTAAGTTGATGGCTTGGGTCATCATGAGCAACCAGACAACAGTGACAATAGGCGTCCAGTCATTTGAGACCTGAAATACATCGATGAACGGAAGCCGAAAATAAAACATCGTGACCCCGAAATACACCAGTACGAGTCCTGAGATTACTGTTCCGACTACTCGTGCTGGTGCAGAGATTTCTTTGATGTCATCACGAACACCAAAACACAAAATAATAAATGCTCCGATTACAACTCCTGCTGGCTCGCTGTTGCCAACAAATAAATGTGTGAACTGCCCCATGCGCCATGCCACGAACAACGACACCACAACCCCAACGAACATCGCGATTCCACCAACATCTGGCATGGGCACTTTATGAACTTTTCGATCATCTGGAACTGCGACCCACTGGCGATCATTTGCTAGCCGGCGCACCAAGGGAGTGGTTGCCGCAGTGACAAGACATGCGCACAACATGATGACGAAATAACTACCCATTAGGGGACGAGCCTACGCTGTGCGCAGTTGCCCAAGAAGTGCTCCGCCCAAATGCCTTAGAAAGCGTGGGGATACACAGGGAAACGAGCACAAAGAGCAGCCACGCGCTTGCGCACATCGGCCACAGCCTGCGGATCGTTGCGTACTCGCAGGGTGTGGGCAATGAGTTCGGCGATTTCGAGCATTTCTGGCTCTTTCATTCCTTGAGTTGTCACAGAAGGAGTGCCAATACGAACTCCTGAGGTGACAAATGGACTGCGAGGATCATCTGGAACCGTATTTTTATTTAGTGTGATTCCGGCTTCGTCAAGAATAAGTTGTGCCTCTTTACCTGTGCAGTCCGCATCAAATGGTCGCAGATCGACAACCATCAGGTGATTGTCGGTGCCTCCACTGACCAAGCGAAAACCCTGCTTGGCAAGAGCTGCTGCTAGCGCAGATGCATTCTTCACAATTTGGTGCACATACACCTTGAAAGATGGGTCGAGTGCCTCGCGAAAAGCCACCGCCTTCGCAGCAATCGCATGTTCTAATGGTCCACCTTGGCTTCCGGGGAACACTGCCTTGTCGATTGCTTTTGCATGTTCGGCTTTACTCAAGATGCATCCACCACGTGGTCCACGCAAAGTTTTGTGTGTTGTAAATGTGACGACGTCAGCAAACGGCACAGGGTTTGGATGCGCGCCACCAGCAACTAATCCGGCCAAGTGCGCAATGTCAAACATCAATAGTGCGCCAACTTCATCGGCTATTGCCTTAAATGGTTCTGGGTCGAGCCGGCGCGGATAACTCGTTGTTCCGGCGACAATCATTTTGGGGCGGTGTTGCAATGCAAGGTCGCGCATTTCTTGAAAATCAATTCGCTCATCACCAGGCGTCACTTTGTAACTCAAAAAGTTGTACAGGATTCCGCTCGCATTGACGGGTGACCCGTGCGTGAGGTGACCACCGTGATCGAGACTGAGGCCAAGCAATGTGTCTCCTGGTTGCAAGAGACCTAAATAGACCGCCATGTTCGCGCTGGCACCTGAGTGTGGCTGCACGTTGGCGTGCTCTGCGCCGAACAACTGCTTAACTCGCTCAATTGCGAGCGTTTCAACGTCGTCGACAATTGCATTGCCGCCGTAATACCGTTTTCCGGGGTACCCCTCGCTGTATTTGTTTGTGAACACCGAACCAGTGGCACGCATGACGTCTGGTGATGTGAAGTTTTCGCTTGCAATCAGTTGCAAGCCTGTGTTTTGGCGAACTCTTTCTTGTTCGAGTAATCCAAACACTGCGGTGTCAGAATTATTATCTAGTGGCCAAGGCATCAGTGATCTGCTTCTTCCTGCTCAATTTCGGATAGTTGTGCAACTCGACGTTCGTGACGACCACCGGCAAAAGGAGTCGCCAAAAACATTGTCACGATTTCTTCTGCCAGGCCAATTCCGACAACGCGCGCTCCCATGGAAAGCACATTTGCATTGTTGTGCTCGCGAGCCATGCGAGCGGTATACAAATCATTGCAAAGCGCAGCGCGAACACCGCGCACTTTATTTGCAGCCAACTGCTCGCCTTGACCGCTTCCGCCTAATACAACTCCGACGTCTGCATTGCCATCGCGCACTGCACGCCCGACCCCAGCGCAGATAGGTGGATAATCGACGCTCTCTTGAGAATGCGTGCCGAGATCTTGCACATCATGTCCGAGAGCAACGAGCATCTCGATGAGATGTTGCTTCAGCAGAAATCCTGCGTGGTCGGCGCCGATAGCGATTCGTGACATTACGTCCAGCATAAGGTTCAGACCACCTCAGCGCCTAGCGTTAGACCTATGTCACTTGATCCCCGGACACCCATCATCATCGGAACGGGGCAGGTCGCACAGCACGCCATTGGTCTCGATGATGCCAAAGACCCCATCGCTCTCATTTCGGACGCCATCACGCTCGCCTCCCAAGATGCTGGCTTGACATCAATCCCTAATCCAGATGCCTTGCGAATAGTGAGCCTGCTGTCATGGCGCTACACAAACCCCGCCTATTTTGTCGCTCAGGATCTGCATCTTGAGCCCCGCGAACTTGGTCTGTCTGCAACTGGTGGCAATACGCCTCAGATGCTTGTCAATATCGCTTCACAGCAAATTCAACGAGGCGAGATCGACTTGGTCTTTTTGGCTGGTGGCGAAACCAGCAGAACACGCAAACGCGCCCGTGCTGCTGGCGTCGAACTGGACTGGCGTACCACGGATATTGCGCCCACCATGGTGACCGAAGAGAAAAAAATTGTTCATCCAGAAGAAATCGAGCGCAAGATGTACGCGCCAATCCAGTTGTATCCAATGTTTGAGACAGCGGTGCGCGCGCACGCAGGCCGCTCAGTGCAAGACCATCAAATACACATCAGCGAACTGTGGTCTCGATTTTCTGCTGTTGCAGCCACAAACCCACATGCATGGTCACAACGCTTTTACACGCCAGAAGAAATCCGCACTGTGTCGCCAACCAACCGCATGATCGGCATGCCATATCCAAAACTTATGAACTCCAATAACGACGTCGACATGGCGGCGGCTTTGATGGTGTGTTCAGTTGCCAAAGCAGAGTCTCTTGGTGTCCCCCGCGATAGATGGGTGTTCATGCACTCAGGAGCCGATACCCACGAACATATTTTTGTTTCGAATCGAAATAATTTTTATGAGACTCCCGCAATCCGCATAGGCGGAAAATCTGCTCTTGAATTAGCCGGCTTGGGTATCGACGACATCGACCTTGTCGATTTGTATTCATGCTTTCCGTCAGCAACGCAACTCGGCGCGCAGTCATTGGGTCTTGACATCACCTCACAACTCACGCGCACTGGTGGATTGCCCTTCAATGGTGGACCATGGAACAACTATGTGATGCACGCCATCGCCACCATGGCTAATGAACTTCGTGCTGCCCCCGGAACCAAGGGGTTCATCTGGGGCAACGGTGGTTTTACAACGAAGCATTCGTTCGGTGTGTACAGCACTGAACCTCCCAAAAATGGTTTTCGTTTTGGCAATCCACAATCCGAAATCGATGCACTGCCTATGCGCGATCTTGCTGTTGCAGTTGATGCGCAAGGACCAGCCACAATTGAGGCCTACACGGTGATGCACAATCGCGAAGGTGCTCCAGAAACTGCCTATGCGGCGTGCCTGCTTGCTGACGGACGCAGAGCATGGGGACAAAGCACCGATGCTGATCTAGCCGGGGCAATGTGTGAGGGCGAATGGGTGGGCCGCTCATGTGTGCTTGATTCGCACGGACTCATGTTTGTGAACGCATAACCACTACAAACGAATAGGGTTGCAACATGCGCGCAACAATCATGAACAATTGGCAACTGCGAGTCGACACCACGGCCGACCCCATCCCAGGCAGCGGTCAAGTCCTGACGAAAGTTTTGGCGTGTGGCATTTGTGGCAGCGACCTACACATGCTCAAACACGGAAAAGAATCTCTTGCGCTGTCTGAAACACTGAATAACTGGGCAGATCCGAGTCCAATGCCCATCACTTCGTTTGTTGCCGACAAGGACACAATTATGGGTCATGAGTTTTGTTGTGAAGTTGTAGATGTTGGCTCAGATTGCACCAACTTGAGTGCAGGCGACGTCGTGGTGTCAATGCCACTCGCATTTGATGCGTCTGGATTACATCCAGTCGGATATTCCAATCTCTATAACGGTGGTTACGCCGACATGATGATTCTTAATGACATGTTGGCGCTAAAAGTTCCTAACGGACTCAGCCCACGCATGGCAGCACTCACTGAACCGCTCGCTGTTGGCGTACACGCCGTTGCCAAGAGCCGTATCACGAGCGAGAACTCAGCAATTGTGATCGGACTCGGCCCCGTTGGACTTGCCGTCATTGCAGAACTCAAAATGAAAGGCATTGGACCGATTGTTGGTGCTGATTTTTCTCCACGACGTCGCCAACTTGCACTACAACTGGGTGCAGATGTTGTTGTCGACCCGCGAGAAACTCCAGCGATCGAAGCATGGCGTACAACTGGCACCTCGCGAGAGCGTTTCATCTTTGAAGCTGTCGGTGTACCGACAATGATTGATGAAGCAATGCGAATGGCGCCTCGCGGTGGGCATGTCTTGGTCGTTGGTGCGTGCATGCAGGCCGACCAAATACATCCGATGGTGGCAGTAACACGCGAACTCAATTTGCAGTTTGCACTTGGCTACGAACCAGATGAGTTTGCGTATTCACTTCATGCCATTGCCCAAGGTGATGTCGACCTGTCGCCAATGCTCACAGGTAGTGTCGGGATTGACGGAGTTCCGCAGGCTTTTATTGACTTGGGCAATCCAGAGCAACATGCCAAAATACTTGTCGAACCGCAGAAATAGTTTGGGTCTATGACAAGCGAATCATTTCCGCGTCTCTTTGCTCGTACCCAGCGTTTCACGTTGGGCGAACCACGCAATCTACTGATCTCGCCAGATGGTTCGCGCATTGTCTTTGCTCGCAGTGCGAGGGGAACCGACAGGGCTAATGCGCTGTGGGTGCTTGACGTTTCTGATGGATCAGAACACTGTGTGGCAGATCCAGCCACATTGCTCGCAGACGACACATTGCTCACCACACAAGAACGTCAACGTCGAGAACGCGCCCGCGAAGGAGCAGGCGGAATCACAACATATGCATGCGATGCAAATGTGAGTACTGCAACTTTTGTCTTGGGTGGCGTTCTTTTTATTTGTTCGCTTGTTGACAAGACCCCACCGCAAGCGATCAATGTTGCACCTGGTATTTTTGATCCGCGATTAGACCCAACCGGTACGCGCATTGCATATGTTCGCAACGGAGACCTTTGTGTGTGTACGCTCGATGGTGAAGAAACAATTCTGTGCTCAGACCCAGAAGAAACAGTGACATGGGGTTTGCCCGAATTCGTGGCAGCCGAAGAAATGGGCCGACACCGCGGATACTGGTGGTCCCCTACAGGAACACACATCATTACCGAGCGTGTTGATGTTGGCAATGTCAACACGTGGTACATCGCTGATCCAGCTAGTCCTGCTTTGCCCGCAGTAGCGCACCGTTACCCGGCAGCCGGAACGACCAATGCAACAACATCGCTGCATATCGTCGACATCGACACAACATCACTTACCCCAATAAATATTTCTGATGCGTGGGAATATATAACGGCAGTGCACTGGAGCAAAGCAGGCTGCATCGTGCAGGTGCAAACACGTGACCAACGCACTATCGCAATTTTTGATATTGACACAAGTTCTGGCGTGTGCGTACAACGCTATACAGACACAGACCAATGCTGGGTTGAACTTGTATCCGGAACACCAGCGCTGACTCCGAATAACCAACTTGTCACATGTGCTGACAGAGATGGCGCACGTCGACTACTTCTAGACAATGTCGCTATTACACCACCCGAGATGCAGGTTCGTTCAGTGAGTCATGTCGGCCAGCGCATTGTCTTTCATGCCAATCCCATTGACACACCATCAGTTCTGCATATTTGGAGTTATGACATCGAGGCTTCGTCTCTCGTCTGCATTCGTGACGGAAACCTCACCTCATCTGCAGTGAGCAACGCAAACCTCACGGTTGTACGCACGAACTCTGTCACACATACTCAGGCAAGTTTTCATATTCTTTTGTCCGACGATGGGCCTGATAGCGACGTGCGTGAGATTGCAAATTATGCAGAGCCACTGACATTTTTACCAACAACACAATTTCATCGCGTTGGCGACAGAGCAATCCCAATTGCTGTAGTCACCCCCCGTAACCCAGGCACATCACGCCTGCCTGTTCTCTTTGATCCGTATGGTGGTCCACATGCCCAGCGTGTGGTTGCATCAGCGCACTCATTCGCCACGTCTCAATGGTTTGCAGATCAAGGCTTTATTGTGGTTGTTGTTGACGGAGCAGGCACGCCAGGCCGTGGCACTGACTGGGAACGCAGCATTCACCACGACCTTGCTGGCCCAGTTCTTGCTGACCAAGTTGAGGTTGCACTTGCACTTGGCAACATAGAGCCGCGTGCTGACTTGTCTCGGGTTGGTATTCGGGGTTGGAGCTTTGGCGGATACCTCGCCGCACTTGGCGTGTTGCGTCGACCAGATATTTTTCATTGTGCCATTGCAGGTGCACCCGTGACTGACTGGATGCTCTATGACACGCATTACACCGAGCGATATCTCGGTCATCCACAAACCGATAGCCACCCGTATCACTCAACTTCGCTCATCAACGATGCCGACAAACTCTCGCGACCACTTCTGCTGATTCACGGATTATCTGATGACAATGTGGTGGCAGCACACACCTTACAATTGTCTTCAGCGCTTCTGGCGGCTGGCAAATCACATGAAGTGCTTCCGTTGTCAGGCGTCACGCACATGACACCACAAGAAATAGTCGCTGAGAACTTATTGCTTCATCAACTCTCGTTTTTGCAAGAACATCTCTGCTCGTAACTTGAGCAGAATAAGACGTCAAGTTGGCGCGATAGCGCGCGCAAATCGATCGCGCCCAGACAGATCTGGAATCACCTGCGCCTCAGCTAATCCAGCAGCACGCAGCAGTTGCAGTACAGCATCACCTTGTTTGTATCCAATCTCAATGGCCAGCAGACCGCCGGGTTTCAGCCAATCTCGCGCACCAGCAACAATGTGTCGCACTGCATCAAGACCATCGACTCCAGCGAACAACGCATCACTTGGCTCCCAGTGCAGAACATTGTCTGCAACTTCTGGGTCGTTGTCAGCAATGTACGGCGGATTACTGACGATGACGTCAAATGTTTGGTGCAACTGATTTGGCAACGCGTCGTACCAGTTGCCGTGCACGACCACGGCGTTAATCCCTGATCTTCCTGCCCCCGACACATTGGCACGAGCCACATCCAATGCATCAACAGAAGCATCTGCTAAGTACGCCGTGAGAGAACCGAGTTTTAGTTCGTGCAATAACGACAAACCGATTGCCCCTGAACCTGTGCCTAGATCGGCGACTACTGCGGCGTGGTTCTCTGGGAAATCTCGTAGATAGGACAACACGATGTCAACTAATTGTTCTGTCTCTGGTCGCGGAATCAAGACTCGTTGATCGACCATGAGATCAAGGTGTCGAAATGCCCAACGTCCCATGACATATTGCAACGGTTCGCCTGCCAATAAGCGGTGCACCATTGCGTCGATGTGAGCCGTTGAACGCTGCGAGACAGAGTCGTCTAATACTGCTAAAAACTCATCCGCATCACAACCACTCGCATGATGACAGAGCCACATTGCCGTGATGCGATCCCCCACTAAAACGGCAGTTGTTGCCATCAATGTGCGCCACGTGATTGTTGTGTCAGTCATCGCCAGCGAGTTGACGTGCCCGCAGGTCTGCTTGCAGAGCGTCGATCACAGGATCTAGGTCGCCAGCAAGAACAACTTGCAACTGATACAACGTAAAACCGATTCGGTGATCAGTGATTCGATTGTCTTTGTAGTTGTATGTGCGAATTTTTTCGCTGCGTCCACCACCACCTACTTGTGCTTTGCGAGCCGCTGAAGCCTTCGCGTCTGCTTCTTCTTGACGCAATTTGAGCAAACGTGATCTCAGCACCTGCATCGCGCGTGCGCGGTTTTGCAACTGGCTTCTTTCATCCTGCATAGAAACAACAAGTCCTGTAGGTCGGTGAGTAATACGCACAGCAGAGTCAGTGGTATTTACACCTTGTCCTCCGGGACCACTGGCGCGATACACATCAATATCGAGGTCTTTATCATCAATGCTGATATCAACTTCTTCTGCTTCTGGCATGACCATCACGGTTGCCGACGATGTATGCACCCGACCTTGGGCCTCGGTGGCTGGCACTCGCTGCACCCGATGCGGACCACCTTCAAATTTAAGATGACTCCATGCTGACTCACCTTTAATTAGCAAAGTCACTTGGTTGACTCCGCCCATCTCTGACATGTCCATCTGCAGTGTCTCGATGTTCCAGTTGTATTTGGCTGCATACGCCCGATACATCTCAAGCAAGTCGTGGGCAAACAAGTTTGCTTCTTCTCCACCCTCTGCTCCACGGATTTCCATAATCAAATTTTTTCCGTCATTGGGGTCTTGAGGCAGCAGCAATAGTTTGAGTTCTTCTTCAAGAACTTCAATTGCGGCTTCCGATGCCATCAATTCTTCGCGCCAATTATCTCGTTCATCGCCTGCGGTCTCGGCCATAAGTTCACGAGCGGCCTGGGCGTTTCCTTGCATTTGGGTCAGCGCCCGAATACATGTGACTAATGGTGTGAGTTGTTTGTAGAGACGACCGGCCTCACGCATTTTGTCCTGGTCTCCCAAGATTTCAGGACTTCCCAGACTGGCTTCAAGGTCGACATAGTCGCGCTCTATGGACTCCAGGCGATCTTGCACCCTTTCAGGATACGGCTCAGTCAGCCCGGAAGGCGATGATCTGCACGCTCGTTATGGCATTGTGGGCTAAGCGCTCAATTGACTTCACAACATCTTGGTCGCGTAATACCACGGCAGGCAGCGCTGTTGGTTCTAGGCGTTGCCAAGCATCAAGGGCAAACGGCACGACATCTAAATCAATTCCGTGTGCAAACGTGACCACGAATCGTTGACCCTGTGCACCAACAGCAAGCGCCACACATGGCACCGCATCTTTGAGATTCATTCGTTGCACTGGTGGTTCGGCTACTTGTGCATGGACAAAATCCACCGATTGCGGATTGGCAATGACACGCGCGCGCATGAGGCGCTCTGCTCCAAATGTATTGAGCGGATGAGGATCGGCTCCGACACTGCGATGTGCACTCACGGCGTCAATCACATTACGCAATGCTTTTTCGGTTGGAAGCGAACCGTGAATCATCGCAAATGCCTCACGGTCATGTGCACCCATCCCCACTTCTAGTCTGGACTCTCCTGTGTAGGCGTCATCAATGACGCGACAGATCTCAAGACCTTGTACCTCACCCGTGACAACACCGTGCTCAATCACGACATCAGCACCGGCTTGGGCAATCAATCCAATAAACGCTAGATGTGAAGTAAGTGGCTCAAGTCGGACCGCAAATGGTTCGACAACTGCCGGAAGCAATACGCGATCTGCAATGTGCCAGACCGAGACGGGATGATGAAAGTTCTCTGCACGACGAGCCAAGATGCCGGTGTCTCTGTCTGCCAACACATGAAGTGGAGCGTCACTGCGTTGCAGTGCCCACGACAACGATGGTCCCAATGCTTTGCTGGCATCGCCTTCGATCAACACAAATGTTGCATCGGCTGTCACTAATGCGGCACCTAATCCGAATGGAAAAATTTCTCCATCAGGATCTGACCCGATGTGATCTCGCACCAATGCGCGAAGTTTGATACCAAGTAAGCGACTACGCCGCTCTAACTCGTCTGACACGAAAACCTATTCGGCTTTCTTGGGGCCTGCCTTGCGCTCGCCGTGACGCTTGTTGAAGCGCTCTACACGACCACCTGTGTCGACCAACTTTTGCTTTCCCGTGAAAAATGGGTGACATTCGTTGCACAATTCAACGCTGATGTCTTTGCCCTTTGTGCTGCGAGTGGTAAATGTGTTGCCACATGAGCACTTGATTTGGATGTCTGAATAATCAGGATGGATTTCGGTCTTCATATCGTCTCCTCAAACTAAGGGGTGAAGTGTATCGGTTCTAATTCGTGGGTTGCTTCGCGATTTCAGACAAGAATTCGTCATTTGACTTGAAAGTACGCAGGCGGTCCATCAGCAATTCCAGGCCCGGAGCAGAGCTGCCCTCGGCGGCCATTCCGCTCAAGACTCGGCGTAGTTTCCAGACCAAAGGCAACTGTTTGCGGTCAAAAAGAAGCTCCTCATGGCGGGTCGAACTGGCATCCACATCAATGGCTGGGAACACCCGGCGCTCCGCGATCTTACGGTCTAGGCGCAGTTCCATGTTGCCTGTTCCTTTGAACTCTTCAAAGATGGCATCATCCATACGGCTATTGGTCTCGACCAACGCAGTTGCCAAGATCGTCAAGCTTCCGCCTTCTTCGATGTTACGCGCTGCTCCAAAGAACTTCTTGGGCGGATACAGAGCACCAGCATCAATACCGCCTGACATGACGCGACCAGTCGCTGGTGCTGCCAAGTTGTATGCACGTGACAACCGAGTGATTCCGTCCAAGATGATGACGACGTCTTCGCCGAGTTCAACGAGACGCTTGGCTTTTTCAATTGTAAGTTCAGCAATCTGAGTGTGTTCGTCGCTTGGGCGATCAAACGTGCTCGCAATGACTTCTCCCTTGACAGTGCGACGCATGTCGGTTACTTCTTCTGGTCGCTCATCAATCAACAAGACAATAAGTTTTACCTCTGGATTGTTTTTTTCAATAGACGTTGCAATCGTTTTCATGATCGTTGTCTTGCCAGCCTTAGGTGGCGACACGATTAATCCGCGCTGACCTTTTCCGATCGGAGCAATCAAATCGATAATACGAGCGGTCACATTGCCTGGATCGCTGAGGTCTTCTAACTTTAAATGTGAATCCGGAAACAGTGGCGTGAGGTCTTCAAAGCGCGGACGCTTTTTTGCTGATTCAGGATCTTTTCCGTTCACTGTGAGAATCTCAAGCATCCCAGGATTTTTTTCATTTCTTCCGGCAGGACGCGCGGTTCCGGTGACGTGGTCTCCCTTGCGTAATCCGTATTGCCGAGTCAACTTGACAGGAACATACGCATCCTCTCGCGTGGTGAGGTAACCACCTATGCGCAAAAAGCCGTAGCCCTCATCACGTAAATCTAAATAACCAGACACTTCAACAGGTTCATTGCTAATTGCTTCGCCACCATCGCGTGGCTCTCGATCATTGACTTCAAAGCGATCTTGTCCCTGTGGACCTTCATCACGCGGACCCTTGCCACGACGGCGACGGCGATTGCGCGGATTACGATCGCTGTTGTCCCAGTTATCTTGACCACTATTTTGCGGACGATTTCCGGGCGCATTGTTTTGCTGACGATCACCCTGTTGACGATCACCTTGCTGACGATTTCCTTGCTGACGAGGCTGCCCAGCATCGCGTTGTGGACGCGCACTGTTGTGACGAGCCGTCGTTGCCTGCTCTGGGGTCATGCGACCTTCGTGCTCAGCCAACTCGATTTCCCAGTCGGCCATGGGCTCACCGTCAGCGCCCATTTTCGGGGCGGCAACAAACGGTCGCGGTTCGCGTGCAGGTGCTGCTTGGGCTGCGGGCGCTGCTTCTGGCGCGGCAGCCGGCTGAGGCGCCGGAGCGTTGGCACCTGTTTTGTCAAGAATCTTGTCAATCAATACAGACTTCGTGGCTCGAGAGACCGCTGACACCCCAAGGGCATCAGCGATTGCGAGGAGTTGCTCTCGATCTTTTGTTTCGAGTTGTGATTTTTCTAGGGCGTGTGCGGCCATTTTGGTGCCTGCTTTCGTTCAGTCTTTTTCAGTCACTGTTTTCGGGGGATTTCTGGGAAATTGAGCGCCCTACCGAAGTGAGATGCTCAACACTCAACCAGCCAAAGACATCTGACGGGAGCCTCGGGGAACCCCGAGCAACTCCCACCCTAGCCCCTGAGTCTCCTGTTGGCAACGACCTCGCCACTACTTTTTGCCTCGAAAATTGCCACGGGGCTTTTTGGGGATAGCCAAGAGAGCCACCGCATCACCCAGAATAAGGCTAAAAAGAGCAGTCTCGTCTTTGAGTGACCGAGTGTCCTCGCCGCACACGATGTAGGCACCGAACTTGCCAAAGTGCGCCACGATGTCGTGACCCGTTTGGGGGTGAGAGCCAATGGTTCGCGGAAGTGAAAACATTGCGATGGCATCTTCGATTGTGACGGTCCGAGGGGTCATGTGGGATAACAAACCTGCAGTGCGTGGTTTTTTACTTCCGACTGGCAGTACTTCTTTGTTGCCGAGCTGAAAATAACTACCAGTACTCGTAGTTTTCACAATCACCGGCACTCCGTCAATGTGGCCAACAACGACTTCTTGTGCACTGAGCAATGCCACCATCGCCGGAATATCAAGTTCGTCAAGCATGGTCTGATCAGAGATGCTGCGGGTTGCTTCACCGCATTGCAGATATGGACTGAAGGTCCCTTTGCGCAGAATCCCGGGTTTGATCAGCATTGATTCACCTGTTGTCGGGTGTAGCCCAAGGTCAATCGCAAAAAGTTGCTTCGGATCAATTGTCTTAATCGTGCTCTCAATAAGTGGATGAATACCTGGCCATTCGCCGCCTGCTCCAAAATAAAAATCAGTAAGAAGCAGATCGCGCATTTGTTCACCTGACGTAATTCGATCAAGATCTTTTTCCATGATCTGCGTGAAGGTGTAATCAACAAGAGGCTGAAAATATTGCGTCATAATGCGATGCACTGCAAATGCAGTGATGGTCGGCACAAGTGCTCGCTCCCCTTTTTTTGACCAGATATAGCGCTCCCGCAATTTTGCGATAATTGACGCATACGTCGATGGTCGGCCGATTCCGAGTTCTTCGAGTTCTTTCACTAATGACGCTTCGGTGAAACGCGCTGGTGGCGCCGTTGCATGTTGCAGCATCGTAAATGACTCCATCGGCACAGACTCGCCCACGGCGAGCGCTGGGAGAGCTTTTTCTTTCTCATCCTCCTCCTCGAAGCCGTATGCCAATCGAAATCCGGGCGATGTAATGGTGGTGCCCGACGCGCTGAACTCACAATCAACTGTCGGAGATATTGCGGCAGTCGTCTGCAGAGTGATCGACACCGTGACACCGCTTGCGTCTGACATCTGTGTGGCAATAGTGCGCTGCCAAATCAGTTCATACAGCGCCTGCTGTCGAGGCGTGAGTCCTGCGGGACGACGCACCAACATTCGTGTTGGATGAATTGCCTCGTGTGCTGCTTGCGCATTTTTTCCGACACCACTGATGTAGCGAGCCTTGGGAGACAGCAATGCGTCACCAAAGACTTCCTTCACGGCGTGTCGCACTTTGGCGAGCGCCTCACGCCCAAACGCCCCGTTATCTGTTCGGGGATACGTGATGTGACCGTGATCAAAGAGTTGCTGACTCACTACACGAGCCTCGGCCGTACTCATGCCAAGACGATTGCCTGCCGCTTGATACAAACTGCTCATCGTGAATGGACGCTGCGGGAATCGGCTGTACGCCTTCTCGGCGAACGAAGACACCGTGAGCGCTGATGGACCACTCTCAAGAACCGTGGCAATGGCAGCAGCCATCTCAATTGAAATTGCTCGCACATCGTTGACGAGTACTCCCCTGGAGTCAAAGTCTTTTCCGGTTGCAATACGCTGACCATCTACTGCAGTCAACTTGGCTACAAAAGCTGGCAATGTTGCTGACGTTGCATCGATGTCGAAATAGCCTGCGCTGACAAACTGATGACGCTCTAGTTCGCGCTCAACCACAAGCCGCATCGCTGGACTCTGCACTCGCCCTGCTGAAAGATTCTGGCGAACCTTGCGCCACAGCACCGGCGACACTTCAAATCCGTACAAGCGATCCAAAATGCGACGAGTCTTGGCGGCTTCTACAAGAGAGGCGTCGATCTGACGAGGCTGCGTGAGTGCTTTCTCGACAGCATCCTTGGTGACAGAGCGAAACTCCACTCGCTGCACAGGCACGGTGGGCTTCAAAAACTCAACAAGATGAGCAGCAATGAGTTCACCCTCGCGATCGGCATCCGTCGCCAGAATCAGCATCGAAGCTTTTTTTAGTTGTTGACGAAGATGCGTGATGGTCTCACGACCCTTTGGCGTGAGCACATACTCAACGGCGAAACCATTGTCGACATCGACGGAGTTTTTCTTTTCAGGAATATCTGCGATGTGCCCGACTGATGCTTCAACCATGTAGGCGGTGCCGAGATACTTCGAGATCGTCTTGGCCTTAGCAGGTGACTCAACGATAAGTAATGGTCGCCTCGAGGATGTTCGGGGAGATGTAGGTGACGTGGATGGGACCTTCTTGGGTGTGCTGGAATTTTTCATGGTCCTCTATATACAGGCACCCTTTGTCATAGTTAGGCCGATGATGCTCTGTGACTCAGTGGGCATAAGGCTTAAAAAATATTTCCTCGCGCGGTGGCGGGCGCCCGCGGGATGTGCGCGCGCGTACGTACACACGTGCACGTACGTACGCGCGTGTATATCAGTTCGTGAGCAACTTCGTGTGACGCACCCTTTCGTTATGGTGATTGTGCAAGGAGGTGTCATACATGACCCAACAAGACAAACACTCACCAGCCATCGAGGGATACTACAAATTAGGCGAACAGTCCTATCCCAATTATCTTGTGGCCGACATTCTGGTAGTGGTTGACTGGTTGGTATTAGAAGGCGGAGTTGTCTTGCCCATCGTGGAGCCCACACCAAAAGTTCTTCCCGTTCGGGGTCCCGACTACAACCCATACGTATTAAAAGACGGCTGGGAGAACGAACTCATTGTCTTCCCAGAACCAATCGGAGTGACTTTAGGAGACCTTGAGATATTCGTTGGTCAGCCCACAAAAGATCACGAATACGACGAATACGTCGCAGAAGTTGCCGTCCTGGCCAATTCCGGAATGCCTTTTGACACCGACACCGTCATCAAACTCATCAAGGATCTGTCAGATCCACTTCCTGATTGCATCGACATCGAAGTCACTCCTTCTCCAAAAGTTGACGGCATCGAAGAGTCGGTCCGCACCGACGTCTGGGTTGTCCGACGCATTATCGAAGACGATGAAGAAGACGAAGATGGCAACGAACTAGAAAAACAAGATCTCGGCCAGATCATGCAGCAATTCTTGGCCGCCGCCCGACACATTCGATCAATCGTTCAATAAGGCTTTGATCTCAATTATTTGGCTGCAATGTCCACGCCAAAGAGTCGCTTAAATTCTGCGATGTAGTCACTATCTTCAATAATTGCGCCGAGTGCAACCCAATCGGCATCGCTCACATTTGGTCTCTTGCTTAACATTTCCGCTGCTCCCCACGACACTGGGTATCGCAATTGTGGATTCGCTGTCTGTATTGCATGCAAGATGACTTCTGCAACTTCAGTTGGCTGCGTTGACTGCGCCATGCCTGCTGCATAGAACTGAAAAAGTCGGCGGTAGTGCGCGTCGTACACACCAGTCGAGTTGGGGGCATCAATATTCTTTGCGAAGATTGCTGACTTTGTAATGCCTGGCTCAACGATGGCTACCCGAATTCCAAACGGCGCAATCTCTTGGGCGAGTGCTTCACTCATTGCTTCGAGCGCCCACTTGGATGCAACATACGGTGCCTGCCCGAGTGCAGCAAAACGACCGACAACAGATGACACGTTCACAATGCATCCTGAGTTTCGCTGGCGCATTCCGGGTAATACTTCTTGAATACAGCGCACTGCTCCACACAAATTGATGTTCATGACTTCTTGATACAACGCAGGGGGACACTCCTCTACAACTGCATTGCCGCCAACTCCTGCGTTGTTCACCATCACGTCTACTCGACCAGCGCCTTGGAGAATTTGAGCAAAGCCATCTTTCACGCTGAGGTCGTCTGCGATGTCTAACTCAACCCAGTCAATAGTGACGCCTGCCTGCTCAGCCATACTGATGGCCTTCGCAGCACGATCGATACTGCGAACTGTTCCGTAGACGGCATATCCGCAAGACGCAAGATGGATTGCGGTGGCCCGCCCAATGCCTGAATTTGCACCTGTGACTACTGCGATCGGCGATGAACTTGAACTTGAACTTGACATAGCACGATCTTACGATCTACGCAGCCAGTTCGCAGCAGCGCTCAGTGCGCGA
Organism: Actinomycetes bacterium; assembly: GCA_014190235.1. Taxonomy (GTDB): domain Bacteria; phylum Actinomycetota; class Acidimicrobiia; order Acidimicrobiales; family Ilumatobacteraceae; genus UBA2093. The sequence continues at coordinate 5,757 of BJGC01000021.1, read as the reverse complement.
CTGAGGCAATGAACTTTTGAACAACCAAGAGATCTAGTGGCAATAATTGTGTACGCTCGGGGCGCTCGAATAGATCGGCAAGATGCTCGGGTAACTGTGGCCGCACACCTGTTGCTTGTTCAACTGCGTCTGGAAACTTTGCTGGATGCGCTGTTGCCAGTGTCACCATTGGTATATCTGGGTTCATGTGTTGACGCGCAACGTGCACACCAACCGCCGTATGTGGGTCGATGAGGATTCCGCTTGAAGCGTAGACATCATTGATTGTGGCCAGTGTTTGAGCATCGTCGCATCGGCCAGCACGAAAATTGGGGGCAATCCATTGCGCATATTGATCAGGTTCGACTGCAAAAGTTCCAAGCTCTCGGAACCGTTGAAGTTGCTGCGCTGTTTGTGCGCCGTCGCGGTCGTTCATCTCGAATAATAGTCGCTCAAAATTACTCGATACTTGAATGTCCATGCTGGGGCTGAGACTAGGTGTCACACCAGTGACGGTCATTGTTTGGTTCTCAAAGAAACGAGTAAGAATGTCGTTGGAGTTTGATGCAACAACAAGATGGTGCAATGGTGTTCCCATTTGTTTGGCGATCCAACCACTCAACACATTGCCAAAATTTCCGGTAGGCACCGTTACGTCAATTGGTTTCGCGAAGTGGTCAGATGCCGATACGTAGTACACGATTTGAGCCATCACTCTGGCCCAGTTGATGGAGTTGACTGCTGCAAGTCGATGTGTGTTTCTAAATACCGTGTCGTTAAACATCGCTTTTACGAGGTCTTGGCAATCGTCAAAGGTGCCGTCAATAGCAATGGCATGGACATTGGGTGATTGAACTGTTGTCATTTGTCGGCGTTGTACATCACTCACGCGACCATGCGGATACAGAATTACCATGTCGACGTTTTTGCATTTGCTCACTCCATCAATTGCAGCACTGCCCGTGTCACCACTTGTGGCTGCAACGACAGTGATGTGTTCGCCGCGTGCTGACAAAATGCTGTCAAAAAAAAGTCCGAGTAACTGCAGGGCAATGTCTTTGAATGCGAGTGTTGGCCCGTGAAACAATTCAAGAAGAAAGTGATTCGGCTCGATCTCAACAAGTGGCACAACTTGAGGCTCACCAAATGTGGAGTACGCCTGCTCGCACAGTTCGAGCAAGGTCTTGTTGTTAAAGTCAGGATCGACAAATGGCTGCATCACGTTGGCGGCGAGTTGGGCATATGCGCGCGGGCGGTGTGTGCCCAGACTTGGCCAGGATTGTGGCACATACAAACCACCGTCGGTGGCGAGTCCCTCGAGCACTACATCAGCAAAACCTAGAGATGGAGCGGCACCACGTGTTGATATGTATTGCACCACTACTCCCCGATGACGCGAATAAAACCCAGCGACTTTTTGACTGCATCGAGTTTGCCAAACTCTCGCAGACAATTCTGCACATCTGATTCACGTGCTGCATGAGTAATGAACACGAGGCGAGCGTCTTCACCAATTCCTTCTTGTTCGGCTTGACGGATGCTGACGCCGTGCCGTGCAAACACACCAGTGATGGCGTGAAGGACTCCGGGTTTGTCAGCCACATCAAACCCCAAAAGATATTGCGATGAGATGTCAGCGATTGCCTTGATTGGTACTTGAGTGAACGTGCCAATATCAGCGTGTGTTCCTTTGCGCAAATTAACGGCAGCGTCAATGACATCACCAAGAACTGCGCTTGCCGTGGGCATTCCACCAGCGCCGCGGCCGTAAAACATCAATGATCCGACGGCGTCACCTTCGATAAACACGGCGTTGTAGCTATCGCGCACACTTGCCAGAGGATGAGTGACGGGAACCATGGCAGGATGCACCCGCACTGCAACATCTTGGGAACCTGCTGCTTGTTCGGCAATGGCCAGCAATTTGACAACGTATCCCAGGCGGTGCGCAATCGAAATGTCTGCAGCCGTGATATTGCTGATGCCTTCACAATAGACATCGCCAACAACAACATGTGCGCCAAATGCGATTGATGCAATGATTGCTGCTTTTGCTGCAGCATCATGACCCTCAACATCAGCAGTCGGATCGGCCTCTGCGAATCCGAGTTGCTGTGCCTCGGCAAGTGCGTCGGCATACTGAGCGCCGTCTTCGGTCATCTTTGTCAAGATGTAGTTAGTCGTGCCATTGACGATTCCCATCACGCGTCGGATTGGTTCGCCGCGCAGACTTTCGCGGAGTGCACGCACAAAGGGGATTCCGCCAGCGACTGCTGCTTCAAAGAGTAAATCAACGCCGCACGAGTCAGAGACCGCGAATAATTCGGCTCCAAATTGCGACAACAGGGTTTTGTTTGCAGTAACGACGGGCTTAGCGTTCTTGAGTGCATATGTAATGAGGTCTCGCGCTGGGTCGATCCCACCCATGACTTCGACAATGAGATCGACATCAGGATCGGCGACGAGAGCTTGCACATCTGTTGACATGACTCCATGAACGAGTTGCTTCTGTCGACTACCACTGAGGTTGCGTACTCCAACACGTGCAATCTCTAAGCGAATGCCTGTGCGAGCTTCAATGGTGTCGGCTTGTTGCACAACAAGCTGCACAAAAGCCGCGCCAACATTGCCAAAACCCAGTAAGCCAAGGCGCACGATGTCTGGTTCAGATGATGGTGATATTGCCATTGCAATAGCCTATTGGTCGAGACGAACGAGATCGTCGTAGGTTTCGCGACGCACCACAACGCGCGATGCGCCATCGGCAACAAATACCACTGCTGGACGGGGCACTTTGTTGTATGTGCTGCCCATTGAATAGCCATATGCACCAGTCACCGGAGTTGCCAGAAGGTCTCCTATGCATACTTCGCGTGGCACGGATGCGTCGTTCACCAGCACATCGCCACTCTCGCAATGTTTTCCGACCACCCGTGCACGCTCTGGTCGATCCGCCAGTACGCGTTGCGGATCGAATACCTCATATCCGCTTCCGTACAAAACGGGGCGTGGATTGTCGCTCATGCCACCATCAATTGCGACATACGTGCGAATGCCTGCGATTGGCTTGACAGTACCGACGGTGTAGACCGTGATCGCACTCGAAGCGACAATGCAGCGACCTGGCTCTACCATGACGATGGTGCTTGTAGGCAACGCAGCAGTAGCACTTCGCAAAACTGATGCCCATTGCGTGATGGTCGGTGCAGTTTCTGCTTCGGTGTACGCAACGCCGAGTCCCCCACCAAGAGTGAGTTCTGGCAAGTCAAGTGTGGCAAACAGATTCACCATCACCTCACTTGCTTTAGCAAAATTCTCTGCGTCAAAGACGTTTGATCCAATGTGGCAATGAATACCAACCAGATCGATTGCCGTACACGCACGCACGCGCTCAATAGCGCGATGAGCATCACCGTTGTTGAGATTAAAGCCGAACTTGCTGTCGTCCTGGCCTGTTTGAACAAACTCATGCGTGTGCACATGGACGCCTGGCGTGATTCGTAGTTGCACACGTGGCGCGGGCAAACCAGTGCGGTGAAGTGCTTCAATGCGGTCTATCTCATCAAAACTGTCGACAACAATATGTCGGACGCCTTCGGACATGGCGTAGCGCAATTCTTCAATACTTTTGTTGTTACCGTGCATGACACAGCGACTTGCTGGCACGCCTGCGCGCAGAGCCGTAAACAATTCACCACCCGTAGCGACATCGAGTAACAATCCTTCTTCGTGAATGAGCCGAGCCATTGCCGTGCAGAGGAACGCCTTGGTGGCGTAGATGACACGATCTGACCCAAACTCTGCAACGGCTTCGCGAGCACGAGAACGTATGTGTGTTTCGTCATACACAAAGAGTGGCGTCCCGTATTGCGACGCCAACGAATCAATGCGACATCCACCGATGCTGAGTGCGCCGTCAGACTCGGCGTGCGAGTTGTCGGGCAACAAACGCATTGGGACCGGGCTCACATCTGCTCCGGTGCGCGAATGCCAAGAAGATTTAGTCCGCACTCCAGCACGCGCGCGGCAGAATCACACAATGCAAGGCGTGAGAGTCGCTGTTCTTCTGTGTCTGCTTTGAGTACGGGACAATGTTCGTAGAAAGCGGTGAAATCAGTTGCCAGTTCGTAAAGGTACGTGCACAAGCGATGTGGAGAGTATTTTTCAAGCGCATCCCACACCGCTGAATCAAATTGCAACATGCGAATAGCAAGCGCATGCTCGCGCGGTTCGAGAATAATTGGAGACACAGATCTGACAGATTCACGTTCAATGCCGGCACGCCGAAAGATACTGCACATACGAGCGTGCGCATATTGTAAATACGGTGCTGTATTGCCATCGAAACTCAGCATCCGTTCCCAATCAAAAACGTAATCCTTTACTCGGTCTGTGCTTAGGTCTGAATACTTCACTGCGCCGATTCCGATCATGTGCGCTACCTGTGCACGCTCTTGCTCTGGCATATCTGGGTTCTTTTGTGCAATCGCCTTTGCCGCCCGCTCGACGGCCTCTTCTAGTAGTGCAGCAAGTTTTACGGTGTCACCAGCACGACTCTTCAGCATTTTTCCGTCATCTCCGAGCACATTGCCAAAAGCGACATGCACCATGTGCGCGGGAGGCGTCAGCCATCCTGCCTGTGCAGCAACAGCCGCCACCATGCTCAGGTGCTGTGCCTGCGGTGCACCAACGACATATATAAGGAGAGAGGCGTCTAGTCGCTCAGTGCGATCGATGACGCAGGCCAAGTCCGATGTGGCGTAGTTGTATCCGCCATCTCCTTTACGGATAATAAGGGGCAGCGGATGGCCATCGCGATTGGTGAACCCCGCCGGAAACACGACATCGGCGCCATCGCTGACTTCTAATAATTTCGCCTCGCGCAATCGCTCAACAACTGGCGCTAATAGATCGTTGTAAGAACTTTCTCCCATGATGTCTGCATCAGTTAGCAACACGTCAAGCAGTCGATACACATGATTGAAATATCGTGTGCTCTCCGACACAAGTGTTCGCCACAAGTGCAGCGTCTCTGCGTCTCCGCTCTGTAATAACACCACTCGTGCACGTGCGCGATCTTTAAATGCGTCATCGGAGTCAAATGCATTGCGAGCCGCCCGATAAAAGCCGTCAAGGTCTCCGACTCCCAGTTCTTGCGCGGCAGTATCTTGTCCCATGTCAATGAGGTGCTCGATCAACATGCCAAACGGGGTTCCCCAGTCACCAATGTGATTTTCGCGAATCACGGTGTGTCCCACGAATTCAAGCAAACGAACAATACAGTCACCAATCACGGTTGATCGCAAGTGGCCAACATGCATTTCTTTGGCGACATTGGGAGCCGAGTAGTCAACTGCTGCCGTGAGTCGTGTTGGTGCGACATGTACGCCAAGATGCATGTCGTTCATCGCACTCTGGAGTTGAATTGATAAAAACTCGTTGCTCAAAGTGACGTTAATAAAACCAGGTCCTGCGATTTCTAGACTTGAGCACATGTCGCTAACATCACCTGCTGCGACAAGAACATCTTTGGCAACTTGGCGCGGATTACTGCCGAGTTTCTTGGCCACCCCAAGCGCGCCATTTATCTGGGCGTCGGCATGATCACTTGGTCGCACGACTGGGTCGGCAATGTCGCCTGCCACCGTGGCAAAGGCCTGAGCAAAACGCTCGGCAACGGCATGAAGAGGGTCAGACATGGTCTTCCTATTGTGTCGCATAGAAGCCATGTGCGCAGGCTTCAATTCACATCACCGCTAACCTTTAGGCTGATGTGAT
>BJGC01000020.1 GCA_014190235.1 Actinomycetes bacterium | reverse complement strand
GTGGATGTCCAAAATTGCAATTACAGCCCTTCGCTTAGAGATCACTCGAGCACAAAAAATATTCAACGCATTAACGCCTGCACAGTGGGCAGCACCATCTGGTTGCACTGACTGGCGGGTGCAAGATGTCGCGTGTCATATGGCTTCGGTCTTTCATTCCATCGCTGGGCCAGACACCATTGAAGGCGGCGCCGGAAAAGATGCAGAAGTGGATGCAGAGGTTCCAGTACAGGCGCGTAAAAACTGGACCCCACAACAAGTCATGGCCGAATACGACGAGTGGAGTGAAATCGGTTTTGCAGCATTAAGCGCGCTGCAAGAACCGCCCATGAACGACACAGTTGTTCCGCTATCTAATCTTGGTGCTCATCCCATGCACCTTTTGGCTAACGCCATTGTGTTCGATCACTACTGCCACTTACGCCATGACATTGGCTTTGCGGTGTCGACTGCGGCCGCTTTGCCCCAAGATCCTGACGCATTGAACGCAACACTTGAATGGATGCTTGCCGGAACGCCACAAATGTGTGCGGACGCATTGGCAACATGCACACAAGGCGTGAACCTTGTCTTTACCGGATCAGGTCAGTCATCATTTGCTCTTTCTCCAGGAACTGATGGTTGGGTCATCACAAGCGGAGTCAACGCATCTCTTCCGACTGCCACCGGATCTGCGCACGACTTTGTGAGTTGGGCGACGAAGCGCGCCGACTGGCGTAAGCATGCGACGTTAACTGACGACCCAACGGGTGCAGCGGCCAACACGCTTGACGCCATCAACGTCATCTGACGTCTTCTCTTGTTGCGACCCTAACTAGTACAGTTCGGACGTAGTTCAAGGGGGAAGAGCACCATGAAAGTGCCATTGACAGTAATCGATCATCTGCGTCGAGCAGAGCAGGTATACGGCGACAGGGTTGCCTTTGTTGACGAGTCAGATCAACCTGCAGAGTCATGGGGAATTCAGACATACCAACAAATGGCTGATCGTGCTCGTGCTCAGGCGGCTGGACTTGATGCCCTCAAAGTCGCCCAGGGTGCGCGAGTAGCAGTAGTCAGCCAAAACTCTGCGCGATTGCTGACAAGTTTTTTTGGAGTAAGTGGTTCGGGTCGCATTCTTGTTCCGATTAATTTTCGACTTGTCGCTGAAGAAATTTCATACATCATGGAGCACAGCGGTGCTGAAGTTCTTCTTGTCGACCCAGAACTCGACGAATCACTTGCTGGCGTCACAGCCAAGCATCGATTTGTCATTGGTGCGGAGTCCGATCAAGAACTATACGCATTTAACAAACAACCGAAGTCTTGGGAACCAGACGAAGACTTCACAGCAACAATCAATTACACGAGTGGCACCACTGCCCGTCCAAAGGGCGTTCAACTCACGCACCGCAATTTATGGCTGAATTCAGCAACTTTTGGTTGGCATATGGGTGTCAACGATCGAGATGTATACCTGCATACGCTTCCGCAATTTCATTGCAACGGATGGGGAATGGTCTATGCAGTCACTGGCATGGGTGGCGAGCACATTATCTTGCGTAAAATTGATGGTGCAGAAATCTTGCGTCGTGTTGAAAAACATGGTGTCACATTGATCTGTTGCGCACCTGCGGTCGCTAACGCAATTCTTGATGCAGCCGCCACATGGCAGGGTGAGATTCCTGGTCGTGGCAGAGTGCGCATGGTGGTGGCAGGTGCACCACCTCCTACCCGCACAATCGAACGCATCGAGACTGAACTAGGTTGGCAACTCAATCAGATCTACGGTCTCACCGAGACAGCGCCGTTGCTGACGATCAACAGACCGCGAGCCGAACTTGATCATCTATCACCAGCCGAACGCGCGTCGAAACTCAGTGCTGCTGGGGTTCCTGCTATTGGCGTCGAAATGAAAACAGATGCGAGTGGCGAAATCCTTGCCCGCAGCAACGTCATTATGCAGGGATATTGGAATCAGCCAGAAGCTACCAGCGCTGCAATTGTTGATGGATGGTTTCGCACCGGTGATGGTGGAGTCATTAACTCCCAAAATGTCCTGACTATCAGTGATCGCAAGAAGGACGTCATTATTTCTGGTGGAGAAAATGTGAGTTCGATCGAAGTCGAAGACGCCGTATTTTCTCACCCTGACGTTGCAGAAGTTGCAGTCATCGGAATTCCCGATGCTAAGTGGGGAGAACTCGTGATGGCACTTGTTGTCAAAACACCCGGTTCTGCGCTCACCGAAGACGAACTGATTGCATACACAAAGACGAAACTTGCTGGATACAAGTGCCCGAAAAAAATTGAATTCCGTTCTGAACTAGCGCGTACATCTACAGGAAAATTGCAAAAATTTAAATTGCGTGAGCCTTTTTGGGAAGGCCACACTCGTCAAGTGAACTAGTGCAAACTAATTCAGCCCAAGACGAACAAAATGCTCAGTTGGGGCCTCTACTTGTTGCAAGGCGACCCGCAATAGCTCTACTGCGCCCGTTTCGATAGGTTTGCCTACGTGATTTATTGTCTCGAGCGGATCATTGTGTCGATCAAATAAAATCGTCTCGTATTGCTTGGCATATGCCCAAAACGGTAATAGATCCCCTGCCTGAAATGGCTGCTTGATGACCGGAATCGTGGTGCCCGGCATCTTGTCCAGCACTGCTCGTTCATCTGGCATAGGCATTTTAAAATCAGGAAACGCACCGATTGGCATTGTGCTCCATCTGTTTGACCACATTGACAAGGGAGCATTTTCATTGACTGGCCCGCGTGTGTAGCGCCAGTCATTGGTGACTAGTTGTACTTCTCGTCCCCACACACCAGTAAGCAGCCAGTCACGCACAGTATTTGTTTTCTGGGCGATGAGTGGCTGCAATGATTTTCCATGCGCCCTATGCGACACGTTGACAGAAAAAATATCTGCAAGGGTTGCATGAATATCAGTTGATGTTGTGAGCGCATCACAACTACGTGGTGTGACGTCGGGCCACGACACCAACATCGGAATATCTCCGAGTGCTTTATACACCGGTACGCCAGGTTTGCCCCACACATCGCGTCCATGAACATCACGGTCACCAAGATAATGACCGTGATCAGTGCACAAGATCACTGCGGTGTCATCCCACGCATTAGTTGCGTCTAGTGCATCAAGTACTTTGCCCAACCAATGATCGATCATTGACAATTTGGCACCGTATTGCGCTCGTATTTGATGTGCTTGACGTGTTGTAATGACGCCGTCTGCCAAAGCATCTACTGCGTACGGTGGCCACACAAGATGTGGTCCATCCCATGTGTCGTCGTAGCGCATCGCCCATTCCTCGGGTGTATCAAATGGCTCATGCGGATCAAACTCGTCCACAAACAGCATAAATCTCTCGTCATTAGCACGATGATGAGGAGCATCATTGAGTAACCATTGCTCAGCCGCACGCATGGTTCGTGGACCAGGGAAATCTTCTTCTCCGGCAAACCAGCCTCGCGACGCATCGTAGTGTGTCTTGCCTCGACCAAAAGATGGCGCACCCACCCAGCTTGGGTCGGGGCGCGTTTTCCATGCATCGCTTTCGTGACCGCGCTCGTACGACCACGCCGTGAAATCAGAATGGTAATTTTCTCCACCAACTTCAAAGAGATGCGGATGATCAGTGATGAGGTTGGTCACAACACCTGCACGACGTAATGAGACTGTGATTGCTTCTTCCCACAACTCAATCGAACCCCATGGTTTCCAAAGAAAATCCCATGCACCAACCAAGATGTCGTGACGAGCCGGAATACATGGCAATGATCCGGTGTGGTGATTAGTGAATTTTACTGATCGTGCAGCGAGTCTGTCCAGATTGGGAGTGTCAAATTGTTGCGCACCGTACGCGCCGATCTCGTGTTTATTGAGGCTGTCAAGTAATAGAACCACGACATTGCGTGGATTTTTCATGACGCGCTGACAACGTTTCGAATACACGCCGCCTGATGTGTGTTCCCGACAAGTTGAGGTATCTCAGTTCGACATGCGTCAATCACGTCTGGACAACGAGGAGCAAACGCACACCCCACTCGTGGCCCAATTGCGATCGGGGGAATACCACCGATGACAGCAAGTTTTTTGTGAGACTCATGATTAATGCGAGGAATCGAAGCCAACAATGCTCGGGTATATGGCATGCGCGGATGAGCGAATACTTCGAGCGTTGAACCCTGTTCGACAATGCGACCCGAATACATCACTGCAACTTCATCTGCACGGCTCGCCACGATTCCCATGTCGTGTGTGATAAATAAGATCGATAATCCACGATAACGACGCAGCCTGTCCAGCAAGTCAAGTAACTGCCGCTGAATTGTCACATCAAGTGCGCTCGTTGGCTCGTCGGCAATAAGAACTTCTGGTTCAGCAGCCAACGCAATCGCAATGCCAATACGTTGGCGCAGTCCACCGCTGAGTTCGTGTGGCCACGCGCGCATCCTTCTTTGTGCATCCGGAACACCCACCTCGATCAACAACTCAAGTGCCCGCCTGGTTGCTTCTTTCTTGCTCAGACCCAGATGCAACGTGGCAGTGTCAGCAATCTGTCGCCCAACTCGCATCACAGGATTCAGCGTGGTCATCGGATCCTGAAAAATCATTGCAATTCGGCGACCTCGTATTTTGCGAAGTTCCTCACTACTGAGCGAGAGCAGATCTTGTCCGTCAAACATGACCCGTCCGGGCAATCCTGCAACACGAGGAGGCGAAGGCACAAGACCAAGAAGGCTGCGCGCCATCATTGTTTTACCCGAACCACTTTCTCCCACTAATGCAACCATTTGGCCACGCCTTAACTGCAGTGAGACTCCGTCAACAGCACGCAATGAACCAAACGGCGTTGAAAAATATGTATGCAGATTCTCGATTGACAACACCACATCGGTTGGCGGGTTGGACGAGATCATTTTGGCTGCGTCGCTTGCGTTGGCACTGACTGTTGTCTCAACAACAGACTCCTTGATGACCGGAAACGGTCTGCCACGCAACCACTTGGAAGAAAGTGTGTTGAGAGCCAATATTGTTCCAAAAATCAATGATGCTGGAATCAGCACAAGATGCGGTGACCCCTCAACAGTTGCTCGACCGCTGGCAATCAGTTGACCCCACGTCACAATATTGTCGGGCACTCCGGCCCCGATAAACGACAGACCACCTTCAATTGAAATTGTGATGCCAACTGTGATCATTGCAAAACCCAAGAGCGGACGGATGACATTTGGAATCAGTTCACGCACAATAATTTGACTATGCCGTGACCCTTGCATTCGTGCAGCCAACACAAAATCGCGCTCAACCAGTGGCAGCGATGCGGCACGCACGATACGAGCAATGACAGGAATAGTGAGAACTCCAATCACCAAAATAACATTGCGAACACTTTTCCCCCAGAACAGGACGACTGAAATTGCAGCAACAAAAGATGGAAAAGCAGCAGATGCATCCAGAAAAGTGAGAATGACACGATCGGTTCGCCCACGCCAATACGCAGCAGTGAGGCCGACAAGACTGCCGCCGATGAATCCGATAGCGGTAGCCGCAAGTCCGACCAAGACTGAAATACGTGCGCCCTTGATGGCTAAGCCGAGCATGTCGACTCCGAGATTATTGGTTCCGAATGGATGTGAAAATGATGGTGCTTGTAATCGATTCTTCAGGTCCTGATTGAGATGTGACGTGAATAATTTTCCGAACAGTGCACAGACTCCCAAGGCGACAATCCATGCAATCGCAATCAGCCCGAGTATCCCCCACCGCTGTTTGAATCTGAGCAGTTGTTTCATCGTCGTGTTCCAATACTTGCTGCCCTCACGCGAGGATCAAAAACTCGCAGCAACATATCAACCAACAGATTGACGGTAACGTAGGTAACAGCAATCACCAATACAGCACCTTCGACTTTGACAATGTCACGACGTGTTGCTGCATCAAATAGAAAGCGACCCAAACCCGGGAGCGAGTAAATCTGCTCAATAATTAGGACACCTCCGAGTAGTCCAGCTGTATTGAGACCAACGACTGCCAACAGGGTGAGCGACGAAGAACGAAGTGCGTATTTCAGGAGAATTATGCGCTCACTGAAGCCGCTTGCCCGTGTGCGCATGATGTGATCGGACGACATCGTGATGACTAGGTCATTGCGTAACACCTGAAAATATATTCCGCTCAACGGAAAACTTAACGACAGGACAGGCAAGACAAGAGACCGCAAGTTGCGAATTATTCCCTCATTGAGTGGAACGAAATCAGCCGCCGGAAACCATTGCAGTTGTTTGGCAAAGATAATAAGAAGAGTGAGAGCCATCACAAACTGCGGAATTGCAATGAGCGCAAATGATGTAGTTGTGAGGGCTCGATCTCGTCGCTTGCCGGGTCGAGATGCAGCAAATAATGCAGCCGGAACAGCAATGCCCAGAGCCAGAAGTTGCGTCAGAATCAATACTTCAAATGATGTCGGGAATCTTTGCCGAATGGCTTGTGCGACGTTCTCTCCATCTCGATACGACACACCTAGGTCACCACGAACAGCGTGTGTACCCCACGTCAAAAAACGCTCAATATTGGGTTTGTCGAGTCCCAACTCGGCCTCAACTTTGGCAATGCCCTCAGGGGTGGCGCTGGTGCCTAAAATCGCAATGGCTGGACTTCCGGGCATGAGATCGAGCAAAAAGAATGTTCCAGCTGCAACAAGCAACAGCACAGCCGTCATCTGCAGAAATCGCTGTCCTAATCCACGCATGTAAAGAAATCTCTAGAGGAATAGCAGATAAAATTACTTTGCCTTCTTGCCAGCAGTTCGTGACGGAAAGAATGCTGCCTGAGTAAGCCCTGTCACATCTTTGGTTGCCAAAATTCGAACTTGACCATGTGTCAAGATAATGAACGGCATTTGAGAATGGAACAGGTCTTGCGCTTTGGCGTAGGCCGCCATGCGAGTTGCCTCGTCTGGAGCACTTCGTCCTTCGTCAAGAGCAGCGTCCATGTCGGGATTGGAAAAGACCGAGTAATTACTTGGTCCACCTGTATGCAAAATTGCAAACAAGCTTGAGTCTGGGTCGCTTCCTTCGCCGGCTAGCCACGCAACGGCATCGTACGCTCCCGTAATCACGCTGACCACGTATGTTGTGAGGTCAGGGACCATCTTGACTGTGGCCTCAATGCCGACTTGTTTCCAGTAGTCAACAATTGCCGCTAAGGCATCGACCGATGATTGTGAACCCTGCAGTAATTGAATCGTGAACTTGACAGGCTTGCCGTAATCTGCAAGTAAGGCTTTCGCTCCTTCTGGATCAAACTTGTTGGCGGTTGCTGGAGCCGAATACCAACGTGATGTCATAGAAATTGGCGTGCCAGATTCTGTGTCGTATCCAAAATAATCAAATGCATCCGCAAGCGCATCGCGGTCAATACTCATTTCAAGTGCGCGGCGAACTCTGGCATCATCAAGCCCTGGTTTTTTGTTATTCAAATGAATATTCCCATAGCCACTGACGGGCGGAATACTGGTTTGGAAACCTTTGGAATCGGCTTCTTTGACACTTGCACTGACGATTGTGGTCATTGCGTCAAGGTCACCTGCAATCAGAGCAGTTAATCGAGCAGTTTCATCCGTCACGAATTTGTATGTCAGAGAGGCCAGTTGAGCCTTGTTCTCACCCCAGTACGCATCGTTACGAGTAAGCAAGATGTGATCGGCAGGAATCCATTCTGTAAATGTGAATGGACCAGTTCCGACCGGATTGCGCTTTACTTTTTCTGGATCTGCAGCCGATGCTGGCGAAACCATGACACCATTGATGCCAGACAACACATTTGGAAATGCCGTCCAGGCAACTGCCAATGTAATTTTTACTGTCATCGGGTCAACAACGTCAACAGCAGTGATGTTCTTTAGTCCAGAACCGTTATACGGCGAGACGCGTTGGCGCTCAAGATTAAATTTGACGGCGGCGGCATCAAACGGTGTGCCGTCATGAAAGGTGACACCATCTTGCATAACGAGTGTCCATGACAAACGATCTGCCGACTCAGTGACGGTCTTGGCCAGCCAAGGAGTTGGCGCTTTGGTGTAGTCACCCACCATCAGCGCTTCAAATATTCCGTCATACACAGAACCATTTGCCAAACTCAATGAGTCACCCGCTGGATCAAGGCTTGATGGCTCGGCATCGAGTCCCACTGTCAATGATGCAGTGAGATCATTGTCTGCAGCACTGCCAGCAACTGTGCTGTCAGAAGAACCGCCTGTGTCTGTTGACGATGAACTACCGCCACATGCCGCCACAAAAAGTGCGAACACTGCAACTCCTGATACGACCCTTGAATAACGACGAGCACTCATGATTCCCCCAATGCATTAAATGTGTACCCCCTATATTTAGCACCTTTGAGCGTGGCTGAAATCACTCGGGATGTAAACCAAGAACCTCGTCGAGCCACGGAAGCAAGAGGTCCAGTATCACCTGCTGGCTATGCGCCAACAGGTGTCCATCGCTGCTCATGATGTGCAGATCTCCGTGCCCGGCAATTGCCTTCACGACTTCGCTTGCCTCTACTGGCAAGATTTCATCCTTGTCGCCATGGAACAAAAGAAGTGGGCGTCCATTGAGACCACCTGCAATTTCGCATCCAGCCGACTGAGTAGAAAATGTGACGACTCCGGCCACTATGTCAGGCAATGCCACTGCGACGCGCACAGCAACGGCTCCACCGAAACTATGTCCCATGATCACCACGCGTTCAACGCCGCTTCCCACAAGTAACTGCACGGCAGCAGCAACATCTACACAACATGCGTCCATGTCGTTGGGTCGCCGATAGCTCACTCGAAGTGTCGGCACACCGCGCGCAGATAATATTTGGCCCAGTTCGTGATACAGGCCTTCGCCTGGTCCGAGTAGTCCGCCCATTGCACCACCACACGTCACAACTCCTGCAGAAAAAAGATGCGTTGTCGGTTCGTGCCAAAGCGCTGACAATAATCCCTTCATCGTGTACATCTCAATGTGTCTCAGCGTGGGTGTCAGCATTACGTTCTGGCTGGCCATGACCCCGAGCACCTCTAACGGAGTCGTTATTTTGTGCGCATCATCGCTCATACTAGGTACCCTAGCCGTGTGCTCAAAACGAAAAAATCACCCGTTGATCTCACAGCGGACAACGAACACCAACTTGCAGTTCGCATCGGCAGAGCGTGGAGAGATATTCGACGCGGTGCTGCTGCCAGTGCAATCCGAGACCGTATTTTTGGAAGTGGACCTGACGCGCTTGAGCCTGGACAAGTAGACACTCTTGATTTGTTAGTCCAACAAGACGAGTGGCGCATGTGTGATCTTGCCACGGCCTTGCATATTGACCCCAGCACTGCGACGCGCGCAATCCAACGACTCGTCCCAGACGGTTTAGCCGAGCGAGTTGTTCACGACGGTGACGGCCGAGTGGTGAAAGTTCGTGTCACTCAAGTCGGCCGAGATCGCCATGCCGACATTGCATCTCGTCGTCTCACCGTATTGTCACACATCCTGGCGGAATACAGTCCGGATGAACGTATCCAAGTTGCTGACTTATTTGAACGCTTTGTCGTCGCCCTTGACAATACAGACGCTGAACTTGCCCAGACTCAGACCCCGACTGCATAAACCCATTCTGCAAGCCCCAAGATCCGTTGGTAACAGCATCAGTTCGCTACGATAGAAGTCATGTTCGCAGCAGAAGTATGGCATTGGTGGCTTGGAGTTATTCTTCTTTTGGCTGGAGTCGGAGCCATTCTGCAAACCGTTATTGGATACTTAGTAAAAGTAACTGCCACGCGTTATCCCAGTCGTCGTCAACGCAAACAGCAATAGCGTGTCAGATGGGTCATGACACACGATGTCTCAACTCATCGCTGAACTTCTAGCCCAGTGCACATTTCCGCCAAGCGCAACACCTGTGTCATGTGCAGTTTCGGGTGGAGCAGACTCGATGGCACTGATGGTGCTCGCCGTTAATCACGGACTGCACGTCACCGCCCACCATGTCAATCATTCGCTGCGAGATGATTCAGATACCGACGTAGAACTCGTTTCATCACTTGCACAACAACTCGGAGTCGAGGTGGTGTTACATCGTGTCAGCATTGAGCATGGCGCCAACCTTGAAGCCCGCGCTCGCTCTGCCCGATACGGCGTCTTGCCATCTGACATCATGACCGGACACACTGCTGATGATCAGGCCGAGACAATGCTCATTAATCTCATGCGCGGAGCCGCCACACAAGGACTCTCAGCCATGACACCGGGTATTTGTCGGCCGCTTCTACAACTTCGTCGCACCGACACGCACGCGCTCTGCGCCGAACTTGACATCTCGGTGGTGCATGATCACACCAATGACGACACCAGTTATCTCCGCAATAATATTCGACACAATCTCTTACCTGCAATGAACACGATGTCGCAGCGTGATCTTGTACCCATCCTCACACGTGCGGCCAATGTCATGCGCGACGACAACGAACTGCTTGACATTCTTGCGGCTGCACTTGATCCAACCGATGCTGTAGCCCTCACCGCGGCACCAATTGCCCTCGCACGACGCGCACTGCGCACGTGGCTCAGTCACCCGTATCCTCCTGATCAAGCCACTATCGAGCGAGTGCTCATGGTCGCTAGTGGAGCGCGCTTGGCGTGTGATATCGGTGGTGGCCGTGAAATTCGTCGGAGCAAACAGCGTCTTGTCTTGGGTTCTGTACGGTAGATTTATCGGGCGTGGTGGCGGATTCATCTGCTCGTCACGGCAATGCCAGAACAAATACATTTCATCTAGCCAACAGAATCACCAGGAGAACCGAATGCCCCCGAAATTGCGTGGAAAATGGGCCTTAGGTATTACGCCTCGAAACTTTACGTGGATCATCAAAGATCGTGTCGCTATTTGCGAGCGTCCAGGTGGTTACGGAGACAATCACCGTCGCGTTCGCCGTCAAGAAGAAATCATCTGGTTGAGAGAAAATCATTTCGACTTCGTCGTTTCAATTATTGCTGCGCCGCATAACCTCCACGCCTACGACGAACTGCATCTGCCATTTCGACATCGTCCACTCAGCGGAGCAGACGACCTCGATGCATGGCTCCGTGTGTTCTACACAGAACTTCGTGATCTGATCAACAAAGAAGCAAAAATCGTCATTCATGCAGAAGAAGTCGGAGATCGTCTTGTTGGCATCATGGGCGGATATATCCGCTGGAGCCAAATGTTAGAAGATTCTTCGCAGGCCATCCAGATCACCGAACACATCAGTGGTCGCCAACTCGACACATGGTCTCGAGAACTCATTTTGCGCGTTCACGAATTGCGATAGATCGTGACTTCCGTGTGTTCAACTCACCGTCACTAGCGTTCGCTCAATGACAAAAAAGCGCGTGGTTGTAGTAGGTGCCGGAATAGCCGGACTCACCGCGGCACGAGCCTTGTCTCGCGCGGGTCACAGCGTCATTGTTCTTGATAAGGGAAGATCTGTGGGTGGACGCATGGCCACTCGACGCATTGGTGATGCCATTGTCGACCATGGTGCACAATTTTTTACAGTTCGATCCGATGACTTTGCAGCGATAGTGCATGAGTGGACACACGACGACATTGCTCATGAATGGTGCCGTGGTTTTGCGTCCGACGATGGACATCCGCGATACATCGGCACACACGGAATGAACAGCGTGGCCAAGTACATGTCCCAGGGACTAGACGTGCGTTGCAGCACAATGGTCTTTGCACTTTCTCGAACGAATTCTGGTTGGACAGTGCAGATCGACGATGCCACTGAATTGCAATGTGATGTTTTAATTTCAACGTGTCCATTACCGCAGTCCTACTCTTTGTTATTTACTGCAGGTGTCGAACTTCCAGAAACCCTGCGTGGCACGGACTATGACAGAACAATCGCGCTACTACTGACATACACGGGGACTCACCGCATTGCCCCACCAGGTGGTCTCCAAAACCCGGACAACACTTTTCAATTCATTGCAGACAACATGACAAAAGGTGTTTCTGGGTCGCCCGCGCTTACGTTGCATGCCAACGCAGAGTTCAGTCGCACACACTGGGATGCGTCGCTCGAACAACAACACGACATCTTGGTGTCGTCCGCTGCTCCCTATCTTGATGGACTCACCATTACAGAATCACAAGTAAAAAAATGGCGCTTTGCGACGCCAAAGGTTTTGTGGCCAGATTATTTCTGGTCAACGAACGACGCAACATTGTTACTTGCTGGAGATGCTTTTAAAGGAGCAAAAGTAGAAGGCGCAACATTAAGTGGACTCAATGCCGCTCGATTTGTGTTAGCGAACTAATTACTCAACAGACGAGAGCAACACCGCAGTTGCCGAGCGCATTGCACGAGATGCTGCTGTATCAGGAAATACATCGCAGGCTGATTCTGCGCGAGCCACATACATACGAGCACGATCAACAGCATGCGCGACACCGCCATTGGCTCGCACGATTTCGAGGACTTTTTCGCACTCAGCGTGGTTGAGTGGTTTTCCTAACAACGCTGCCAATTCTGCAGCGGCTGGTCCGCCTGCAGCCAATGTTGCAAGCGCCGGCAATGTATAAACGCCTTCGACCATGTCATGCCCCGCTGGTTTTCCGAGTTCTTCATCTGTGGCAGTGATGTCCAAAATGTCATCCACTATCTGAAACACCATTCCGTACGCCACTCCGTATTGCGTCAATGCGTCAACTATGTGACGGTCATATCCCGACACAAGTCCACCAATTCGTGCAGCAGTTGCATACAGCGATGCAGTTTTGCCCTCGATTGAATTCAGATACGAGTCGACAGGACGCGCGATGTTGTACGTATGGCGAAGTTCTTCGATCTGGCCTTCACACAGTCGACCAATGGTTCGTGCCAATAATCCGGCTACTTCGTTCCCCAACGAGGCGGCAATCTCAGAAGCGCGCGCCAACAAAAAGTCACCTGCCAGGATTGCTTGCAGATTGCCCCATTTGGCGTTAACGGTTTCGACACCGCGGCGTGTTGTGGACTCATCCATTACATCGTCGTGATACAGCGAACCCAAATGCACCAGTTCGCAAGAAATTCCGCCCTGAACGGCATTCTCGACGACATCGCTATCGTCCATTACTTGAGACGCCACGATTGACAGAACGGGGCGCAAACGCTTTCCGCCAGCAGATATGAGGTGCGAGGCAATCTCTGACAAATACGCATCGGGGGTGTGCACGGCCTCCCGCAATGCCAGTTCCACCCGCTCACGGTCGGCATTCATCGCCCGAAGAGCAAGAAGTGGGGAAGAAGTCACACCGTCAGGATACGGCATCAGGATACATCTCTTCCCCACTGTGCCGATACAATGAGAGACATCGCCACTACTTTTTGGTGATCAATCAACGAATTCCAATGACAAGGTGGTCAACTTGTTCGAACGCTTTACTGACAGGGCCCGACGGGTAGTAGTTCTCGCCCAAGAAGAAGCCCGTCTTCTTAATCACTCCTACATCGGCACCGAGCACATTTTGCTTGGACTCATTCACGAGGGTGAAGGCGTCGCTGCCAAGGCACTCGAATCTCTTGGCATCTCACTCGAGGCAGTGCGTGCGCAGGTAGAAGAAATCATTGGACAAGGTGGATCGTCGCCATCAGGACATATTCCGTTTACGCCTCGTGCTAAAAAAGTTCTTGAGCTGTCATTGCGCGAAGCGTTGCAACTCGGACACAACTACATCGGCACCGAGCACATCTTGCTTGGACTTATTCGCGAAGGCGAAGGCGTTGCTGCTCAGGTATTAGTCAAACTCGGAGCAGACCTCGCTCGTGTGCGTCAACAAGTAATTCAACTGTTGTCCGGATACCAGGGCCCTGCCGGCAAATCCGATTCGCAACCTGCCGGTGCTAGTGGCAGCAAAGACGAACCAGGAGAAAAGGGCGGCAGCCAAATTCTCGATCAGTTCGGACGCAATCTCACCCAACTCGCTCGCGAACGAAAACTCGACCCCATGATTGGCCGCGAACGCGAGCTCGAACGTGTGATGCAAATTTTATCTCGTCGCACCAAAAACAATCCTGTGCTTATCGGC
This sequence comes from Actinomycetes bacterium, assembly GCA_014190235.1. Classification (GTDB taxonomy): domain Bacteria; phylum Actinomycetota; class Acidimicrobiia; order Acidimicrobiales; family Ilumatobacteraceae; genus UBA2093. The sequence continues at coordinate 23,798 of BJGC01000020.1, read as the reverse complement.
GAACCAGGTGTCGGCAAAACTGCAATCGTCGAAGGTCTCGCGCAGCGCATTGTCGATGACAATGTTCCTGAAACTCTCAAGGACAAGCAGTTGTACACACTCGATCTCGGAGCACTTGTTGCCGGCAGTCGTTATCGCGGTGACTTCGAAGAACGTCTCAAAAAAGTTCTCAAAGAAATCAAGTCACGCGGTGACATTGTTTTGTTCATTGACGAGATTCATACCTTGGTCGGAGCGGGCGCTGCAGAAGGCGCAATCGATGCCGCAAGCATCTTGAAGCCAATGTTGGCTCGTGGTGAATTGCAAACAATCGGCGCCACAACAACCGAAGAGTACCGCAAGCATCTCGAAAAAGATGCAGCACTTGAGCGTCGTTTTCAACCTGTCAAAGTCGAGGAACCTTCTGTTGCAATGACAATTGAAATCCTTCGTGGTGTTCGCGACAAATACGAAAAGCATCACAGTGTCACAATCACCGATCAAGCAATCGTGGCCGCCGCTAATCTGGCCGATCGCTACATTGCTGACCGACACTTGCCCGATAAGGCAATCGACCTTATTGACGAAGCTGGCAGTCGCCTGCGCCTCAAGCGCATGCGCACACCGCCCGACCTCAAAGAACTTGAAGCAAAAATCACCGAAGTACAAACCGGCAAAAAGAAAGCCGTTGAAGAACAACGCTTCGAAGATGCTGGTCGCTTGCGCGATCAAGAACGCATCTTGCTCGAAGAACGCTCCCAAAAAGAGACCGACATCAAAGCCCAAGGCATTGACCTGTTTGACGAAGTCGACGAGGAAGCAATCGCTGACGTTCTCAGTGTTTGGACGGGTATCCCCGTCTTCAAACTCACCGAGCAAGAAACAGCCAAACTGCTCAATATGGAAGCAGAACTGCATAAGCGAATGATTGGACAAGACAATGCGGTCAAGTCAGTCAGTCAGAGCATTCGTCGCACACGTGCTGGGCTTAAAGACCCACGCCGACCTAGCGGATCATTTATTTTCCTCGGACCAACTGGTGTCGGAAAAACTGAACTCGCCAAAACACTTGCTGAGTTCTTGTTCGGTGACGACAAAGCACTCATCACTCTTGACATGAGCGAATACATGGAAAAACACACCGTGAGTCGTCTCGTTGGTTCGCCTCCTGGATACATCGGCTACGAAGAAGGCGGTCAACTCACCGAAGCAGTTCGACGCAAGCCGTTCTCAGTTGTGTTGTTTGACGAAATCGAAAAAGCACATCCAGACGTGTTCAATACATTGTTGCAAATTCTTGAAGAAGGTCGTCTGACCGACAGTCAAGGTCGCTCTGTTGATTTTCGCAATACGGTCTTGATCATGACATCAAACCTCGGAACCGCAGAATTACGTAAAGGCAATGTTGGTTTCACTAAAGGTGACGAAGCGGTGTCATACGAGCGAATGAAATCAAAGGTTAATGACGCCCTCAAGGCGCATTTCCGGCCAGAGTTTCTCAACCGTGTCGACGAAACAATCGTGTTCCATGAGTTGTCAAAAGAAGAAGTTATCCAGATGGTTGATTTCATGATCAAGCGTCTCACTGGTCAACTCGAAAGCCAAGGACTCGGACTCGAACTCACGCAGAACGCAAAAGAACATCTTGCTGACAAGGGCTATGACCCACAACTGGGTGCTCGTCCATTGCGACGCGCAATACAACGCCTCATCGAAGACGAGTTGTCAGAGAAAATTCTGTACAAAGAGTTCAACGCCGGAGAGATTATTGTCGTTGACACCGAAGATGATCCTGAAAACGCAGATCAAAAGCGCCTGTGCTTCCGCGCAGTAGAAGGTTTTGTGCCACCAAGTTCTGTCGAACTCGCAGGCGCCGGAGACGGCGCTACAACACCCGAGTGACGCTTCGGCGCCTCACTCTTGTCGCGTCTGTTTTAGGCGTCGTACTACTTTTATCGGCGTGTCGTGTTGACGTAGTCGTACACGTTGATGTCAATGCCAACGGAAGCGGCAACATCACTGTCACCGCAACTGCTGACAAGGACATCGTCACCGCAGAGCCAACAATCGCAACTGATCTGCGACTTGAAGACATTTTGAATGCCGGCTGGAAAGTGCAAAAACCAAAGAAGACCCGCGACGGTGGCCTCAAACTAGTACTGTCACATACGTTTGAGAATCCAGCAACAGCAAGTGCCTTGCTTGCTCAGGTGAGCGGAGCAAAGGGGCCTTTTCATGATCTACTCATTAGTCGTACCGGCAAAGACACCAACGCAACATGGTCACTTGCAGGTCGACTTGAAGTCACTGGTGGACTCGAAGCATTCGTCGATGACAAAACACTCAATCTGCTCGGGGGTGCTCCGTATGCAGCAGAGGTCAAGCGCTCTGGACTAGATCTCGGTGATGCTGTTGCGATCACATTTGAAGCAGTTCTTCCCGGCAAAATCAAAGCCACTACTGCCAATATCAGCAACGGTTCGCTCACATGGCGTGTACCAATGGACGGAACAGCAATCGACCTTGCCAGTACTTCTGAGAATCTTGACATCGTCGCCAACGTGGCACGCGTGGCTCGACCATTACTTAAGTTACTCATCGCATTGTGGATCATCGTGATGCTGATTTTGCTCGGCATGGTGATTCGCGCTCAAAATAAACGGACACCCCGCATCTAAGGTTGGCTCGTGGCAAAAATTCGACTCGTTCATCGGTGCACAGAGTGTGGCACTGCTCATCCCAAGTGGTCCGGCAAATGTCTTACATGTGATGCATGGAACTCTCTCGTCGAAGACTTCGAGGGCGGTGACGAACCCATCACATCGCTTGCAGCCGGCATGGCACTTGTGCCCGCTGGCGAGCCAACTCAAATCGGCAAAGTTGATGCCAGCGTCGGTCATCCGCGTCTCACCAATATCGAAGAACTCGATCGTGTTTTGGGTGGCGGTCTTGTTCCCGGATCCGTCACATTGCTCGGAGGCGAGCCAGGCATCGGCAAAAGCACACTGCTCTTGCAGTTGCTCGCAAATATGAGCGGCACGACTTTGTATGTGACTGCCGAAGAAAGCGCCCAACAAGTGCGCATGCGCGCAGAACGACTCGGTGCACTGCGCGACGATCTTTGGTTGCTCCCAGAAATGTCGTTACCGCACATTATTACCGCAATCAATACGGTTCAGCCGAGCCTCGTTGTCATTGACAGTATTCAAATGATCGCCGACCCAGACTTGGGCTCAACTCCTGGCTCGGTGGTGCAGGTGCGCGGTTGCGCCCATCGATTAGTGCAAGAAGCAAAGCGTCGGCATCTTCCGATTGTGTTGGTTGGACACGTCACCAAAGAAGGCGGCCTTGCCGGACCACGCGTCCTCGAACATGTTGTTGACACTGTGTTGTCATTTGAAGGCGAGCGACATCATGCACTTCGACTGCTGCGCGCATCCAAGCATCGCTACGGACCCACGAATGAATTGGGACTCTTCGAGATGACCGAGCAAGGTCTCGTCGGCGTGCCCGATGCGAGTCAACTATTTCTTGCCGATCGTCGCACTGGCGTGCCTGGTTCAGTGGTGGTGCCCACCCTCGAAGGTCAACGTCCGTTACTCGTAGAACTACAAGCACTTACCAACGCCGTCTCGGGCGGTGCTCCACCGCGGCGCAGTGCTCAAGGTGTCGATCCAGGGCGTCTCTCAATGTTGCTTGCGGTTCTTGAGCGTCGTGCACGCGTGAGCCTGTCTGGTCACGAGGTCTACGCATCGGTCGTGGGCGGGGTTCGCCTCACAGAGCCCGGTGCTGACTTGGCACTCTGCCTCGCACTTGTTTCCGCCATCACCAACACGCCACTACCAGCAGATCTCGTCGTAGTCGGAGAAGTTGGTCTGGCTGGCGAAGTACGTCAGGCCGCACAAATTTCGCGACGACTTGCCGAAGCTTCACGACTCGGATTCACCCGTGCCATCGTGCCGGCTAATTCTCCTGACGACCTACGCGGTATAAAACTGCAACGCGCAAGCACCCTCAACGAAGCCCTCACTCTCGCCGGAATGCCTCAATAAAATTTAATCTGTCAACGAACAGGCAAAACTTCGTACGAATCAAACTGCGTCATCCACGACAGGCCGGACTCACCCATCACAAATACCGTCGTGGCAAATGCATCTGCCCACGTCAGACTTGGACCAGTCACGGTCACTGATCTAAATGGCGACTCCACTTCATTGCCTTGCGCGTCCCACAAATGCTGGCCACGCTCTGCAGTGCCAGAAGTTGCAATTGCCCCGGTGTCAACGCTTATCTCTGCCACCAACATTTCGGGGTCTCGCGGATCAGTAATGCCAATGTTCCAGGGGATGTCGTTGTCGAGACCACCATGCAAGACATAATCACCACCGATACCTACATACCAATGTTGCAATCCACGTTCTATAAATATACGGGATGCGTACTCCGCAGACCACCCTTTCACAAAGCCTGTTGGATTGATTTGCAAAGGTCGATCAGATGGCCGAATCGTAAAGGAACCTTGCGAAGCTTGTTCTAGCCAAGTGCACGCGTCCAACACATCAATAACTTCGCGAGATGCATCAAGTACATGAAGTTCCTGACGATTAATACGTGAGATTTCGCTATCGGATCGGTACACAGAAAACATCTGCTCTAAACGCTCAAGTTCTGTTCGTAATTCTTGTACTACATCATCAAAAGTTTCGTCCATGATGTTGTCATTGACATGCACACTTGCCGTGGTTCCCATCACTGAAAAAGACGAACGATGGCGCGCTTGCATCACAACGGCTTAGCGTCAATCGCCGCTTGCAATGAAGCGGCATATGCGCGTGATACAGCCGTGGCACCTGAGACTCCCTGAATGTTGGCACTCTTGGCTTTTTTTGCACGTGCATTGAGTTTGGGCAATGCATACTGCTCAATCTGTACGGACTTACGATCCCACACATCAAAGTTGACTGCCACACCGCAGAGTTCTCCGTTGCTCGCAAACTTTGCCGTCACGACGAGAGTGCCAAAGACGCGATTACGATCCACGATGTCAGTAGTGGATCCTGTTGATTTTTTTGCGCCGCACGCTGCGGGTGCAGACGCTGGTGCTGGCGTCGTGACTGGCGTTGTGTCTGGTGTCGCCCCATTTACTGGCGGCACTGTTGACGTGACGACGGTTGCCGCAGTAACGGTTGTCGTCGTTGGTGCCGGAACTGTTGCACCCGTCACCGTCTGGCCTGCTCCGGCCTCAGTAGAGCCACCTATGTCGGCGACTCCAGCAGAGCCAGACGCACTCAGGTCGACCGGGCGATCTAAAACATTAATCAGAGCCACGCCCGCACTTGTCAGAGCAAGTGCAGGCGCAAGTCGCCTGGCAAGTGCAAAGCGCGACGTTGGAGATGAATTGTCAGAACTCATGAGTTCACCACCATGGCATCTCCATATGAATGTCATCTTTTGACACACCGGCCTCACGCAAGCCTCTACGCGCAGCAAACATCAACGCTGTCGGACCGCAGACCAAAGCCACCCGAGACGACAGTTCTGGAACCACCCGAGACAATGACCTTGCAGAGAACGGATCTTTCCCCTTTAGTGCTGCTGTGCGTCCTGTTAAGACGAACACTTCTCCACCACAGCGCGTTGCAAGTGCGCGGATCTCTGATAAGTGGGCGACTTCACTTTCGTGTCGGGCGCGCAACAATACGGTTGGCCGAGAGTCCGACGGCAGGCGTTGTAGTAGTGCGCACACTGGAGTCACACCAACACCACCAGCAATAAACAGGGGTCGCTTGTCGCCAAAAACTTCTGGCGTTGTCACCCCGTAAGGTCCTTCGACTGCCATTCTGTCACCGACACGTAAATGCCGCGTGGCAGAACTTGCATCGCCACGATTTTTAATAGTGACTCGCAGACCAGCAGTGGTCGGAACTGCAGAGAGAGAATATGGATTTGTTTTCCACCATTGACCTCGCACTAATGATCGGATCATCACAAACTGGCCGGCATCACCGCGCAATCGCAGAACATTGCGACCACCCAATAAGACGCTGACCGTGTCACCAGTCTCTTTGCTGACGGCGCGTACATGCAGTGGTCGTGCCACGGATCCAAAAACTTTCCACCATCTTCCAAATAATGCCGTTGCAAAAATTGCAATAGAACTACCAACCCATACAAGACGCACATAGCGATCGTTGCTCAACATCGAGCCCAGTGTGATTTGATGCGAGAACGATGCCGCCAAGCCGAAGTAAACAGTGAGGTGGACGAAATACCACGTCTCATACGAGATCTTGTTGCGAATATCTTTGAGACTCAACACCACAACAACTGCCACGAGCGCAGAACCAATTGCTGTCAACGCCATATATGGTTCACGACCAGTGAAGTCCAAAACCGTATTAATAAAACCACCACGCACCGGCATTTCCGCAGGAATAGACGTAAAAATATGTACGGCGAGCAGAAGTCCCATCGTGTCTCCCGCGATGCGATGCCAGTTCAATAAACGGTCTAAGCCAATGGCTCGCTCCATTGTTTTGAGACGAGCCGACAATGTCAAACCGACCATTCCGAACAACGATGTATACAGACCCGTGAGCGACGCTGCCGCTCTCCATGCGTGCGACCAGCCACTTGACACCTGGTTCCAACCGCCGGTCATCGCCCATGCTGCAGTGACGATGGCAAAAATAGCAACGATGACGATGACGAGATCATTGGCCTTCAGATTTGTAGAACTCGGACGGGCGAGGGGACGTCGCTGTTCGAGTTTGGCTACTGGGGCTACTGGCACGGTGAGATTTGTACTATTCACTGGTTCTACCGTACGATTAGTCGGGTAAAGAAACGGTAAAGAGCCACAGAATAACGGTACGGGGACATAAAAATCTTTGCCTAATGATTGACTTTGGTTTTATTCTTGCTACGTTGTGTCCTATGGTGCAAGGACCAAACATGCTCATTCAGGTTGACGGTCAAAACAGGCGACCCTGGGCTGTCGGAAGCAGAAAAGTTATTCTCGACGCCGCTACAGAAGAAATCGCTCTCAAAGGATTCCGGTATGCGCGCATCGGCGACATTGCAGATCGAGCAAAGATGACACCTGGCTCGATCTATACATGGTTCAAAAATAAAGAAGTACTTTTTCGTGTCGCACTTGAAGAAGCTCTCGATGCTCAACTCGCTGCCAATATCGCGAATCTTTCAAAAATTGAGGACTTAAAAAACACACCCTGGCTTCTAAAGATTGCCGCACTCCTTCCACGCAACAACGCCGACAATCAACCAACAGCGGCACAAGTAATGTTGATTGAGGGATACTACGTCTCGTGGCGCGGCAAGGCCAAGGAAAAAACATTCTTGCCACGTCTTGAACAACATTTTGCGTCCTATCAAAAAGTGATCGATGACGCAGTGGCTTCTGGTGAAATAAATTCAGACATTGACCCTCAGCTCATTGCCATGTTGTTGTTGGCAATTCCTACCGGCTTAGCACTCTTGCAATTTTCTGGACTTCCTCGCGTGCCAGACAGCTCCTGGGTTCCCGTATACCAAGCATTTGCAACAATGCTGAGTCCCAAAAAATAAAAAAATAAGGCCAAGTCTTGTCTTGACGAGGATTAATTCTCTTTTTCGAGTGTCTCAATCCCACGACAAAAAAGTTCAAGCAATTGTTTGAGGCTCTTTTCGATTGCGTAGGGCTCCGGATGGCCATTATCTTTTTCTAGAACACAAAAACCGTGCAACGCACTTCGCAAGGATCGAGCACAATGTGCCCGTTGTGTTTGTGTCAATCGATACCCTGACAATGACTCGCTCAGCGTGCTCACAACCCGTGCAAGTGATCGCTCAATATTGGTATCGCCCACCGATGCAACACGGTCCGTTGCGCTGTACAAGCCAGGATGTTGTTGCACAAATAATCGCCATGCACGCCCTACAGCAACAACCGAGGCATCACGAGTAGTGCCAACAATAGCGTCCTCAAGCGCGATGACAAGTTGCTCACGCGCACGTAGCGACAACAGAGCCCAGAGTTCTTCGATGCCAGTAACATGACGATACAAAGCGGGTTGTTTCACATTGGCGTCAAGTGCAATGCGAGTCAGCGTCACGGCATCGATTCCTTCGGTATCGGCAATTCGTGCCGCCATATCAACAACAATTCCTCGATTCAAGCGCACAGATGAAAAAACCTTGCAATCCAATGAGCAACCAAATCTTGGTCAAGAGATGCTTGCAATGTAGACAGCGCACGCTCTACTTTTTCTGGACCGAATAATTGCTGGCGTGTGGCGAGCAAACTGCTCGCTAGTTCTGAACTGAACTCGGGATGTACCTGCAGTGTCCACGCCCGCTCTCCTATCTTCATTCCCCCGATTGCGCAGTAGTCACTTGATGCCAACAGTTCGGCTTGATCTGGCAATGACATCACTTGGTCTTGATGACTCGCGGCTAATCGGATCTGGGTGGCCGCCGGCGTCATCCATGGCTCTACTAGATGAATGTCGTACTGCTTGGCCCCGATTCCCCAGCCATAGTCTGCTTTTTGAACAACTGCTCCGAGTGCCTGTGCCATTAACTGATGCCCAAAACAGATCCCCACATACGGGGCTTCGGTCGACACAATGTCGCGAAGGAGTTGTTCAACATCTCGCAGCCATGCGATGTCGTCATACACGCTCAGCCGACTTGGTGAACACAACCAGCCATCTTGATCACGCGTCGAATCGGGCATTTGTCCTTCATCGCAGCGATACGTGGTGATCTCAATGTCTTGTGATTGCAACAGGTTTTCATATAGCGCTGGATAATCGCCTCCCACGTGCAGACTTCCGGCATCAACATGGCCCACGAGTAACAAACCAAGACGAATCACCGGAACGAAAACACCTTTGCGTCGCCACCAACAAGTGCAGGCAAATATCCACGTTCGCGAAGAATCGGCATCACCCCTTCTCCAAACCAATACGCCTCTTCGAGATGCGGGTACCCCGACATAATGAACGCATCAAATCCCAATTTGTGATATTCGATAATGCGATCAGCAACAGATTCGTAACTGCCAACAAGTGCACTACCTACACCTCCGCGCACGAGTCCAATCCCTGACCACACATTGGGATAAATCTCAAGTTTGCTTATGTCGCCCCCATGCAATTCAAACTGACGTCGCTGACCTACAGATTGCGTCTTTAAAAAATCTTGCCGCGCGAGTTCAATCGCTTCTGGCGTCATCGATGCCAAAATTGAATCGGCAACTGCCCATGCTTCGTCATCCGTGCAACGTGTAATGGCATGAAAGCGAATTCCAAAACGAATGGTGCGACCTGCTTGTGTGGCGAGAGCCCGAACTCGTTCAATGCGCTCTTTCACCATGTCTGGGGTTTCACCCCACGCCAAATAAAGGTCTACATTCTCTGCTGCTACTTTTTCTGCAGAGTCGGAAGCCCCACCAAAATAAATTGGTGGCACAGGTTGTGGCACATCGCGAGTTGTTGCATTCGTTACATCAAAGAATTTTCCGCTATATGAAAATGCCTCACCGCTCCATGCGCCGCGCATGATTTTTATAAACTCACTCGTACGTTCGTATCTCGTCTCTTTGTCTTCACTGATTCCAAATCGAGATAACTCTGACTGTTCTGCTCCTGTCACGATATTGACTAGCAATCGGCCCCCCGACATACGTTGATAGGTGCTTGCCATCTGTGCTGCAAGCGTCGGAGATAGCAAAGCAGGTCGAAACGCAACCAAAAACTTGAGCCGTGTCGTGACCGAAAGAAGTGCGGCCGTCGCAATCCATGCATCTTCACAACCTGTACCGCACGGGGTCAGCAGCGCATTGAAACCTAAGCCTTCACATGCTTGAGCAATTTGAGACATGTACGACACGCTCGGAGCTCGCGCCACAGTGTCAGCATCAGGTAAAACATCTCGTGAGTCTCCACCGGTCGGAAGAAACCAATTCATTTCAATCATTGTGTGCTCCTAATTTGGAATTTCGATGAGATGGACAGAAACAAATCCGATGGTCATCACGAGAAGCCACGACAACACACCAAGGACAAGAGGGCGTGGACCAAGTGCGCGGATTTTTCTAAAACGTACGCTGGCCCCGAGCCCAACAAGAGCAAGTGCCAAACAGATTTTTTCAAGATGTTGCAAAAATGACAACGTGCCATCTGACAGCGTGCCTGTTGACCGGATCGCCACCATTGCAAGAAACAAAATAATAAAAAGTGGGAGTGGCGCAGGAGAAGTAGTTCTACTCGTCGCTATTTGACGATGACGATGCATAAATGCCACCGTCGCCACAATTGGAGCGAGCAATAACACACGCGTCAGTTTTACTACCACAGCAGGCGAGAGTGAATCGTGAGAATAAGCAGTTGACGTTGCAACAACTTGCGCGACATCGTGAACAGCAGATCCGGCCCACATCCCGAACCGCACATCACCAAGATGCAAAAAATGACCCAACACGGGCAGAACAAAAATCGAGATGCTGCCAAAAATTGTGACGAGTGCAATTGCATACGTGGCATCTTCTTCGGTGCCATCGGTGGCTCCCATCATTGCGCTGATTGCAGAAACTCCGCAGATCGAATACCCAGTCGCAGTTAAAAGTCCAAGCCCTGGAGACACACCCAACCTTCGGGCAATGAATTGTGTTCCAAAAAATGTCGTCGTGGCAACGATTATTACTGCGATGATTCCGCGACCACCAAGATCGGCTACTTGACGAAAAGACAACTGAAGTCCGAGCAATACAATTCCCGTGCGCAAGATCTCACGAGCAGAAAACCTCAATCCAAGATCGCAACGTGTCGGCAATTGTGCGGCGTTGCCAAGCACAACTCCAACCAGCAACGAAGCCGTCAATGGGGAGACACTGGTCCATTGCCAGCTGATCGCAAAGCCAATAAACGCTGCAACGCCAGCAACTACACAGCCAGGCAGGTGCTGAGGTAGCGAGTGATTCAGGCGCACTTCCATAATGTTAGATAGTCTAACATCTAGAAAAACAAGACGTGACGTATCGGCTAAACCGTCTATAGATTGATTGAATGAACTCCCTTCGTAAAAATATTATTGCCATCGCGATCGCTGCTCTTGTACTCCTCGTCGGGGCACCATGGCTCTACATCAATGTCATTAAAGACGATGCCCCAAGTCGATTAACGCTTGACACTGTCGTGGCAACAACCCCTGACACGGTTGTGAGTCCTGATACAACATCTGTCGTGGTGCCCGATGGCATTATCGGCACTTGGACAATCGGACCAGAATCACTCGCCGGTTATCGCGTCAAAGAAATTCTCGTTGGTCAGAGCACCGAGGGAGTCGGACGCACATCATCCGTATCTGGCACACTCGAAATTGTTGACAACTCCGTCACGACTGCAGAGTTCACAGTTGACATGACCACGCTTAAAAGTGATTCCGCTAAACGTGATGCGCAGTTTTCAGGGCGCATCATGGATACTGCAACATTTCCGACAGCAATATTTACTTTGACATCCCCAATTGTTCTTCCGGCAAACGCCACGACTGGCGAAAAGTTCAGCACGACAGCAACTGGTGACCTCACGTTGCACGGCACCACTGTGGCAGTCACTATTCCGATCGAAGCGCAACTCACAAATGGCAAGATTGCTGTGCAGGGCACCATCAACATTGTGTTCGCTGATTACGGTATTCCCGATCCGTCCATTGGCCCCATCAAAACCGACGACCACGGAGACCTAGAACTCTTGCTGGTATTTGGCCGCTAACACACCTCATCAGCAGTCAATGCATCTACGGAGTTAGACTGATTGTCAGACGAACACTGTTACTAGAGAGATGCCATGACAGAGAACGACAACACACAATCAACTCAAGAGGACATGTCAGCAGTAGCAGACCACCTTCGTTGGATGGCACGCCTGGAATCAGTTCGGGCATTCGCTCAAGTTCAGGCCGCAGAAACTGCTGAGTTTCGACTACTTGCGACCACGCTCGACCGCCGAGTAAAACTGCTCGAGCGAGAAGTACGCGTCATGCGCAGTTCCTGGACATGGCGTGTTGGTCGTGTCGTTCTCTTTCCTGTCACAATCGCGCGGGTTATTAAAAATCGCCTGCGCCAAAGTCACTAACTATCTAATGACTTCATCACCAGCGTCACCGCTTATCTCCATCGTGACTCCGGTGTACAACACACCTCTATATGCGCTCGAAGAATGTATCGCTTCGGTCTTTGCCCAAACCTACACCAACTGGCAACTCTGCCTCGTTGACGATCTTTCACCACGGCAAGAGATCCGTGATTTTCTCGCTCGTGCTGCTAAACAAGACCCTCGCGTCGTTGTGTCACATCGGGCCACCAACGGCGGAATCGTCGCCGCATCAAATGAAGCCGTCGCCTTGGCTGCGGGCGACTACATCGGCCTGCTCGACCACGATGATGTTCTCGAACCAGATGCTTTAGCTGAAGTCGTCGCCGCACTGCACGCAGATCCGTCTATTGACTACATCTACACCGACGAAGATCTACTCACACAAGATGGCACGATGCGAGACCCCTTTCGCAAACCAGATTGGTCACCAGAACGTTTTCGAAATCAAATGTATGTCTGCCATTTCTCTGTTATCAAGACCTCCCTGTTGCGACAAGTCGGTGGCTTTCGCATTGGTTTTGATGGCTCGCAGGACTACGACCTCATGTTGCGAGTCACAGAGCAGGCACACAAAGTTCATCACATCCCAAAGATCTTGTACCACTGGCGCATCGTTGATGGCTCAGTCGCAGCAGATCCAACTGCTAAGCCATACGCGTATTTGGCTGGTCAACGAGCCATTGAAGAGCATTGCCATCGCGTCGGAATCGCTGCAGATATCAGTCCTGTTACCGCCTTGCCAGGCAATTACCGTGTTGTGCGTCAAGATGACCCAGACATACCACCAATCACTGCGCTTCTTGTCGATACAGGGTTGGAGTCGAGCGTGTGGGGAGATCAACGGCGTCATGCACCAGAAACTGCATTCCATCTGAGGCACATGTCGACTTTTCGTAATTTGATGATTGATGTTCGCGCACAAGGTTCTCAAAGTCGAACCGAAGTTCTTAATCGCACCGTTCAAGAGTGTTCGACAGAATTCATTGTATTGGCTAGTGAAGCCCTTGCCGTTGAAACTCACAACTGGTGTGAAATCCTCTACGGCTTTGCGCGACAAGCAGACGTCGGCATGGTCGCCCCATATTTATGGACAGCCAACTCGCGACTCTTCCACGCTGGTTACCTCTTGCGGCCACATTGCATCGAAACGGCGGGGGCACGCATCAATAAACCTTTCACCGGATTTCGCGCCGTCTTCAAGTCAGATCGCGAAGTCACAGCACTCGGAACATTTTGCACAATGATCCGCCGTGAGGCATTTTTAAAAGTTGGTGGATTTGACACATCACTCCCCGAGCCCTATGCATCTGCAGACTTGTCTTTGCGGCTCTGGCATCACGGATACAGAGTTGTCGTCACACCCCAAGCCCACATGTGGTGTTTTGAGGACAATAACGATCTTTCACGCGGCAGACACCGAATGACCGACGAGTTCCGACGTCGCTGGCCGCGCGAGGTTGAGCACGACCCGTATGCCGGGCTCCCCCCAGAAAATGAAAAATGCGAACCCACCAAGCCAAAGTGGACTCCGCAAAAACTTCAGGACTTTATCTAAATCCTTGACTTCGTTACATCTTGTAGTGACGAAATCGGAAAATGTATATGCAGCATTGCAATGCCAATACCTTTGAGCGTAAACCGAACTGATTGTGCAATCGACGCCGATGACTCACCCATTTGGCGCGGCCGAAGTCCTGCTGGAATCTCTTGAATTTTGTAGCCACCACGACCAGCCGAAACGAGTGCTTCGTAGGTATCCCCTAAATAATTAACCGCAAATGATTGAGCAAATTCCCCGAGTAACGGCATTCGTATTAATCGAAACCCAGACGTTGCATCAGTAATCACAATGTGTGTCGCGCGTGAAGCACTCCATGCAAGCACTCTCATCACCAAGCGACGAGACGTCCCTACAGACATCGTCGTATCGTGCGAAATAAATCTGCTCCCAACCACCATATGAGCACCAGACTCATTGGCCGCCGTAATCAAATTTATTATCTCATTTGCTGGATGCTGTCCATCAGCGTCTACTTGCACAATCGCCTCATAACCCCTGCTGACTGCGTGTTGAAATCCGGCCCGCAATGCGCCACCGACTCCAAGATTTATCGGAAGTTCAAGAACAGTTGCACCAGCAGCGCGAGATTGTGTCGCGGTATCGTCCGTCGAGCCATCACTCACGACAAGAACGTGGAACCCAAATTCTCGTAATTCATTCAATACGTCTACAACTGAGTCTTGTTCGTTCAGCGCAGGCACGATAACTAACGTGTTTTCTTTCGTTATCAACACCGCATTACTTCCCTAACTCTGAAATCTTTTCTTCCATCTCTAGGCGAAGATGTGCAATATGTTCAGTGAGTTGGCGATTTTGCTCTTGCAATCCAGAAATACTGATCGAAAGTTGTATACAAATTGCAACAAGCAACACAACAGCACCAAGAGCTATCACGACTGCCGGTGACACTTTGAGGCTTCGTGCGAGTGGTTCTAAAATTGGCGCCGTAATGCCAGCAAACATCCCAATACCGCATAGTGTCAACCAACCAACGGCATAACGAAAACTCAGACGTCGCAATCGTGCCAAGCGATACACCACTGCAGAACCAACAACTCCCAAACCACCCGCTGTGAGAATTTGGATCGACTCTGGACTCACTGCCACAGTCTAAAGCAGAAGCATCCCCTCAATGATCAATGGCTATTAGTCTGTGGAGATGTCATTGCAGCGTTATTTTGCGCCGAAAACCCTGTCTCGCCTGGCTCCCTATCTCGTCGCTTTCCTGATTGCCTTTATCCCTGCTTTCATTCACATCGTTGAGTACTCACAATTCTCACCCATCGACGAACTTCGACATCTTGACTACGCACTTCAGATCACAAAAGGGCACGTTCCAAAACTCGGCGACAAACTTGGCCAAGATGCAATGCACGAAGAAGCATGTCGCGGCATTGACTACGCCTGGCTCGACCCCGCATGCAATTCCACCACCTTTGACCCCGTAGCGTTTCGTGATGATGGGTGGCAAACCGCCTCGCCACATCCGCCAACCTATTACATCCTCTCTGGCATCTCCGGTCGAACATTGCGTGGTCTCGGAATTCTTGATGGCGCAATTGATGGGGCTCGCCTCATGAGTGCGTTGCTCTTTGGGTTTGGTTTTGTTGCGACCTTCGCTGCTGGCCGACAACTAGGCGTGCGATCGTTTCCGTTACTCGCTGGGCTAGCACTTCTGCTCACATTGCCAGGAGCGCTGCACTCGGCATCGATTGTGACCCCTGATTCATTTGCCATGTTGGCGGGCAGTGGCGCTCTACTCGCTGCAATTCGCTGGAAAAAAGGTCTACTCAGTACTCGTTGGTTAATTCTTGTTGGCGCCCTTGTTGGTTTTACAAAACTGACAAATCTCGTCATGCTTCTGGCGGTGGTGACATGGCTACTGATTGATGCACTCTTGCAAAAACGCAATGAACAAGGCGAACTGTCACCGATTAGAGCCCCATTGCTGATGTTTGCCGCTGGCGCACTCACATCCGGAGCATGGGTTCTTTTTGACAGACTCAGGGCCACAATTAGTGCAGACATTGTTCCCCAAACAATCATGTTGAAATTTGACGGAATACCTCCGCTGAAACATCTCCTCAATCCAGAAGTTTTACTGACTTGGTTTCCACCCAGTCGCGGCTTTGACAATGCAAGGTTTTTTAATCAATACGTTTCACTCATGCGATCTCTCGTATTCCCATTGCTCATCGGCGCCCTAATTGTGACTGCACTACGCGCGCGCAAAGGCAACGACATCGCATCTCTGAGCCTCTACGCTGGTCTCGCTGGCTTGGTGGGTGCACCAATTTTTATTATCGGAACAGCAATCACATCCGGAATCCTTGTCGGAGCAGAAGGACGATATGCAGTGTGCCTGCTTCCGGTCTATGTCATTGCAATCGCATCGCAGAGCAAAGGGCGTGTCGGTGATGTTCTTCTCGGCTTATTTGGTGGCAGTGCTTGGATCATTTGCACCTACGCGGTTCTGGTCGGATGAACATAGAGAATTCATCTACGCAATCAGAGGCATACACGAATAGGCTCACTGCACTTTCGGGCCGCTTCATCTCGCGTCTGGTCGGTGGGCAACCATATCGCTGGAAGACTCGGCGAATAGCCACTGGAGAAGTTCTTGAAGTCGGTTGCGGAATTGGGCGCAACCTCCATTTTCTTGGTTCTCGCGCTGTTGGTGTTGACCATAATTTGATGAGCATTAAAGTCTGCAGGGAGCGAGGCTTTAATGCTTACACTCCCGATGAGTTCACGGCATTACCTGACACTGCACACAAAAAGTTTGACACGATTCTGCTCTCTCATGTTCTTGAGCATCTCACTCTCTCTGATGCTCGTGCTTTATTACACACATACCTTCAGTACCTCGTGCCCTCTGGCAAGCTCATTATTATCTGCCCACAACAACGCGGATATGCCTCCGATTCAACCCATGTCACGTATTTCGATCTTGATGCTCTTGCACAACTTGCTGCCTCCGTTACATACAGTGAACTCTCGCGTCAATCGTTCCCGTTCCCTGCCTTCTTTGGCCGTTGGTTCACTTACAACGAATGGATTCACATCAGCGCATCCCCCACAACGAACTAGTCCATCTCGTCACGCAATGCGCTGAGAAGTAGAGTCTCAGATGTGGAAACCATGAACATTGGACAAATTCTTGCGATGGCATTTCGCTACACCGTTCGTTCCTTGGTGTCAGTCTTTGCCGGCTCGTGCGCAGCACTTACCTGCTCACTCTTGCTGCCTGTGTTCTCCCCGCCCCAGACAGACCACATGGGTTATGCACTCATCTATAACTATGACCCAAATCACTTGTGGTGGGTATTTGTCATCTGGGTCACCATCTTGCCCGCAGTGGCCCTTGGCACCTACATGCTCATCCCACGCTTGGCACGACGTCTGCAATTCCTGGCATCACTCTTGCCAGATAAAAGTGACTCACAAAATCTGCAAATCTGGCTCAGTTCTTCAGACGAACCAAACCGCACGACACCACCTGTCCTGGGAATACTGCGCTCGGGCGTTGTTGCTCTCACATTATTAGTGGCGTTCGTTGAGGGTCGTCCTGTTACATCTCAACATGTCTGGATCATCCTTGTTGTCGGATCAATTATTGGAGGTCTCACGCCATGGGCCATCGGGCAGACATTGGTGCGACTCTCAGGCACCACTGATACTCATCGTCGTGCACAAACTCTGAGGTCAACACTCACAATCATCGCAACGTGGCTATCGCTACCAGCAGTGTGGTACGTCTCTCATAAAACCACGGTCTTTGTTGCGAGTGAGAACACAACTCGTTCGCTTGCGTGGCTGCCACTCTCTTGGGTTCTCATTCCGACGGCTGCATTAGTCGCCTTTGATATACGCCGAATCATTCAGAGACGACCAGCAGTCATCGCTGCATTAGAACGTGCTCGAATCACATTTTTAACGGTTCCTGTCCTTCTTTTTCTATTTACAAGTCACGCGGTGGGGGACGTTTCCGAACTTGATGTTTTCCATCATGGAGAAAGCCTTACTGGTGGCCTTCGTTGGCAAATGGGACAACTACCGTGGAGAGATTTTTTCTTTAACGTCGGATTTCTTCCCGCAGCCATTGTTCCGAAAATCAGTTTTGAACTCTTCGGGACATCGTTTTGGGGGCTCGTCGCCGGAACAGAACTTATCTTTATCCCACTACTTGTCGTCTCTCTATATCTCTGCTCAGCAGTTTTCGCTAAAAATAATGTCGCATTTTTGAGTATTGTCGCTCTATTTTTCTTTTTCCCACAAAAATTCTTATGGGGCTTTGCCGACGTATTGCGGGGTGATCCAACGCTCTTTATCTTCCGTTTTATTCCGCTTGCACTCATCGGTATTCCGATCTTGTGGTTTTTCAAGAAACGCAGTTGGATAAGTGCGTTGGCCCTTGCCACCTCACTCGTCATCACAACAATTTTGGCATCAGAAATGATTGTCTATCTCATTGCTGTTGGCCTTGTGGCAGTGGTCATCGATCTCTACGGCTGGCGAGAGGGCACCAAACCATGGTCGCTACGATCACTCACATTGCGGCTCGGATTATGCGGAGTACTGAGCGTTACCGCAGCCGGTGTCATTCTTGATCGAGCCAATGTTCTTTCGGGCTTCACAAGTTGGTGGCGAACATTTCCTGCGGGCTGGTATCTCGAAACTGCTGTTCCACTAAATGTTGACCCAGATAACTACCAAACACCTACCGGTATTTTAGTAATCACTCCAATACTCGTGCTCATCGTTGGCTTCTTTCTTATTTGGCGTTTTCGTACCCGCAGAACCGTCTCGAGCCAAGACTGGACAATTGTTGCGCTTGCAGTTGGTGGTGCTCTCTTTTTCCGCAAGACAACAACACGGCCAGACTCCCACGTCTACCAATCGCTCATTGCGATGTTGCCTGTCTTGATCTATGTGGTCCAACGTAGCGGAGAATTACTCGGAGACCTTGTCCAGCCATTTCGAATTGCTGGCAGTCGAATTCGTTCTTCTTCTTGGATTTGGCTCTTTATTGGACCCCTACTTCTCTTGCCTGGTGCACCTTTGGTGAGTGCGCTCGACCGGACCGTGACATCCCTACCGAGTCGTCTACACACTATTGCTAATTATCCAGCCACCGTTCCTCGATTGGGTTACTACGCCGACACTGCCTATGTCAATAAGGTTGCTGCTTTAAGAACTTTCTTTAAAGAAAATATCGGAAAAAATGCTCATGTCTATGACTTCAGCAATTCATCATCTTTATACAACTTTTTACTCAATCAAGTTCCGGCCACACAATTCAGTTACGTCGTGCAAAGTGCAACTGCAAAAAGCCAGGCTCAAGTCATTAACTCAATGCGAGAACAACGCCCTGAAGTTGTTGTGTACGCATCTGCAGGTGGTCTCAATGAATGGGATCAAGTTGAAAACGCTGTCCGCCACTACGACATCAGCGAATACGTTCTGCGTAATTATTCGCCATGGATTGAATACCTCGGAGAAACGATGCTCATTCGCAACGACCTTGCGCCGGGTGCAGGCCTTGCGCTGACAGCACCTGCGCGAGTCTCGACCAGCGAGTCTCGGCGCATGCTCCGCAATAGTTTTGATGCAACCACCGAAGAATCAGTCGTCACATGCGAATGGGGACATGCAGGGCAGTTCATGCCAACGCGACCAGACTCTGCTGGAACACTAATCACTCGCACAGAAGTCACCGGGATGCTGACCCTTCACGGCTGGACCCCGAGTCTTGGCAAAACTCCCACCACGATTGTTGTTTCCCAAAACAACACGGTGCTCCATGTCGGCACAACCTCGCAACCACGAAGCGACTTGGGAATAGGCATCTTTGCTACTGGCCCTGCCCCTGGATTTTGGTTTGAAATTCCGCTCACTACTCCAGATGTCACAGATTCAAATATCGCTATCTTCGCAATACAGGATAATACTTTAATACCACTCACCCGATTATTTGGGACAGCGCCATCACTTTCTTCCTTGCGTGTCAACGGAATCGAGATGAAAGTCATGACACCAGTCGTCGGCCAAGTCACGGGAGAATTCGATCCGCCAGTTCTGCGTGCATCTGAAAACGGCAAAGTCCTGATTGGCTTGAGTGGCGAATCCAGATACCTCACCTTGCTAAATTTGCCGACAAATTTCACTGACTTCTCATGGATCATTCTTCGCAGTCAAAGTGGTTTCAGCCAGAACAAACTTCTTCTCTATGACATATCCCTCGACGCAAAGCGTGCTATCTCTTTTTCCACCGCCAAAGGAAAGCACATTGGTGGCGCACAAGTAGCGTCATGTCCAACATGGTTTGGATGGGAGACTCAAACAATTCTCTTGCAGTCTGATGCCCCACTTGGTGACACGTCAGTTGAGCTAGCTCGAACGGAACAAAAATCGTGAGCTCGTATACTCAGGACATGCAACCTTCACCACCAAAAATTGGAGTCTTGATTGTCGCATACAATGCCGAGAACACCTTGACAAATGTTCTTGACCGTATTCCCAGCGAGTTTGCGCCTCAGATTTCGGCGGTGCTCGTGTGTGACGATGCAAGCCATGACCAGACACATGATGCAGCACTCGCATACCAGCGCTCAACTACTCATTTGCCTCTTCATGTTGTGCGGCATCCAATCAACTTAGGATACGGCGGTAACCAAAAAGCAGGATACGCGTGGGCCCATGAACTTGGTCTTGACGTCATAGTGTTGCTCCACGGAGACGGTCAATACGCCCCTGAAATGTTGCCCGAGATGATTGCGCCATTGCTCAATGGCTCCGCTGATGCAGTGTTTGGTTCACGCATGCTCGAACAAGGCGCTGCTCGACGTGGAGGAATGCCCCTCTATAAATTCATCGGGAATAAAATTTTAACTCGCTGGGAAAATGCAATGGCCGGAACCGATCTCTCTGAGTGGCACAGTGGCTATCGCGCTTACTCAATGTCGGCGTTGCAAAAACTTGCTCTCCAGCGCAACTCAGATGGATTTGATTTTGATACGCAGATCATTTTACAATTACACGCCTCAGGGGCTCGAATTGTTGAAATCCCAATACCTACGTACTATGGAGATGAAATTTGCCACGTTGATGGTCTCAAATATGGCCGTCAAGTCATGGTCGAGACATTCCGCTATCGGCTTCATAAAATGGGTCTTGGCTCCGGCAAATACGTCACACAAAATCATGCGTACGAAATGAAAACTTCCGCTGATTCATCGCACGGGGTCTTGCTTCGTCAACTCAGCAAAAAATCTCACTGCCATGTCTTAGATGTTGGATGTTCTGATGGCTCTCTTGGTGAGCGTGTGCGCGCACTTGGTCATGTCGTCGTGGGTATTGACGTTGAGTGCCATGATCTTGTCGAAGATCGTCTTGACAAGTTTATTCAGGCTGACCTTGACCACGGTCTCCCCAAAGATCTTCCTGGACCATTCGACATTATTTTGTGCGCAGACGTCGTCGAGCATGTGCGACGACCCGACGCATTACTTAATGACCTTCGTGCCGTCGTTGCCCCTGGCGGAAGTCTTCTCGTGAGCATTCCGAACTTCGGACATTGGTATCCACGCGTACGAACCATGTTCGGATTCTTTGACTACGATCGCCGCGGAATTCTTGACCGAACCCACGTGCGCTTCTTCACTCGTCGAAGTTTTGAGCGACTTGCTCGCTCTGCTGGGTATAGCGTGCAACGAGTTGCGTGTACTGGATTTCCTTTTGATGTCCTTTCGCGGGGCAACACGAAGGTCCCAAGATTCATCATTGCGCCACTTCGTCTCATTGACTTTGCACTCGTCAAGATTCGCCCTCCGTTCTTCGCCTACCAATTCATCTACGAACTCAAGCCATGAGTAGCCCTTCTTCCTCAGACTTTACGGCGCTTGATCTCAAGGCTCTTCGCGAACGACTTCCGGTACTCAAAGAGGAGTTTGCTACTGCTCATCCCTACAAACACATTGTCATCGATAACTTCCTTCCTTCACAAGTTTTTCATCAAGCAATGGCTGACTTTGATGTCGTCAGCAAAGAGCAATGGACCGGATATTTACACGTCAATGAAAGAAAATTCGCCAACTCCAATCCCTCCACATGGGGTCCAACATTGCAACAAATCGCTACCGAACTTAATACTCCCGAATTTGTCTCACTCCTAGAAGATCTCACGGGGATACCCAATCTCATCACGGATCCCACCTTTGAGGGAGGCGGACTTCATCAGTCCCTGCGCGGTGGATTTCTCAATATGCATGCGGACTTCACGGTTCATCCGCATCAGCGTCATTGGAAACGGCGTCTAAATCTATTGCTCTATTGCAATGAAAACTGGCTCCCTGAATATGGTGGCGGGCTTGAGCTTTGGGATGCCACAATGTCGCATGCAGAAACAGTCGTGCAGCCACTCGGCAATCGGGTTCTTATTTTTGCCACCGATACAACATCATTTCATGGGCACCCTGATCCATTGCAGTGCCCTGACGGCATCGCAAGGCGGTCCATGGCGCTGTATTACTTCACGTACGAAGATAAACCAATTGTGCGATCAACTGAATACCGTGCTCGACCAACTGATGGTTCTAAAGGAATCCTGATCTATCTTGACAAAATGACTTTGCGCATTTTCGATATGGCCAAGCGTCGCCTCGGAATATCCAATTCACTTGCCAACCGTGCGTTGCAACTCGTTGATCGCGTGCGTCACACTCGTCGTGGCTGAAACACAAATCCAACGCCTCGGTCACGTCACATCACTGGATGGTCTACGTGGTGTGGCAGTTCTCCTCGTTTTAGTGAGTCACTTCGAAGTTTTGGCTCCGCAAGGGCTCACCGGAATCACTTTTATTAATCATTTCTTTCGTGGTGGCTACCTCGGCGTTGACATCTTTTTTGTCTTAAGTGGTTTCCTTATTACATCGTTACTACTCAATGAGCACGAAGCACATTCCAAGATTTACTTACTTCGCTTTTACGGGCGACGATTTCTGCGCCTACTGCCTGCGCTCACTTTTCTTTTACTTTTATATAGCATCCTTACGGTTCTTGATGGGAAAGAGTTCTCTTCGATTTCCTTAGGAATCTGGGCGAGTTTATTTTATTATCTCAACTGGCAGTACGTCTTTAGTTTTCCAAGGTCATTCGGAGATCTCGGATACCTATGGTCGCTGTCAATAGAAGAACAATTTTATATAGTTTGGCCAGCCATCCTCATTTTTTTGCTCAAAGTCACCAAGCGGGTAATTGTCAGCATTTCGTTTATCGCCGTCCTCATTGCTTTTGTACTCTGGCATCGTCATGTCCTCTGGACAACGCCTAGCGATATTCCTTACAAACAAGTCACCGTCTTTGTGCGCACTGATGCACGTATTGACTCCCTGCTTATTGGCTGTGTCACTGCGTTTATTTATCGATACCATCTCATCTCGATAAGACTCTCGCAGTTCCTCGCTCTACTCGGACTACTCATACTTTTGGGGTATCTAGAACTTTCAAAGCTGTATACGGGCTATATGTTCAACGGAGGATTTACCGTTGTCGCGGTCAGCGTTGGGTGTTTTATCCTCGGGCTCACCACAAACACCTTTTCTTTGACCCGACTTTTTCAGGGACGATTGATCGTCTTGATTGGCAAAACGTCATACGGGATCTACCTTTGGCACTATCCAATTTTTAAATTCATCGACCGACATATGACCACCGCTAACGAAATCTACAAAGTGATCATTGCTCTCTTCTTTACAGGACTGTTCACGACAGCATCATGGATCCTCATTGAGACCCCTGCCCTTCGTCTAAAGAAGCGCAAGTTTTCAACCACCCGCTAACTGTTTTGCCCAGTGTGATTTCATCACAGGACGCTCAAGCGCATACCACGAAAATGAACTCACAGCAAAGACACCACCGATAGCCAAAATGCATCGTATGCCACTTGACAATGTGGCTCCGTGACGCTCTATGACGCGAAAAATTGGAATCTGCCACAAATACAATCCGTATGAAATTCTTCCCACCCAGTCAGTGGGGCCCGCCACCAATAATTTTCTTCCGGGATATACATCAGCGGCGAGTGCCAAAATTATCAC
>BJGC01000019.1 GCA_014190235.1 Actinomycetes bacterium | reverse complement strand
GCACTAGGCATCGAAGACAACACGCTGTTTATCTACATCACGGGCGATAATGGTGCATCTGCGGAGGGAACCATTCATGGGGCGTGGAGCGCGCCGTCATTTCAAAATGGCGTTCCAGAAGACCCTGAGTGGTTGCTTGATCATATGGATGATTTTGGATCAGCGCGTTGCGAGAATCATTACAACGTTGGGTGGGCATGGGCACTCGACTCACCGTTTCAGTGGATGAAACAAGTTGCATCACACTTTGGCGGAACACGTAACGCAATGGCTGTGTCGTGGCCAGTGGCGATAACAGATGCTGGTGGACTGCGTGATCAGTTTCATCATGTCATTGACATCATGCCAACTATCTTGGCTGCAGCCGGAATCGAGATGCCCACGTATGTGAACGGAATCCAGCAGATGCCAGTTGATGGCGTGTCAATGTTGTACACCTTTGACAATGCACTTGCACTCAGCACGCGCACGACGCAGTATTTTGAGATGTTTGGTAATCGAGCCCTGTATCACGATGGTTGGATCGCGTCGTGCTACCACGGTCGAGTGCCATGGAATCGTTTTGGCACATTTCCGTTTGATGGGCCAGAGGAAAAATGGGAGTTGTATAACATTCGAGATGATTTTTCTCAAGGAAAAGATCTTGCGCAGGCATTTCCGGAGAAACTTCTTGAGTTGCGAGCCATGTTTGATGACCAAGCTAATCGGCACAATATTTATCCGATGCGCGAACCTGGCTCATCATTTGGTCTCGCTATGGTGCCGCCAGAGAGTTTGGGTGGACTAAATAAATTTACGTACACACCTGATCATGTACGTATGCCCGAAAGATCTGTTGTGAATCTGAAGAATTGCTCCTTTCGTATCACTGCAGTAGTTGACGTGCCAAGCACGGGAGTGCGTGGTGTGATCGCGTGTCAGGGCGGAAACATGGCGGGGTGGTCGTTGTATGTTGACCATGATGGTCATGTGGTGTATCACTACAACTGGTTAGGCCACGAACACTATGTTGCTCGGGCAGCGACTTCGTTGTCTGTTGGTCACCACGAAATTATCGTTGACTATGTTTATGACGGCGGGTTTGGGGCTGGTGGTTATGCCGTGCTCCTGATCGATGGTATTGCTACTGCGTATGCGCGCGTAGAGAAGTCCGTGCCAATCGTGTTCTCGATGAGTGGTGAATCATTTGATATCGGGCTTGATACTGGATCTCCAGTCGGACCGTATCCGCATGTGTTCAGGTTTACCGGAGATATTAAAGGCGTCACTCTTGAAAGGCTGTCCGAACCTTCTCCTGAAATTGCTGCGCTCATCGCAGATGGCGAGTTTCGCGCCAGTCTTGCAACTCAATAAACCGCGTTCGAAGCACGGTTTTGTGCCGGCTTCACCATGGCGGCGGGCCCTGGGTTCTACACTTACGAGATGACTACATCGCTCTCCACCGCACGGGTGGCCGTCATTATGCGTACGTTTGAGAGACCAGTGCTCTTGGCTCGGGCAATCGCCAGTGTTCAGAACCAGACCCTCACGGACTGGGTCTTGGTGATTGTCAACAACGGTGGTGACCCACGAGCAGTTGATTCAATCGTCAAGATTGCTGCTCAGTCTTCGACGCAGACATCTCAGCAAATTCTTGTTCTTCACCTTGACGAATGCGTCAACCCGGGTGCCGCTTCAAATCGCGGATTAGCGCAGTGTGACTCTGATTATTTTGTGCTTCATGACGACGACGACACCTGGAGCCCCGACTTCTTAAAAGTGATGGTGAACACCCTTGATTCTCAAAAAACTGCCGCAGCAGGTGTCGCAAGTTCTGCTCGTGTTCTCGAGACTCAGCGCGGCAATCGATTGTGGCCAATCCACGAGGCTCTTCAGGCGGTTGAGGATGGCCAATTAACGTTTACGTCGCTCATCGCTGGTCAATTGCTCCCATCTGGTGCGGTACTTTTGCGCCGATCTCTGACTCGTGATGTAGGAGCCTTTGATGAGTCAATCCCCATGCTCGACGACTGGGAATTTCTAGTTCGTATTGCCGAACAGTATTCATTAGTGGCAGTTCATGAGACATTGATGCGTCACCATGTTCGTTCTGTTCGGAGCGAGGAAGAAAACGTTCATCGCGCTCCGGCCTCGGTTGAGTTGGAACTTGCTACCCGAGATCTCATCGTTGATCGCTGGCTTCACGTGACAATGCCAAATGGCCTGAACAAAGGGCAATTAGCGATCACCGCAGCAGGAGCACGTCAGGCTGGTGAATCAGTGCGATCGATGGAGAACTGGCGCATACGAGTAGAAGAATTAGAGCGCGTTGTTCGCGACTTGCAACTGTCTATTGCTGGCGACAACCCTAGCCAAAGTATTGCTCATCAGATAGTGCATGTCATTGAGCAGCGTCGATTGTGGCGACGCATCGTTCGAGTTTTGCTGAATCCGGCACACGGACTTCGGGCTATCAAGCGACGCATTGCTGCATAATTTGGCCATGACTCGCGCATTGTCAATTCAGCCATTTGATTTGTCGAACGGCACAATTTCAGTTCTTTCAATTGACTTCTTTGACACGCTGGTGACCCGCAATGTTGCGCAACCCACGCATGTATTTGCTGCGATGGAAAAAATTCTTCTTGAAAAAGGACAACGACACCGCCACGGCTTCGCGCGCATTCGCATTGAAGCAGAGCGAGATGCCCGAAAGCATCAAGAAGCAATAGATGATCGCTGTGATGTCACGATCGAGGAGATTTACCATCAACTGCAAATTCGACTGGGAGTAAATTATGGCGAGAGAGTCTCTTTAATGCAAATGGAGATGGATCTTGAAGTGCAGATGTGTCGGGCAGTTCCCCGTGCCGTGGCATTGATCCAAGAGGCTCGCCAACATGGTGTTCGAGTCGTGGTTGTAAGTGACAACTATTTGCCGAGCAGTCAACTACTGCGAATGGCAGAATCTGCGGGTATCAGAGGATTATCAATAGAAGATTTTTTCGTAAGCTGTGAACATGCAGGCATGAAGTCAAATGGGCATCTCTGGAAGACAGTCCTTGATCGTCTAGGTGTTGAACCGATCAGGATTCTGCACGTAGGAGACAATGCCGAAGCGGACGGAGTACAAGCATCGCGCCAGGGCATCGGGTTTGTTGTTAATGGCGACATGAATCGATCCCATCGGGCACAGTTCAATACGGCCCCAAGTGTGCTGACCCATTCACGACTCGAGGCATATGTGCGTGACGAGTTGTGTGACCAACACTGGAGCGTCGAGCGCATCGCAGGCACCACAACTGTGGCGCTCGTCATTGTTGATCAAATTCAGCGTGCGCGAATGGCGAAGCAAGCGTCACCAGGGGCAACTGTCCATTTCGCCGCACGCGACGGTTATTTGTCGCACAAGGTCTGGAATCTTTTACAAAAAGACAATCCATCGATGGGTGATGCTGGATACATAGCGATGTCTCGTTCTGTTGTTTGGAGAGCCGCTATCAACCAAGCAACGCTGACGGTGCTGCAAAAAATGATTGGCAACGATGAGGTGCTATCTGTAGATCGCCTCAACAGGCGCTTGGGCTTTGAGCTTTATAAAGATGGCGCTGCAGTTGCAGGAGACCAACTAGTCAACGTACATAGTGGGCGAGCATTGATCGCGCACAACGAGACACGCCTGATCGAGTCATCGCATGAGTTGCGAGAGCGGCTATTGGGGTATCTCCAGCACCAAGGGCTGTTGTCCTCTGGCAGACATTTCATTATTGATTTGGGATGGACCGGAAGTACGTTTGCAGATCTTGCAGATCTCGTGTCCTTGCAGAGTGATGGGGATTCAATAATTGAGGGAATCTTTACAGGCCTGTATTGGGATGCCACAGCACAGCGAACTCGACTCGCAATGTCATCATCTGCCGTGAGTGATTTTTCTGGAATGTGGACAAATGTGATGTTGTTGGGACTTCTCAAATTACTTGAGGCGTTGATGACAGCGCCTCACGGATCTGTCGTTAATTACAAAGGGATCGATCAGAACTTTGATCCGATATTTGTTGACACCGAGCCAGAGAAGCGTGCGTATGAAACAACGGTCGGACCTATTGGTCAGTATGCAGTTGAGACTGCTCTTCAGATACTGAATGCAACGCACCCCAGTGGCATTACTGGTGCAGATGTCACCGGTGCTGCTGTGTGGGCATCAATCATGCAGATTGGGCATGACCCACGACCAGAAGAGGTTGAACTTTTAGGAATGATTTGCCATGTTTCGGCAATCGACCATGAAGGAGACGGCGAGCCGCTCGTTCGGCAGGAACCACCAGACGAAAATTATGGGAAAGTAGTGTCAACCTTGATGCATGACAACTGGTGGCAGGGTTCGTTGCGGTGTTGGCAAAAGCATCCGCGCCACTCGCATGTAGCAAATGAAATCATTCAAAGTTGGCCCGAGGCCCACCATGAGTGGGTGCGGCTACTCGATAGCCAATGATTATCGACGTCCAGTTCAACCAAGGTTCGTGTTCGTGGTCGTCGTTAGTTGAGGCCACGCACGTCGCTGAACAATCAGGTTTTCACACCGTGTGGGTGTTGGATCATTTTTCTGGTGCAGTCTTTGGCTCAGATTCGATGAAAGAATGTTTCACCACACTAGGGGCACTCGCTGCAGTAACGCACTCTGTCAACATTGGTGCGTTAGTGGCTAATGTCGCCAACCGAAGTGCTGGTCTGTTGGCGCTCGCCGCAACAACAGTGCATGAAATTTCAGGTGGACGTTTTATTCTCGGTGTCGGTGCTGGAGCATCTCCGCGCAGTACGTTTGCTGCTGAGCAACACGCGTTGGGCAACCCGGTAGAACCGGTCCTGGCGCGACGTCACGAAAGAGTAGTGGAGACACTTACCAGTCTGCGCCAAATATGGGAGCCGCAACGAGATGAAAAGTTTCGGGGCTTTGCGAAACCACACACTCCAATTCCTGTAATTGTTGGCGTCAATAGCGTTTCTTTGGCGCGGATTGCTGGTCAACACTCAGATGGCGTCAATGTGTGGGCACAGCATCCACGGCGACTCGACATCCTTGCGTCGGCGCGTGAGGCGTCAAAAGACCGACCAGATTTTATTCTCTCTATGTGGGTTAAATGGGATGACGCGCTTCTTGACCCCAGTCATCCACAACGTGTGCAGTGGCAAAACGAAGGCGTGAATCGAATTGTGCTGCTGTGCAGTGGCGCCCCTGATGTCAATGCTCTTGCAGCAGCAGCGCAGTTTTTGTTGTAGTTACAAAGTTGCTTCGACAGAGCGCGCAGCAGAGTGCCAGCGTTGCGCTTTGATCAAGATATATGCCACGCATGGACCGATGATGAGGTTGGGGAGAGCCACAATCGGATCATGAACAGTGAGGCCAAAGATGAGCCATGAGATAGATGATGTCAAAGTAATGCGGTAGCTCACGACAGAGATGCCATGCAGGCTGTGGGTATTGATGACATGAATTGTCTGGGGCAAGATTCCAGAAGTGCTGACCACAATGGCTACCCAGCCAACCGTGGCAACAGAAACCGAATGAGCCGCAAAAGCAATCAAAATTCCGATGATGTACACAGCAAGAATATGTGACCGTGCCATTTTTTTGTGGCGAGCGAGTTGCCAACAGATCAATGATCCTGCCACCAAGAATGAAAAGTTGCTGATATAAATCGGCGGCCGGTGCTTGAATACTCCGTAGGTCATCCAGAGAATTGAGCCAATCAGGCTGTAGAGATTTCCCAATGTTGATAAACCGTGCGTTGAATCCTCATTAAACACTCTCCACACTTGTGGCCAGATAAACGAGAGGCTGACAAGAAGACACCATGTGCCAAGAACCCAGGTCACCGACATCACTAGCGCTCGTGGCTTGGGACATGGCGAACATATTCATCTGTAATCAAAGGAGATGACATGATGAAATCAGCCGTGGCGCGGTTGCACGCAACAGGAATATTCCAGACAACAGCAATTCGCAGCAACGCCTTGATGTCGGGGTCGTGGGGTTGTGGTTCTAGTGGATCCCAAAAAAACAACAAAACATCAACATCGCCATCAGCAATGCGCGCTCCAATTTGCTGGTCCCCACCAAGAGGGCCACTGCGAAGTCTTTCTACGCTCAGGCCAGTCTGATCGGATACAAGTTTTCCGGTCGTTCCGGTGCCAACCAGGGTGTGGAGAGAAAGTTGGTCGCGATGGTGCTCGACCCACTCAAGCAACTCATCTTTCATGTTGTCATGTGCGACTAGGGCGATGACTTTGTGTTTGGGGCTGACGAGTTCGTGTTTGGTCACAGTCCCATTGTGACCGATACAAGTAAATAGAGCGCGTCTTTTGGATGAAAAATCTACAGCACAAAATTGACGAGTTTTCCAACAACGACAATTGTTTTTGTGGGGGTGGCGCCACCGATGGCAGTAGCCACTTTGTCGTCTGCCATGGCTGCTGCAAGCAGGTCGTCGCGAGACATGCCAACTGCGACCACAATACGGGAGCGAACCTTGCCGTTGATCTGGACAGGAATTTCGATGGTTTCTGAGGCAAGCAAGTGTGGATCGGCGACAGGAAATGGTTCAAATGTGATCGAGGTGCTGTGACCGAGCAGGGCCCAGATTTCTTCAGCAAGATGTGGGCACAACGGTGACAGCATCTGCACCATCGGAGTAATCACTCCAACCGGTGCACGATATCCAGAATTAACAAATTGAGTGAGATCATTATTGAGTTCAATCAGTTTTGAAATCGCGGTATTAAATCGCAACGCCTCCATATCGGCTGCGACTCCTGAGATGCATTTGTGTAATTGGCGAAGCAAGATCTCTGGAACGGCATCTTGAGACACAGCGAGCAGACCAGTCTCTTCGTCAATGACATTGCGCCACAATCTTTGTAAGAAACGCTGCATCCCGACAACATCGCGAGTGTTCCACGGTCTGCTTGCCTCGAGGGGGCCCATTGCCATCTCATAGAGACGAAAAGTATCGGCACCATATTCGTCGTACATCTCGTCTGGGGTGACGATGTTCTTGAGGCTCTTACCCATCTTGCCGTATTCACGATGTACTTTTTCATCAGCATAAAAAAATGAGCCATCTTGTTCTTTGACTTCCTCAGCAGGAACAGTTTGCCCGCGGTCATCGCGATACGCGTATGCCTGAATGTAGCCCTGATTAAACAACCGATGAAATGGTTCTTCGCTCGACACGTGACCAAGGTCGTGCAGCACTTTGTGCCAAAAACGCGCGTAGAGCAGATGCAACACGGCGTGTTCGACTCCGCCAACATAAAGATCGACTCCGCCTGTATGTCCCTCAGATGATGGTCCCATCCAATATTTTTCAACTTCTGGGTCAACGAAGAATTGATCATTGGTGGGGTCGAGGTATCGCAGTTCGTACCAACATGAGCCTGCCCACTGTGGCATGACGTTGACCTCGCGACGATATGTGCGTGGGCCATCTCCAAGGTCAAGCGTGGTTGTCACCCAATCAGTGACGCGCGCTAGCGGGGGGACAGGGTCAGAGGTGCCGTCCATTGGATCGAGTGATTGCGGAGAGAAGTCGGCAAGTTCTGGAAGCAACACTGGCAACATCGACTCCGGTATGTCGTGAGCAAGGCCGTCTTCGTCGTACACAATCGGGAAAGGTTCGCCCCAATACCGTTGTCGTGAAAAAAGCCAATCACGCAATCGATACGTGACAGTTGCTTCTCCGAGATTGTGTTTTGAAAGCCAAGCATTCATCAGGCTTTTCGCATCGTTGATTGGGCGTTGGCCGTTGAGAGAAAGAGAATCATTGGCGCTGTTCACATATGTTCCTTCGCCGACGAATGCACTTGGCCATGTTGAGCAATCGTTGCTTGGCGCGATGTGATGCGAGTCGAACCATGCACCCGCTGGCATTTGTGTTGCCACAATCGGAAGTTGAAACTGCCGAGCAAATTCAAAGTCCCGCTGGTCGCCACTCGGAACGGCCATAATTGCTCCTGTTCCGTAGCCCATCAACACATAGTCGGCAATCCAAATCGGAATCGGCTGATTGGTAACAGGATTGACCGCAAACGAACCAGTGAACACACCAGTTTTGGCGCGCGAATCGTCTTGACGGTCTGTATCAGTTGTCGTGCTTGCTTGGGCGATGTAAGCCGTGACGGATTCGCGTTGCTCTGTCGTGCTGAGGGCATCGACGAAAGGATGCTCTGGGGACAGAACGATGAATGTTGCGCCAAACAATGTGTCTGGACGCGTTGTAAAAACATTGATCGCACCAGCCGATGATGAGAACGAGACACGAGCGCCTTCGCTCCTGCCGATCCAGTTGCGCTGCATCAATTTGATGGGCTCTGGCCAGTCAAGTCTTTCAAGGTCTTCAAGCAGACGGTCGGAGAACAAAGAGATTCGCATAGTCCATTGGCGCATATTGCGACGAAAGACTGGATAATTACCAATGTCACTGCGACCGTCAGCAGTGACTTCTTCGTTGGCCAAAATTGTTCCAAGACCTGGGCACCAGTTAACCGGAGCATCAGATAAGTAGGCCAGCCTGTATGAGTCTGTCTCCAAAGATTTTTGAGCCGGAGTCATTGTGTTCCATGCGTTACCAGAAGCAGTACTGCGCTCACCAGATGCGAACTGAGCAATGAGTTCATTGATGTGGCGTGCCCGACTAATGGAAGGATCGAACCAAGCGTTATAGATCTGCAGGAAAATCCATTGTGTCCATTTGTAAAACTCTTCGTCTGTTGTGCAGATGCTGCGTCGTTCGTCATGGCCAAGACCAAGACGGCGCAGTTGGCGACGCATGTTTGCAATATTGGCGTTGGTGTTGACGCGTGGATGAATGCCCGTGCTGATGGCATGCTGCTCAGCAGGTAATCCAAAACTGTCATATCCAAGCGCATGTAAAACGTTGTATCCCTGCATCCGCTTGAATCGTGCGTACACATCAGTGCCGATGTAACCAAGTGGATGTCCGACGTGGAGTCCCGCGCCAGAAGGATATGGAAACATATCGAGTACGAAAAGTTTGGCGCGATTGGCGACGCCAGCGGGATCGGCGAGTGGCCCTGCGGGATTAGGCGCATCGAATGTGTGGTTTTCTAGCCAATAGTTTTGCCAGCGTTGTTCGATGCCAGCAGCGAGTGCAGCCGTGTAGCGGTGTGCCGGAATGGAGCCCGCAAAGTCGGGGGGCTGAGGAGACGTCATAGCCTCTCTATCGTAGGTCTCATGGCGCAGAGTTCGCTCTCATTGGCGTATCTGTAGGTACCGTGGAGATGTGACAAAACAGAATCCGCGATCTCGCCAACGCCAGCCCAAGGGCGGAACATCACACGGATACCCTCGTGCGGCGCGTTTGTCCCAGGTCTTACGCGAAATCATCGCGGACGAACTCATCCGCATTGACGACGAACGACTCGATCTCGTCTCGGTGACCTCGATTGATGTGGACAGCGAGATGAATCGGGCGATCGTGTTCTATGACTCAATGTCCGGAGAAGAAGGCGATGCTGCAATTCAAGAAGCATTCGGCGAGCATCGGGCTCGCATTCAGGCGTCAATCAATCGCCAAATGCATGCTCGCAAAACACCCGTGTTGTCATTTAAGCCAGACGAAGTTATTCGTGGGGCTGAACGAATAGAAGAACTGCTCCGAATCAGACCACTTGATGCCAATAATAATCCCATTGCGCCTCAAGCAGACGACGAAGCGAATGGCACGGCGTAAACCACCCACGGTGCATGGGCTCGTCGTTGTAGACAAGCCAGCAGGCATGACAAGCCACGATGTCGTTGCACAATTACGAAGATCACTCAAAGAAAAGCGTGTCGGACACGCTGGCACGCTAGACCCAGATGCAACAGGAGTTTTGGTTGTCGGAGTTGGCAACGCCACGCGATTGATGCGCTTCATGAGCGGCATGGACAAGGAATACGTCGCCCACATTGTCTTTGGATCAGAAACGGACACCCTTGATAGTGCTGGCGCCGTCACGCAAACCTATGCAATGTCGCCACCAGATCTTGCTGAGACACAACGTATTATTAATGCGCAATTTGTTGGCGATATTTTGCAGATACCTCCGATGGTGTCTGCTCTGCGAGTAGACGGAAAACGTCTTCATCAGTTGGCACGCGAAGGAATAGAAGTTGATCGAGCGCCACGACCCGTGCACGTGCATGCATTTAATGTGAGCGCAACAGCCGATCCAATGGTGCTGCAGGCAACTGTGAGATGTGGGTCTGGCACATACATTCGTTCGTTGGGCGCTGATCTTGGAACAGCCCTCGGTGGCGGTGCACATATTGAAGCGTTGCGGCGCCTAAGCGTGGGTCCGTTCGGGTTATCTGACGCATGCTCGCTTGATGAGCCAGTGTTACAAAATGTTTTGACAGCCGTGCGCGAGATGGAGCAAGTGACTCTTGACGCTGATGGCATCGACAATGTGCTGTATGGACGACCGTTGCCGTCGTGGGACGGCACTGGCCCGTGGGCAATTCTCAACGAGGCTGGTGAGTTGATTGCGGTGTACGAAACATGGAAGAACGATTTAGCAAAACCGACAGTCGTGTTTGGTGGCAGGTAGGTTCTGTAGCAATGCAAGTTATTACTGATCTCACGGTTTGCGCATGGCCTGGGGAGCGAAGCGTTCTCACAATTGGCGCGTACGACGGAGTTCACCTGGGTCATCTTGCTGTCATCGCACAAGTTAAATCACGCGCCGCAGAGCTGCATGCCAAAAGTGTGGTTGTCACTTTTGACCGTCATCCCGCAAGCGTGGTGCGACCAGAGTCGGCCCCGCTGTTGCTGTCAAATCTCGATCAGCGCCTCGAGCTTCTCGAAGCAACGGGCATTGATGCCGTTGTTGTGGTGTCTTTTGATGACGCGCAGGCTCACGAGACCCCCGTCGATTTTGTTCGCAGAGTTCTTGTAGATGCACTCGCTGCCAAGGCTGTCATTGTCGGAAGCGATTTTCATTTCGGATATATGCGACAGGGAAACCTCACGCTTTTACATGAAATGGGTCTACGGCACGACTTTGTATCGGAGCCACTCATTTTGGTGCCGCGCCAAGATGGCATTGATGAACCAATTAGTTCAACGGCAATCCGTCGCGCATTGGCCGGTGGCGAAATCGAAACTGCTCATCGTCTGCTGGGTCGTTTGTACGAGCTTCGAGGCGTGGTGGTGACCGGCGACAAGCGCGGTCGCACAATTGGTTTCCCGACAGCCAATGTCGAGGTGCCCAGGTCAATGTGCATGCCAGCAGATGGCGTGTATGCCGCCCTGTACGCGCGCCCCGATGGCACGGAGTATCACTGTGCTGTCAATATTGGCCGTCGACCAACGTTTTATACGAACGCAGATCACTCATTGCTCGAGGCATACTTGTTTGACTTTGACGACAACCTCTACGGCGAAGTAGCGTCAATAAAATTCGTTGCTTTCTTGCGCAGTGAGCGCCAATTCGATGGCATTGACTCTCTGCGTGCTCAACTTGATATCGATATTGAACATGCGCGCAAGGCGCTAGTTAATCACCAGCCGCAACGCTGAACATTTTGTATCCAGTGGTGCGCTGACGAAGCGTGCGCCGCAATGGTGCCACGATTTCTCCGAAGCGACCCTCTGTCATTGCTTGACCGTGGTTTGCTCCGGCTGCACGTGAGATGTTTTCGTCCATCAGTGTTCCGCCCAGATCATTACAACCAGCCTGCAGAAGTTGCGCAGCACCTGCAGTTCCGATTTTTACCCACGAGACTTGAACATTGTCAATCAGTCCGTGATACGCAAGACGCCCGATGGAATGCATTAACACCGTCTCCCGGAAAGTCGGGCCGCGGCGTGCCTTGTGTTGCAGATAAATCGGTGATGCCATGTGCACAAAAGGCAGCGGGATAAATTCTGTAAACCCACCCGTTTCCTTTTGCAGGTCACGGGTGACAATCATGTGACGAGCCCACGATTCTGGGTGTTCAATGCTTCCGAACATGATGGTGATGTTTGATTTAAGGCCGATGAGGTGTGCTTGTCGATGGCACTCAAGCCATTCTTCGGTGTTGACTTTGTCGGAGCACAGGATTGCGCGCACTTCGTCGTCAAGAATTTCGGCAGCAGTACCCGGCAGTGAAGCCAATCCAGCATCTTTGAGGCGTAGCAGATAGTCACGCAATGGTTCTTGGTTGCGCGTGGCTCCTTCGGTCACTTCGAGCGCCGTAAAACCGTGTACGTGCATATCAGGGACTGCTGCTTTCACGGCCCGAGTGACGTCAATGTAATAATCACCGTCAAAATCAGGGTGAATGCCACCTTGCAAGGTGACTTCAGTTGCTCCTAAGACCGCCGCTTCTTGAGCGCGTTGCGCAATGTCATCGAGTGTCAACAAGTACGGCGTGCCCCGGAGGTTGAGACTTAACGGCCCCTTAGAAAAACCACAGAATCGACATTTGTAGGTACACACATTTGTGTAGTTGATGTTGCGGTTGTGCACCCAAGTGACATCGTCTCCAACAACCTCGCGACGTAACTGGTCGGCGTATTGAGCGATTGCACCCACCTCGGGTCCGCGTGCACTAAAAAGTGCGACGATCTCGTCTTGTCCGATTTCTTGACCACTCCGATGCCCTTGAATGATCTCGGCGATTCTGCCCGTTGCTCGTGGGTCCTGATGGGGGATCAGTATCAATGGTTTGACATTGGAGCCCGAGTACCACTGTGTTGACTTGTGCCCGACTAACACAACTTCAGCGCCATCTTGTACGACGTCAGCAGCAGTTACTTTTTCGGGCCACAATGCACCTGGATCATCTCGACCAAGACCCTCAGCATCACTACGGTCCATCACGTAAAAACGCAAGGCGTCATCAAGGAAACGCTCGGGCTGACGAACATATTCTGGATAAATCGTGAGGCGCGAGGCCAAAACATGACCGCGTTGCTCTGTGACGTGTTGCAAGCGTTCAAGCGCGGGCCAGGGTCGCTCTGGATTCACGTGGTCAGCCGTGACTGGTGAAACACCACCCCAGTCGTCAATACCAGCATCAAGCAGAGAGCCGAAATCGTCTGACAGATTTGGTGGCGCTTGTAAGTGGATACTGGCCGGCAAAAGGATTCGTGCCGCCGCGATTGACCATAAGAACTCATCTTCGGGACAAGCGAGTGAAGACTGCATTGCAGTACGCGCTTTTGGCAGAAAATTCTGCACGATGACTTCTTGTACGTGACCGTATTGTTGATGCGCAGCAGCAATGAGTGACAATGCTTCGATGCGATCTGAACGATCTTCTCCGATACCAACCAAGATTCCGGTTGTAAACGGAATCTGAAGTTCGCCTGCGTGACACAGCGTGTCAATGCGTCGCTGAGACTGTTTATCTGGTGCACCTTTGTGGCAATCCAAATCATCGCGCAAGGACTCGAGCATCATCCCTTGTGATGGCGAGACAGATCGAAGCATTTCTAGCTCATCGCGATACAGCGCACCTGCATTGGCGTGCGGCAAAAGACCAGTCTCCTGCAACACGAGTTGAGCCATGTCGTGCAGATAATGCACGGTGGAATCAAAGCCATTTGTACGAAGCCAGTCAGCAGCAATTTCATATCGCAGTT
The DNA here is from genome assembly GCA_014190235.1 of Actinomycetes bacterium. Classification (GTDB taxonomy): domain Bacteria; phylum Actinomycetota; class Acidimicrobiia; order Acidimicrobiales; family Ilumatobacteraceae; genus UBA2093. Next base: position 26,722 of record BJGC01000019.1, on the reverse strand, counting down.
CTGGTCGCTCACCAAGAGTGAAGAGCGCCTCATGACATCCGGTGCGCGCTCCTTGACGAGCGATAGCCAAGACGTCTTCGGCAGTGAGGTACGGCTTTTCAAGTCGTGCTGGCGGCTGAGCAAATGTGCAGTATCCACATTTGTCGCGACACAACATAGTGAGCGGGATAAATACTTTGGGAGAAAACGTTACGCGTGTCCCAAACGTTGTGTCTCTAATCTGGCGAGCACGCTGCTGCAGATCTTTTAGCGAGGCATGTGCGACAAAGTCCAGCACAGATGAATCAATAGGGAACGACTGCATGAGTTCGGTACGTGAAAACTGGCTCGACGACACAACACCCTCCAATGGGCTGAGAAACGGATCGGTTATATGCCAGTGCCGGTCGAAATCTCAGCCGTATGTAAGAGGTTCGGTTGAGATTCCCAAAAGACCGTGCACCTTTACCTTATCTCGCCAATGCCGATATAGATGCTGTCAGGCGTCATCCGAGAGTGCCGAAAACATTGCCCGAACATTGTGGCTGTTCATGGGCACTCGGTGGCCTGTTCGGCTGATGAAGCCCAGTTGCACGCCAGTTGCTGGGTCAAGAACAGTAAAGACCTGCTCATGCCCGTCAGAGTCAACAATGACATCGGTCAGACGGGGTACTCCAGCAGCATCAAGGGCGTCACGGGTGAATCCTGCATTGAGAACTTCGATCGCTATGTGTTGCACGCCAGAACCATGTGCGCTGAGTTGGGCCGCTACTGCCGGGTCGTCGCCTGGACCAACGAGTACTACTGCAACACCGCCAGCCTCAGCAGACACGATGTTGACATCGTCAGTTTGTTGAATGCGAAATCCCATGTCGGAGAAAAACTTTTGTGCCGCAATCAAGTCAACTACTGCCACAACGACATGGTCGATACGACAGGCAACCGTGTCAAGTTCTGAGCGCACGACCGCGTCTGCATTTTTTAGTGGTGCTGGTTCGGCACGACTGTCAGCAACTTCTATCCGGTGAGTTTCGGCCAGCAATGTGCGAAAGAGGTGTTCAGCAAAATCAGCATCAACTCCTTGATCTATTGCCCATTGACGTCGAGTTGACAGCACATCGCGCACCCGTGCTGGCTGAATAACCGTCGAACCTGTTTCGGCTTTAATGCGAGCGACATCTGCGCAAATGCGCAATCGTCGTGCCAAGAGATCAATAATCGCGTGATCGATGTCATCGATCTCTGATCGGAGGTTGTCAAGTGATGCCATGTCTATATGTCTAGTCGTGGTTGACGAGTCGCTCAACATGCTTTGCCAGCACGTCGATTTCAATGTTGACGCTGTCGCCTACGCGACGATGTCCCAGAGTTGTGACTTGGACAGTGTGAGGAATGACTGCGACATCAAATGTGTCGTCTCCTAAGTGAAATGCCGTGAGACTGATGCCGTCGACGGTGACTGAACCTTTTTCAACGACATAGCGCATGAGGTCGCGCGGAATGCGCACAGTTAAAGCGGGAGCGGGCGACACGATGGTTCCGACTGCGTCAACATGACCCAAAACAATATGTCCACCCAAGCGTTCGCCTAGTGCCATCGGTCTTTCTAGGTTTACGGGGTCACCAGGTTTCATCGCGCCGAGATTGGTGCGGGAGTACGTTTCTTCACTGACATCCGCTTCCCACCAGTCGGGGCCTTGTGCCACAAGCGTGAGACAGCACCCATTCACTGCAATCGAGGCACCCAGATCAGAGCCTTGCAGGACAACAGCCGCGCCGATACGCAGTCGGTCTCCCTGTCGGCTCTGTACTGTGCCCAATTCTTCAACAATCCCCGTGAACATACCTGAGACACTAATCCTGTTGGAGGTTGGAAGCATTGGGGGAATACCAATAGCCTTGAGATGTCCGTTGGGGTTTCGACTCTGATTGGATGCTGTTCACATCCGTGACCAGCGACCTCCTGTGAAATGAGGCAGAATGTCTAAGCAAGACACAATTGCGGCCCATCGCCAACACGCTACCGACACCGGATCGCCGGATGTCCAGATTGCGTTGCTGACAGACCGTATTAATCAATTAACCGGACACCTCCAAACACATCCCAAAGACCACCACAGTCGTCGTGGCCTTTTGATGTTGGTGGGTCGTCGCCGTCGCATGCTCGATTATGTGCGCGATCGTGACGTTGCTCGCTACCGCGATTTGCTCCAAGAACTCGGCCTTCGCCGATAACACATACACCGCCAGCATCCATTTTGATGTAGTCGGTTGTCAGTGGAGAGTTCCGCACACGGTTGTGCGGGGTTGTCAACTGGGAACCGGCGTGTGCTGGCGGTCAGAGGAAAGGAAATTCCAATGACTGACGCGATTCGCGTGTCGGGACCCGTGTCGGGGACTGACAAAACTATTACATTTGAGACCGGAAAATTGGCTCAACAATCACAGGGTGCAGTGGTGGCCTCAATCGGCAAAACCACTGTTCTCTCAACTGCTAACGCTGCACGCTCGGTGCGTGACGGGATCGATTTCTTCCCGCTCACGATCGACGTCGAAGAGCGTTCGTATGCAGCAGGAAAAATTCCTGGCGCATTCTTCCGTCGCGAGGGGCGGCCATCTGAGCAGGCAATTTTGACGTGTCGTCTCACTGACAGACCGTTACGACCAGCGTTCCCTGATGGCTTTCGCAACGAAGTTCAAGTTGTTCTCACCATTCTTGGTGCAGACATGGAGAACCCACACGATGTCATCTCTATCAATGCTGCATCTGCCGCGTTGATGATCAGCGGTATTCCGTTTGATGGCCCAATTGGTGCTGTTCGACTTGCATATTCGCAGGACGGAACATGGATCCCTCATCCAACGTATGACGAAGGAAAAGAAGGAACATTCGAAATCGTTGTTGCCGGACGCGAACTAGACAATGGCGACGTCGCCATCATGATGGTCGAAGCAGGCGGAACAGAAAAGAGCTTCGACTACTACGAAGCAGGCGCACCAAAAGTGTCAGAGATTGTCATTACAGAAGGTCTCGAAGCATCAAAGGTCTGGATCAAAGAATCAATCGCACTCCAACGTCAGTTGCGAGCCAGCGTTATTGCAACACATGGTCCAATCACTCCGTTGGCGTATACGCCAGTACTTGACTACACGCCTGAGATATTTGCGGCGGTAGAAAAAGTTGCAACATCAAAGTTGGCAACTGCAGTCACGATCGCAATCAAGGCAGACCGCAACGCAGCAACCGATGCAGCAGCAGATGAAACCGCCAAAGAACTTGTCGGAACATCCGCGGCGCCTGGACCATTTTTTGGTCAAGAAAAAGCCGTCAAAGAAGCTGTCCGCAGTTTGACCAAGCAGATGGTGCGCAAGCGCGTCGTTGAAGATGGTATTCGTATTGACGGCCGCGGTCCGCGTGACCTGCGTCCAGTTTCAGCCGAAGTCGGATTGTTGAGCACTGCGCACGGAACCGGATTGTTCCAGCGTGGAGAGACTCAAGTAATGAATGTGTGCACATTGGCTATGCCTCGCATGAACCAATTGCTTGACACACTTGGACCTGATAATCAAAAGCGATATATCCATCATTACAACATGGCTCCATGGGCTAATGGTGAGACAGGTCGCGTTGGAACACCAAAGCGTCGCGAGATCGGACACGGTGCTCTTGCAGAGCGTGCGTTGCTGCCCGTCGTTCCAAGTCAAACAGATTTCGCCTACGTCATTCGTTTGGTGAGTGAAGTATTGGCGTCAAATGGTTCGACATCAATGGCATCAGTGTGTTCATCGAGCCTTTCGCTCATGGATGCGGGCGTTCCGATTAAGGCACCTGTTGCCGGAATCGCTATGGGTCTGATTTACGCCGAAGGGAAATACCTCACGTTGACAGACATTCTCGGAGCAGAAGATGCTTTTGGAGACATGGACTTCAAGGTCGCCGGCACATCTGATGCGGTAACGGCATTGCAACTTGATACCAAAATCGACGGTATTCCTGCCGACGTTCTTGGTGCGGCATTGCAACAAGCACGTGATGCACGAATGGCCATCTTGGATGTCATGAACAAGACGTTGGCAACTGCTCGCGACACTGTTGCTGAATCAGCACCCAAAATTGTCACGATCACAATCCCGCTCGACAAAGTGGGAGAAGTCATCGGACCAAAGGGCAAGGTCATCAACACCATTCAGCAAGAGACCGGTGCAGAAATCGCTGTCGACGACGACGGTTCTGTCGGAATCGTCACAATTGGTTCGCCAGACAACGCCAAAGTGGAAGAAGCAAAGGCCAGGATTCTTGCCATTGTTGATCCACCAACAGCAGATCTCGGTGGCATCTACAACGGTCGTGTTGTGAGCATCACAAAATTTGGTGCGTTCATCAACATCCTTCCTGGTCGTGATGGTCTTGTACACATCAGCAAGTTGGGCAATGGTCAACGCGTCAACAATGTCGAAGATGTATTGACACTCGGTGACGAGATCATGGTGCGCGTCGAAGACATTGACGACAAGGGCAAGGTCAGTCTTGTTCCGGTCGGTCCCGACGGTGAGTCACTTGGCGGCGCCGGATCCTCAGAGCCACGTCGCGAACGTGAGCCTCGCGGAGATAGAAATGATCGCGAACCACGTCGCGAACGAAACGATCGCAGTAGCGAACAGGGAGAAATGCCAGATATTGACGGCATCTACACCGGTCGTGTTGTGAGCATCACAAAATTTGGTGCGTTCATCAACATCCTTCCTGGTCGTGATGGTCTTGTGCACATCAGCAAGTTGGGCAACGGTCAACGTGTGAATCGCGTCGAAGATGTTCTTGAAGTTGGTGACGAGATGACAGTTCGCGTCGAAGACATTGATGACCGCGGCAAAGTCAGTCTCATGCCAGTAGGCGCAGACGGCAAAGACTTGGCTGTGTCATCTGACGAGCCTCGCCAAGAGCGTGCCCCTCGCCAAGAACGCGGAGGTGGTGCGCCAAGCGCTGCAGTCGCCGTGTCTTTTGAAGATGAGTTCGACGCTGAATTGCGCTCTGAGTTCGGAGATCTTGGACCTGGTGGGCAAGCCGGTGGCAACGAACGCGAAGGTGGCGGCGGAGGCCGTCGTCATCGCTAAAACTTTCGTCGCAAAAACTGATCAATCCACGCCCTGACGTGGTCGTGGCACGACTACGGTTTGGGCATGGGTAATCAACATGGGTAACCAACATGGCTAGCAAGAAAAGCACAGACGTGATTCGAGTCGGAGTCGTCGGAGCATGCGGTCGCATGGGAGCGACTGTCTGTGACGCAATTGTCGCTGCCGACGGACTTGAACTTGTAGCAGTGGTCGACACTGAAGGTGCTGGTCGCTCAATTCATGGACTGACAGTTGCGCAAGAGCTCAAGGCACTTGCCGATGCACATGCCCAGGTCGTTGTTGATTTCACGGTGGCAAGTGCGGCGCGAGTGACATTGCCCTGGCTAGCGCTACACGGGATGCACGCTGTTGTCGGAACCACTGGTTTTTCTGAGGATGATATTGCGTCGTTTCGAAAAGCTTTCAGCGGAAGCAACTGCCTTATTGCAGCAAACTTTGCGATTGGTGCGGTGCTGATGATGAAATTTGCGGAGCAGGCTGCGCCGTTTTTTGAGACTGCAGAAATTATCGAGTTTCACCATAACGACAAGTCCGATGCACCAAGCGGTACAGCAGCAGCAACGGCACAACGAATGGCCGCAGCGAGTGACACGTGGGCGACAGACCCGACAAAGCACGAAGTTATTGTCGGTGTGCGCGGAGGACAAGGACCTGCCGGAATTCGCGTGCATTCTGTGCGCATGGTAGGCATGACCGCTTCTCAAGAGGTGATCTTGGGAACCTCAGGACAAACACTTGTGATTCGTCACGACAGCAACGACAGAGTGAGTTTTATGCCAGGTGTTGTGTTGGCATGTCGAGAGGTGTCGGGCCGAGCAGGCCTCACCATGGGAATTGATTCTCTGTTGTAAGAGTTTTTAGCGCGAAATATTATTTCAGCGCAGCAATGGCTGCATCATAATTTGGTTCGTTGGCTATATCTGAGACAAGTTCTGTATGTAGCACTTTGCCTTTTTCGTCGATGACGACGACGGCGCGCGCAAGAAGACCAGAGAATGCTCCTTCGTTGAGCCCGACACCAAATGCTTGACCGAAATCAGTACGAAACGATGAAGCGTTATCGACGTTACTCAGTCCTTCTGAACCACAAAAGCGACCTTGTGCAAACGGAAGGTCGGCAGAAACGCAGTAGACGACTGTGTTGTCAAGCGAAGATGCAAGCGTGTTGAATGTGCGAACGCTTGTGGCACAGGTTGGTGTGTCAACGCTCGGAAAAATATTAAATATGACGCGCTTTCCTGCAAGTGAGTCGTTGCCGAACTCTTGCAAATTGCTCGCAGTAAGCGAAAAGGATGGGAGCGATTGTCCGACTTTAGGAAGATCGCCGACGGTGTTGACGGGCGTGCCGCCAAATGATGTTTGAGCCATACCACGAGTCTAACCGTCTATGGTGCGAGCCCCTCGGGGGAGCCCGGCGATTTGCGACGCATAGATTGGGCAATCGTGATGGCAAATAGTCCAACGACAATCCACCATTGATACGACTCGATGAACGACAAAACGGATCGGATCTGGTCTTCAAAGATATGTCCACCGATATAGAGCACAACAAGCTTGAGTGCGACCCCTGCGCAGGCAAGGGAGACAAAACGTCGTGGGTCCATGCGATGATGGCCCAGCAGCAGGCACACAATATTTGAGCCGGGCATCAACAGAATTGCCAACCAGCCAGCACGCGCGGTTGCCCTCTCTGTCCAGCGGTAGATCGCTGGCATCTCTGTGACCTGACCTGACACCCAGTTGAGGGCTCGGTTGCCATACCAACGACCCACAAAAAACAGGGCCATAGCGGCCAGCATCAGACGCACAAAGCCAATGGCAAAGTAGGGAAGTGGATCAATGAATGGCACTGATCCAAAGAGGTTTCTGTTTCGGGCGCTCAAAAACAAGACATATACGGGGTGCTCATCAACAAGTGCGGGCCCAATATTAGATCCAATGGTTCCGCAGATAAAAAGCACCGAAGTCAGGGTCACTACCAATTTGCGCACATTGACACCGTAGCCGTGAGGCGTGGGTTGGGCGTGATTGCTACCGTGAGTGTTGCGACAGTGAATCTGTTGCCTCACAACAGGGGGGACCCATGAAAAGTCTGATGCAGTCAACATCGCTCTCGATTAATCACATCTTTGAGCGTGCCGAGAAATATCATCGCAATAAAACTGTGACAACCGCAACGGGTGTCGGCAGAGAGCGCACCGATTACGCAACATGGGCTCACCGCACGCGTCAACTAGGTGGAGTGCTCAATACCCTGGGCGTTTCGGCCCAAGGACGTGTCGGAACATTTGCATGGAATACCGCTCGTCATCTTGAACTGTATTTTGCGGCACCGTGTTCAGGTCGCGTTTTGCATACGCTAAACATCAGATTATTTCCGGAACAACTCACCTATATCGTGAACCATGCAGAAGACGAAGTCATTTTTATTGACAAGTCTATTTTTGGATTGATTGCGCCATTACTGGAGACATTTACCACGGTCAAGCATCTCATTGTGATGGATGATGGCAAAGGTGATGCTCCAACGTCGGTGAAAGGTTTTGAGGTGCACGACTACGAGCATCTTCTGGCGGCTTCGCAACCGATTGAGTTTGTCGCACCAGACGAAAATCAAGCAGCCAGTATGTGCTACACGAGTGGAACGACTGGTAATCCCAAGGGAGTGGTGTACAGCCATCGCAGTACGTTTTTGCACACGATGGGGGCGATGACAGTCGACTCACTTGGCGCGCGTGAGTCAGACGTGATCTTGCCAGTTGTGCCAATGTTTCATGCCAATGCATGGGGTCTCGCACACGCCGCTGTCGGAGCAGGTGCGAGTCTTGTGATGCCAGGGCCTGACTTGAGTGGCGCAGCGATTGCTAATTTGATCGTCGAAGAAAAAGTCACGGTCGCGGCTGGAGTCCCGACCATTTGGATGGGCGTCTTGCCAGAACTCAAAGGTCGTGACACATCCTCATTGCGCGCAATTCCGTGTGGTGGTTCTGCAGTTCCTAAATCATTGAGCGAAGGATTCAGGCTGCAGACAGGCCTGCCGATTTTGCAAGCATGGGGAATGACAGAGACAAGTCCTATCGCAGCCGTGTGCACATTGTCTGCTGCAGACAGACTCTTGCCTCAAGAGCAACAAGCCGACCTACGCACAACAGTTGGTGTCATTAGTTTTGGAGTGGAATGTCGTGTTGTTGACCCGAGTACATCAATTGCTGTGGCATGGGATGGCGAGACCAGCGGAGAACTGCAGTGTGCCGGACCGTGGATCGCATCGTCGTATTACAACGACGATCGAGCGGCAGAAAGTTTCACAACGGACGGATGGTTGCGCACCGGAGACGTCGCCACGATGGACAGCGATGGCCGTATCAGGCTCGTTGACCGCACCAAGGATCTCATCAAATCTGGCGGAGAATGGATCAGTTCTGTGGAGATCGAAAATGAACTGATGGCACATCCCCTTATCAAAGAGGCTGCTGTCATTGGCGTCTCTCACCCAAAGTGGTCAGAGCGACCGCTGGCGTGCGTGGTGATTGAGCCTGGTTCAACAGTGACCAAAGAAGACATCTTGACGTACTTGGCGCCAAAGTTGGCCAAGTGGCAGATTCCAGATGATGTTGTCTTTATCGACGAAGTTCCAAAAACAAGCGTCGGTAAATTCTCTAAAAAAACATTACGTGATCGATTTGCTGAATACGTATTGCCGAGTACCTAACGTTTACAAACGTCCAGAGTTAATCACCCGTTGCAAAAATTGTTGCGTTCGCTCCTGTTGCGGTGCTCCAAATATCTGAGAGGGCGTGCCACTCTCGATGATTCGTCCTTGATCAAGAACACACACCAAGTCACTTGAATCGCGGGCAAACGCCATCTCGTGCGTGGCTAAAACAATTGTCATGCCCACGGTTCGTAATTCACGCACAACATCGAGAACTTCGCCGACAAGTTCTGGATCAAGGGCACTGGTTATTTCGTCAAGCAGCAGCACCTCTGGTTCCATAGCAACGGCCCGTGCAATGGCAGCGCGCTGTTGCTGGCCTCCAGACATTTGATCCGGAAACGAGAGTTCTTTATCGCTTAATGAAAATCGCGCCAATAACTCACGAGCACGATCCTGGGCAGCAACGCGGCTCAAGCCGAGCACTCGCCGCAGCGCAAGCGTGATGTTGTCGGAGACAGACATGTGTGGAAACAGGTTGTAGCTCTGAAACACCATTCCGATTCTGCGACGAACAATGTTTGGGTCGAATCCCGGAATCGAAACATCGTTGCCATCAAGTAAAAGTTCGCCATCATCAATGTGTTCAAGCAAGTTGATGCAGCGCAAGAGCGTGCTTTTGCCAGAACCGCTTGGACCCACGATGGAGACCACCGAACCTGACGAGATGTCAAGCGAAACGCCATCAAGAACTGTGACGGTGCCGAAACGCTTTGAGATATTTCGCAGCGAGATTTTAGGCGTGGTCATCTCACCCTCGTTCCACTCGTGCGACGACGTTCGCGTTCAAGCAACCAGTCAGTAGTGCGGGTCAGCGGAATAGTGAGCAGCAAGAAAATTGCCGCTGCTGCAAGATACGGCGTAAAGTTGGCGAACTTCGATTTGTCGATACCTGCTTGTCGCAGGATTTCAACTGGACCAATCAAACTGACGAGCGCAACATCTTTTTGCAGGCTGACGAGATCGTTCATGAGCGGTGGAATTACCTTGCGAATTGCTTGAGGCAACACGACAAATCTGAGTGATTGCATGTTCGACAGACCCAAGGACCGAGCGGCTGCCCGTTGGCTCTCGTGCACACCATCAATACCAGCACGAAAGACCTCTGCGACATAGGCGGCGTAGGTCAGAACTAACGCAACTGATCCCCACAACAATGGGCTGTTCCATGGCCGATCCATGCCAAGGCCTGGCACGCCAAACCCAATTAAGTAGATCCACAGCAAAACAGGAACACCACGCATGATGTCGGTATACGCAATGGCAATTGCTCGAAGGGGAAAGAGTGCAGGTGATCTGCTGTTGCGAGTGATTGCAACAAGTAACGCCAACACAACAATGAACGGAACAGACCATGTAAAGATTTTTATGTCAAGCACAAAAGCATGCAGCAGTCGTGGGAAGGAGTCTGTAAATCGTTCGGCATTAAAAAATGATTGACGAACTCGGCCCCATCGAGGCATCTTTGGTATCAAGATAACGACAAGCAAGACAATTAAAGACGAGCTTGCCGCAGCAATCAGCGTTGATTTGCGACGTTGCGCGCGTTCAAATAGTTGTCGGCGCGAGAGTGGTTCTACGGTCATCGCATCGCCACCTGGTGCTGCGATTTTTAAAGGCTAATGACGGGTGCGCCGGTCTTGTCGCTCAACCATGTTGATTCGATTTTGGCGAGTGTTCCGTTATCTTTCAGTGTCGCCAAGGCGGTATTAACACACGCCACCAGCGGATTCTCAAGGTCCAAGACCAGGCCGAATTGTTCTGGAGTTGCATTTGCATCAGCAGGGAACTGGCCAATGACAACGGCGCCTTCAATTTCTGCGGCAGCGATATAAAATGCTGTTGGTAGGTCAACGACAATCGCATCAATCTGCTTGGCTTCAAGCGCTGCTTTTGCTCCAGCATTATCGTCGTAGACAAATGGCTCTGCATCAGGCTTGATGACATTCGTAATAAAGTCAAGACTTGTTGTTCCGGTCTGTGCTCCGAACTTGAGTCCTTTGAGATCTGCAACGGACTTTGCACCAGCAGCAGATGAATCAGCAAATCCGACAATCGCTTGATTGGTCGTGTAGTAGGCATCGCTAAAGCTCACAGTTTTTTTGCGCTCTTCGGTGATGGAGTATTGCTGCAAGTTGAAGTCAAAATTCTTTTTTCCTGGCTGAACAGCTTCATCGAAACTTGTGCGTACCCACGAGACGTGCTCGTTATCGAATCCAAGTTCTGTCGCGACTGCATATGCCACGGCCGCCTCGAACCCTTCTCCTTTTTCCGGTGCATCTCCAACTACCCATGGCTCATAGGCAGGTGTGCCCGTTCCGATGGTCAAGGTTGCAGCGGTAAGTGTCTTGTCTGTGGTGCAGTCATTGCCAGTGCCACCGGCGAGTTTTGCTGCGCCACCAGCGGCTGTTGTGTCGGAACTCGAATCAGAGCTGCCACAAGCGGCAAGGCCCAATGAACTAACAACGGCAAGAGAGATCAAAAAACGACGCATACGGGCCTTTCAGGAGATGAACAGGTCAAACCCTAGCAAAAGAGTAGGAATGCCCATTATTCTGTCGTCCTGGAGTAGGTCCAGATATTGACAGTGAGACAAAAAAGGGGTTAGTGTCTCATCGTGGTCAAGTTCAACGAATACCGCAGTCCAGCGCATCTCAGTGTTCTTGATGCTGCACGGGCATGTGTGGACTCGTCTGGTTTTGCAAATGTCACGATGGATGACATTTGCGAGGCTGCCATTGCATCTCGGGCCACGGTGTATCGGTTGTTTCCCGGCGGACGCGACGTTTTATTAGAAGCGTTGCGCGAACGCAGTCTTGAGGAGTTCTTCACACTCTTGCGAGCACATATCGAGGACGCAGATTCGCTTGAAGACCTCTTGGTGCGCAGCATCGTTGTCGCAACTTCTGAACTTCAACATGACGAGCACCTGGCCGCACTCATGGCGACGGCTCCGGGTGAAGCGCTTGGTGACCTCACAGTGAGCGGAGTGCCGCGCATTATTCGTATCGCGACCGCATTTATCACGCCACTAGCCGAAAGATTCATCACGGCGCAAGAGGCTGCAGAAATGGTTGACATTATGAGCCGTCTTGTCATCTCGTATTTCTTGGCGCCCTCTCAGACCGTTGATTTTTCGAACGAAGACAGCACTCGCCGATTTGTGCAGGCATATTTCAATACTTCTACTCATTCAATTCTCTAAACACGTACAACAAAAAGACAAAAAAAGGATACATATGACTGTTATCGATAACACAAACCAAGATCTCATTGGTCGAGACGAAGTTAACGACATCGAAGCGATTCTTGCTATCACAAATACCGACAGAGATGCCACGGAGCACCTTGTGCCACACACTGTCGACACAGTGTTCACGTGGGACTATTCACTGACTCGACCACCATTGCGCAAGTTGTACGAAAAAGCCAAGACCAGTCAGTGGAACGGCACAACCGACCTTCCGTGGGAGACCGAAGTTGACGTCGAAAGAACTATTGCCCAAGATCAAGCAACGCTCGGTGCAGGGTTTGATATTTCGTTGTTCTCTGAGTCCTCGCTCAGTAAGTGGGGCGATAAAGAATGGCTCAACTTCGGAATCGAAGGTCGTCGCTGGCAGTTATCACAGTTCTTGCACGGAGAACAAGGTGCACTTGTGTGTACAGCAAAAATTGTTGAGACCGTCCCGTGGTATGACGCCAAACTTTATGCAAGTACTCAAGTAGTAGACGAAGCACGACATGTCGAAGTATTTGCTCGATATCTTGACGAAAAACTTGGTGGTGGATATCAAATTAATGCCCACCTTGGCCTGTTGCTTGATGACATCATCACCGACAGCCGTTGGGACATGACATACCTGGGAATGCAGATCATGGTGGAAGGGCTTGCTCTTGCCGCTTTTGGCTTTTTGCACCAAACCACACAGGAGCCATTGCTCAAGAAATTGCTGCGATACGTCATGAGCGACGAGGCGCGTCACGTTGCTTTTGGTGTGCTGAGCCTGCAAGAGGTGTATGCCCAGATGACCGACGTGGAGATCAAAGAGCGTCAAGAGTTTGCGTTTGAGGCAAGCGTTCGCATGCGTGACCGTTTCTTGCAGCAAGAAGTCTGGGATCGCCTCGGAGTGAACACAAAAGAAATTGCTCCGATCTTGTTGCAAGACCCGACTCGCACAATTTTTCAGCAGATGCTGTTTGCCAAGATTGTGCCGAACTGTAAAAAGTTGGGGCTCCTGGATCGCAACGACAAGTGGCTTCGTCATCGCTTTGAAGACTTGGGCGTGATTCAATTCGAGGACTGGGAAGATACTGGCGAAGAGTATCTGGCCTTCGAATTAGGCAAAGACATCTCCACTCCGTCTTGACCACTGCTAGTCACTACGCTGAGAGGCGATATGGCGAAGCAATCAACTCCACAGTTCCTTGTTCATCACGCCCTTCGCATTAAGGGCTTTGCGACGACAGAAACGTTGAGCGAGATCTCAACTCTTGATTTGGGAACGGTGCAATCCAATCTTGAGCACCTTCAATCGCATGAGTTGGCGCTGTTTCGGGAGGCGCGATCACTTTGGCAACTCACTCCTGCCGGAAAACAAGCGCATCGTGAGGCCTTGCAAGAAGACGTCGGCTCAAGCAGTGAATCACTGGCTTGGGGATACGAGCCGTTTCTAGCCCTCAATGAAGCCTTCAAGGAACTCTGCGGAGAATGGCAGTTACGAGATGGCCAACCCAACGACCACTCTGATTCGTCATACGACAAATCAGTTGTGGTCAAACTGTCTGCGCTTCACGCTAAAACACAGCCGATTGTCGTCGGCTTTGGTGAGATACTTAACCGCATGGCTCAATACTCACCTCGCCTTGCCGCCGCCTGCAACAAAGTCGAGCAGGGCGAACAAAAAATGTTCACTGGCGTGATGTGCAATAGTTTTCATGACATCTGGATGGAACTACACGAAGATTTGATTCTTTCTCAAGGCATCAATCGTCAAGCGGAAGGATCTTTTTAATGGCAATTTTTGGAGAAGTTCTCACAGCAATGATCACACCATTTGATGAAAATGGTGATGTCAATGTTGACGAGGCAATTCGATTAGCACGATGGTTGCAAGCCAATGGTAATGACGGTCTTGTGCTGACGGGAACAACGGGTGAGTCCTCAACACTCACGGATGATGAAAAAATGATGCTCTGGGAAGCAGTGAGCGCTGCAGTGACGATTCCGGTGGTTGCTGGTACAGGATCAAATGACACTTTGCATTCAGTGAATCTCACTCGCCAAGCAAGCACGCTCGGCGTGGCAGGAATATTGGCGGTATGTCCGTATTACAACAGACCTTCTCAAGCCGGAATCTCCGCACATATTTCAGCCATGGCCACCGCTACGACATTGCCAGTGATTGTGTACGACATTCCGGTGCGTACTGGTCGCAAGATAAATACCACGACATTGCTATCGCTTGCAGCAGACAATGCCAATATTCGGGGCGTCAAAGATGCCGCCGGAAATCCGGCCGAAACTGCTGTCCTTATGTCTCGTGCTCCACAAGGTTTTGAGTTATATAGCGGAGACGATGGCTTGACGTTGGCATTTCTGGCTTACGGCGGAGTCGGCGTCATTGGAGTTGCAACCCATTGGTCTGGTTTTGATCACAAAGAGATGATCACAGCCTTTAAGAAGGGCAACATTGCAACGGCGATTGCAATTAATCACCGCTTAGTTGAGAGCTTTTCCTTTGAGACCGGAGACGAGGCACCAAACCCACTTCCCACAAAGGCAATGATGCAGTTGCTCGGCTTCAACGTTGGGCCTGCCAGACTCCCGATGGGAGCACCACCCGAATTTGTATTCGAAAAAGCAAAAATCGTGCTCGACAATCTTAATCGTGCTCGAGCGGCCGCTCGCTGAGATGGCCCAACCAATACGTATTTATTTCTTGGGTGGTCTCGGCGAAATAGGCCGAAACTGCATGGTTATTGAACAACAAGACAAGTTGCTTCTTATTGACTGCGGGCTGATGTTTCCGTCAGCCGATATGCACGGTATCGACCTAGTCTTGGCAGATTTCACCTTCTTGCGCGAAAACGCAGATCGCATTGTGGGCTGTGTCGCAACGCATGGGCATGAAGATCATGTCGGAGGTCTGCAGTTCCTGTTGCGCGAACTTTCATTCCCTCTCTTTGGATCAGCACTCACATTGGGCCTCGCGCGCAATCGCATCGAAGAAGCAGGACTCTCTCGTCAGACAGAGTTCGTTGCCGTGACGGATGGAGAACGTCGCAAGATTGGCCCGTTTGATGTTGAGTTCTTGCCGGTCACTCACTCTGTTCCGCATGCTCATGCCATTGTCTTGCATACCCCTCAGGGAGTCATTATTCACTCTGGTGACTTCAAACTGGATCTCACCCCCGTTGATAATCGGCGAACGAACTTGTCTCGCCTCGGCGAACTAGCGATGTCTGATGGCGTGAGATTACTGATGTGTGACAGCACAAACGCTGAAGAAGCAGGACATGCTCCGAGTGAAAAAAATGTCGGCAAAGTCCTGAAACAACTTTTCATTGAGCATGCAGATCGGCGCATTATTACGGCAAGTTTTGCCAGCCATATTCATCGCATTCAACAAATTATTGAGGCCGCTGTTGGGCAAGGAAGAGTGGTCGCAACACTTGGGCGCTCAATGCAAAAAAATGTTCGATTAGCCATCGATCTTAAACTGCTCAATGTCAAAGCAAGTTCGATTATTGACATCGATGACGCGCGTGATTTGGCTCCAGAGAAAGTTTGCATTATTTCGACTGGCTCGCAAGGCGAACCAATGTCGGCGTTATCATTGTTATCTCGCGGCGAAAATAAATTTGTCAAAGTGGGGCAAGACGATACAGTTATCTTGTCGAGCCATGCGATTCCCGGAAACGAGTACAACGTCAATCGAGTCATCGACGGACTCTTGCGTGCTGGTGCCAAAGTTGTCCACTCCGGAATCGCCGATGTGCATGCCACTGGGCACGCTCAAGCAGACGAGATCAAGACGTACGTATCAATCATCAAACCAGAGTGGTTTGTGCCAATTCACGGTGAATACAGGCATATGTTGGCAAACGCAGCGCTCGCAGAAACAATGGGGGTCGCTAAAGACAACATCACGCTGGTGAGTAATGGCGATGTCTTAGAGCTCACCGACAAGGGGCTTTCATTTCATTCGCGGGTGCCTGCTCAAAATTTGTATGTGGACGGAATCGTTGGCGATGTCGGGCAGGGTGTTTTGCGAGACCGTCGGGTGTTGGCCGAAGAAGGTGTGGTCGTGGTCGTGGTGACAGTCGACAGCGAAACCAATCGCGTGTTAACGGGACCAGAAATTATTACTCGCGGTTGGGTCTATGCACCCGAAGCAGAAGATCTCCTTGATGAAGCATGCGACACAGTGTCTCGCGCAGTCGAGCGCGCGCTGGCTGAAGGCGTTCACGATATTGATGGTCTTGAAAAAGAAGTACGGCGGGCGGCGGGCAAATTCGTGAATGAGCGCACCAAGCGCCGGCCCATGATTGTCCCTGTCGTCATGACAACGTAAGTCCTGTTCAGACCGCCTCAACGAGGCGTTTTGCTGTATCCATAGGGGTATCCCGAGAGCACAGGACGCCCATTGGTACGGTTTATGGCATGTCTGCAAAGGGTTCTTCATCGTCTGGGCGCTCTGGTTCGTCCGTCAAGACACCTCCCAAGGGAAGCTCTCGTCCGCGGGCTGGGTCTGGGACTTCGAAGGCTCGTGAGGCAAAGGGTGAGTCGTTGACGCGTGCGGCGTTTGCGGGTCGCGAAGTGGAGTTTTGGGGAGTCGCGTTTATCAGCGCCGGAATCTTGTTGGGGCTGGCGCTCTATCTGCATCTTGCAGGACCAGTCGGCAGAGGTATTGATACGTCACTTGGGTGGCTTGTTGGTCTCGGGAGATTTGCACTTCCACTAGTGATTCTTGGAATCGGTGTCGCCATGGTGCGTCGCCAAGAAGTCGAGCATCGTGTGCGGTTGTCCATTGGATGGGCGATTGGTGTCGTTGCAACTTTGGGATTCTTGCATTTAGTAAACGGCAGCAATGAAATCATCGCTGCGGTTGACGCCATGTCGGATGCTGGCGGATGGGTGGGCGCAATTCTTGCAGAGCCACTCAGATCAACAATTGGCTGGGCAGGAGCAAGTGTTGTTCTATTTGCTGTCATGGTGTCGGGGGTGCTGCTCATTACTGACGTGTCATTGCCAGAACTCATGACCAAGGTGCGCGAATTCTCACGCACAATGGCTGGCCCTGCGTCACAAACAGCACGCACTGGATTGCGTCAACTCGGGCGCAGTGACCGACCCAATGTCAACGTCTATGACGATCTCACGGACGAACCCAAAGAGTTCAACGAACCTCGACCGCTGCCAACACAAGCGACTCTGTATGACGCGGGTCTTGACCCCGATTTTGCAGATCAGCCCAAGAAGTTGAAAAAAACAAAAACGCCTGAGACGCCGCCACCAGCAGCCACTCCGGAGTTTCATCAAAAGCCCGGAAAAACTTCTGGTGGCAAGGATGAACCAGCGCATCTCAATCTCGGCCCATCAGCAGAGAAAAGCATCTGGGTTCTTCCGGACAACTCATTGCTCTCGCGAACTGAAGCACACGAAGTCGACAAGGCACGTGTTGCCGCACGCGGTGAACTTTTGCAAGAGTCGCTCGCATCGCACGGAGTTGAAACGCGACTGATGGGAATGACAGTCGGTCCAACTGTGACGCGTTTTGAACTCGAACTTGGACCTGGCGTCAAAGTTGCTCGCGTTACAAGCCTCAATCGTGACATCGCATACTCAATGGCAGCAGTTGACGTGCGCATCTTGGCGCCGATTCCGGGTAAGTCAGCAATTGGTGTCGAAGTGCCAAATGAATCTCGCCAATTGGTGTCGCTCGGAGATCTCATCACATCACCCGAGGCGCGCGCAGCGGTTCATCCACTCGATGTTGCCATCGGTAAAGACATCGCAGGTCGCGCGGTGTTCTTGAACCTTGCTACAACGCCTCACTTGCTCATTGCGGGAGCAACCGGTGCTGGTAAATCAAGTGGTCTCAACAGCATCATTACATCGTTGCTTATGCGCACGACTCCCGATCAGGTTCGCATGATCTTGATTGACCCCAAACAAGTAGAAATGGGCCAATACGCACGTCTGCCACATTTGCTCACTGCACCCGTCACTAATCCAAAAAAGGCCGCGAATGCTTTGAGTTGGGCTGTCAAAGAAATGGAGCGGCGATACGACTTGCTTGTTGAAGTCGGCTTTCGAGATATCACTGGATACAACGCAGCGTACGATCGTGGAGAAATGCCCATTGAAGAAGGTCAGCCGGAATACAAACGCTTGCCCTACATCGTCGTTGTCGTTGATGAGTTAAATGATCTCATGATGGTTGCAGCGCGAGACGTCGAAGAAAGCATCACGCGTATCGCTCAAAAAGCACGAGCAGTTGGAGTGCACCTTATTGTTGCCACACAACGACCAAGCGTGAATGTCATCACGGGTGTTATCAAAGCAAATATTCCGGCGCGCATGGCGTTTGCTGTGTCAAGTCTCACCGATAGCCGCGTAATCTTGGATCAAATCGGTGCTGAAAAACTCATCGGACAAGGAGACATGTTGTTGCTGCCAGGCAATAGCAATGTGGCCAACCGAATCCAGGGTTCATGGGTGAGTGAAGAAGAAGTACGCAAAGTAGTGGCTCACTGGCGCCGTCAGTCGCCAGAGGTTGTGTATGTCACGGGCATCGAAGGAGATGCCAACGCCAACGGCTCCTCAGGCTCTTTTGGAGGTGGAGGCGGCGATGACGACGAATTGCTGAATCAAGCTATCGAAATTGTGGTGCGTGCCGGCGTGGGGTCGACCTCGTTGTTGCAACGCAAACTCAAAGTGGGTTTTGCTCGTGCTGGTCGACTGATGGACTTGCTAGAAGAACGCGGAATTGTTGGTCCGAGTGAGGGCTCCAAGGCGCGCGCTGTCATGATGTCAATAGAGGAATTGGAATCTTCTCAAGACGACAACTAGAGCCAAAGACCATGGGGGATCATGTCAACACCGGACCTGAAAGAGATTACTGACGGACTGCGTTTTCCGGAAGGACCGATCGCAATGCCAGATGGCAGTGTCATCTTGGTCGAAATGTTTGGACCACGCATTACGCGAGTGTTACCAGACGGAACAAAACAAACAATCGCCGACATCGTAGGTGGACCAAATGGCTTAGCGGTCGGACCCGACGGATCGTTGTATCTGTGCAACAACGGGAATGCTTTTACGCCAGTAGATGTTGGTGGAATGTTGTTTCCGGGACCATTTGATCCATCTCTCTACATTGGTGGTCGAATTCAAAAAGTTGATATCGCAACTGGAGCCGTGACAGACCTCTACACGCATTGTGGAGACATTGCGTTACGCGCACCCAACGATCTTGTGTTTGACGCACATGGTGGTTTTTGGTTCACCGATCACGGAATACGCCACGATCGCTTCAGTGATCGCACCGGCATTTATTACGCCCAGGCAGATGGTTCGGCAATCACCGAAGTGCTGTTTCCGGTTGAAGGACCAAACGGAATCGGATTGAGTCCTGACGGTATGCGTTTGTATTGGGCAGAGACGCAAACGGGCCGCGTCTTTCAACGACGCATCCTGTCGCCAGGAGTCATCGAGCACGCAGGCATGGTCGACCCGACGCAATGCCTGTGTGGTCTTCCAGGACTGCAGTATCTTGATTCACTCGCTGTTGACGGTGATGGCAATGTCTGTGTTGCAACACTTCTCAACGGCGGAATCACTGTGATTTCCCCAACAGGGGAGATCCTGGATCATGTCGCCACACAAGACCCACTCACCACCAACATTTGTTTTGGCGGACCTGATAATCGCACCGCCTTTATAACTCTGTCGGGCACTGGGCGCTTGGTCTCGATGCCTTGGCCATATCAGGGGCTCAGCCTCAACCACTAAAAACATAACCGCGAGTAGGATAAGAGGCGATGCAACGCTTCTATATCGAGACATTGGGCTGCCCTAAAAACCAGGTGGACTCCGACAAGCTCATGGGAACTTTGCTCGACCAAGGTTTGGTTGCCACTCAAGACCCCTCGGATGCTGATGTTGTTGTTGTGAACACGTGCGCTTTCATTGAAGATGCGCGCAAAGAAAGCATTGACACACTGCTGGCTCTTGATGAGCAGCGTAAAAAGTCGTCTCGTCTGGTGGTCACTGGATGCATGGCAGAGCGTTATGGTCAAGAACTCGCCGACGCACTGCCAGAGGCCGATCAGATCGCTGGATTCGGCGTGCCAATACGACTTGGGCGCAAGCCACTCGGTGTCACAACCGAATTACCATCGTTTGATTTACTCAACCTACCGCGACCACCCGCATCAGCCCCATGGGCATATGTCAAGGTGGCAGAAGGCTGTGACCGTAACTGTGGGTTCTGTGCGATTCCGAGTTTTCGCGGACCGCAACGCAGTCGAACTGTCGAGTCAATACTTGCCGAAGTTGACGCTCTCGGCGTGCATGAAATCGTGCTTGTCGCTCAAGACTTAGCAAGTTACGGCAAAGACAAGCCAGGGGAGTTAGGCGCAGGATCAATCGTGCCACTTGTGCGCCAGGTCAGCCAGCGAGTTGCACGAACCAGATTGTTGTATCTGTACCCGAGTGATTTAAGCGATGAACTCATTGACACAATTATCAACACCGGAGTTCCATACTTCGACCTCTCACTGCAACATGTCAGCAAGCCGCACTTGCGACGGATGCGCAGATGGGGTGACGGTGCGCGATTCCTTGAACGAATCCAAAGAATTCGCAGTCTTGAACCTACGGCAACCTTTCGTAGCAATTTTATCGTCGGCTATCCAGGCGAAACAGAAGATGACCATGACGAGTTACTTGATTTTGTTCGCCAAGCACAATTGGATTGGTGCGGATTTTTTGCATTTAGCCCAGAAGAAGGCACCCACGCACTCGGCTTGCCTAATCGCGTCGACGAAGGACTGATGAACACCCGACTCGCGGAACTGCGCGAGATTCAAGATGAAATCACAGCAGCACGTCGAGACGAACTCATCGGTGAACGACTTGAGGTACTGGTTGATGAGCCCGGCATTGCGCGCAGCCACCGAGAGGCGCCAGAAATTGATGGCGTCATTCAGGTGAATGAATCTCTGCAAGTCGGTGAATTTTATTCCGTCGAAATCGAACAGGCCTACGGCCCCGACCTCATCGCTCGTGCGGGATCTGAACAACCACTAGTGATGAGAGTAACCAATGCCCTTTGACGAGTCAGCCATTGCCACGTGGGCAAACGCAGTCTCGGTGATGCGATTGCTCATTTCGCCGTTGCTCTTTGCACTTATCCCCGTTGATGGTCGAGGTAGTTGGATTGCACTTGCATTATGGATGGTGCTGTGTCTGAGCGATGGCATAGACGGCTATCTCGCACGACGTCACGGATCAACACGTAGTGGTGCTTTTCTTGATCCGCTAGCAGACAAGGTGTTGGTGCTCGGCGCGATGTTCACACTTGTCAGTCGCGATGTCTTTTGGGTCTTGCCTGTGCTGATCATCGCTTTTCGTGAAGTCATCGTCAGCGTGTATCGCGTCTTTATCGGAGCGCGTGGGGTCAGCATGCCTGCGAGCAAGTTGGCCAAAGTCAAAACATTCAGTCAGCAAATGGCCGTTGGATTTGCTCTTGCTCCGATAACGACTGTTGATCAAACCTGGACATGGCAGATCTTCTTATGGGTGGCTGTTGCGCTGACGGTTGTGAGTGGCGCGCAGTACGCAGCGCAGGCGGTGCTTTCCAGAAAACGTCCCCAGGCAACGAACTGAGATGCGTTGCGATGTCGTGGCAGTCGGCACCGAGTTATTGCTTGGTCAAATAGTCGACACCAACTCATCATGGATCGGCGAACAACTTGCCACCGTTGGAATCAACTCTCTCTTGCAAATCAAAGTAGGGGACAACAAAGAACGCATTGTCGCGGCAATTCGCGATCGCCTGCAAGAAGCAGATGCAGTCGTGGTGTGCGGAGGTCTTGGCCCGACACATGACGACCTGACTCGCGAAGCCATCGCCACCGTGATGGGAGTATCGCTTGAGCTAGATGACGACATTGCTGCTGTTATTGAAGCCATGTTTGCATCGCGCAAGCGGCGAATGCCCGCGAACAATCTTAAACAAGCAGAGGTTCCTGTCGGCGCGCAGGTGATTGCTCAAACTCGTGGCACTGCACCTGGGCTCATTTGTCCGGTTGGAACAAAAGTAATCTACGCAGTCCCTGGTGTTCCGCATGAAATGCGCGACATGGTGGAACGCGTGATCATCCCCGACCTGATTGCGCGTTCTGGCGAAACAGCCGTCATCGCTAGTCGCGTGTTGCGCACATGGGGTGACAGCGAGTCTGGTCTTAATGAACGACTTCAGCCACTCATCAATGAACTTGATCGCAGCCCCAACACGACGCTTGCTTTCTTGGCAAGCGGATGGGAAGGCATCAAGGTGCGACTCACAGCCAAAGCAGAAACAAAAGCTGCAGTAGATACTCTCTTGAATAGTTGGGAGCAACGCGTGCGCGAGGTTGTCGGTGACATTGTGTTTGGCGTCGACGGCGACAACATGGAGTCCGTTGTCCTTGCGATGTTGCGTAAGCGCGGCCTCACTCTTGCGTTGGCGGAGTCAGTCACGGGTGGGTTGGTCTCGGGTCGACTCACACAGATCGCCGGGGCATCAGATGTATTTCGCGGCGCAGTTGTGTCGTATGCCAGTGACGTCAAGCACGATGTGCTGCATGTATCGCCAGGACCCGTTGTATCTGAGACCGCGGCAGCCCAGATGGCGCAGGGAGCCAAAGAGCTTCTCGGCGCCGATGTCGGTCTTGCGCTCACTGGTGTGGCAGGGCCAGACCAACAAGACGGCCAACCCGTTGGCACGCTCTGCGTCGCAGTGGTGCTGCCTGATGGCCAAGTCCACACCAAGACCTTTGCTCTACCTGGGCAACGTGAACAGATGCGTCAAATGAGTGTCATTTCGTCTCTTGATATGTTGCGCGGTTTGCTTGCATGATGCTCAGGTGACTGCGCAGGTAATATAGACGGAGTTACCAATTGCCCCTGTAGCTCAGTTGGATAGAGCAACGGTTTTCTAATCCGCAGGTCGTAGGTTCGATTCCTACCGGGGGCGCCAGACGTGTTGTCGGTCCAAATTGTGGCATTGTCGTGCCTACGCCGTAGAATGAATAACTGTGACATTCAAGAAGGGCGAAACGGTGATTTATCCCCAGCATGGGGCCTGTATCGTTCTCGGAACCAAAAAAATAATGGCTTTTGGAACTCGCCAAGAATATCTCTTGTTGCGAACCGTGATTAATGAGATGGACCTCAAAGTGCCCATGGATCGTGCCCATTCTGGACAGGGTGGAGTCGGCGTGAGGCCTCCAGTGTCTGCAGACGAACTTGAAGATCTTGTTGGAGTGTTGTCAAAAGCAGATCCACGTGTGCCTGCCAACTGGTCTCGTCGTTTTAAGAACCACCAAGAAAAACTCAAGAGCGGTGATGTGTATCAAGTCGCAGAAGTTGTGCGCAACTTGGCAGCACGAAACCGCGATGCTTCGCTGTCTGCAGCAGAACGCACCATGTACGAACGCGCTCGAATCAATTTAATTTCTGAAATTGCACCAGCGCTAAAGGTGTCTACAGAAGAAGCAGAAGAATTCTTGAATGCTGCTCTTGTGCGCGGTGTCCTCAAGCCAGCAAAAGTTGCGAAGAAAAAAGCAGAAGCACCCAAGAAGGTAGTAGAAGACGACGACGACGACTTCTAAGTCGCCACGGTCGCTTTTATTGCGGTTGTACTGAGATGTTAAGCATTGGATTCTGTGGAATTGGAGTGATGGGATCTCCAATGGCGGGCCATCTTGTCGACGCTGGTCATACGGTGCATATCTATAACCGAACACGTGAGCGAGCAGATGCGTGGTCGGCGGTGCACTCCGGAACTGTTTGCCAAACGCCCCGTGAATTGGCATCTCAATGTGACGTTGTGATGATGTGTGTGGGCAACGACAACGACGTGCGTGAGGTCGTGACTTCGCCAAACGGCGTGCTGGCCGGAATGAGACCAGGGACATTGGTTATTGATCACACCACAACGAGCGCAGAACTGGCTCGTGAGATGGCGCAAGTTATCGAGAGTGCAGGTGGAGTCTTTATTGACGCTCCAGTATCTGGTGGACAAGCAGGCGCCGTGAACGGCGTGCTCACAGTGATGTGTGGCGCAAGAACTGACGAAGATTTTGCACGATTTGCCAGTATTGCCGAGGCGTATTCATCTCGCTGTATGCGCATGGGTGATATTGGCACAGGCCAGCTCACAAAAATGGCGAATCAGATATGTATTGCTGGATTAGTACAAGCACTCGCAGAAGGCGTCGCGTTTGCCCAAAAGGCTGGCCTCGACGCACATCAAGTGATTGACGTTATTTCCAAAGGGGCTGCTGGCAGTTGGCAGATGGAAAACAGGGGGCACACCATGGTAGAACAAAAATTTGATTTTGGTTTTGCTGTTGAATTGATGGTGAAAGATGTTAATTACTGTCTTGCAGAGGCAGCACGAATTGGGGCAGATGCACCCGTGACAAAATTAGTGCAGACGTATTTTGAAGACCTCATCGCGCGTGGAGACAGCCGTCTTGACACGAGCAGTTTGATAAAACGTCTTATTTCATAGGGAAAAGTGCTATTTGCCGCTTGCCGCAGTTGCAAAAATATCGATGAGTGAATCAAGCTGTGGGTCGGTAATCACCAAAGGTGGACAAAACGTATTGGCGTCATTGATGGCGCGGGTAATAGCTCCGAGTTCGAGCATTCGGTCTCGTATTCTGACGGCATCTTGATGAGGGTGTAATGCAGCAGCCCAGACAGCACCCTCGCCACGAGCATGCTTGATAATTCCGTCATCAGCAAGTGCATGAAGCCCAGCCTTGAGTCGCTCGCCAATGTGAACGGAACGCTCTAAGAGTGCTTCTCGTTCGAGAATGTCAATATTGGCAAGTGCTGCTGCGCATGCTGTGGCGTGCCCTGAGTAGGTATAGCCATGACGCATAAAAAAATCAGAATCTGATTCAAGTGCGGCGCAAACTCTTTGGCCAACGACAACTCCGCCAAGTGGGAGATATCCAGATGTCACTGCTTTTGCAAAAGTAATCATGTCCGGTTCAACACCAAAGTAGGTTGCACCAAACCATGTTCCAAGGCGTCCAAATGCAGTGATCACTTCATCAAAGATCAAGTACGCGCCGTGTTGGTCGCATAGCCTGCGCAATGAAGCCAAATACCCAGGCTCTGGCGGAAACACACCGCCGGCACCTTGGATCGGTTCAGCAAGAACAGCAGCCAACCGAGAACTGTGCTCAGACATCAAGAGCGCAAGCGCTTCAATGTCGTCAGCATCAACTTGAATAACATCATCAAGGAGAGTTCCGTATCCAACTTTGTTCGGGGCGATTCCCTGAGCACTTGTGCCGCCGTAGTTTGTGCCGTGATAACCGCGTGTGCGTGAAATGATGATGGTTCGTTCAGGATGTCCAGCCTGAACATGTGCTAGCCGAGCCATCTTCATGGCGCTGTCAATCGATTCAGAACCACTTGAACACAAAAACACACGTGCGTCTGTGAGCGGAGAAAGAAGAGCGATTCGTTGCGCAAGTTGATCGGCGGGAGCGTTTGTGAAGGGGTCGAATGCCGAGTATGACTCAAGAGTTGTTACTTGGCTCGATATGGCGTGAGCCATCTCTGCTCGTCCGTGACCAATAGCGCAATACCACAGACTTGCCATGCCATCAATGAGTTGGTTTCCGTCTGCGTCCCAGAGGAGTGCGCCTTCGCCGCGAGCGATGGTGATAAATGATTCGCGTGCTGGTTTAGCAAACGGATGTAAGAACTTTCCGGGCATAGTGGTTCCCTCTGGGCTATCACCACATTATTGGGTCATCGAGGTCAACTCAGTATCCATGTGAGCACACTGAATAGAGTGGGTATATGGATGTAGGACTCGCGATACCCCAGATGGCACGCGGTCTTGATCGAGCAGCAGTATTGCAGTGGTGCACGGCGGCTGATGATGGTCCGTTTTCAAGCATTTCAGCAGGGGAGAGGATCACATTTCGAAACCTTGAGGGACTCACTTTGTGCGCGGCTGCTGCTGTTGCCACCGAACGAGTGCGCGTGATGATGAACGTGGCTGTGTTGCCCTGGCATGCGACAGCGCTCATCGCTAAACAACTCGCCACAATCGATGTGATGAGCGGCGGTCGCCTAGATGTCGCTGTAGGTGTTGGCGGCCGCTGGCAGGACTACGCCGCGGTTGGATCATCTTTTGCGCATCGTCATCAACGCCTTGATGATGCGGTACACGAGATTCAGCGATTGTGGCGTGGTGGTGTCGCCGCCGATGGAGAATCAATTGGACCTCAGCCGCTGCAAGATGGTGGTCCACCGCTATACGGCTCGGCAATGGGTCCAAAGTCATTAGCACGAGTGGCGCAGTGGGCAACGGGGGTGAGTGGATTTACATTGCTAGGCGATGCTCGCGAAGTCAAGCGTCAAGTGCGCTCAACATCAGAGGCGTGGCAATCAGCCGGGCGAACTGTCAAGCCTCGACACATCACGGGAAGTTTTGTTGCGCTAGGCAAAAACGCCCCAGAAACATTGCGGACCTTTGCGTATGAATATCTTGAAGTTTTTTCGCCTGAGTTTGCCACTCAACTGTCTGGCTCAATGACGCTGTGTACGCCAGATGCACTGGCTGATGCTTTGAGATCTTTTCGTGATGC
>BJGC01000018.1 GCA_014190235.1 Actinomycetes bacterium | reverse complement strand
TCGCGAGTTCGACTGCGTGTTGATTGAGCACAGGGAGCGCACCAGGCAGTCCGAGAGTGACTGGATCGATGTTGGTATTGGGCTCATCACCAAAACGATTGGGTGAGCCACTGAACAACTTTGTTTTCGTTGCAAGCTCGACATGAACTTCAAGGCCAACGACAAGTTCCCAGCCATTATGTAACAACATGTCGCTCATTTCAGACCTCGCGCCGCAGACTCAAGCGCGCCCGCCACTCGAAACATAGGAACCTCGCCAAGTGCTGGTGCCATGATCTGTATTCCGACAGGCAACTTGTGAGCACCGGTTCCGAAGGGGACGCTCATTGCGGGGTGTCCAGCCAAGTTGCTCGGAATTGTGTAGACATCGCACAAATACATCGCCATTGGATCTTCGACTTTGTCGCCAAACGCAAATGCGACCATTGGCGAAGTTGGGGTAATAATTGCGTCAACTTGTGTGTATGCGCGATCAAAGTCATCGGCAATCAGTCGACGAACTTTGAGCGCTTTGCCGTAATACGCGTCAAAGTATCCGGCAGACAACGCATATGTGCCGAGCATGATGCGACGTTTGACTTCGTCGCCAAATCCGGCTGCACGAGTTGCGCCGTACATTGCATTCACTTCAGATGCTGGGGCACGAAGGCCGTATCGCACACCGTCATAGCGAGCCAAGTTGCTGCTTGCTTCTGCAGGTGCAATTAAGTAATAGGCAGTCAACGCATATTCGATCGAAGGCAAAGTCACATCAACTATTTCGGCACCAGCAGCAGCGAGTGCCTCAAATGCAGCGTCAAGACGTTTCATAACTTCTGGCTCTGCTCCACCTGGCAGGTCTGTGACGCGACCGATGCGCATGCGCGCAACACCCTGTCCAACTGCAGAACGCAATTTAGGCGCAGGCTGCGGAATAGAAGTGGAGTCCATCGGGTCGTGTCCGGCAATCACCTCGGTCACGAGAGCGGCGTCGTGCACTGTTGTTGCAAAGGGACCAATCTGATCAAGGCTGCTTGCAAATGCGACAAGCCCGTAACGACTCACTAATCCATAGGTGGGCTTGACACCGACAACACCACACAATGCTGCAGGTTGACGAATACTGCCACCAGTATCACTGCCCAAACTCACTGCACTAAACCCTGCTGCAACTGCTGCTGCACTACCACCACTACTTCCACCAGGTACACGCGAGAGATCGAGTGGATTTTTTGTTGGACCAAACGCACTGTTCTCGGTACTCGAACCCATTGCAAACTCGTCCAAATTAGTTTTACCCACCATGATGGCGCCTGCGTCTCGAAGACGTTGCACAACAGTCGCGTCGTACGGAGGCTTCCAGCCTTCGAGTATCCGCGACGAACATGTGGTTTGGATACCACGTGTGCACATATTGTCTTTGAGCGCCAACGGAACTCCGGCAAGCGCACCAACTGGTTTTCCGTCGGCAATGTCAGCATCGATACGCGCAGCGTGTTGGCGCGCAGCATCTGTTGTGATCAGGTTGAAAGCATGCACATCTGGTTCGCGCGCGGCAATGGCAGCAAGATGTTGTTCTAAGACTTCAGATGCCGTGACCGTTCCAGAAGAAACAGCAGCAGCAATATCAGCAGCCGTGGTGGGGAGAGATGCCACTGCTATGCCTCACCGTTAATCGTTGGTACGCGGAACCGACCGTCTTGGGCTTGTGGTGCCGCAGCCAATACTTCGTCGCGGTCTAGACATGGTTGCTCAACATCTTGGCGTAACACATTTGCCAGAGGGTACGCCTGAGTCATTGGCTGGACATCAGAAAGATCAAGGGCATCTACGTCGGTGAAATGCTCGAGCACCTTGGCGAGTTGTTGAGTGAAATGCTCCACCTGGGCATCGTCAATGTCGAGTCGCGCTAGCCGGGCCACCTTGATGACGTCAGCCGCTGAAATTGAAGAACTAGAAGTAGGAGAAGTCACGGAGTCAATTCTACGAGGATTCAAGCGTGAGCAACACAGCCGATTCAGGATGCATTGGCAAAATCTCAAGACCATTGTGCTCAAGGTCGTATCCGGAGTGGTGACTGATGACATAGTCACCGCCATGTGGTTGCCCAAGCACACAAGACACCGTGTATCGGCGGCGATGATCTAGCCCGACAATATGCAACTTTGGTGGCGCGCCGACGCTTTGGTCTACTAGTCGAGAGACCGCCACCACCGCACGACCAAGATCTGGCGAAACCACTCCATGGGCTAAATACTCTCCGTGCGAATCAGACAGCATGGTGGTGAAGATGACGTGTCCCGTGTGCAAGACAGGGCGCAGTTCTTTGTGCAGTGCAACGACAGCCCGCAATTCTTCAAGTTCAGTCGGCGTGGCGTGCAAAAGATTCCATTCAATGCCAAGGTGCCCAAACATGGCCGTGATCGCGCGGAAAGTAAGCGACGATGTTTTGTTCGTGGTGTGAGCAGTTGGCGCTCCGATGTGGCATCCCATCATTTCGGGCGGAACAAGCAGTGATGTGTGATGTTGAATTGTTTGGCGCAACAGCGGGTCATTGGTATCGCTTGTCCACACCCGATCAGTGCGGCGCAGGATTTCATGATCGATGCGACCGCCACCAGACGCACACGACTCGATCTCGACATCCGGATGTAAAAATCTGATCTCGTCAAGCAACATATACAACGCTTGCGTTTGGATATGTGTTGCAGCGGTTCCGCGAGCGTCAGCAGCGCCGACATGGGGTCTATTCATGTCCCACTTTAAATACGAAATGTCGTATTCAGTGAGCAACGCATCAATGCGCTGCAAGATGTACTCATACGCTTCGGGAAGAGTTAGATCCAGCACAAGCTGGTGACGCGCTAAAACATGAGAGTATCCAGAATGTTCAAGCACCCAATCGGGCTGCGCGCGATACAGATTGCTATCAGGATTCACCATCTCTGGTTCGAGCCATAATCCAAACTGCATGCCGCGGGATTTCACCGTGTCAATTAATGGCGTGAGACCTCGCGGATACACAACAGGGTCGACATACCAATCACCTAAACCAGCCGAATCATTTCGGCGCCCTAAAAACCATCCATCATCTAATACGAAACGTTCAACTCCGACATCGGCTGCCGCATGAGCGAGTTGCTGCAGAGTGTCAATATCGTGATTGAAATAGACTGCTTCCCATGTATTGAGCGTCACTGGTCGTGGTGACATCGGATTACGCATTGCCCGAACCTCTGCTTGCATAATATTTGCGATCCCGCAGTCACCAACTGACGAATACGCTCCAACAATGCGTGGCGTTGTATATGTTTCTCCGGCCTCGAGACAGATCTCACCACTGTGCAGTAACTCGCCCATTTGCATATACCGGCGCCCGTCAGCCAAGCGCTCGGCAAAACTCACATGATTGCCGCTCCACGCAGTGTGCAAGGCCCACGCTTCTCCATCAACTGCAGATGCTGTCGTGGTGTGTGCCAGTAGTAGTGGTGGATGCTCATGACTAGTGCGTCCACGACGATTTTCCGCTGTCCATGCTCCGACTTTCCATTCACTTCTGTCTCGCTGCATTTCTTTGCACCAGCGACCATGAAATGTCCCAAGATGTGTTGCACGCCTCGGCATCGGAAATGTAATCGTCAACGCATCAAGCGAATACCGATCACGCCCAAGATTGCGCACTGTCGCCTGCATGCCAAGTGCACCACTCGTGCACAACTCCACTCGCAAAACAAGTTCTAGTTCGGCCACATCATCTCGAACAGTGATCAGGCATCCAGCACCTCCGCCGCCAAGTGGCGACACGCGTGCATCTTTAAATCGTGGCGCCCATGCCGTGCCTCCGCGCCGATGCCCCAACAAGCCGGGTCGTCCCATCCAACCGTCACCATGCATTGGTACAAGACCAATCGCACACTCCTGATCAAGACCGCCCGGCAGTGCGCCACGTGGCATGAATTCTCTCAGTGCCTCATCTATGACGGCCTCGTCATCGATATCAACAATGGGTGCACCCCAATACGCGATAAAAGGCATGGCGTTGCCAACCTCAATGATGACCGAACAATTCGGACCAGGGATGTGTACTCGCTGCGTCACTGCAGTTACGGTACTCGCAAAGTGTCAGACTAGGCACCGTGCAACCGACCGACCGCGTTCATCCCACCCACCACACACGCGTACATGTGGTGCAGTCGCGCCAAACTCGCCCCAACACCGCAACCGACATCGATCCAGCATGTCCGTTTTGCGTGGGCGGACGTGAGACCCCAGAGCCCTATGACACCAAGTGGTTTGTTAATCGTTGGCCTGCATTAGCTGATGACCGCTGTGAGGTTTTGTTGTATTCATCGCAGCACGATGCATCACTAGCGACACTCTCAATCAGGGCAATCCGCACACTGATTGATATGTGGGTTGAACGAACAAAGCATCACAGTGCGCGAGCCGATGTTGCCACTGTCTTGATTTTTGAAAATCGTGGTGCTGCTGTTGGTGCCACCATTGATCATCCACACGGACAGTTGTATGCCTTTGATCATGTGCCCCAACGCTCGCAGCAACGACTCCGATGGACCCCGCAGTCACAGCCCGATCTCGTAGTGGACCAAAGCAGTGAGTGGAACGTGGCTGTTGCTTTTGCCTCTGAATATCCGGTGGCACTCGAGATCTGGCCGACAACAGCTGTCAGTGACCTGCCATCATTGTCAACAGCACAACTTGAAGACCTCGCACGAGTCTTGCAACGCACAGTGCGTGCTCTTGACGCGATGTATCAGCAACCACTGCCCTACATGATGTGGATCAATCAGCGTGATTTCAGCAGTACCGATACGTCTGCGCACATGAACATTGAAATCGTGTCACCGTGGCGGGCTGCGGGTGTGATGCGCTATATCGCGGCAGCAGAAGTGTCAACAGGTGAGTATTTTACTCCAGTTGTTCCGGAAGAACTTGCTGCTACTTTGCGAGAGTTGTTTACGCGTTTGGATTAACAGACGGAAACTCAGCCTGTCGTTTCTGCACAAAACTAGAAACGCCTTCGGCAAAGTCTGGTCGACCAAATGACTCGATCATCAGTTCCACTGCGGTTTTACCGGCGGTATCAAGATTTTGGTTGTAATCGCCATAGACCTGACGCTTCATGATTGAGATTGATGTCGGAGAAACATCGCGAGCAATGTCTGCGGCGTACGCCATTGTGTATTCCATGAGTTGATCTGCGGGCACGACTGTATTGACCATGCCCATTTCTTGGGCTTCTTCTGCCAACACGATTCTGCTCGAGAACAACAGGTCCATTGCGCGCGCGGGACCAACGAGTCGAGGCAAGATCCATGACACGCCGTATTCAGCAATCAACCCTCGTTTAGCAAACGCCGTCGTGAATTTGGCCCCTGCCGCAGCAAAGCGAATGTCGCACATCAACGCCTGCACAAGTCCGAGTCCAGCGCATGCACCATTAACTGCTGCAATCACTGGTTTTGGAATTGTGGTGATCTCAATCTGCACGCGACTACCAGCAGCACGACTTGGATCGCGATCAGCACCCGATGATGATTCAATTTGTTGCAACGAATCCATATCCGCACCTGCGCAGTATCCGCGACCTGCACCCGTCACCACAATTACGCGCACCTTAGGATCGGCAACGCATTGATCGATGTAGTTGAAATACATTGTCCCCATTTCTGGAGTCCATGCGTTCATGCGCTCGGGGCGATTAAAGGTGATGACACCAACACCTGGTTCGTGAAATTCGTACAGTACTGGGTCACTCATAGGTGTCTACCGTAGAGCCTGCATCCTCGGGTTGCTCTAGTTGGACAGTGCCCCCACGCCAGCGATCAGTCGCTAAAACGAGTACTGAGAGACTAAATATCACCAATGACACCCACTGGTTGATGCGTAATCCACCCACGTGGTGGGCGGGATCAATACGGATTCCTTCGATGAAAAATCGAAACGCCGTATAGCTGGCGGTGTACACAAAAAACAAACGTCCTGGTCGCATCGGCATTCGTCGATCTAGCGCAAGTAACCCAATACATATCACGACACATGCAATTGATTCATATAAAAATGTCGGATGAAAAACGGTGCCAACCGGAAAACCGGCAGCCATTGTCTTGTCTGGCGATATTTCAAGACCCCACGGCAATGTTGTGGCACGCCCAAATAATTCTTGATTCCACCAATTGCCCCACCGACCAATCGCCTGCGCCAACGGCAACGCAGGCACCACACACGTCAATGCCGGCCCGGTAGATAAGCCACGACGATGCGCCACGTACAAGCCAACAGGCACGCCCAGGGCAATGCCACCCCAGATTCCGAGTCCGCCTTTCCAGATCTTGGCCATCTCAACAACGTCACCATCAAAACGGCTCCAGTCGGTGATGACGTGATACAAACGCGATCCAACGACTCCGGCTGGCACAGCCCACATCGCAATCGATGACATGTCATCTCGCGATCCAACACCTTGAGCTTCAAGACGCTTACTCGCCAACCGTACTGCTGCGATCACGCCGAGCGCGATCATGAGTCCGTACGCGTTGAGGTGTAGCGGTCCAATATTGAGTACGCCTGATGATGGACTCGGAAGAGAAGCGACGAACGAATTCAGCAACTGCTTACGCCGTCATCTTGCGAACAAAATCAACAGACTTTTCAAAAATAATTTCGCGGTCATAGTCCTGAGTTGCTACGTGATAACTACGCTCAAGGATGACTCGCTCTACTGCCCCACCATATGTTGCAGCGAGTGCATCGCTATCAGATGGTGACACAACATGATCTTGCGTGGACGTGAACAACAACAACGACATCGCAATATCTCCATAGCGTTGCGACAACGGCACAAGTCCATCTTTTTGGAACGACATCAGTGGCGCTAATGGTGTTGCTTGATACGCCTTCTCCACAACATCAGGATCAGCAATGTCACTGCCGATTGCTTCAATCTGTACTTCACCGGAATCAAGCATTCCCTGCACTGCATCTACAAGCGCCGTTGGCAGGGGCATTGTTGCTGGGTTGACGCAGATGATTCCGCACAACTCAGGATGTTGCGTTGCGAGCCATAATGTAAGAGAACCACCCATTGACAAACCTGCCACCACAATCTTGCTCGCGCGTTGTGCCAACCGCTCATACGCCGCATCTGCATCGCGTGTCCAGTCAGCCCATCGCGTGGGCACCATGTCTTCGACTGCTGTGCCATGACCTGCAAGTTGAGGCATCTCGACATGAAACCCTGCTGCGACAAACGCATTTGCTAATCCGCGCATGCTTCCGGGATTGCCCGTAAAGCCGTGCACTACGAGCACGCCTATCGACCCAGTTGCCACATGTGACATTGGCTCTGTTCCTGGAATTGTTGGTGCTGTCATGTCAGATATCTCCTCGTCTTGTTCGTCCCTGACTGTATTCCTATTGATATGGATCGTTGCTACTGCCTGGCTCTTCCCACCAATCAATGGGATAGCCGGTCTTTTCCCAGTCAGGGAAAGGGTGAATGCAGTCGACTGGACACACAGGCAAGCACTTGTCACAGCCGCTGCAAAGTTCAGGAACGATCACCACGTCAATGCCGTGGTTAAAGATGGCACCCAACTGCTCCGGGCAGTGTCGCAAGCACGCATCACAGTTAATACAGATCGACATATCAATAAACAGAGGCGGGTTCTTCCACTTCGGATTGCGTTGCCGCAGTTCAATGCGTTCTGCCCGCGTTGCACCCATGGGCTCAAGTGTAGATGAAGGTAAAACAAAACTTGAATACGGTCATTGACCTAGAGCCTCAGTGCTGGTCTACTTGTCATCATGCCTCGTGTGCCTGGATCCTCTCGAACACGCACCATCGACAGGGTGGCCATTACGGCGGTCATGCCTGTGATTGCCCTTTTGCCTGCGTGGGCGATCGCTGTTGGTGTTTTTTGGTGGGTGACATCGTTATTCCATCAGATTTCGTATCTGACTTTTGCAGGCGTGTGGTTATTGCTGTGTGTCGTGTTGTTCTGGAAGCCAACACAACTTTTATTTTTGCGCCGACTTCTGGGTGCACGAAAACCCAATCGCGAAGAACGTGATGATCTTCAGCGTGCATGGTTAGTAGTAGCGCAAGCACACCACATTGCTCCGAACAAGTTTGTTCTTGCAGTGATTGACGCCGACGACCTCAATGCATTTGCATGCGGAGGACACCTCGTTGTCGTCTCAAGTTTTGCAGTTGCCGAACTCACGCACGAAGAACTCACTGGGGTCCTTGCACATGAATTACGACACCATATCGGATCACACACAATTGCGTTGACTGTTGGCCAGTGGTTAAGCATTCCTATCATCTTGCTTG
Organism: Actinomycetes bacterium; assembly: GCA_014190235.1. Lineage (GTDB taxonomy): Bacteria > Actinomycetota > Acidimicrobiia > Acidimicrobiales > Ilumatobacteraceae > UBA2093. Next base: position 38,322 of record BJGC01000018.1, on the reverse strand, counting down.
CGCATATTGGATTCTTTTTTCAAAACGTTGCGCAAGCTGCCACCGAATCTCTGACGCCGAGTTCTTCTGCACTTAATCTGCTCGGTCGTATCTCTACCGGAATAATCACAATTATTGCGTGGCTCTTTATCGCTGACTTGCGTCTTGCTCAGTCCGTCGGAAATTTTGTCGGGAAAGGTGCTGAATTTGTCGCTGATGCTCACGCCGTTGAGATGGGATTCGGCCGCGAGTTGTCGTCCGCATTGCGCAAAGTGATCGAGCAGGGCGGTGGCGAAAGACCCAGTAATTGGCGTGATCGCATCGTGTCATCACATCCGCCAGCACGTACTCGCGTGGCACGAATCGACGCTCAAATTCGGCAACGGACTTCTCGCTCACCCCGCCAACATTGAGAGGTGTCCGATAGCGTTCGTGTACCTGTGACAAGTCGCGATAACGATCCATTTCTCTGTGCCGCCCGCGGCATTCAGCCTGCACATACACCTGTGTGGTTTATGCGCCAAGCAGGACGCAGTTTGCCTGAGTATCGCGCTATCCGCGGTGACGGCAGTATTTTAGATGCAATCAAAAACCCAGAGTTGGCTGCGCGCATTACTCTGCAGCCCGTCGAGCGATATGGCGTCGATGCTGCCGTCTTGTTTAGTGACATAGTCGTACCAGCACATGCCGTTGGTTTTGGAATCGATGTTGCACCGGGCACCGGACCAGTGGCCCAGTGGCCGCTTCGCAGTTCTGCTGATCTGGCACGACTACGAGCACTCGTGCTTGATGACATTTCTTATGTCACCGATACCGTACTCATGCTCACAAAAGAACTCGACGTCCCGTTGTTGGCGTTTGCTGGAGCACCTTTTACTGTGGCGAGTTACCTCATAGAAGGCAAACCAAGTCGCACATACGAGCACACCAAAGCATTAATGCGAACTGACACCATGTTGTGGCACGAAATAATGGAACGCCTCACACAGCACTCAGTTACTTTTATCTCTGCTCAGGTGTCTGCGGGCGCTGAGGCATTTCAGTTGTTTGACTCATGGGCCGGTGCGTTGTCTCGCTCCGACTACGACACCTTTGTGCGTCCGCACACTGCTGAAGTGTTCTCGCAATTATCGGCCCGACACCCGGGCACTCCGGGAATTCATTTTGGAATTGGTTGCGATCACTTGCTTGAGTCAATGAACTCCGTGGGCAACTCCATCATCGGACTTGATTGGCGAACAAGCATCGCAAGTGCGCGTCAACGTCTCGGTGCAAACACCCTCGTGCAGGGCAACCTCGATCCTGCTTTGGTGTTGTCGACACCCGACATCGCATGCGCTGGCGTTGATGCTGTGTTGGCAGATAACGCAGGTGCTCTCGGACATATTTTTAATCTGGGACATGGTGTGCAGCCCAACACAGATCCGGCCATTCTTGAGTCCGTCGTGCAGCGAGTACACGAAAGAACTTCGCGATGACAGCGCCTTCGCAAAAAACTGCTGTGTTATTGATGGCGTACGGAACCCCGCGCAGCAAAGAAGAAATCCTGCCGTACTACACAGACATTCGGCGCGGTCGTGCGCCAACGGACGAACAACTACAAGATCTCTCTAATCGCTATGAGGCAATCGGTGGTTTGTCTCCGTTGAAACAACTCACCGAGGCACAACAAACTGCGCTGCAACGTGCCCTCGACGCTCAAAGCCCTGATACGTACACCGTATTTTTAGGACTCAAACACGCCACACCATTTATCGAAGAAGCAGTTGCAGGCATTGCTGCGAAGGGATTCACGCATATCACCGCGCTCGTGCTTGCACCCCATTTTTCTTCTTTCTCGATTGGTCAATATGTGGGCCGCGCAGAAGAAGCGGCACGACCTCATGGAATAAGTGTCAAAGCCATCACATCGTGGGCAACAGAACCTGCCTTCATTGATTTCTTAGCAACTGACATGCGGTTCAAGCTGTCGAATATGCCCCAACGAACAAAAGTTCTTTTCACTGCACACTCGTTGCCTCAGCGAATCATCGACGCCGGAGATCCGTACCCAGAAGAATTACGTGCTACCGCTGTGGCTGTTGCATCTGCAGTTGGATTATCACAATGGTCGCAATGGTCTATTGCGTGGCAGTCTGCTGGTCGCACTCCCGAACCATGGATTGGTCCTGATATTTTGGCAGTTATTCAAGATCTCGGAGCGACGCGTTCAACAGACGAACCAGTAGATGGCGTGCTTATCTGTGCATGTGGTTTTGTCGCAGATCATCTAGAAGTTCTGTATGACTTAGATATAGAGGCAGAACACGCAGCGCAATCACTCGGGCTGAAATTCACCCGCACCGCATGTGTCAATGATGACTCTGCGGTGATGTCTGCACTCGCTCAACGAGTCATCGACGCATGATTGCTCCACAGCGAATCGTCGTTGTGGGAGCCGGAATCACTGGGCTCGCTACGGCTTACATTCTTTTAACGACAACAACGCAACCCATTGATGTTGTCGTTCTTGAATCGAGTTCACGCATTGGTGGTGTTATTCGTACTTCTCCATTTGGAGGACTCAACGCAGTCGACGAAGGTGCAGATGCATTTCTTTCACGTGTTCCGTGGGCTAGCACGCTTGCTCGCGACGTCGGGCTCGCAGCATCACTCACTTCTCCACGCGCCGTTGGTGCTCATGTATGGCATAACGGCTTGCATCCCATCCCGACCGACCTCATGCTCGGAGTTCCGGCCAATATAAAATCTTTTGCAACAAGTGGTTTGTTTTCATCTCGCGGCAAAGCGCGCGCTGCTCTTGAACCACTTCTTCCTCGCACAACCGACACAAAAGACTGCATCGGCTATGTGGTGCGCAAGCGATTCGGACGAGAAGTCCAAGAATTACTCGTTGATCCCCTTGTCGGAAGTATTTATGCAGCAGACACGGACAACTTTAGTCTCGAATCTGTCCCCCAAATTTCTGCGTTGATGAACCAACGCAGCATGTTGCTTGCTGCACGTACTGCGCGCTCAAAAACTCCATCAACTGGACCCATCTTTGAATCTCCAATCGGCGGCATGGAATCCCTCATCACGGCTGTCGCCAAACGAATACAAGAACTTGGTGCGCGGGTTATTCTTGACTCTGCGGTCACGCAGATCGAAAAATCCGAGGACTCTGCTTATGTGGTGCACTGCACCAACGGCACACACTCAGCCGATGCGATCGTGCTGGCGAGTCCTGCTCGACATACTGCGCCATTGCTGTCGCAACTCGATCCAATTGCCTCACAACATTTATCGCAGTGGTCTCACGCATCGGTCGTCATGTTGACACTGGCTGTCCCCCGATCGCAATGGAAACACTCACTCACGAGTGCTGGCTATCTCGTGCCAAAGCCCGATCAACGATGGGTGACTGCTGTTTCGTTTGGCTCAAATAAGTGGGCGCACTGGAAAACGCCCGATGATGCAATGATCGTGCGCGCATCAGTTGGCCGTGACGGAGTCGACACCCAATCACTCACTGACGACGTCATCATCAATCTCACACTGGCAGACCTCAAGCATCATCTTGATATTGATGTTGTTGCTCAAGAAACTCGCATCACTCGGTGGCCTGAATCTTTTCCGCAATATCGCCCCTATCATTTTGCGCGTCTTGCCGAAATCGAAGCCTCACTCGCCCTCACCGCTCCGCATGTGCATCTTGCAGGCGCAAGTTATCGAGGCATCGGCATCCCGGCATGCGTTCAACAGGCGCACGCAACTGCACTAAAAATACTTCAGTCATGAAAAGCCGCATCAGGCCATTAGTCGCTGGACTTCTTGTTGCTCTCTCTATGCCGCCATGGGGCTGGTGGCCACTTGCGTTCATTGGTATTGCGATCTACGCACCGTTAGTTATTCACGACACAATGTCAACGCGCAAACGCTTCTTTACGGGATGGATCTTTGGAGTTGGTTGGCTGTCACTGGGTTGGGTGTGGATGTGGTTTCTGACTGCGCCTGGGTATCCGATTGCTGTTGTTGTTTTTTCGTTACTTCATGGACTAGCAGCAGTCATTGGCGGTGTTATCGGCAAAAATTCATCCACGCATCGTGCATTTGCATTGTCTTGCACTCACACACTCGCAGAAGTCTTACGTTTTTCGTTTCCGTTCGGAGGCGTGCCACTTGCTTCACTTGGCATTTCACAAGCGTCGAGTCCGTTGGCACATCTTGCGCCGCTTGGTGGAGTAATTCTCATCACTTTTTGCGTGTTTCGTTTAGGGTTCGGACGACATCGTCTGCGAATCGCAGCCTTCATCGCCTTGCTGATTGTGATCGGTGTTGTTTATTCGCCCGTGTCGTCAACTGGCACACAACTCAAGGTTGCCCTTGTGCAAGGTGGTGGCGAACAAGGCACCCATGCAGTCGATTCAGATCCTCGAGAAGTCTTTGACAAACATCTTGCTGCCACTGCCGCCATTTCTGTCGATGACAGAGTCGAACTCGTGATCTGGCCCGAGAATGTCATCAACGTGCCTACATTTGCCAACAGCCAAGAACTCACCCTCGTGGTCGAACAAGCAAAGCGTCTCGCCGTGCCAATCTCTGTCGGTATCACGGAAGACGCAGGTTCGCAGGCTTTCACAAATGCCCAAGTTGTGGTCATGCCTGACGGCGCGATTACAAGTCGCTACGACAAAAAACGTCGTGTGCCTTTTGGTGAATTCATGCCGATGCGATCGTTGCTTGAAACTCTTGGTGCTCCGACAGATCTCGTCCCTCGCGATGCCGTCGCCGGAAAAGACCCAGCAATCTTGGATCTCGGAATGACGCGCGCCGCAGTAGTTATTTCGTGGGAAGTATTTTTTGGTGGTCGCGCCAATGAAGGCGTTGCTCGTGATGCATCGTTCATCATGAACCCGACAAACGGATCAAGTTACACATGGACTGTTCTTCAGACGCAACAGATTGCGTCTTCTCGCTTGCGAGCATTGGAACAAGATCGATGGGTCGCACAAGTGTCTCCGACTGGTTTTAGTGCGTTTATTTCACCTACCGGAAAAGTATTGCATCGCACAAAAGTTTCTGAACAGCATGTGATTATTGGCAGTATTGACCTGCGTCACGGACGCACGTTGTACTCGCGTCTCGGAAACTCTCCCTATATTTTGCTCCTTGCTTTTATGCTGGCTTGGGTGTGGCGTCGAACAACGCGCAAAGAGTCCTCCCGTGTCACCTGACCTTAATATTTCTTCTCCAATTTTTTCAGTCTGGGTGTCACCGCAACATGGTGGTCGCATGACACGAGCAGAAGTACATGGACATCCGCTACTCGTTGAAAGTTCCTCTAGAGAATCAGACGCTCCGACAGCATGGGGCAACTACGTCATGGCGCCGTGGGCTGGTCGGATGCGCAATGCAACTTTTACTCATCACAATAATGAGCACGTATTTGTGGCTAATGATTCTCCGCACGCTATTCATGGTCTGGCATTTAGTGATGCATGGTCTGTTGGCGAGCATTCCACTGCGTCCATTACGTTGCGATATGACTTCGAGTCCCCTTGGCCATTTGACGGCTGGTGCGAACACACCATCAGTGTTGACCAACATGAAATAACCTGCACGCTCTCCGTGAACAGCAGCAACGGTACGTGGCCTGCGCTGTTGGGTTGGCATCCGTGGTTCTTAAAAACATGGAAACTGCAGACCGACTTTGACACCATGTTGCGCCGTGACCCAGACAACATCGTGGGCACAATCGCGATGCCGCCTAGCCAACAACCCTGGGATGATTGCTTTATGCATGCGCGATCTGCGCCGACTCTCAGCAATGGGCGCAACCGACTCACGCTGCAGAGTGATTGCTCGCATTGGATGATCTACACCCAGCCGGAGCATGCTTTTTGCATCGAGCCAATGTCTGGTCCACCTAATTCATTAGACGACACACATCCGAACCAGATACTTGTGTCACCAGCACAACCGCTCGAACGCACTCTGCGATTTGTCTACACAACCGACACAGATTAGGAGTCTTAGTCGCCTAGTGAGCCTCTGACACCGCAGTCGTCGCTAGTGCAGCAAGCGTGATTGCCATATTTTTTCCGTTGTGTTCGGCACGGTTATCAACTTTGCTGATAATGCCACCAAGCCAGTCAGTGAACTTGCCACGGCGATCTATCCACGAGTGCGTCACTCGCGAACCAGTCGCTGTTGGCTCAATCTCGTACACCCAGTCGCACCAATGCGCCTTGCCCACCCGCAGTGCAAAGGCGAACTTAGTCGGCGCATCAAAAGCAATTACTTCTACTGTTGTGCTCCAGTTGCGATTCTTATTGCTGTTTTTTCCCTTGAAACGCGCGCCGAGTGCTGGCCCAGTTGCACCTTCAGACCACTCTCCGCCGTTGTTCTCTGGCGACCATTCGTTCATGCGCGGAAGATCTGTCACCAGAGCCCAGATGCGTTCTGGTGCTGCGGCAATTTCTTGCGTGACAGAGACTGGGGCTTTGTCGGGTCGTTGTGATTTCATACTTTCTTTCTAGCACTTAAGCTTTTGCAGATCCTTGCTTGTTTGAGACAATTTTTAGATGAGTATTGACGATTGTTCGCAGATCATCGATTCCGACACCACTCGTTGCACTCACCCACACCACATCATTGGGATCTAGTTGGCAGCCAGCAGCAAGTTCTTTCTTTCTGGCATCGCGCCTGAGTGATTTCACTTTGTCTTGTTTGGTAGCAACAACAGTGTGGGCCACAAGGTTTGCACGCAGGTGATCAAGCATTTGAACATCTAATTTAGTTGGGCCGATTTCTCCGTCTACGAGCACATACACCATGGCTAGTTCTTTGCGTCCGAGCAAATAACCCACGATCATTTTCTCCCAGCCTTTTTTAATGCGACCGGGCACTGCTGCGTATCCGTATCCAGGCAGGTCCACGAGTGTCGCCTTAGTGGGTGTTTCGAACAAGTTGATGAGTTGCGTGCGGCCAGGGGTGTTTGAGACTCTGGCGAGTTGTTTGCGATGCGCTAGCGCATTAATCAGTGCAGACTTGCCAACATTTGAGCGTCCGACAAAAGCAACCTCAACCGGAGACGGCGGCAAGTCAGCCACGTCAGTCGCTGACTGAACAAAAGAGATCTGGAGAGGTTTTGTCACGCCGTTCAGGCTACGGCGCAAAAAAGCCAAGCATTCTGAATCTCAGGCAGGACCCGAGGACATTCCCCCGCGATTACTTGGCGGCAACGGATCGCTTTCTCCCTCGTATCGCGCAATTTCAGCGCGACCAACGACGTGCCAGTGAACTTCATCCGGGCCATCGGCCAAACGCAACGTGCGCTGACCTGCGTACATCCGCGACAATGGCGTCCATTGTGAGACTCCAGTCGCTCCGTGCATCTGAATCGCCTCATCAATAATTTGACATACACGCTCTGGAACCATTGCTTTGACCGCACTCACCCACACTCGTGCCTCTGCATTGCCCATTGTGTCCATCGCTTTTGCAGCACGAAGAACCATCAGGCGCATTGCCTCTATTTCGATTCTGGCCTTGGCGATGACTTCGGTGTTTTTGCCGAGTCGGGCAATTGGCTTGCCGAATGCTTCGCGACTCAAGCCGCGTCGCACCATGAGTTCGAGTGCTCGCTCTGCTGAACCAATTGATCGCATGCAGTGGTGGATGCGTCCCGGTCCAAGACGAACTTGTGAGATCTCAAAACCACGACCTTCGCCCAGCAACATATTCGCTTTTGGTACGCGCACATCGGTGAATCGCAAATGCATGTGTCCGTGTGGCGCATCGTCTTCACCAAATACATGCATCGCTCCAAGAATTTCTACACCAGGAGTATTCATCGGCACCAAGATCTGTGAGTGACGGCGATGCGGTGGTCCGTCAGGACTTGTCTGCAACATACAAATCATAATTTTGCAACGGGGGTCACCGGCACCAGAGATGTAAAACTTCTCTCCGTTGATCAACCATTCGTCACCGTCTAGAACTGCACGACATGCGATGTTCTTTGCATCGGACGACGCAACATCGGGCTCTGTCATGGCATATGCCGACCGAATCTCGCCAGCAAGCAGAGGCTCAAGCCATTGCTTTTTTTGTTCTGGTGTTCCGACTCGCTCAAGAACCTCCATGTTGCCCGTGTCTGGAGCACTGCAATTAAAACATTCCGAGGCGATGGGATTACGTCCCAACTCATTAGCAATATATGCGTAGTCGAGATTGGAGAGACCTTCGCCTGTCTCAGCATTTGGCAAGAAAAAGTTCCAGAGACCGTTTGCCTTTGCTTTGGCCTTTACTGAATCCATCAGCTCTTGTTGTCCCTCGCCGTAGCCCCAGTGGTCGGCGCGATTTTCTCCCAACCGAAAATATTCCTCGGTGATTGGATCAATCTCGTTTTTGATAAAAGCCTTCACGGCTTCATACAAAGGAACGGCGTGTTCAGACATCGCCAAGTTCATTGCATCGTCAGTTGTTATTCCAGAGTGCATTCCAGTTTTAGGCATGCTGTCAGAGTACTTGCTCAATCGACTCGTTGTATCAGCCAACTCACTCGTCGCTAGAAACCCTTTTCAGGGTCGTGCGAGGTATGCGTCAACCGTTTGTTGCAAATGTCTGGCACGAATCTCTTGATAGTTGCCTGAGACCTGCGCACCCCTCATGCTGCCCTTAAAACCACGGGTCTGGGCGGCCATATTGTCCGTGTCTTGGTCATAGACATAGCCAAGGCCTTGGTCGATGCCAGGCGCTGACGTGTAACTCTCATGGACGTCGATGTCGTAGGGCTGTGCGGGAGGCGGAGGAGCTTGGCCGTCAGGGGGGAATCGCAAAAACAACAAGTCGAATGTGCACTCGTCTGGGTTGGTTGGATGCGGAAGAAAGCGGTACACCATCGGCTTGTGCGCACCAGGAAAAAAGAATCCGTTAGGAAAAACAAAGTATTCGATCGAGTCGATTGTCTCGCTCACTTTAAAGTCAGAAAAATCGTGGCCATATTTTTCTTTCAACTGCTGTTGCACAAACACCGAATACACGTCGCGCGCAGTGTGACCCTCTGGAACCTGAGGAATATCGACGCCGCCCGCAAACTTGCGACCGATCATAAAGTTGAGAATCTCTTGTTCTGTTTGTTGTTGTGCAATGTGGGGACTCTGTGACCCAGATGTGTGCATAAACCGCGAGACATGCTCACCAAATACGTCGTACTGCGCATTGGCATCTCCGGTTGCGCGCAACGCTTCTGAGTGTGTCTTAAACACGTGATATGCCTCGAGAAAAGCCTCCATCGCCGCTTTCCAGTTTGCGGGCAATCGCTTGCGAACATGGATTTCGATATATCGCTGTGAGAGATCCCAGGTGCCAGTGAAGTGCGTTGTCATGACCCCGAGATATTCGTGCAGTGACTTAGCGTCTGGATCAAAATTCACAAAAACAAAGCCACCCCATGTGTCGACTTGGATCTCAGGTAACTCGAAGTTTTCGTCTTTGACGTGCGGGAAATCCCAGCGACACGGAATCGACGCTAATTTGCCAGAGGTCGACCACGCCCATCCATGAAAAGGACACGTGAAGCGGTTTGCATTCCCTGTTGTATTCGAAGGCTTGAGTTGAGTTCCTCTGTGTAGACAAAAGTTATTGAACGCACGGATTTTCATGTCAGGGGAACGAACAATCAAGATCGAGCGATCTCCGATGTCATAGACATGAAAGTCGCCTTCGTTGGGAATATGTTCTTCGCGACACGCCCACTGCCATGTTCGTGACCACACTCGCTCGAACTCCAACTTTAAGAACTCCCCTGATGTGTACCGATCAAAGCCAATTGGCTCATCACCGCGAAACTCATACTCGCTCTCAAGCATTTGTGGCGGAACCCCACCAATATCGCGCAAGACAATGTCGCGATAGCTCGGCCCTGGGCAACGTTGATCCCCCGCTGCCATTTCTGTTGGTTCCCCCACCGTTGTCACAGTGCAAGGGTATCTCGCTTCGCACTAGAGTTCTAAAAAATCTATTCTGCTGGGGGAAACGTGACACATCATGCGTACGGAGTTGGGTCTGGCGGTATCACTGGCGTTGGCTCTCGTCAGACAATATTGGCGTACTTCAGCATGCGCGGCGTGGAGTTTGCCCAACGAGCAGCAGCCGCATCAGCCGCTGGATTTGATGGCATCGGATTCGGCCTGAACGAATACTTACAACTGCGTGCCGGCGGAACAAGCGACGACGACCTCAAACGGACGTTGTCTCAACACAACATTCGCATTCTTGAACTTGAAGCTCTTCGACTACTCGACGACAATTCAGCGCTTGACTTTGAACACATGGCCAGAACATTTGGAGCAGAGCGCATACAGGTCATTGCTCCATTTGGTGCGAACAAAGATGTTGACCTTGATGTTGCTGCGCAATGGCTCGGGGCCTTAGCAAAACGCACTGCTGATGCAGATGTGCATTATGCCCTTGAGTTTTTGCCGCCGACAAGGATCCCTGACATTGCAACCGCGCAGAATTTTGTTCGCCGAAGTGGGCATCCAAATGTTGGTCTCTGTGTTGATACGTGGCATGTCTTTCGCGGTGCTGGTGTGTCATCGCTTGCAGACCTTGATTATTCGCTCGTCAAGAATATTCAAGTTGATGACGGCACAATGAAACCGAGCATGGACGACTACATTCAGGATTGCATCCACAATCGCGAACTCCTCGGTGCAGGAGAATTTGATCTCAAACAATTCTTTGAGCACACGCCGCCCAACGCTCCTATCAGTGTCGAGATCATCGACGACGATCTTGATCTGATTCCCGCTTTCGAGCGTGCTCAACTTCAGGCATCATCCCTGCAGCGCCTTTTGGCACATCGCTAACCTCAGAACTGGCTTGAACTCGGAAGTGTGAGCGGAATTGCCGTATAATTATTGAGCAACGAATCTTCGGAAGGGCTCATGAACTACGACATCATCATTCGCAATGGCACAGTGGTTGACGGCACTGGAAACGCATCGATACGGGCAGATGTCGCCATCACGGGTGATCGCATTGCTGCAATCGGAAACTTGTCTGACAGCACAGCCACGCGAGAGATTGATGCAACCGGACTCACTGTGTCACCTGGATTCGTCGATCTGCATACTCACCTTGATGCACAGATCGGCTGGGATCCGTTTATGACATCAAGTTCGTGGCACGGAGTCACAACCGTGTTAATGGGAAATTGTGGAGTCACGTTTGCCCCTGTCATCGAAAAAGATCGTGCCTATCTAGCCGAAATGATGGAGAGCGTCGAAGACATCCCTCGTCAAGCAATTCTTGAAGGACTGCCGTGGGACTGGGAGACATACCCAGAATATTTAGATTCCGTCGAAAGAATGCGACCTGCATTAAATGTTGTTGGGTTAGTAGGTCACTGTGCAGTGCGATATCAAGTGATGGGAGAACGTTCTCTCACCGATGAAATCCCGACTCCAGAAGAACTTGCTCGCATGGCAGAAATTGCCCAAGAGTCTGTCGCCGGTGGTGCTGTCGGATACTCAACGTCTCGTCTATTGCTGCACACGGTGCCAGATGGCCGCTGTGTTCCAGGAACATATTCAATGACCGAGGAATACACCGCGATTGCTGAGGGAATGAATCGTGCTGGCGGTGGATTGTTTCAAGCCGTGAATGATTTCACAACAAAACCAAAATACGAGTTCGACCTCCTGCGCACGATGGCGCAAAAAGGTTCTGGCGTGTTGTTCTCTGGCGGTGCGGGAGACGGAGACCTCGAAAGTGTGTCGCGCTGGAACAAGTTTCTTACCGACACAAGCCAAAACATCGGACCTATCTCAACTGTCACGATGACTCGCCCCGGTGGCACTTTGACTGGACTCGTTCAAACTCCCCCAGTAGTGGGCGGAGCATGGACAAAGATGATGGCACTTCCCTCTGTTGAAGAACGTGTTGCTGTCTTGCGCGACAACACACGACGTGCAGAATTACTCGAAGAAGGCAACAAAAAGGGAACCTGGTATGACCCTGCATTTATTCATCCACTCGGACTTGGAGATCTCCCCGACTACAACGAAGTCAACCCAGTGTCGCTTGCCACACTCGCAACACGCACCGGCAAAACGCCCGTCGAACTTATCGTTGACAGACTCATCGAAAGCGAAGGACGAGAGCTCTACAACACATGGTTCTTTAATCGCAACACAGAATCAATGAATGAGTTTTTGCAACTTGAAAATGTGTGCCCAGGGCTCGGCGATGCTGGTGCACACGCTGGACAGATCTGTGATGCCGACGCGCCAACACACTATTTGTCACACTGGTACCGCGATCGCAAGCGCGTTTCTCTTGAAAAGGCTGTTCATCAACTCACTGCTAAACCTGCTGCCGTGCTCGGACTCATTGAGCGTGGCACCTTGAGTGTTGGCAATTTTGCTGACATCAACATTTTCAATCCTCAAGAACTTCAAACCGAATACCCAACCTATGTCAATGATTTTCCTAACGGCAAGGGTCGCTTCATCATCAAGGCTCGTGGGTATGCCGCAACCATCGTCAACGGCACAGTTGTTACCGAGCAAGGACACCACACCGGAGACCGACCAGGGCGCGTGCTTCGCAAGTTTGCACGTAACTAAAACACCGCAGTTCATACTGCCCCTATATAAAAGGAATCACGCTATATGAATATCGAATCTCTTTTTTCTATTAAAGGAAAAGTGGCACTCATTACTGGCGGCTCACGTGGCATTGGCGAAATGATTGCCGCTGGATTCTTAGCAAATGGTGCCAAGGTCTATATCAGTTCACGCAAAAAAGTTGCTTGCGATGCAACCGCCAAGCGACTCTCAGAGCAATACAACGCTGAGTGCATCTCTATTCCAGCCGACTGCGCCGACGTCGCTGGCATCGATCAGTTAGTTGCCCAACTCAGCAAGTACGAAGACCATCTCGATATTTTGGTAAACAACGCAGGCGTCTCGTGGGGTGCACCCCTTGAGGATTACCCAGAAGCAGGCTGGGACAAAGTATTTGACACCAACGTCAAAGGAGTCTTTTTCACGACACAACGACTTCTTGGCTTGCTCGAGAAAAATGCCACTGCTGATGATCCATCTCGCGTCATAAATATTGGCTCGATCGACGGAATCCAAACGCCTGTCTTCAGCACGCACTCGTATGGCCCATCGAAGGCCGCAGTTCACTCGCTGACTCGCCAGATGGCGGCTACTTTGGTGAAGCGTAAAATCATCGTGAATGCAATTGCACCCGGACCTTTTCCGACATGGATGTTGAGTACTGGCGTTGGTGGCGGCGGTGACGTCGACAACACTGACTGGGATGCAGTTGCTCGCACTAATCCACGACGACGTGTCGGAACACCAGAAGACATCGCCGGTCTTGCTATTTTTCTCAGTTCGCGTGCTGGTGCATTTACGGTTGGCGAAGTGATTTCTTGCGATGGTGGATCACTGGTTTCTTAAAACGCTCGACTAACGCGACTTAACCTGTAAAACCAAACACTCCGCCGGCGCGCAGTCGTGTAAAAAAATCTGAGGTGTACGCATTCTCAGGTTCTGATCGAACCATCGTGTCAAGAGCAACGGCATCAGCCCCAATAAGAATTCGCCACTCATCTCGTTTGATGGCCTCCAGAATCACGGTCGCCGCCTCCGCTGACGACACGGGTGCATCATCGCGAAACGATTCAGCCTGGGCTTGCATGCCCACGCGAAGGTCTTCGTCGCTCACCGCGCTCATGTCTAGACCGCGACGACCAATTCGCTCACGCACGTCGGCAAGTTGATCTTCTGACATCTCTTTTGGATCGCGACCTAGAATTTTTCCCGAGTTAATGACGATTGATGTGCCAATATGACCAGGCATCACAACTGATGCATGCAAATGCGGCGCACTCAATGCGAAATCCGTAATCAACGCCTCAGTAAACCCTTTCACCGCGAACTTCGCAGCACTGTATGCAGTGTGAGTGACATCGGGTCCAAGCGAAGCCCAAAAACCATTGACAGAACTCGTGTTCACAACATGCCCAACATCGGACTTCAGTAATAGTGGCAGAAATGCACGTGTGTTGTAATACACGCCAAACCAACAAACTCCGAAAGTTTTATCCCATTCTGCGCGAGTACTTTCGACGATGCTTCCGCCCCCGCCAATACCCGCATTATTGAAAAGCAAGTTCACGTGTGGACGCCACGATGCAACTTCGTCACGAAATTTTAAGACCTGTTGCTCATCAGACACATCGGCGATGGCAGTGAATACCTGGCCGCGGTTGCCGTCTGCGCTGCAGAGTTCGGCTGTCTCCGCAAGGTTTTCTGCAATCACGTCACAGGTCGCGACATCACAGCCGTCGGCCGTGAGCTGACGCACGAGTTCTCGACCCATTCCTGTTCCGCCACCTGTCACCACTGCAACACGCCCGTTGAATCCGGCTTCAAATCTGCTCGACATACATTTTCTCGCTTTCACGCTCCGCCATAGGAGTAGTTCACAATCTAGACAACCCACCCCATGACGCGTTCAGTCGGACTCCGGCACAGTCTCAGCACAAAAATCTAATAACTCTGTTTTTTGGGGCACCATCAGCGAGAATAGAGACATGGCAGTTGCGCAGACTCCTCATCAGGGCATTGTCGCTCTCGACCTTGAAGGCGTTCTGGTTCCTGAAATCTGGATCGCTGTAGCCGAGAGCACAGGTATTCCCGAATTGCGTCGCACCACGCGCGATGAACCAAACTACGACCTCTTAATGCGGGGTCGCATCGAGATACTCAACCAACACGATCTCACGATGAGCCGAATCACTCAGATCATTGCTGGTCTCACGCCATTACCTGGCGCGCTTGAGTTTCTTGATGCCTTACGTGAACGGACACAAGTTGTCATCCTTTCGGACACTTTTGAACAATTTGGTCGACCTTTCATGCGTCTCCTGAATTGGCCGACGCTTCTTTGTCATCGACTCATCATCCAAGATGATCACATTGTTGATTTTGAACTCCGTCAGGAAGACCAAAAGCGTCACGCAGTGAACGCTTTTAAAAATTTGAACTACCGAGTTGTTGCCGCAGGAGACTCATATAACGACACCGCCATGCTCGCAGCGGCTGATACCGGATTTCTTTTCCGTGCACCCGACAACGTAAAAAAAGAGTTCACGCAGTTTGTCGCACTTGAGTCGTACGACGACTTACTACAGCATCTCAGCCGCGCGCTGAACCTGTAACCACTGGTGGTTTATAGGTTGATAAGAAATTGCCGAGTCGACCAATCGCTTCGGTGAGGTCAACAGCCCATGGCAAGGTGACGATTCGTAAATGGTCGGTATTGGGCCAATTGAATCCGGTCCCTTGCACAACGAGCACATGCTCAGCACGCAAAAAATCTAAGACAAAACGGCGGTCATCGGCAATCTCATACATCTCGGGATCAAGTCGCGGAAATACATACAACGCGCCTTTTGGTTTCACGCATGTCACTCCGGGAATACTTTCAAGTGCGGCAACTGCTGCATCTCGTTGCTCAAGCAAGCGCCCATGTGGCAACACTAATTCGCGAATACTTTGGCGTCCGCCAAGTGCAGTTTGAATAGCGTGCTGCGCCGGAACATTGGCACACAACCTCATATTGGTGAGCATGTTGATGCCTTCGATGTAACTGCTTGCATGATGACGCGGACCAGTCATCACCATCCAGCCGGATCTAAAACCAGACAAGCGATACGCCTTAGATAAACCATTAAATGTCAACGTGAAAACATCTGGCGCGATTGCAGCAAATGTGGTGTGCACAGCATCGTCATACAAAATCTTGTCGTAAATCTCGTCGGCCATCACGATGAGCCCACGTTCTGCCGCGATATCTGCAATCTCGCGCAAAATCTCTCCGGTGTACACGGCACCCGTTGGATTGTTTGGATTAATCACCACTATTGCCCGCGTGCGGTCTGTGATCTTGCTTCGCATGTCTTCAATGTCGGGCATCCAGCCGTTTGATTCATCGCACAAATAATGAACCGGCGTGCCTCCGGACAGACTTGTTGCGGCAGTCCACAACGGATAATCAGGCGCCGGTATCAGAACTTCATCGCCTTCATTGAGTAGCGCATTGAGTGCCACTTGAATGAGTTCGCTGACTCCATTGCCGAGCCAAACATCATCAACATCCGTGATATCAATGCCGCGTTCTTGATAGTGCTGCACGATTGCTGTGCGCGCAGACAAGATTCCCTGTGAATCGGAATACCCTTGCGAGCTCGGCAGATTGCGCACTACTTCTACTAAAATTTCTGGAGGCGTCTCAAACCCAAACGGCGCAGGATTGCCGATATTAAGTTTGATGATTCGCTGACCTTGGGCTTCTAGGCGCTTTGCTTCGTCGAGCACTGGCCCGCGAATGTCGTACAAGACATTGGCTAGTTTGCGCGACTGCATAATCTCCATGAGAAACTAGACTACGCCCCGTCACCCAATCTGACCCGCCTATTTAGGAGGATTCGCGCCACAACGGCTGTCTACTTGCGTGGTATTAGCCGAGTTGCAAGAACTCCACGAGGTTTGCGTCTGGATCCTCAACGATTGAGATGCTGATGCCGGGCCGAAGTTCTCGGGGCGATACGGTCACTTTGTAGCCAGCAGCCGCAACTGCTTCAGTGATTTCGACAAGATTGCTCACAGTAATTGTGAAATACCGATATCCGCAGGCTCCAGTGATACCGCCCCCCGCTGCTGTGACAGCCGTCGCTGGAGCGCTGACAAGCTTGATCAAAGTTGTTCCACAGAGCAAACGATTCATGGTTCCGCCCCCTGGCATCTGCATCTCACCCTTGAATTCAAATCCCAGGAGATCTCGATAAAAGGCCAGAGACTTTTGGGTATCGCTCACCACGATGCCAAGATCAATTGAGTCTTTTGTTATTTGCGCTGTTGTCATGAAATTGATCCTAACCAACGGTGGTTGGGTGCCATCGCTTCCGACGCGCAAGACCGTTCACGGATTCTTGGCATTGTCAATCCCTCCCCCACTGAGAGAGCGTTGATTGACCTCGTCTACGATGTGGGAATGATCACATATGACAAGGTATATATCAACGGTTCGTGGGTTTCATCCGAGGGCAAAGGCGTTCTAGAAGTAACGAACTCCGCCACAGAAGAAATCATTGCAACTATCCCAGACGGCACAACAGGGGATGTCGATAAAGCAGTCGCCGCCGCACGTGCCGCCTTTGCGGGCTGGAGTAGTTTGCCCAAAGAAGTTCGCGCCGAGTGGTTGATGAAAATTCACGCAGGGCTTGAGGCTCGTACACAAGAAATTGCCGAGGCCATCGCCCGCGAAGTCGGCATGCCAGTGGCCTTGTCGACAATGATCCAAGTAGGACTCCCCAAGGGAAACTTTGCAATTACCGCAGGTCTCTTGTCCACCTATGAATTCGAACAACAAATCGGAAACTCAACCGTTGTTCGCGAACCACTCGGTGTCGTTGGCTGCATCACGCCATGGAACTATCCGTTGCACCAAATTGCTCTCAAAGTTGCACCTGCGTTGGCTGCCGGAAACACTGTCGTTGTCAAGCCATCAGAAGTTGCGCCGATTAATGCGTTCATCTTGGCTGAGATCATTCATGACATCGGATTACCGGCCGGAGTCTTTAACTTGGTCACAGGCGTTGGTCCAGTTGTTGGTGAAGCGATTGCCGCGCATCCCGGCGTTGACATGGTGAGTTTCACGGGGTCAACTCGTGCCGGAAAACGAGTCGCTGTTGTTGCAGCAGAAAATGTCAAAAAGGTCTCACTCGAACTTGGCGGCAAAAGCCCCAATCTGATTCTTAATGACCTTGATGAGGCTGGCTTTGCAAAAGCGGTCGGCGCAGGTGTTGGTAAATGCTTCTCAAACTCTGGTCAAACATGTAGTGCGTTGACGAGAATGTTGGTTCCGCGTGCACGCTTAGCTGAGGCAGAGCAAATTGCTGCCGCTGCCGCTGCAAAACATTCAACAGGTGATCCGTTTGATGCTGCTAATCGACTCGGACCACTTGTGTCGGCTGTTCAACGCGACCGCGTTCGCGGATTCATTCAAACCGGCATTGATGAAGGCGCCACACTCGTGATCGGTGGCACTGATGCACCAGCAGGCCTTGATGTTGGTTTCTATGTTCAGCCAACAGTTTTTTCAGGTGTGACTCCAGAGATGACAATCGCCCGAGAAGAAATCTTTGGACCAGTGTTGTCGATCATGCCGTATGACACCGAAGAAGACGCCATTCGAATTGCTAACGACACGGTCTACGGGCTCGCAGCAGGAGTATGGGGTGCAGACCTCGAACACGCCAAGGCAGTTGGTCGTCGACTTCAGGCTGGTCAAGTAGAAGTGAACGGAGGCTCATTTAATATCCAGGCGCCGTTTGGTGGATACAAGCAAAGCGGAGTCGGACGTGAAGCAGGAGTCTTTGGTCTAGAAGAGTTCTGCGAAATTAAATCAATGCAATTCTAAAACTCATCCTGTGAGACACGGGTTGTTTTGGAGCCCTTACATAATTGCAAGAACATCAACGACAAGAACAAGATCGGTTTTTGCTGGCAATCCCATTTCCGTACTGCCATCTTCACCAAATGCACTCGCAAACGGAATCGTTAGTTGACGTCGGCCACCCACCTTCATTCCAACTAAACCTTCAAAAAGACCTTGCATAGATTCTTCTTTTTTCAATGAAAGCATGATCGGAACCAGATTTGTCCATGAATTCAAAAGCTCAACACCAGTGTCTCCGCGAAATGCAACAATATGAAGTGCGAGATCTTGGCCTTCCTTGACGGTGGCTCCACTTCCCTTTTTGAGATCTTCAGTCTTTAAGTCAAGGCGTGCAGGCGCACCTTTGATTGTGACCTTGGGTGCATCTTCGAGTTTTGATACCGGAATGATTGAACGCAAGTCGATGATAAACGACAGTGCGGAGTTTGGCTTGATGATGTCTCCTGCACCTTTTTCTGCGTAGGCCAGATCGGATGGAATATCTAGTTGTCGGCGACCACCAACTTTGAGTCCGACCAATCCTTCATCCCAACCTTTAATGACACCGCCCGCACCGAGCGTGAAGTTGAACGATGAGCCACCGAAATTGCCATCAAATTTTGTACCATCTGCGCTTAAGACTCCGACATAAAAAACTGCCAACGTGTCGCCAGCCACCGCGCCTTCGCCGGTTCCTTTAGTGATATCAGTGATCACCAATTTTGTTGGCGCTTCTTTTGGTAGCACGACTTTAGGTTCAGCAACTGCTCCCGCAGGTTGAGAGGTGTCTGGTGAGCTGGCTAATTGAGTGGTGTCTGACGATGTGCCGCTATCGCTACATGCGACAAGTCCAATGCCAGCCAAAAAAAGTACTGCTGAAAATGCAAAAACCTTGTGATTACGGTGAGATGTCATTCGACAAGGCTAGAGCCCAATTCGCGCTGAACTTATGTGTGATGAAAGAATGTTTGCAGTCCTTGAGCCATTTGACGGCGATATGGCGCACCCGACGGCAGCATGTCAACCATAGTGATCGAAGTATGAACGTGTCCTCGCGCTTGTACATGATCAACTTGCACACCTGCAGCACGAAGTGCCTGAGCGTACGCATCACCTTCGTCGCGAAGTGGGTCAAACTGACATGTCACCACCATTGCGGGTGGTAGACCACTCAAACTCTTAGCCAAAAGCGGCGACGCCTGTGGATTTTTGCGATCACTCTCATCGGCATAGTGATTCCAGAACCATTCCATCAACGACTTCGTGAGGAGATACCCATCACCGTTGTCGATATAGGACTGATGCTGGCGCGAACCATCTGTCACGGGGCACAACAGCAACTGTCCACTGAGTGCAGGTCCTCCGTCGTCGCGTGACATCTGAGCAACAACTGCAGCAACGTTGCCGCCAGCACTCCAGCCACCAACCGCGAGTTTTCCGGAGATACCACCAAGCGATGCAACATTTTCGTGCACCCACTTGAGCGCAGCAAAACCATCGTGCGCTGCGGCTGGAAAACGTGCTTCTGGTGCATGTCGATAATTCACCGACACAATCAGCGTGTTTGATTGCGCACACAGATCACGACACAACGGATCATCGGCAACTTGACTTCCGCATACCCAACCGCCACCATGGAAATACACCATCACGGGATGCGGGCCAACCGTTGCTGGGCGATACAGGCGATACTCCAGATTGCCAGCAGCACCGGGCAGTGTGGCGTCAACGATCTCTCCCACCTCTGGCCCTGGTGGACGCACTGCAGACGAAGCATCAAAAAATAGTCGTGCATCTGCAGCACTCATTGATTCCATTGCAGGCAGATTTAGCGTGCCCATCATTTCGAGCACCATGTCGATGTCAGGTTGTACTTGTCGCACGAGTCCGTCGTTGCACTGCTTTTTTCCGACGCCATTAAGTTCGAAACCAAGATACCCACGACTCACCGCCTCATCACACGCTTGGCGATAACGCCCCACACCACCAATGTATGGAAACATCACTCTGGGTTTTCCTGGCACGTTTGCACCCATGTACCACGAATTGGCATCTTGAAAAATTGTGATGTCTGCGCAATCGGTGCAGTGAACGCGCCATCCATCTTCTGCAAGCGGAGTTGGTTCAATCGTGTCAAAGCCCTGCTCGCGCATCGCTACAAGCGTGTCGCGGATCCACTCCACGTGCTGCTCAATTGACACCATCATGTTAGATAACACTGATGGACTTCCGGGGCCGGTGATCATAAAGAGATTCGGAAAACCAACCGATGTGAGACCCAAATATGTCAACGGGCCCGCTTCCCATTTCTTTTTCAGTGTCACGCCATCTTTGCCTGTGATATTGACACCCACAATTGCGCCGGTCATCGCATCAAAACCAGTCGCATACACAATGGCATCAAACTCTTTTGTTTCAGCACCAAAATCAATGCCTGTCTCAGTAATGGTATGAATCGGATCAGCCCCCAGATCCACTAGACGAACATGGGGCTTATTAAACGTCTCGAAATATCCGGTGTCCATACATGGACGCTTTGTTCCGTATCCGTGCTTGTAAGGACTCAGCAACTCTGCAACTTTTGGATCTTTTACTACTGAGCGCACTTTGCTGCGCATGAACTCACCAATTACTTCGTTGGCCTGACGATTTATTCCGGAGTCAGTAAACGTGTTACCAATTGCCAGCAACTCGCCTTTTTGTCGCGACTCTTCTAACATCTCAAACGCAACTTCTTTGGGCACCGAAAGCGCTGACACCGTGGACATCTCAAGCGGCACACCTGTTCCGGACAACCGCGCTTCTTGCACATAGGCTGCGCGGTCTGCGTTGAGTCGATCAACGCGGTCCTGCGGAGGTGGTCCGTTGTACGCTGGCATCGAAAAGTTTGGCGTGCGCTGAAACACGACGAGTTCTTTTGCTTGCTCGGCAATGATGGGAATTGATTGAATTCCTGAAGAGCCTGTTCCGATCACGGCAACGCGCTTGCCCGTGAAATCGACACCTTCGTGGGGCCAACGTCCGGTTACATAAACTTCTCCGCCAAAACGATCTGTTCCTTTGATGTCAGGATCTTTTGGAACAGATAAACACCCAGTCGCCATCACATAGTGACGAGACACGATTGTTTCGCCTGTTGACGTACGAATACTCCATTTTTTTGCCTTGTCGTCCCATGTCGCTTCCTCGGCGCGTACGTTGAAGTCAATTCCAGAATACAGATCGTGTTTTTTTGCGACAAGTTGCGCGTAGCGAAGAATTTCTGGTTGTGCTGCGTGCTTCTCGGACCATGTCCATTGCGTATGCAATTCTGGATCCCATGTGTATTGATAATCAGTTGTAGCAATATCGCAACGTGCGCCTGGATATCTGTTCCAGTACCATGTGCCGCCCACATCGTCTCCGGCCTCCAAGACGCGTGAACTGAATCCCATCTCGCGCAACTCATGCAACAGATACATGCCAGCGAATCCGGCACCCACGACAACTACATCAACATCCGACTTTGGCATCGCCCCGCTCCCCAATCCTTCGGTTATTTCTTTTTATCCTTCTTTACCAGTATCTCAGGTCTACCCAGAATCTGCCATGTCGGATCACACCATCGTGCCAAAACGAGTGGCTATGTGCTGCATTTCCCGACTCGTCAACGTCAAAGCCCCTCCGTCATGATGTGGCATGACCTCCGCCCGACACATCGTCTTGGTTCACGGGGCATGGCACGGGGCATGGTGCTTTGCATCGCTGCAACGCGAACTCGACCAACGCGGAGTGTCAAGTACTGCTATTGACTTGCCGGGTCACGGTGCATCCACTGCGCCACTCACAGATTTATACGGTGACGCTCAGTGCGTGATTGACACTCTTGATGTTTTGCGCTCTCGCGGCATAGATCAAGTAGTGCTCGTTGGTCATAGTTATGGTGGTGCCGTCATTGCTCAGGCTGTCGTGCATAACTCTTTAGTTTCTCACTTGGTCTACATCGCCGCGTTCGTTCCACAAACTGGACAAAGCGTCATGTCTCAGATGACTCTTGATACCAACAAGACAGCACTTGGCGCGGCTATTACTCCGACTGACGACGGAAATCTTCTCATCATTCCAGAACTTGCCAAAGATGCTTTCTATGGTTGCTGCACCGATGCAGTCGCTGATGCAGCGGTGGCTCGTCTGTCTCCACAACCAAATAATAATTTCTTTCAAGAAATTATTGGTGTTCGTCAGTCCCAGATCTCGTCAACATATGTGATGTGTCTGCGCGACAACGCCGTCCACCCCCAACTGCAAAAGGTCTTATCTGCCAATTGTGACTCAGTCATCGTGCTCGACACTGATCACTCACCGTTTGTCTCAATGGTTTCTCGTACTGCTGACATTTTAGAATCGCTCGCTCGCAACGAATCAACAACGCCCGTGGCGTAACCTCTTATATATGTCACAGTTGCGCGTCGGGGTCATCGGAACCGGGATGATGGGTTGCGAGCACCTTCGCAACCTCATCGGGATCCCTGAAGTCACAATTACGGCAATCAGCGACATACACGAACAACAACGCGAGTGGGCCCAGCACACGCTCAAAGACTCTGCCTCACCTGTTACGACATTCGCTGACCACCAAGATTTACTCAACAGTGGACTTATTGATGCCGTTCTTGTGGCGACTCCCAACTTCACACATAAGGCACTCCTCGACGACATTTTTGAGACCGATATTCCGGTGATGGTAGAAAAACCAATGTGCACCACAGTGGCTGACTGCATCTCGATTGTTCACGCCCAAGAAAAACGTTCTGCTATCACCTGGGTTGGGCTTGAATATCGTTATATGGCTCCAGTTGCGGGCTTATTACATCAACTCCGCAGTGGAGCAGTTGGCAATCTGAAAATGATGTCTATCCGTGAGCACCGATTCCCTTTTCTCGTCAAAGTTGATAATTGGAATCGCTTCTCAAAAAACACGGGGGGCACACTCGTTGAAAAATGCTGCCATTTTTTTGACTTGATGAATCTTGCAGTCGGCTCCCGTCCCGTGCGTGTGTTGGCAAGCGGTGGTCAAGACGTCAACCACCTTGACGAGATCTACGACGCAGGACCGAGCGACATTCTTGACAACGCCTATGTCATTACCGAATATGCCAACGGAGTGCGAACCATGCTTGATCTCTCGATGTTCGCAGAAGGTGGGCAGCATGAACAAGAAATCACTGTCGTCGGGGATACCGGAAAAATTGAGGCCTTCATTCCCGGAAACGGCAAAATTTTTCTTGGCCAAAGGGCCTCGCATTCTGTCCACGAAATTGAAGTTCCCGTCGACTCTGACGTGACGCATATGGGTTTTCACTTTGGAGCAAGCTACATCGAATGCAAACGTTTCGTGGATGCAGTCTTACGCAACAAAGCACCAGAAGTTACTGTGGCGGATGGTCTGTGGTCTGTCGTCATTGGGGCCGCTGCACACAAATCAATTGATGAGCGGCGACCTGTCCTGATATCTGAATACGATCTCTCATCATTCTGAGCGACATTGACTGCACCTGATCTCAATAAAAAGTGGACAATCTCAGACTCCCAGGAGAAATCTGTTAGTTTTCAGGCATGAGACAACTTGAGCGATACGTTGCACCTTTAGCCACCGCCATTATTGTGCTCACGGTTTTTATCGCGAGCCTATTGCGTTTGTAACTCGAGAATTTTTCGAGTTCGAATTACTTGTTTTCTGGCAAGTTATCGATTCCATTACCGATTGCCATGAATGTTGGAGCCCAGAGGCCAACAAAAATGCCAAATCGTTCACCTGCAGCGCCTGCTTCGCCGGCATCTGTTCCACCCTGAGTGAACCAGACGATGATGCTCATAATTACTGATAAAAAGCCAAGTGCATACGAGAGATTGGCACTAAATCCGAGTGCCTTAAGTTTGCGTAACATGATGTCCTTTCGTTTGTCGACACTGTTGAGTCGACCAACGCCACAATAACAGGCTTCTCTGGAGGCGTCTTGTTTTGCTCCAAAATTATAAATCGCCGCGCTCTAGTCGTGTCACAATTGTGACAGCCGTAGCACGAACCTCTTCCCGATCGGCTAATTGTTGGGCTGCGCGTACCTGACGAGCCACACGTGGGTTTTTCACGAATCGTTGCTCGTGGCGAAGGAAAAAGTCCCAATACAGAACTGTGAACGGGCATGCATTCTCACCGACCCGTTTCTTGCGGTCGTAGGCACAACCCTTGCAATGATCACTCATCCGATCGATGTAGGCCCCACCGCTCGCATAGGGCTTCGTCGCCAACAAGCCACCGTCGGCGTACTGAGACATACCCACCACGTTGGGCACCATCACCCACTCTGCTGCATCTATGAAACTGTTCCACATCCATTGTGTCAATTGCTGTGGATTGATTCCTGCGATCAGAGCAAAATTGCCAAGAATCATCAAACGCTCAATGTGATGGGCATATGACCGTTGATAGACGCCATCCAATACGGACTTCATACAGTTCATTGAAGTCGCATCACGTTTTGTGAATAGTTTGGGCAAGTCGCGGGATGCATTTAGCGAGTTCAACTCTGCATAGTCAGGCATCCACTGCCAATAACAATTCCAGATATATTCACGCCAGCCAATGATTTGGCGGATAAAACCTTCTGCGCTATTGATTGGCACACTTCCTAACTCGAATTCTTTTACTGCAGCATCCAAAACTTCTTCAGGCAGTAGCAGACCAATATTGAGATACGGCGAAAGCAACGAATGTGCGAGATGCCAATTTGATGCAAGCATTGCATCTTCATGTTCGCCAAACATCGGCAAAATATTTTTCATAAAATACTTCATTCGACGTAGTGCACCCGCTCGCGACGTCGCCCACTGACCGGTTGGTAAAGCGCCCCACGAATTAGCGGACACATCAGCAAGAACTTGAGCATCTAACGCATCCAGCACAACCGGTTCTGGTTTTGGCCAACGATCACGTTCGGTCTTCGGAGGACCTTGACGATTCTCATCATCAAAATTCCAACGCCCGCCAACAGGTTCGTCGCCATCCATTAAGACGTCAAGTCTCCGTCGTTGCCAGCGGTAAAAATCTTCCATCTTGATTGTCTTACGCGAGTTCAGGAAACTTTGATACAACTCAGGATGGCAGAGAAACTGATTTGATTTTACTGACTGCACACCCAATTTTGATACAAGTGTGCGTGCAGCAAAACTATTCGGTTCTGTTGTCAAAATTTGCTGTGGAGTAAATTCATCAATATGTAACTGCACACCCTCTCGCATTGAATCAGCAAAACGGTAATCAACTTCAAAACCAGCATCTCGCAACTCACCGGCGAAACGCCGCATCGACGTGACGATAAAATGTGCTCGCTGCACGTGCCATCGCCGCGATGTGATCTTGGCGCGTGACTCGATCATCAGCACACGATGAGTGCTCGGCTTGGCTTGGCCCAGTGCACCTATTTTTCGATTCAGCTGATCACCAAAAACCCAAACTGTGTGCAAATTCACTGCCTCATAGTATGGGCATCTGTCTCAGATGTGAATATTGTGCTAAGTATGTCTCGTGTGCCACGAATAAAGAATGGATTCGCTCCAAAAGTCTGCATCGGATGCGCAAAAGAGTTTGAGTGGAGAAAGAAATGGGCGCGGGATTGGGAAAATGTTCGCTATTGCAGTGACCGCTGCCGCCAATCAGCCCGGTAACGGCTTGTCGGCCATGCGTAAGCACTATTAATTCGATACATGCTGGGGGGCTAAAATCAGATCTATCCTACGGCCCTTTCGAGCCACCGATCAGCTCTTTCATCAACGAAGTGCAAAAAAGCACATTTTCATTGGTTATTTTACTCGATGCGCAGGCCAGAGATTGCACGGGCAATCACCAGCTGCTGGATCTCTGAGGTGCCCTCAAAGATGGTGTGAATCTTTGCTTCAGAGCATGGCATTGCGAAGTGTGAGTAATTCAGCGTCAAGTCGACGTCCCCTGACAAAAGCACGTCCTTGGATTTGTACGATTGCCTCGCTTGCCAGGTTCTACTCGTCTTGCGTGGCGATAGTGGCAAGATTTCTCAAGCCTATAGCATCTGTTTCCCGTGCAGGCGCCACCGATAACAACTTTAGTGCGATGAGATGACCAGTGCGGGCCACAGCCAACAGGACTCCCTGCACTACTTCAAGTATTTCAGCATTCGTGACGACTGATCAAAATGGGAACAAAGAGCCCAAACTTTTAACTTTTACAGCAGCAAAAGAGACTGGGCTCTTTGAGAAATAAGAGTCTCTTGTGCTGACAGCATGCTCCAACTATCGCGAACATCAAATGCGCCTTGAGCAGCTGACGCAGCACACAATGTGCCGATAACTGTGACCGGAATAGGCACTCCTGCGTGTTGCAATATACCTCCAACTGCCAATGCAGATGCTGAGCGTGCGCTCTCACGGCCTAATTGCTGAAGATTATCTGCACGCTCCATCCCCGCTTGATAACGCCTAAACATTCGAAATGCAATCACTCCACCGCTTATCCATGGAATATGACTTAATAGATCATGCGTACCAAAGAAATGCAGAAATGATTCATGATGACCAGATGCAAGTGCATGTAGTTGCTGATCGTATGATGCCGCAGTTTCACCAATATCAATGACAGTTGGATGACCATCGAGAATGAAAGATTTTGTCCCAGATCCGATTACGCGAATTCCATGACGAGCAGCATCCTGCGCTGCTTCTGTTGTCGCATACACCACCGGCACGTCAGGATAACGCTCAAAGTGTTCGAGTATCACTGCGGCTGATGATGCTGCCTTTGCGTTTGCCTCAACAATCACTTGGCCGTGGTCGCCGAACATCGTTAAATCGCTTCCAGGATGAGTAAACGAATTCAATTGCACATGATCCACCCCTTTGGGCAGAGGAATCGTCCTATTTCGAATTCCTTCGACTAAGTGGTTTTCAAAATAGGCTCCTCGAACGGCAATGAAACCACCTCTGGCTCGTTCGACCACATGATCTTGCAAGGTTTGAGGGTCAACGTGAGTTCTATTCAGAGCATCAACAAACTCTTGGTGGGTTACATCACTTCCACCCAGCGATACATCAACTTTGCTGAAACGAAGTGCATCCATAACGCCAGCCACAGCGATTGGCACGGTTCCATCCCATAGAGGTGACTTTGCGGACCTATAGCCCGAAGCACTGTCAGCAAGTGCAGTCAGTCGACTGGCTAGTGACAAGCGATCGTTCAAAATGGACTCTTCGATATCTTGACCGACTCTGAGTGCTTTGGTTCTTACCATCGTCAATCCTTGTCGGTATTGCGAGTTGATTCCAGTTCTGAAATACGTTGAGTCAATCGTTCTATATCCAGATCACGTCGTTTCAAGGCATCTTCCAACTTTGCAATTGCAACATCCAACTCGGCATTTACCAATGCAGCCTTTTTTAGATAACTCTCGGCGCCAGTTACAACACTGATTCCTTTGCCTGTGCCTTTACGCACTTCTTTGGCAGCTTTCCCTGCAACTTCAATACTCTTCTTGCCTGCCTTTTTGCCAACTTTCTTGGCAACATCAAGCACTTTTCTTGTTTTCTTTTGAGCCACTTGCATCCCTCATTATTTGAAAAAACCAACAAAACTTCAAATAAAAACTATCACGCCACATCAAATTCGGACGGCGAGGCCGGACGTGCGGTGAATAGCTTGAGACACGGCACTTCGTAATACCCCTTCTGACCCAATGATTGTGAGTCGTTGCTTAGTGCGGGTGATGCCAGTGTAAAAGAGCTCGCGTGTAAGAATCCGACTCGACTCATTTGGCAGATCGACTATCACCTCGTCATATTCGGAACCTTGGCTCTTGTGGATCGTGAGGGCATGGACGGTGTCTATGTCTTCGAGGCGCATTGTCGGCACAAGGCGGAATGTGCCGCCATCGCTGAATGCGCCGACTGGCTGGCCATCTTCGTCGGGCACGATGATTCCCACATCACCGTTATAGAGATCTACAGACCTGTTGTTGCTCGTCACCATAACTGGGCGGCCAAAATACCAACGAGTTTCTGTGTAAGGCCCGAGTTGACTATCAACGAACCCGTTCCAATAACTCACCCCTGTTTTGCCCTCACGGTGTGCACAGAGCAATTGCAACTCTTGACGCTTGTCGAGCGCAGCCTGGTAATCTTTGCTCATCGCTACTGTGTGCAATTCTCGAGCATGTTGGACAACTTTGTTGCGCACCACGGCAAGTTGATCACTATCGATATTGGGATTGATCCACGAAATCAGAGTTTTGTTCGTCCGCAGATAGTCGATAACTGCATCAACATGCCGAGAGTCGCCAAGTACCTGGCCATCGACTGGGGCTTCTAGGCGCAACAGACGCGCAAGCCCATCGATCTCTTTTGGAAGACGATGTTGTTCGTGCATAACTTTTGTTTGCGGAAATAGGATGGAACCCTTTTTTGTCGCAACCTTGGCGATGTCGCCCAGAACCGAACCAGCATCCACGCTTGCGAGTTGATCAGGATCACCCACAATGAGCAGCGCCGTTGATGGATCTAAAGCGTCTACGAGTCGATACATCATCGACGAAGGAAGCATGGATACCTCGTCAACCACCACCCAGTCAAAAGGCAAAAAATTATTGGCATTATATTTGTAACGCGTATCACGAGATGGGCCAAACCCGAGCAGCGAATGCACAGTGCCCGAAAACGCTGCACTTATTGCTGCATTCACTGCGTCCCAATCAACATCTTTACCTTCTGGTAATTTCTTGATTTCATCACACTGGCGCAATAGCACCTCGCGCATACGAGCAGCGGCCTTACCAGTTGGTGCCGCCAGTGCAATTCTGATGTCACGTTCTCCCTTTCTAAAGTGATCAATAAACTTCATCGCTACTTCGCGCGTTTTTCCGGTACCTGGACCACCAAGAATGATGTGTACATGCTGAGCATTATTGCGTGTAAGGACTGCCGCAATTGCACCTTCTTCGGCGTATGACCGACTGAGATATACGCGACCACCATCAACAATGAGTGGCGTCACAGCGCCTGGATCACCAAACATTAAAGGGCACGTCTTAGTTGCAGCGAGCCATGTTGCTGAATCAGTTGGCCATTCGAGTTGCGCTTTAATACCCTCAGGTGTGAGCCAATCAGAAATGTGATCAAGATCAATGCATGTATGTCGGTCCCGAGGCCCACGTAATGCTAGACACAATAGCAGGGTGCCCAAAAGATCAGGGACTGCATCACCTTTACGCTCAACTAACCCAATAAGAGTCTTGGCTGCAGCGACATCGCAATCTGCAAGCACATTTGCCTTTACGTACGGAGTCAAATTAACGTTCATTGAGTTGGCTTCTTTCCTGCAAATAAGTCACTCAGAGCCGACCACAAACCGACTGGGGCTTGCCACGTAAATACTCCATACCGATGACCGTTTGCATCAACCGGCGTTTCAGGCCCAACCATTCCGCGCAAAAAGCCGTAAGCAATACCCTTAATGCACGCATCGTGATTGGCTTTGGGAAGTCGCCAACGCAACATGCGATAAATACTCGTTCCATAAATAAGTGCTTGCAGTATGTAGTGCGCCTCTTCCATCTTTGCCTGTACATGTTGTGGCGAATATCCAGACATTGGCGACTCGTCATCATCTTGATGCATCTTGTTGCTCTTGTAGTCGGTAATGGCCAGCAGCGGCTGATCTGGAGTGCTACCCGGCAAGCGAAGCAATGCGTCAAGCGATCCATTAATCAGACCGGCGATTGAAATGTCAAAAGATGAATCAGTAAGTGATGTTGCATAGTTGCAAAGCACATCAGTTGGGCTTAACACGGATAGCAGGACTCGACCAATGTCGCTCACCATGATATTTGCATCGGATAAGGCGACTGACATTTCGAAATCCATTTCGGCAAGACGATCGCTCGGATCAATATCGGCAAACGAGACGTCGCCGAATGCCCCACCAAATGGAGTTTCCAGAGCACGAGTGAGCATTGTGATCAGTGGCTGGTGATATCTGCGCAACAAACTTGAAGTTGCTACTTGCCCTACTGCTCGACCCACCTCATCGCGCAACGGTCGAGCCGACATGTCAACGAACTCCAGAATCTCGTGGATCTGATCACCGACGTGTTTACTTGAAGGAACAACCGGAATCGTGATTGATTTGAGCAGATCTGATAACTCGCTCGGTTCTTGATTTGAAAATTGATTATCATCATTGCCGAACTCATCATTGCCATGACCAGGTCGTTCAAAATAATCACGGCGATGGGACTTTTTGTGAATATCCATAATGCCCGAGAACGATGTACGGCGATAGGACTGAGAAGTGGAAGCGGTGGATTTTGCGCAGGAGAATTTACTCGCATCTGGCTTAGCGTTTTTGATCTTATAACTCTTTAGCTTGGCCACACTTGCGAGGGCTCGCTTATCGGGTATGTGCGGCACCATTGTTGGCAAGCGGCTTTGTGCGTCATCAGTAACAAGTACCGAGAGGTGATACATCGTGCGCGTGAGAGCCACATACATGACTCGACTCATTTCGGCATTTGCGGCATCCTTCACAGCTTCTTTTGACGCAACCCGTGAGGACTCAGTCGGGCTTTCCAATCCGTGAACAATGTCGACAACACGTTGGTTTTGGTTATAGAAAACTGGTGCTCCACGAGGCGCAGTAGCCGGCTTCCAAAGGTCGGCTACAACGACACACGGAAACTGCAGACCCTTAGCGCTGTGTATGGTCATGATCTGTACAGCATCAACGTCGCTCTCTACTCGCCTACTTACCAATTCGCTTGTTTCATCGGCGTCGATGAGCGACATAAATACTTCAAGAAGGTGGGTTGGCGTGCACGGCTTGCCATCGGTAGCAACATGCAGAACATCCATCACGTGCGCAAAGTCGGTGATGTGGCGCTCGCCAGAGGAACCTTTGGTGAGACGAGTCATGAACTGATCATCCGAATTGATGGCTCCAGCAAGCGTGGCAACGCCACCAGATTGTAAAACTGAACGCAAATCGCTGACGCGATTTTGGATTCGTTGCAGATCTAGATCTGAAATATCGTGTTCGTGGCGAATTGACAGACCAAAGAATGGCGTGCTGGCCACTCGGCGAGTACGACCGACATCCGTAATACGTTCCATCAATTCAAGCATCGACCGAACATGACTCGCCATCGCACCTTCCATGACCGATTCAGTGCCATTGCTGACTGCAGGAATCTTGAACTGCTTGAGTTTGCGTTCGATTGCCCGACCCGTGGCTTTGGTGCGCACGAGCACGCAGATATCTCGAGGCTCAATGTCTCGCTGCACTCCATCAATGGTGAGTTTGCCCACTGTCAACAATTCGTGCACCACTTGGGCAGTTGGTTTGTCAAGTCGATTTTGGTTCGTGATCTTGCCCACATCAACAAACTCAACTGGGTTTATCGGACCGAATCGTGACACAGGGTTCTTGGGACTTGCTTTGACATTGACATACGGAATCTGATCGCCAAACAACGCGCCGGATAGCGCAGTGTTGAGTTGGTCAAGCACAGGCTTATCTGATCGATGGTTAGTGGTAAGAGTTCGCTTCTTCGCAGGATCTATACGAAGCACAAATGCGCGTACATCAGCACCACGAAAACCATATATTGCTTGCTTCGGATCACCCACGGCGATAAGCGCACGATCGATTTGATCCGGGGGGAAAAGTGCGTCAAAAAACTCCCACTGCAACTTGTCAGTGTCTTGGGCCTCGTCGACAATGGCTAATTTAAAGCGTGATCGAATGTCGTTAATCAAGGCACCACGCGATTTATCTGTGACTACATCATGAGCCCGCTTTAAGAGATCATTAAAACTCGGGTGATTGAGCGTCGCATCTTGAACACGAGCCTTACACTTCTCAAGCATCTCGAGGTACTCATCCAAAAAATTCTGATCATCCACAGAGATCGGTTGTGCCTCCGTCATAAATGGATTTTGGGTTGGATCCATCCACGGTTCAGTAAATGGATCAGACAACAACTTGGCCACAACCTCTGCCATGCGACCTGCATTCAAGCGTGAAACGTCTATGCCGGCAACAGTGCGTGACACTATTGCATCATTGACCACCTCGGCGATGACCCGACTCGTGATGTCGTCCTCGCCAACATTGCCCAGACTGACACCGGCCAGGTGTAAAACCTTGGTACAGACACTATGAATCGTGGAGATGGTGGCACTGTCAAACTCGACTAGTGCACGCTCGAGCCGATGGATCATCGCACCAATATCGTGCGGATAGGTCTGCAACAAATGAGTTGCCATGACATCGTCCGCATTTGCTTTATTGCTGCGCAACTGGTCACAAGTGCTGATGGCGGCACCACGAATACGATCACGTAGTTCAGCTGCAGCGGTACGGGTAAAAGTAGTGACCAATACTTCACTAATACGCAAGTTTTCATCTGTTGCAAGTTCGCGTACCAACAAAGCAGCAACCGAGTACGTCTTTCCGGTACCAGCACTAGCCTCAGTGACCATGCCGTTGAGGATCGGTTGCCGTGCGAGGTCAAGTTCAATATTGCTCATGAGACCAGGTACTCCTTTGCGGAATCTCTTTTTGGAAAAGTGAACAGTTTTTTATGTTCCTTCCAAAAACCAAGAATGGGGCTTTTTGCGTGGAAAATATCCCCATACTCAGGCTCTCCACCAAAAATGATGAACTCTTGGGATTCGTGAAAGTCATCACGCGATACAAATAGATCAAACTCATTGAGCATCTCTTGATCATCAGCGCTGGCTGTCTTGCCAAAACTGGCACATGGCGAAACCAGTGCAGTGCGGGCCATGTCACATAGTGCGGCCAATCGCTCTTGAGCTATTATTTGTGTTACCAAAGGATCCAGAATGACGGTCTGTTCGCGCACAATATGGTTTTGTTTCTTGGGCCAGTCCTCATGACGAGCAAGCACGTAGCCTTTTTTAATCGAGAGTCCAGCGGCACGCGCAATAAGCAAGCGAATAGCCAAACGGCTCAGCGCTGGTCGGTATTCGTACTCTTTTGACCCAGCCTTGAAATAGATTGCAACTGCAATCATGTCTTTTTCTTGCGTGCACATTGGGATTGCGCCAATAAGTTTGATTCCTGGTGCAACATCAATATCGACATCCACCGAGGCAAGCTCAGCCACGTCAATAGACATCGCTGCGAGCTTTTCCTGCATCGCTTGTACTAATTCATGAACCTCTTGGATTGCATCATCCCCAAACCGAGCAGGAGGTACGACACCTGAGCGGAGGACTTCAGCATCCCAAGCATCAATGGCAACCTGAGATGGATGCGTCGCATTAAAAAACAATAGATCTTTGGCTAGTCGGGCCGATTCTTTTTTGTCTATACCTAGCGGGATGGTTGCAGGAACCTCTTGTTCAATTTTTCGATATGTAAACATTTCAAGTGTCTGACGTAAATACACCTCGAGAGGTTCGTTGAAAATCGTTTCCAACAGATCAGGCGTGAGCACGATTGGACCACCCACGGTCACTGCTGTAAGGGGATACGTGGCGATGGGATCACCCAAAGTTGTGGCGGCCTGGCGGGCTACGTCGTCGTGCGACCAGATGACGCCAGGTTGAACCAAATCTTTAAAAAAGTTGCGCACGCTTGTGGTGTGACGCGGGTGCTCAACTTCAATAGCGCTGAGGTGCTTGTTGGTTGGGTGCTTCCCTACCCCAAGTCGGCGGGCAAAGTCGACAAACTCGGCGAGTGGCGTAGCAAGTGGTAGACGTTGGTTGTTTTTGATGCTCTGCCCAGTGCACGTGATGATCAGACGATCTTGTGCGCAGAGAGTTGCGTCAAGTAACGAACGGCGAACATCCAGTCGAGAATCCTGGTCGCCGATCAGTCGTTGTCGTTCGACCAGGTCGTCACCTTCGCCCTCACTTGAAGACAATGACTCCTCGTCAAATCCAACGACGCAGACAACACGAAATGGAACTCCCCGAAGAGGGATCATTGATGTAGCAGTGATCGCACCAGTACGCAATGGCTGTCTGCCAGGAACTTCGCTGAGCATGTCGCTCAGTTGGCTCGCAACATCGCTGTAGGGAACAACAACAGTGTTTCCACTGGCTGAAGCACGCAGCGCACCAATTTGCTCAAGCGGTATTGCTAGCTCGTCGCAGTTTTCACCACACAGCCCCACAACGGCGGCCTCAAGTGCAGCGCACCACTCTTCTACCGTGCGGTTCTGATTGCTCAGATCAGAGAGGGTTAACACGACATTAAAAACTTTTATGAGCGCCGAGATTTCATCAATATCTGACAAATCAACATCATCTAGAGCATCAACACCGAGGGCATCAAACGTCTTTGTAGCATCAGGAACCAATGCGCCCAACAACATTTGCTCTAACGCATTGCGCCATGTGTGAGCACTCAACTCTGGCGCATCTAGACCATTGCGCTTGCGGTGCTCAATGGTGAGACCCCAACGTACATTGGCATTACTGGTGTAGCGATACCAATGTTCGACACCTTCAGAGTTAACACCAAGATTTTTGAGAACCAATGGTGATGTAGCAACAGAAAGTACCCCATCTACCGAACAACGCGACTGCACTAAATCAATCAGTCGTGCCATCAGTTCGGCACCTTCATTGACCTGACGAATACCGCGGTCTGCGACTACAAGCGGCAGTTTGATTGTGCGGCCGGCAACTTTGAGGACTCGCGCAAATGTTGCCTCTAGATACGGTGCGGTGGCTTCAATATTTGGACAGATCACCACAATCTCGTGTGGTTGCAAATTATCAAGATCGGTAAACGCATGCAGTAATGCATCATGTAGCACTTCAACCTGTCGGCCCAAGTTGTGACATCTGTGGATTACGAGCGAGCGATCGTCATTCCTGATTGATGCTTCACTAGCCAACAAATCGTGAGTAACCGTTGCTTGCATTCGACCAAGAAGCGTTTTAGCCTGAGTATTGCTACTTGCTCTATGTGTCGCATTGATGTCTTGAGATGTGAGCAATGTTTCCAACTCATGTGAACCCTGCAACCACGAGTTAACCAATGGGTCTATGTCGGCGGGCAACACCGGAGAAGGACTGCGCTCGGGGATCAACCCAACTGAAGAACCGGTAGATACATTCCACTTTTGTGAAATGGCTGACGATGGGTGCACCAACACCACATGTACTTCCAAATGATCTTTTAGTTGCAACAATGCATCAATCTGACCTGGACTCAGCGATTGAAACCCGATGACCAAAATCTGTTTTGGGGTTTTGACCGAGAGCTCTGGTTTGCGTGCAGCAGGGCTTGGCTGGCCAATTCGTTTTCGGACTGCACTCCACAATTCGAACTGCCACATATCGGTGGCATTGAGTTGCTTGACATTTGGATTGTGAGCGGTGGGACTGACCGTTGCCTTATCTTGCTCCCATAAACGAATCATTGCTGGTCGGCGCACGTGGTAGCGATCGAAGCGATCAGCGATCGAACGAGCCGCGATAAGTGGGCCGCCTGATCGCTTGATGATTGGTTTGTACTGGGCATCGGCGGAGATGACATCGAGTACATAAAACATGAGGTTTTCAATCAACCATGGATCTCGCTCACCCATTACCTGTGGCTTTAGAAACTTTGTAAGCGAACCAGGAAAATCAACTTCAACATTGGCAATAATGCCATCTTGCGAATTTGGACTGCTTGTGCCAAGTTGTTTTGCCACCTCAGACATGAGCCAAGCTTTGACGCCGGCAGTTGGCACGACAATATGCTGCTTGGCAAATATCTCAACAGGCTGGCGAAGATACTCAACCGCAGGGGCAAGCACATCCGATAGTCGGCTGACATATTCAACTTTCAGACTCATAAACCTCCTGGCGGGTGTAAGCAGAAAACTATTTTAAACCAGCACAAGTTCGAGGCAAAAGGGTCGGTAAGTGGTGAAGAGGGGCGCCGCGCTAATTGCTTGAGTAGGGGCTCAACGCGAGGACTGTGAAATAAGTGCAAAACGATTTTAAAATACTACAACATGGGCATATCAGGGATTTCAGGTGAAGATGTCCGAGAGTTAAACATCAATTTCTACAAGTAATGGCGCATGATCTTTTCCTTACCGCCCCGAGAGTGCTTCGACTATCCAGCCATCAGGGTCGAGGTTCTCTAACAGCCATCTCACGTAATCGGAAGGCAAGTCTTTGAGTTTTGTTCCCTTGTGTTTGCCAAAAGGCATGGGGCTGTCGAGTGATGCACTCAGAATGAGCAAGAGCATTTCACCTATCGACATACTGCGTGCAGTAGCGATGTTCTTCATGAGGTAAAAACTGGTCAGTGCATCGTCAAGTGCGCGGTGGGTTGGTTCTATGTCCACATTGAGCAATGCAGCAAGCGTTTTCAACTTGTGGTTTTCTGCGTCGGGGTAGAGCGCCTGGCCAAGGCGCATAGTGCACAGTGCAGTGATTTTCTTGCAATACGGCAGGAACATGGGAACGTCGTACGACGCATTGTGCGCAACAACAAGCACGTGTTCGTTAGCAAACTTGCCAGCATGTGTTTTCTTGAGGAAGTCGTCAAGTGAAGGTTCATTCACTAGCATTTCAGCCGAGATGCCATGTGTTCGTTGCGCACCAGACTCAATGGGAATGTGCGGATTGATGAGTGAGTTCACCTGCTCAACTTCATTGAAGTTGCTGTCGAATTCCACCCAGGCAATTTCTAGTGGCCGATACCCAGGGTTGAGCCCTGTGGTTTCAAAGTCGAGAGCGATCATGCGGTCAAAGGTCATAGATGCACATTATGTGAACCTGAGGCATGGCATCGGATGTGTGCGTGTATTGACCACTGATAGGTGACCATCCTTCAACTAGCCCATTTCTCGCATCCCTGTATTAGGCCTGAAAAACCAAAGCGCTCAAAGCGTGCGCCATATCTTCTGCTGTCGCGTCATGTTTCTATTCGTCGCTGCACCGTTCATCGGCAACAACTGGACACTCTGGGTTGGTGGCGCGATGTACTTCACTCCGAAAGTTATCGGCCAGTTCACTGAGCACTTTCCGAATTTGGCTCTTGTGCATCGATACCTGCCGCGAAATCTTTTGCGCGTGGTGACGATGTTGTTTGTCGCGTTGTGGTGAGGATTGTGGTCAACAATCGTTACGGCGATTGATTCGTACGTGTTAGTAAAGAATGGCGATCTACTACAGTCTCAAAACTTCTTGGTGTCGCCATCCTCATTGTCGGTATCCTGTGCGTGCGCGGAGCAATCTTTTAGCTATACAGTTGCCAAGTGCAACATATTGAAGCGAACGATGCAGCCATTGACGCGATGCGCGCACTTGACCCCACTGAGTCCATCATCATGTTGAACTTGTTGAAGTTTCGAGACATAGCCCTTGAGGGTTTTGGTGTCGATGGCATGACCGGCGGCCAGGCGTTTCGTCGATATGGCGAACTGAACGATGCTGAGGACGTGAAATTTGGAGGCGACCCTATTTGGATGGGGCTCGCAAAGAACACCGTGATCGGAGACGAAGACTGGGACTTAGCAATTCTTGTGCGCTACCCCACTCGCCAGCATTTTATTGACAAACTCGATAACGCGAAGTACCGCGAAATTTCAAAGGTACGTCATGCCGCACTTCTTGATAGCCGTTTAGTCGAGCTCTCTCAACTCATTCCCGCCCCCTAGCTGTCTCTAGACAGCGACAGTAAGAGCGTCGTATTCGTACACCCAGTCGAGAATTGACATTCCCGGTGGGCTTATAGAGAAAATCATGTCGCGATCTTTTTGTTCTTGCCCATCAACCATGTGGAAGAGATCC
>BJGC01000017.1 GCA_014190235.1 Actinomycetes bacterium | reverse complement strand
TTTCAGCGTAAATTTATTGATTCCACCATTGAGGTAGGCGTATTTCCACCACCCTCGAACATGGCGTCGGATCATTGACCGTCGTAGCCGTTGGGTGCGATAGTGCCCCATCACCCCCAAGTAAGAGTTCATGCTTGAAATAAATGCCCTTTGTTCTGTGAGATCGGGTTGACGGGTTGCAATAATCTCGTTGTGTTTCTGAATAGAGGAATAGAAGTTTCCTTTAGTTCGTCGCCCTACATATGTTCGGTGAGGCTTAATGATTGCCCCCAAAAAAGGGACTCCGTGTGAGTAATGCTGCAATGTGATTTTCTTGGGATGAAGATCAAGCGCCAACTCGTCAAGTAGGAATTTTCGCAGAATTGGAATCAGAGATCTTAGGTACTCTTTGTCAGAATGCACGAGCACAAAATCGTCGACGTAGCGTCCATAGAAACGAACTTGTAATTTACTTTTGACAAAGTGATCAAAGAGATTCATATAAAAATTTGCAAATACTTGACTGCTTAAATTCCCAATTGGTAAACCACAGTTTTTCGGCGCATAGAAGAGACTCTTGTCCCGAGGAAGTCCGTTCCAGTCACTGCGACTTCCCTTGATAGTGCAGTTCTCACTCGGCTTATTGAGTAGCACTATCCGACACAACTCAACAAGCATCTCCTTGTCTCGACCTGCGTACTTATGCTCTATAAAAATTGATAGCCGATCGAACAACAGATCTACATTAATGTGCATAAAGAAACCTCGGATATCGAGCTTGAGTACATAGCAGTCGGTTGCGTAATTTTGTGAGCACTTTCTGATGAAACTCTCGAGCCTGTGAACTCCGAATAATGTTCCCTTCCCTACTCGACAGGCATAACTGTCGTAAATAAATTCACGCTCAAATAATGGGTTCAGTTTATTAATAATCAAATGATGCACGACTCGATCTCTAAAATCAGCAGCAAAGATTTCTCTTTTTACTGGCTTATCAACCACAAAGGCAATGCTTCGGCCTGGCCGATATGTGCCAGCATTAATCTCGTCTCGAAGCAAGATCAGATGCCGCTCAAAGTCAACTTCAAATTTCAGGGCATTATGCGTATTTCTTTTATGACGACGACAGGAGTAATAGGCCTCTAGCAACTCCGTCAATGTCACCCCTTCAGCCACTGAATTATTTTGAACCACCGATATTGCCATCAGTCCCCCAGATTTTTGTTGATTACAGCGAAATCACAGATGGGCCGTCACCCCCATCTGTGCTCAGATCGATACCGCACTGAAAACCCCGCACTGGACGCACGTAGTTGTTGTTGTTGTTCTTGTTGTTGTTGTTCTGATTCCCGTTGTTGAAATTCTGATTCCACGCGTTGTTCGCGTTGTTCTCAGAAGAACTCCAATAGTTGTCAGCGGCAAAACCACCAACACCCGTGACATAGGGGTGTCTTGGTGACACCCAGGCATCTGGATGTCACACGAATCAACTGCGAAGTAGTAACACCTCCGCAGTCCCCCTATCGCTTTTCAACACGATCATTGCTCGCTCTCATCAGCCGTAACTGATGAAACTCTGGCTAGGAGACTAGATTTTCGCCAGCCCCTGATCTGTTTACCGATCTTATCCATCATCTCGATGATGCTTCCCTGTTGGGAGACTGACAGCAGCTTGAGATCTCCACATATCCGAACTTCCATTTTCAATAACTCAAAATCATCGAGAAACTCGTCAAAATACAGTGCTTTGTCCCGAGCTCTGTTGACTTTGTAAATACCTCGCATCATCTTTAGGCAGTCTCGCCTCATATCTTCGCCGAGGGTGTACTTGTAGTCCCGTCTGAAATTCTGAGTCATATCACATATTTTCAAAGTCAATTCGTGCACATCTCGGAAAACAGGTAATTCTTCGTATCGCATATATTCTCCTTTTATCGTTTTGAGACTAAATTCTCAAAAAAATTTTTCTGCCTGACGGCAGAAAAAATTTAAATAGAAAAATAGAAAAATAGAAAAATAGATCAAAAAGCCCGCACTGGACGCACGTAGGCGCTGTCGTCGGTCTTGTAGTTGAGGCCCTGAGACCCGAAGCTGAAATCCTGACGCCACGCGGTGCCCGCGGTGCTCTCAGAAGAACTCCAATAGGAGTCAGCGGCAAAACCACCAACACCCTTATTGTTCAGATTCTCTTGCATCTTTCCCAGTTCATCTTTAGATGGCAACCACCAATCCGACTTTCCATTGACTGCATAATCATCGGCAACACCAGCGGCATAGGTATTCTTTGCTACTGCCGGAGCCGCTGCGTCGTGACGAGCAACAATTGAAGCTGTTGCTGTCTTGCCACCAAATAATCCTCGATGCAACCCCTTGATTGTTGCAAGCGCAACGGCTGTTTCCGTGTAAATAGTGGCGGTTAGACAAGAAGTTGATTGTGCAGCTCCGCACTTTGCCACGGATGTTGCCCACGCGCCAGTAGTAGCACTTGAGGCATACGCAGCGTCAGCAGGTGCAGCCTCTAAATAGTCATAGGTTGCATATTCATCGTTGTAGTCAACAAAGAAAATAAGACCACCACCAGGACCAGTCATACCCACCTTGCATACCTCATTAGCAGTGGCGTCCGCATCGGTTCCATCACACACAGACTGTTGAGTAATAGCCAGAGTTGCGTTCGTGCCGTTCGTACCGTTCGTACCTGCAGCACCTGTCTCGCCTTTTGCTCCGGCAGTGCCATTCGTGCCAGCCAGATTCCACGATACTTTTGTCTCGGTTTTGGTGCATCTTCCAGACGTGGAATATCTCATTGCTCCGGTGGTCTTATTGGCACATGCCACAATCTTTGACTTCGTTGATGATGCTGCGATGACACCTCCGACACCACCAATTGCGATACCGACAATGACACCTGCGGTCAGCATCAATGCCCCAAAATGAGTCGACCAGATACGAACCTGGGATTTCTTGGTTTTGAACATGTCCGTACCCTAGTAGCACTACCCCCCCCCGCAAGACCAGATGGCAAAGATTGTACTTATTTGGGGCGTATGACTCTACGCAGTAGTGCTTATTGACAGGCGTCTATTGCAGCCTGCACGAAAGCTGTCATGCTCTGTTCGGATGCTGTTGTTGTGACGCTCAGTCCACGCGCGATTGCAGTACTTGATGTAGACGGACCGAGGCTGATCACAATCGGTGGAGTTGATGCGCCAAAAACATCGAACCACGCGAGGACAGCACTTGATGATGCCAATAACAAGATGTCTGCAGCAAGAGCGGGCAGCATCTTGTCGCGGCTGGGTCGCACATGCGTTGTGCGATATGCGACAACAGATGTGACATGCCAACCAAGATTTCTGAGTCCATCAGCAACTTCTGTGTCCGCAAGATCTCCTTGCATAAGTAGAACGCTCCCAGAACCTGTCGGAAATTGTTGAACAAGTTGTGTTGCGCGTGCAGGAGATGCGACTAGGTCACATTCGTGACCTAGTGTTCGCGCAGTTGCCTCACCAACTACTGCAATTTTGGTGACACCGTTGCGATTATTTGGCGCAGATGCACGAGCAAGAAATGGGACGACGCGTTCTGCACCATTTGGCGATGTCACGACAATCCAATCAAACTCATTGAGACGATGTAGCAGTTCATCGCGTTGGCGGCCATTATCAAGTGGCTCTGCGATGGCAATAAGTGGCAGTTCAACTACTTTGGCACCGTGTGCTGTGAGAAGTTCAGTGAGTTCTTTATTTTGGGTGGCTGCTCGTGTGACAACAACAGTGCGACCAAGTAGTTCGTCGCTCAACTGCGCCGACCTCTACGAAGTTGCTTTTGACATTCCCTAGCAATTTCTCGTCCTACCTCAAGATGGTCATGAATATCCAGAATAGAACCCGTGAGTTGCACTGATGTGATGTCGTTGGCCATAAACGCGCGAAGCATGTGATCTGGTGACACATGTGCAGCAATAGGAGCAGTGCAACCAGCACCGAGTTCGTTGAGAAATGCACGTTCTGTTTCGACAGCACGACGAGTTGGGGCGTGATCAATGATCTGCAAAAGTCTTCGCGTTGCGTCATCAAGGGCACGCACTTCTACGGCGACACAACCTTGTCCAACCATTGGAACAGCATCATCAAGGGACAGCACCTGCGTTATTTGATCTTGAAGATCTAAAACCTCGAGTGCAGCCACTGCCATCATGATTGCGCCATTTTCAGGAATCTTGTCAAGACGAGTATTGATGTTGCCGCGTAGGTCAATGAACTGTAGATCTGGTCGCAGTCGTGCAAGTTGTGCGCGACGACGAACAGATCCTGTGGCAACAGTTGCTCCACTGGCAAGATCATCAAGTGTAGAACCGATGAGTGCGTCGTTGGCAGTGCGTCGTTCAGTAAACGCAGCAATCACCAATCCAGCCTGTTGTTCGGAAGGCAGATCTTTTGCCGAGTGCACTGCGATATCAGCGTGTCGGTCTAATACTGCTCGCTGTACTTCTTTGACGAAAACACCCTGACCGCCAATTTCATGCAATGGTGTATCTGCTTTTTTGTCACCAAGTGTTTCGACAAAAACAAATTCGATCACCAAATCATCATCAGCGGCAATCAGTTGTTGCGCCAAAAACTCACTCTGCTTTTTTGCCTGAGCACTGCTTCGTGTGGCGAGACGAATCGTTGTCATGCCACTAGCGTACGAAGTCTGCCGACGAACTACTGCAATCCAAAGAGGTCGCGTACCGCGGCGGACAACCGATCAC
Source organism: Actinomycetes bacterium (assembly GCA_014190235.1). GTDB lineage: Bacteria > Actinomycetota > Acidimicrobiia > Acidimicrobiales > Ilumatobacteraceae > UBA2093. The sequence goes on along the minus strand of BJGC01000017.1, from coordinate 44,786 downwards.
CCTGGGGGGTACCGGCTGCATCTTTGAGTTGGATCGACGGCGAATGCAACAACTTGGCAAGAATCCCCCGGGTCAGCGATTCGACAACTTCTTGTTGATCGGCGGTGAGGTCTTCTAGACGATGGGCATAGCGAGTGAGTTCTTCTTGGCGCACACGCTCAGCAACTTCGCGAAGTTGAGAAATCAGTGGCGCTGCTTGACGAGCAACTGAATCAACAACAAATCGCTCGACTTCTTGACCCACGATGTCTCGAACCTTTGCGGCCTCACCGGCGCGTTGTTTGACCCCTCGAGAGGCCCAATCACTGAGGTCTCCAAGATCTCGCAGCGTCACTCCATCAAGACGACCGGCTGCAGGCTCGACATCACGCGGAAGGGCGATATCTACAATCAACAGTGGCGTTGTCACTGATGTTCGTGCTCTGGCAAGTGCATCGGCGGTGATTACTGCTTGACCAGCACCTGTACAAGCCAACACAACATCTGCTTGTGATAACTCAGATTCAAGATCATCCATTGATGCAACTTTGGCATCGATGCGTTGTGCTAAATCACGTGCGCGCGACTCGGTGCGATTCATGACCGTGATGCTTGACGCACCAGCACGCAATAACGCACTTGCAACACCTTCACCCATTCCGCCAGCCCCTACAACGAGAACACGCCGCTCAGATAGTGTGCCCAAGATCTCTTGGGCCATTTCGACCGCTGCATGTGATACCGATGTTGTAGAGCGACTGATTCCGGTTTCTGTTCGTGCTCGCTTGCCTACTTCTAAAGAATGCCTAAACAGTGCGTTGAGCGCGGTTCGAGCCACGCCTTCTGTACGTGCAGTCTCCCACGCGTCGCCGACTTGTCCGAGGATTTCAGTTTCGCCAACTACTGCTGAATCGAGACCAGATGCAACTTCGAATAAGTGTGCGATTGCTGCTTCGTCGTGTTGACTGTAAAGATGCGGATGAAGTTCGTCTGGCGTGAGACCACTTGATTCGCAGAAAAAATCTCGGATGTCGGCATATGCAGCATGAAAACGTTCGGTGATTGCGTACACCTCAATGCGATTACATGTTGATAAAACAACCACCTCGCGCACATCATCACGTACGGACAAACTGTGCAGCGCTTTGGGAAGTGCTTCTTGAGAAATGGTGACACGCTCAAGAAGTTCGAGCGGACTTGTGCGGTGATTGATTCCGATAACGACGATGCTCATGAGTTGTCTACGCGATCACTGACTCTGAGGTTGAGGTAACGGTAGTTGCACGCGCATCACTGCGAACCTGTTCGTAGTAGCTCAAGATTTGTAACTCAAGTGCCATGTCTACTTTGCGCACATGAATATCAGCGGGCAAATTTAACATCACGGGGGCAAAGTTGAGAATAGAGCCGATTCCGGCTCGCACAAGAAGATCTGCTGCCGACTGCGCATGTTGGGCAGGTACAGCGATGATGCCAATGCTGACTCCTTTTGATTGAACAATGAGAGGCAAGTCGTCAACATGACTGACGCGGACGCCACCCACGAGGCTGCCTACTTTTGACGAGTCACTATCAACGACGGCAGCAACCACAAATCCGCGCTCGCTGAGGCCGCCGTAATTACCAAGAGCTTGTCCAAGATTGCCAGCACCAACAATGACGATTGGCCATGACTTGTTCAACCCAAGTTCACGCTGAATTTGATACAACAAGTACGCAACGTCGTAACCAACACCGCGAGTTCCGTAGCTTCCTAAATACGACAAATCTTTTCGGACCTTGGCGGCATTCTGTCCAGCCAGAACTGCAAGTTGATCACTTGAGATTTGCGTGCAATTGTCTGCGGTGAGATCATTGAGAATGCGCAGATATAAAGGAAGGCGAATCACGGCTGCTTCTGGAATGCGACGACGAGAAACAGGGCTCATGACCTCCACGCTATTACTTCGTGCATTCATTCACGAAGTCCACAGGCGCCCATCTAGGCTTTCTCCCGTGACCTTTTGCACTCGTGATTATCTTCTGGGTCCTCAGACCGACCGATGAACACTGCCCTTGCCGCCATATCTGCTCTGATCGCGCTGGCCTTTGGCCTCAGTACGTTTGATCGCTGGTTGCGTCGTGGCCGTCGCCAAGACTTGGCGTGGACGGTGGCAATGGCGCTATTTAGCTGTGCATCATTGGCGTTGTGGTGGGCTCAGGCTCGAGGCTGGAGCGATATTTCATTCCGAGTATTTTTTGCCTTGGGAGCCATCATCAACGTTCCATGGTTGGCGCTAGGAACTGTGTATCTCTTTCTAGGGACACGAATTGGCGACATCGTAGGGCGATGGCTGTTTGGTTTCACTGGGTTTTCGGTGGGAGTCGTCTTGGTAGCACCGCTGAAAGCGCCTGTTGTCGCCAATGAATTCCCCACTGCCCGCGATCTTTTTGGCGTGACACCGCGCGTACTCGCAGCCGTTGGTTCTGGAGTTCCGGCGCTGGTTATTTTTGTCGGAGCAATTTGGTCGGCGATCAGTCTTTCGCGAGGGAAATCCCCCACCATCACAACAGCCGCCACACGAGAAGTGAAGTCACCTCGCGCACTGGCGAGCGGAAATATTTTAATTGCTCTTGGAACAGTGGTCTTATCCGCGAGCGGAACAGTGGCTGGCCGACTCGGCAAGGACACTGCCTTTATCGCGTCATTGCTCGTCGGAATCAGCATCTTGTTTTTGGGATTTATTGTCGCCACATACGGCACTGCTGCACGTTCGGCGCGACAACAGTTAATTACTTGAGCATCAAGAGATTGACGATTCCGGCACCAAAAATAACCACGATCAAGAGAACAACGGCAAGTGTTGTAGCAGGGCGCATATCTCTACCGTAGTGCGTGGCGCTACTTGGAACGGAGTGAGACTGCAGAAGTCGTGGTTCCTGCATCGCCGTCTCCGGCAAACAGTGACACCCTGTCTCCGGTTCCCACATTAAGAGTGCTCGCCGCAGATTCACGATCACACGCAAGTGCCAACATTCCGTATGAATCGATAACGAGCCCAACTCCTCCGGTTGGAATAGCAGCAAAATTAGCAAGGACCTTCATGCTGCGGATGTCATCTGCGACGAGTACTCGCAATTGCGTTGGCAGGTGTGCAATGTCATCAATGCCAACGTTGAGTTGACAATTGCCGAAAGAATCAATCCATGTGATTTCACAACGCAACCCCGCGCCATACTCGTCATGGGTTTCTTCTTGAGACAGTGGCACGACGCCAGGGACAAGAAGATCAGCATCAACTTCTTCACCTACTTCTGACAAATTGCCTCCGTTGCACAAAAACGCCGCAACAGGGGCGAAAATATCACGCCCTGCAAAAGTGTTTCCGGGGGCCAACAAATGCAGGTCCGTGTTGGTGAGAGCAAACGCACGTTGCGCACCGCCAGCCATTGCCACGGCTGGGGCAAGTAAACCATTGTCTGGTCCGAGCAGAATGCCATCTCCATCTGCTACTTCAATAGCGATCGCACGACGATTGGTTCCGACACCAGGGTCGACAACTGCAATCACGATTCCTTTTGGAACATACTGAATTGCTCTTGCCAATGTGAGACTGCCAGAACGAATATCAAAAGCCGGAACGCCGTGTGTGATGTCAGTGATTGTCACGTGCGGGGCCATGTCGATCATCACGGATTTCATCACGCCAACAAATTCATCTTGGAGGCCATAATCAGTGAGTAAAGAAATGTGTGAGTACTTCATGATTGATCGACCAATGTGATGCGATGCACTGAGCGACTAAACGACAGGGCCGATGTCAACCCCCCGATGACATCGGCCCTGTCGGCGCAGTTCCCGAGGGAACGCGACTCTCGAACTGGGCGAACCCTGTTCGGCGACTTCGTACCTCTGTACCCTACGCCCAAATGAGTGGTTATGAAAAATGTCACGCTATTTATTTTCTTGGGACCGACCAAGGCCCTAGACGCCCATTTCCCGACTGCGGGCGGCGGCGGCGGCGACTGCTCGATCCATGATCTGGCGAATGTGGGCAGTTTCAAGCACCAACAGTCCTGCAGCCGTTGTGCCATTGGGAGATGTCACCCGCTCACGCAATGTAGAAGCAGTTTCTGGGGACTCGGACAGCAATATTCCAGAGCCCCGAAACAATTGTTTGACGAGGGTTTGGGCCACATCGGGAGTAAGCCCTTGCGCCACTCCAGCGTCGAGCAAGGCTTCGGCGATCAGGAATAAATAGCCAGGTCCAGAACCAGAAACTGCCGTGACGGCATCGATCTGATCTTCTGACACGCGCACCACAATGCCCACCGCAGCCAACATTGATTCAGCCCACTCTATGTCTGCCTCAGAACAACTCGTGCCTGCTGCGAGTCCGGTGACACCCTCTGCCACTAACGCGGGTGTGTTGGGCATTGCTCGGATCGCAGCGATATCTGCACCCAGTGCTTGCTCAAGAGTTGCCAACGAGATGCCAGCGGCAATCGATACAACGCGTTGTACTCCGACTTTGCGAAGTTGCGAACACACATCAACAACTGACTGAGGTTTGACGGCGACGATTGCACCATCGCACGAAATAATTGTGGCCGACGTTCGAACGCCAAATTGTTGCGCGACTGCATTTCGCTTATCGTCGTCAATCTCAACGACCACGATGGATTCAGCAGAGATGCCACCAGCGATAAGACCAGCGATAAGCGCCGTGCCCATATTGCCACCGCCGATAATGGCTAGAGAAGGTGTGGTGGATGTCATCTTTCAGAGGCTAACGGCGCATCTGTGCGCGCAAAACGTGTGGCGAATCCTGTGCGAATGAGCATTGGGAAGAAACGCTCAACTGTGGCATACATCGTGCCAATAATGCGGTCTAGTTCTGACTCGGTGAGAACCCCAAGTGGCAATTCGCCCCGCAGAAAAAGGGCGTCCTCAATGCCAATTGAAAAGTGTGCACCAGTGATGCGCTCGTTCTGGCGTAGTGCAAACTCATACAACTCTTGTGCGTTTTCTTCGGGAGCAGGCATGACGTATGTTTCGTAGCGAAGTGTGCGTTGTCCAAGCAATAACCAGATCGTTGTGAAATCTTTTTCTTCACCACGCATGCGCACAAACCACCGGCGTTCATCGGTCTCGCCACGATCGACTGCAACGATTGCGTCGTTCCTGTTTGACAATATTTCAAGCCATTGATTGATGTATCGTTCGAAGTCAACAAGAATCGAATCTGCAAATAATTCACTCATATTGATAATTTGTTCACTCGGTTAAACACAGATCACACGATCACGTATTGCCAAGTCTGCGTAGACACGGCGCAATCTTGCAGCGGCAAAACTCCATGTGTACCGAGTGGCATGCTCAGCCGCAGCAGCAGACATTGCCGTCGTCATGTGACTGTTGTTGAGAATTTCGGCAATATGTTCTGCAAAAATTTCTGGTTTGCGATTAGCCACCAAGAAGCCTGTTCGACCGTGCTCAACAACAGTGAGTAGTCCACCTACGGCATTTGCCACAACCGGAGTTCCACACGCTGCTGCCTCTAGGGCTACCAATCCAAAACTTTCGCTACGGCTCGGCACAAGTACCACATCGGCTGCGCGGTAGTACGTTGACAACAAATGGTGTGGCTGTGGAGCAATGAAATGCACACGGTCGTTCAGACGGTGTTGCGTAATCAGTTCTTGCACTGCCGCAAAGTAGGCATCGCCCTCGGCGCCACTTGCTCCGCCGACAATCAACAAATGTGCATCTTTGCGATCAAGTGCTGCGAGTGCTTCAACAGCGACGTCAACGCCTTTGAGCGGTTGAATGCGGCCAACGAATAACAAGACAGGATGATCACTCAGACCAAGCGCCTTGCGAGCGCCTTTTTTATCTCCAGGAGCAAAGAACGCATGCTCTACTCCGGGCGCAACGATTTCGAGTGACCCAGGAGGTGGTCCGTATAACGACACAAATTGACGTTCTTCTTCGGTGCAACTCACACAGATCGCATCTGAACAACCGATGACATTGATTTCGGCCTGTTCGCGATGCGCCGACTCATAATCGCCACCTTGCGCTTTGACGCGCGCAAAAGTATGAAATGTCGACACAAGAGGGACACCAAGTGCGTGCTTGAGATCGTGTCCAGCAACACCGGACATCCAGTAGTTGGCATGCAAAACATCTGTGCCACCTGCAGCCGTGATGTGTTGCATCACATTGTCAGTGAACTCAGGAATCATTGACGACAGCGAATCTTTAGGAATATCAAAATCACCAGCGGGGATATGAACCACTTTGTGATTTGGTTCGATGTTCACCACTGCCGGAAGACCTGGTTTCCAGGCTCGCGTGTATGTGGTGCAGTCAACGCCAGCATGTGACAAGGCCGAAACTAATTCGCGTACATAGACGTTCATGCCACCACCATCGCCCACGCCGGGCTGAACCAATGGAGACGTATGAAATGAGAGCACAGCCACGCGTTGCATGCATGGTCAATCTATCCCCAGAGTCTTGAAATTGGCTCCGTGGAGCCGCCATTTGGTGGTCGAGTATTGATTGCCTCAGGTCATCGGGCCAGATTTCAGTCAGTCAGCAAGGCCGCTGTGCCGCCATCTCGCAAACGAGCAACCAGTTCTGCCGTGAGCGCGTCGATTTGCTCAAACATCTGATGACGTTGTTGCGAACAACTCTGCTCAAACATTGTGAGAGCGTCACGAAGTGAACGGAGATCTGTATCTGTCAATGACTCAAGATTTTCAAATGAAAATTCTTCGCAGAGTTCATCGAGTTGTACTAACAAAGGATGGTCGGCGGGAACATCTGTCTCACGTGGCGGTCGAGCGCTTCCGCCGCCGTGTTCTTGCCCGAAAACATTTGCCAGGCGCTCTGTCAAGGTGCCACTCGGCACAGGAGCGTTTGTTGCACGGCGGCGTTCTTCGTCGTGCACGAGATCAATGCGCCCTTGTGTCAGTCGTCGCACAAATGACACTGCGTCTTCTTGGCGTTGCAGAGCGCTGCGTCGAGCGCGTAAATCTGACAATGACAAGTGCGTTGCATCACTCATTCTGATCCTCCTGAGACAGGTGGTAAAACTGCCAATTCATCGGTGTCAAGCACAACACACGACGCGTCGGCTTCTTCGCCGTTCACCCAGATACGACTCGATGCCAAAACTGCGGCGAACGTGTCTCCATAACGAGCAACCGCAACAGCCAAGACTTCAGCCACGGTTGCGCCTGGCACGCTGTCCGTTGACCGTCCAACAGCCTCACGTGCTGCCGCAAAAAAACGCATCTGAGCCACGCATCTGAGCGTACTCGCCGAACTACCCTTAGGAGCCGTGTCCTCGTCAACCCCAACAACTCGAATTCTGGTCCTGCGCCATGGCGAGAGTGAGTGGAACGCGCTGGGAAAGTGGCAGGGACAAGCCGATCCCCCTCTCACAGATGATGGACGCCAACAAGCTTTTCGGGCGATTGAAAAACTTGGCACTTTTGATCTCATCGCGTGTAGCGATCTGCAGCGGGCGCATGAAACCGCCCAAATCATCGCGCATGGCCTTGGCGTCGGGCCGCTCATTGTTGATGCACGATTACGTGAGACCGATGTTGGCGAATGGCAAGGACTCACGCATTCTCAGATAGAACGACAATGGCCAGGATGGCTCGACCGCCATCGACGACCCCCGTCTTTTGAATCAGACACTTCTTTGATTACCCGCTTTACGGCAGCACTTGGGGATATTTCGCAACTCTGCGCGGGAGGCGAGGCTCTTGTCGTAGCTCACGCCGGTGTAATCCGCGTCATGCGACGCGCGTTGGGGGCCTCCGATCCTCGCATCCCCAATCTGGGTGGATGTCGGTTTCTTCTGACTCCTGGTGCGGGAGCAAAGTCATTGCTCGTTGAAGACGTTGTTGAATTACTCGCACATGGCCCCGTTGGTGAGGAACTGTAAAAGTGTTTGCTCGCCAACTTGACGACTCGTACTCCCCCATTTTGCACCATCGCTTAGATGCGTTGGTGTGGGCCCGCATGGCATCGAATGCGTGCTACAGGTTTTCACCACCGTTTATTGCCACGATCGCGGCTGGGTTCGATGTCAAAGTCAGCACGCTCGGACTTGCGCTGATGGTCGGAGAATTCGCCGGACTACTCAGCCGTTTTATTGGACATGCCGTTGATACGCGAGACCGCAGAATCACAATGACATGGGGAATGTTTGGTGTCGTTATCAGTGTGTTATTTGCGTCTACTGCAGTTAACCCACTGATGTTTGGTGCGAGCGTCTTTTTCTTGAGTGCCTCAAAAGTTTTATTTGACACTTCAATGATCGCGTGGATCAATGAACATGTTCCATACGAACGACGCGGTCGTGTTATTGGCGTCATCGAAACATCATGGGCGTTAGGTCTTTTGCTTGGTGTTGCCGTGATGGGTCTCATCACCATGCTCACATCGTGGCGTGTTGGCTTTGCTTGCGGCGCAGTTGCTGTACTGGTGACTGCACTCATTGTCATCAGGCAACTGCCCAAAGAAAGCGGTGACATTGGTGATGGTGCGGAGATCACCGAGAAAGTTCGTATTCGCGGAAAAGCACTGTTGATCGTTGCAGCGTCGTTCATGTTGATGGGCGCAAGCCAAAGCCTGGGTATCACCTTTGGGCCCTGGCTAGAAGACGGCTTTGACGGCAAGAGCTGGATCACCGCTGTCGTTATTGCGCTTGGTCTTATAGAACTCGCAGCAAGTATTACGAGTGCTCGACGCACCGACACATGGGGCAAAGAGCAAAGTGTTGTCTACGGTTCAGTGTTAATGGTGGTGTCAGCCGTGCTACTCACCATTGGTCAACAACATTGGTTAAGTGGAGTGATCTTATTGGTCGTGTTTATGGGTGGATTTGAGTTTGCCATTGTGAGCCTGTTGCCAATTGCTGCAAATTTGGTTCCAGGAAGCACCGGCGCAAGTCTTGGCGCTGTTGTGGGAGCCGGAACACTCGGTCGAGCGACATTTTCTTTTCTTTCGACATGGAGCTACGAATCACATGGATTCTGGTTACCTGCCGTGATCAGTGCTCTTCTTGCGACAGGCGCGGGAGCATGCACGCTTTTCTATCGCGCACCCCGAACATAGTCGTCAGTTATGTATATCGATGAGTGATTGGCACTCGACGGTCTCTGCCAAACGCTTTTGATGACACACGCACTCCAGGAGCCGTCTGGCGTCTTTTGTATTCACTGAGATCAACAAGTCTGGCTAATCGTCCGATGAGCACCTCATCAACGCCGCGTGCCACGATGTCGCTCACCGTGAGGTCACCATCTATATACATCGCCAAAATAGGATCGAGTTCGTCATACGGCGGAAGACTTTGGTCATCACGTTGATCGGGTCGCAACTCTGCAGATGGCGCCTTGTTGATGACCGCAACTGGAATAATTTCATGACCTGCTCGCTCGTTATACCTGCGACATAGCGCAAAGACATCGGTCTTGAAAACATCTTTGATAACGGCGTAACCACCCGCAGAGTCACCGTAAATCGTGAAATAGCCGACTGCGATTTCACTCTTGTTGCCAGTTGTAAGAACCATCCATCCAAATTTGTTGGATAACGCCATCAACGTTGTACCCCGACAGCGGCTTTGTAGGTTTTCTTCTGTGAGGTCTTCGTTGCGACCGATGAATGATGGCGTCAACATTTCAAGATAAGCAGAGAATGCCGGCTCGATTGAAATAATGCGATAGTCGATTCCTAAGTTACTTGCAAGTGCTGCCGCATCATCTAACGAACCTTGGCTGGAATAACGCGATGGCATCGCAACTCCGTGCACGTGCTCTGCACCAAGTGCATCAACAGCAATTGCCGCCACAAGAGTGGAGTCGATGCCACCCGAAAGTCCAACGACAACATCAGTAAAACCATTTTTTCGCACGTAGTCGCGAGTGCCCAGAACCAGCGCCTCATACATGGTGTCTAAATCGTCGAGCGGTTGGGCGATTTCTGATACGTCACCCAAACCGTCGGGGCTAAGTTCAACGACTGAAAAATCTTCAGCAAACGAGATCATGCGGCTCACTAATTTTCCGTGTGCATCAAATACAACACTCGCACCGTCAAAAACCAACTCGTCTTGACCGCCAACTTGATTGACATACACGATGGCACAGTTATTTGTGCGAGCACGCTCTGCCAACATCTGCTCACGCTCCGCCTGTTTACCGACATGGAACGGTGAGCCATTGATGTTAAGAATTATTCGCGCACCTGCTTGCGCTTGCGATGACACTGGCCCGCTCTCAAACCACACGTCTTCACAAATTGTGATTCCCATCGTTACTCCAGCGATGTCGACCACACCGCTCGGAATAGCTCCGGCCATGGCTGCACCAGGCGCAAAGTATCGCTCTTCATCAAACACGCTGTAGTTCGGGAGTAGTTGCTTGTGATACACCGACACAACGCGACCATCGCAACACAATGCTGCTGCATTGAATAGTTGGTCACCCACGGTGTCGACAAAACCCACAACGGCTGCGCACGACCCGGTCGTTGTGGCAAATGCCCGAACAGCGTCCACGTTGTCACGCACGAATGCTTTTTTGAGCACAAGATCTTCAGGTGGATAACCCGTCAATGTCAGTTCACCAAACACAACGACCGCACAGTCAGCCGCCACCGCTTGGCGGTATGACTCCTGAATTTTGAGCAAATTGCCGCTCAGGTCACCCACGAGAGGGTTGATTTGAGCCAATCCAATCTGAAGCGTCGATGAAATCGTCACGATGCAGAGGCTACCGAACCAACACGGGCACCCCCTTGTGGTATTTCACACAGCCGTAACAGTTCAGCAATGGAGTCGTCCTCGGAATTTGGCAGGATGTACCTACTTATTCATCGGGTTTACCCGACTCACTCAAAGGACATGCTGTGCCAATTCAGGCTGAATACATCTGGCTCGACGGAACCCAACCAACCCCGTTACTGCGATCAAAGACAAAAATCCTTCCCGACTTCTCGGGAGCCATTTCAGAGATGCCACTCGACGAGTGGGGCTTTGACGGATCATCGACAAACCAAGCAACAGGCGAAGCATCAGACTGCATCTTGAAGCCAGTGTTTCAGTGTCCCGATCCCATCCGTGGCGGAAAAAATATCTTGGTGATGTGCGAAGTGTTGTTGGCAAAAGATGCGTCACCACACCCCACAAACACTCGTGCAGCACTTGAAGTAGTCGCCAAGCGACATGCTGCCCAAGAAATGATCTATGGCATTGAGCAGGAATACACAATGCTTCGCCTCGATGGCTCACCACTTGGATTCCCTGTTGGTGGTTACCCCGGTCCGCAAGGTCCGTACTACTGCGGCGTCGGAGCAGGACGAGTCGTGGGACGTGACATCATCGAAGAGCACACACAAGCATGCATTGATGCCGGTCTAAAAATTGCCGGAACCAACGCAGAAGTTATGCCTGGTCAGTGGGAGTTTCAGATTGGACCAGTTGATGCCTTAGCAGTGAGTGACCAGATGTATATCGCCCATTGGTTGTTGCATCGCATTGCCGAAGAATACGACGTTGTCATTTCGTTTGCAGCCAAGCCTGAAAAAGGTGACTGGAACGGAGCGGGTGCACACACAAACTTTTCTACGAAGGCGATGCGCGAAGGATACGACGCTGTTGTCGCTGCGTGCGAAAAACTCGGAACACGAGTTCTTGAGCATGTTGAGAATTACGGCCACGATATTCAAAGTCGCCTCACAGGCAAGCACGAGACTGCACCATGGAACAAGTACTCCTACGGAGTGTCTAATCGCGGTGCTTCAGTACGCATCCCGTGGCAAGTTGCTCGCGACCAAAAGGGTTACGCCGAAGACCGTCGCCCAAATGCCAACTGTGACCCTTACACAGTCACGCGTCTCATCCTCGAAACGGTGTGTGACTGATTTACTAAATTTCACGGCACACTAGAAGGATGCCTCCCATGCTTGATCAGCAACGCGATTATGTCCTCAGAACAGTCGAAGAACGTGGCGTTCGACTCGTTCGCCTGTGGTTTACCGATGTTCTCGGAAATCTTAAGAGTTTCGCTATTAGTCCAGCGGAACTAGAAAATGCGCTCAATGACGGCATGACTTTTGACGGTTCATCTATCGATGGGTTCAGCCGACTACAAGAAAGCGATGTACTGGCAATCCCTGATCCCAACACGTTTGAAGTTATGCCATGGGTAGACGCCAAAGGTGCAGAAGCAAGAGTGTTCTGTGACATTCACAATTTAGACGGAACACCGTTTCGTGGAGACCCTCGACAAGTACTGCGTCGCAATCTTGATGCTGCTCGGGCTCAAGGTTTTGAATTTCTTGTTGCTCCAGACATGGAGTATTTCTATTTCGAACCACCCGTCGCTGGTCAAAAGCCTGTCCCGTTAGACGAAGGCGGATTCTTTGATCTCACAAGCAACGATGTCTCATCGTCGATGCGCAAAGAGACAATCCGCACACTCGAAACGATGGGAATTCCTGTTGAATATTCTTTCCACGAAGACGCACCGAGCCAACAAGAAATAGATCTACGACACACTGATGCGCTGTCAATGGCAGACAGCGTGATGACCTTTCGGATGGTCGTCAAAGAAATTGCTGCGATGCATAATGTGCATGCAACTTTTATGCCAAAGCCTCTTGAGGGCGTACAGGGCTCCGGCATGCACCTGCACTTGTCGTTATTCTCTGGCGAAAACAACGCCTTCTATGACGAATCTGATCCGTATAACTTGTCGCCAATCGCCAAACAGTTTATGGCAGGCCTTTTGCGTCATGCCGCAGAAATAACAGCGGTCACTAATCAGACCGTCAATAGTTACAAACGCCTTGTTCCTGGTTTTGAAGCGCCAGTCCACATCTCGTGGGCGCGCAATAACCGAAGTGGTTTGATTCGTGTCCCTATTGCTAAACGCGGCAACGCAAGTGCCACGCGCATTGAATACCGCTCTCCTGACCCAGCATGTAATCCGTATTTGGCTTTCTCTGTTATTTTGGCTGCTGGACTCAAGGGAATCCGCGAAGAATACGAACTTGCGCCCGAGGCTGACGCCAACCTATTCGAGATGGATGATGATGTCTTGCTCAAACTCGGTATCGATCAACTTCCGCAATCACTGTCTGATTCATTGCAGATTATGGAGCAGTCGTCACTCGTGCTTGAGGCGCTTGGCGAGCACATCTTTGAATGGTTCTTGCGCAACAAACGATCTGAGTGGCGCGCCTACAAGACCCAAGTCACACCATACGAACTCACCCGTTATCTGAAATCCATCTAAGACCATGGTGGCAAACGCTCTAGAAATGCTGGTGGTCTATCCAGATCCACCGCCGACTGATTTGGCGCGGATGCTCGACCTTTCTGGTTATCGCTGGAAAGCAGTGTCTAGTACAGACGAGGCAACGCGCAATGAACCGGCCAAGGGTTGGGCAGGCGCAATCATCGTGTGCGACGAAGACCCAGAGGCTGCGTGGTTATTCGCTCGCTCTCTGCGTAAACGTGACACCCCCGTTTCGCCTGTGGTGGTGCTGGTATCCGGAGCACAGCTCGCTGACCTTGAATTGCGAGATGACCTCTATGAGGACTTCTGTCTCACACCATTTCATCCGCGCGAACTTGAAGCGCGACTGCGTCACTTGTTGTGGCAATCAGTCGGCGGCACAAGACCTGAACTCATCGAACACGGAGGTCTCGCGCTCAATCTCGAGACATACCAGGCGACATTCAATAACCACCCGCTTGATCTCACATATATGGAATACGAACTTTTGAAGTTCTTAGCGCAAAACCCTGGCAAGGTATTTTCGCGCGAGATGCTGCTCTCACGAGTGTGGGGTTACGAATACTACGGTGGAGCGCGCACAGTTGATGTGCACGTTCGGCGTTTGCGTGCAAAGTTGGGCGAAGAGCACGCAAACCTGATTCAGACCGTTCGAAGCGTCGGATACCGATTCGGACAATCTCGCTGGGGCTCGTAATTCGTTGTTAATTTAATGCATCAATTAACAAGAGTGCACCAAAAACAAAAAACAGAACGGCTGCGCTAATACGAAGAGCCTTTTCTGGCAACCGTGCGCCGAGAGCACGACCAATAATGATTGCAAGTGCATCGGCAGCAACCATTCCGACAGTTGAGCCAAGCCAGGTCCCCCAGATGCCATGACGAGTTGCCAGTGTGATTGTCGCCAACATTGTTTTATCGCCAAGCTCTGATAAGAAAAAGACTGTTCCGACGGCAATGATGACGTGCTTGGCCGGTATTGCGGCGCGTTCTTTGTCGCCAGCGGAGAGTTCATCGCCACGCAATGTCCATAGACCAAAAAAGAGAAACGAAATTGCTGCGACAATTGCTATTGGTTTTTCAGGAATGGCAGAACCAAGCACATCACCAATAACAACAGAGAACAAATGAACAAGTGCGGTCGCTGTCGTAATACCAATCAGCACTGGCAGAGTGCGATAGCGAGTGGCAAATGCCAGCGCCATGAGTTGACTTTTATCGCCCAATTCAGCCACGAAGATAACAGCGAGGCTTAACCAAAATGCATGCATAACAGAAACGATTAGTCAGCGAGTCGCTGCATCTTGGTTGCGATTCGACGATGAATGCTGAGCATTTCATCAACCCGGGTGCTCACAAGTTCGCCGTTGCGAACAATTGTGCGACCGTGCACGATGGTGTCTCTTGCGCTGATCGGGCCACAGCGCATCCAGGCCTCAATCGGGTCAGCGATTGCTCCTGCAAACCGCACGCCCTGCAGTGACCACACAGCAACATCTCCAACCGCCCCAATCTGCAGACTCCCGATCTCGCCGAGACGACCCAAACAACCAGCACCTCCGATGGTGGCGCATTCAAGTGCCATGCGCGCATCAGCCGCACCAGCGCCACTGCGCAACTTTGCCAACAGCATTGCTTCACGCGCTTCCATCCATAAAGAAGCACAGTCAGCAGATGACGAACCATCTACTCCAAGCCCAACATGCACACCAGCAGCTCGTAATTCGATAATCGGTGCAATGCCAGAAGAAATAATCATGTTGCTACTGGGACAATGCGCAGCACCAATTCCGGCTGCACCCAGAGCTTGAATCTCATCGTGATTAGGCATGACACAATGCGCCACCCATGTGCGATCACTCAGCCAACCCACGTCTCGCAAATACTCAAACGGGCGACATCCAAACATCCGCAAAGAGAAATCATCGTCTTCGACGTTTTCTGCGAAGTGTGTATGAAGACGAACATTCAGTTTTTCAGCAAGTTCTGCCGACCGAATCATCAAGGATTTTGTGACACTAAAAGGCGAACACGGGGCAAGCGCAATGCGCACCATTGCACCATGACTGCGATCGTGATGCCGCTCAACCGCCGTTTGAGACTCAGCCAAGATCACATCATCATCTTGAACCACATTGTCAGGCGGTAATCCACCATCTTTTTGCGACAAAGACATTGATCCACGAGTGGGATGAAATCGGATTCCGAGGTCCTGCGCTGCTTCGATTTCGGCCGACAATAAATCTCCACCACCACGGGGATGCAAATACAAATGGTCCGTTGATGTTGTGCAGCCAGAGAGAGCGAGTTCAGCCAGGCCAACCCATGCCGAGACATGCGCGCCTTCTTCATCAAGAACACTCCAGAGTGGATACAAGGTTTGCAGCCACCCAAACAATGCTGCATTTGTCATTGGCGGAAATGCTCGTGTCAAGTTTTGGTACATGTGATGGTGCGTATTAATGAGACCAGGAGTAACCAAGCAGCCGCGCGCATCGATGATCTGTGTCGCCAGTGGTGGTGCATCGTGCACGCCTCCGAGCCCCGAGATGAAACCGTTTGTGATGGCCACCCACCCACCGGGTATTTCGCGACGTGCCTCGTCAACAGTGGCGACGAGATCCGCATTGGTAATCAAAAGGTCTGCGTGTTGCGTGTTCATAGAATTATTTCAGGGTTCCGAGCACAATGGCAATATCTTGAGCAGACGTAAGTGGGTTCACGATACAGAGTCGCAACATCACTTCATTGTGCCATGTTGTAGGTGTTACGAACGCCACTCCATCATTGAGAACTTTGTCAGACCACGCGTAATACTGATCGACAGACCATCCAACACGACGAAACATCACGATACTGAGTTCGGGATCCATTGCTAGTTCAAGATCTGGATGCTCAGAAATCTGCCGTGCTGCAGCACGCGTGATATCAAGTGTGACTTCTACTGAACGCTGATACTCATTGGTACCATATGTTGCCAAACTGAACCAGAATGGTAATCCACGTGCACGTCGGGACAAATGATGCGCATAGTCAGATGGATTCCACTCATCATCTTGGTGTAGTGCATCGAGATACTCGGCGTGTTGCGTGTGTGCTGCACGTGCAATCTGAGGATTGGCGTACAACAAGGCACAGCAATCAAAGGGGGCAAACAACCATTTATGTGGGTCAACAATAAAAGAATCGGCATGCTCAATTCCGTTGAACAAATGCCTGACGGTGGGGGCGATCAGCCCTGCGCCACCGTATGCAGCGTCAACATGAAACCATGTATTTAAATTGCGCGCGCACTCGCCAACACCAGTTAAATCATCAACAACTCCAATATTTGTTGTTCCGCCTGTTGCAACAATCGCAAAGACTCTTGACTTGTCGTGCTCAGACATGGCGTCAATAGCGGACTGTGTCGCAACGCCGGTCATGCGTCCGCGTGTATCTGTATCTACCCACATCACATCAACATCCATTGCTCGAGCAGATTGAGAAATAGACGAATGTGCACCACGCGATGCAACAATTGCGCCACGCACATTGTCAAAAACTCCGTTGGCGTGATGACGCCAGTTCCAGCGCGCAGCAATCAGTGCCGACAAGTTGCCAGCGGTTCCGCCACTGACAAATACACCGCCAGCGGTGATAGAAAATCCAGCAACATCGGCAAGCCAACGCAGTGCTTCGTTCTCGGCAAATACTGCACCAGAACCCTCTTGCCATGAGCCTGCGTAAACATTTGCCGCAGACACTGCAACATCAAATAACCCTGCTGCTTCTGTTGGGGCGGACGGCACATACGCCATAAATCTGGGATGATCAACCGTGATACATGCCGGTGCCAACACATCTCTCCATAATTGCAGTGCCTTTTTGCCACCAATTCCGGCGGGTGTGATGGTGGCGCCAGTGGCTTGACGTAATTCATCGGGAGTTCTCCCCCGATCAAGTGGATAATCACGCCGAATTCTTTGCAACGCGTACGACAGAATCTTCCAACTCAGTCTCTTGCTCTTCCGGTCAAACCGGTGCATCGCTACCAACGGCGTCGTTTCTAACAACTAGACGTTGGTCTCGAGTAGTTCACTGCCTTCGTGGCGAGTCTCTGCATCTGAATACAAGAAATGTCCGATGAGCGCTGCGAGAGCAGCAGTTGACAAACCAACCACAACGGGGAAGGCAAGTAACACAAGGATGATAATGACGACGCCTGGCATGTTAATTAGCGTACTGGCTTGTACGCCCATGCCTCAATCTCAACATCACCATTAAACGGCAATGCAGCGACTCCAATCGTGCTGCGCGCAGGGCGGCTGTCTCCAAATCCAGCGACATACGCTTCGTTAAATGCAGCGAACGTGTCCATGTCAGTAAGAAAGCACAGCGTTTTGCTGACATCTTTAAGCGACGCTCCCATTGTTGCGAGTTGCGCCTTAAGGTTTGCCACTGCTTGAGCAGTTTGTGCTGCCACACCGCCCGTCACTATTGCGCCGTCTTTGATGCCGAGTTGACCAGACACAATGATCCAGTCTCCGGCTCGCACGGCTGGGGTATACGGACTTGCGGGTGGTGATTGTTTGGCCATACCTCTTACTGTAGGTCACCACCCCCTCTACGATTGCAGTGATGACATCTCTTCGGCCATTTTCACGACGCACTTTTTTGATCTATGCAGGCACCACAACCGTCGGTGCTTTTGCCTTGGGTGCGTGCGGCGGATCAGGCCCATCATTGCCCAAAAGCGTGGCCCTCGTGCAACGGTTTCCCAACGATGTCCTCGTGCCAGGCACTGTTCGCTTGCCAATCTCACTGGCCGTTCAAAAGGGTGTCCTCACTGACGCAGACACATCGCTTCCCAAAATACTCACCGCCAAGGTCGTTG
This sequence comes from Actinomycetes bacterium, assembly GCA_014190235.1. Classification (GTDB taxonomy): domain Bacteria; phylum Actinomycetota; class Acidimicrobiia; order Acidimicrobiales; family Ilumatobacteraceae; genus UBA2093. The sequence continues at coordinate 26,620 of BJGC01000017.1, read as the reverse complement.
ATACTGCCTCTGGTAAAACTGTCGTCCAACACGTGACATCGACCAAACACACCACAGGCGTTCCGCAGCCGTACTGGCCATTCATCGTCACCGTTGATACTCCGGGTATTTATTCGCTCGTTGTTGATGGTGGTCCATCAGATGGTGCAGCGTTTCAGATACTGGAGCGCACCGCAGTACGGATTCCACTCGTTGGTGATGCGTTACCGCCATTTGATACACCAACAACTTTAAATAACGAGGGCGTCAACCCAATTTGCACCCGCACAGAGGGGGCCTGTCCATTTCATTCAATCACACTCACCGAAGCGCTTCGCTCCGGAAAACCTGTCGTGTATCTCATAGGCACACCTGCGTATTGCCAAACCGGCACATGTGCACCTGCTCTTGATGCACTTATCGCCGTACAAAAAAATGTTGGCGACTCAGTCGTATTTATTCATGCTGATGTGTACACAGATTCGACTGCAACAACTCCTGCTCCAGCAGTGAAGGCATACAACATGTCATATGAGCCAGCGTTATTTGTCACCGACTCCAAAGGCATTCTTCAGGCGCGACTTGACGCCATTTTCAACGAAGAAGAAGTGCGCAGTGTGTTGCTCGCAGCAACTGGAATCAGCTAAACGATTTGCCGCAACCACAACTACGTGTGGCGCCGGGATTACTGATTGCAAAACCTTGTTCGTTAAGACCGTCTTTGAAGTCAAGACTTGCGCCTTCAAGTAGCGGAGCAGACGCTGGGTCAACAACAACTCGCACTGCGCCAAATGTGATGACGATGTCATCGGCGGCAATGTCGCCATCAAAATACATGTCGTACTGAAACCCTGAGCATCCGCCAGACTTAACGGCCACGCGCAATGCCATTTCGGCGGCACCTTCGTCGAGAAGCAATTGCTCTACTTTGACTGCGGCTGCATCGGTCAGTGTGATCATGGGAACCTCCAAGGGCTTGGCTAGGGATTATGACGATATTTCTACCCTTCACCCTACAGCCCCGTACACTAGATATGTGAGCCAAACCACGGCCCCCAGCATTGACGACATCCGCTCGTTGTTGCGCGCCGTCATCGACCCAGAACTAGGCGACAATATCGTCGACCTTGGCATGGCCGGAGACATCACGTTTACTGACGGACTCGTCACCATCGCCATGAAACTCACGATTAAGGGATGCCCGTTGCGTGTGCAGATCCGTAACGACATTGAGTCTCGCCTGCTCGCTCATCCGGCCATCACCAAAGTCACCATCGATTGGGGCGAGATGACCCCAGATGAACGCACTGCGGCCATGACTCGCGCCCGCTGGAACGCCAAAGAACAAGCAAGCGATACAGCAGTCCCCGCCAACACACGCATCTTGGCAATTGCCAGCGGCAAGGGTGGCGTCGGGAAGAGTTCGGTCACAGTCAATTTGGCCGCCGCTTTAGCCCAAGCCGGAAAAATCGTTGGTGTGTTAGATGCCGACATTTGGGGATTCTCGATTCCGCGCATGCTCGGCATGCCTGACCGCCTGCAAGCACGAGCTGTTGACGGTCGAGAAAAACCAATGATTGTTCCCAATGTTCGCGTTGTCGGCTCAGGCCTGCTCAAAGTTGTCTCCACGGGAATGTTGGTAGAAGACGAAAGTACAGCGCTGATGTGGCGTGGCCTGATGCTCACTAAAGCTGTTGAGCAATTTCTTCATGATGTTGAGTGGGGAGAACTTGATTATTTACTCATTGACATGCCACCCGGAACAGGTGACGTGCAGATGGGGCTTGCTCGCATGTTGCCGCGCACGGACTTGCTCATCGTCACAACGCCTGCAGTATCGGCCCAAAAAGTTGCTATCCGTGCAGCAGACATGGCACGCCGCAGTTTTTTGCGTGTCGCCGGAGTGATCGAAAACATGAGCACTTTCGAATGTGATCACGGCACGCAATACGCATTGTTTGGCACTGGTGGCGGACAAACCCTGGCCAACGAGATTGGCGTCGAACTACTCGGTCAAGTGCCAATCGAATCAACCGTTGCTGCTGGCAGCGACTCTGGTGAACCGGTAGTGCTCGCCAACATTGGCAAAGCTGCTGGCGTCTTTTTGGCAATTGCGCAACGCATTATTGACGACACTCCTGATGCAACAGAAATGTCTGGGTGCACGGCCCGCGTTGAAGATGTCGTTGCAGTGAGCGTGCGCGGTCGCTAGCCAAGTTCGTCGTAGCCAGATTCATCTGGCATAACAACTGCAATCACTTTGCCATCAGAGTTCAGTCGCAGACGAGGCTCAATCACTGGCGGCACACCAACTTTACGAGCTGCGTCTAAAGCGTCGTCTGCTGTCGTACAGTCAAGCAAAAATTCAAGGTTGCTGATTGTTGGAGGCAACATTTGCAGATCTCCTGATGCAAAGCGACCGAGTGCTTCGCGTGGCTTCACCCACAGGCTTTCAATAGTCTCGCCGTCGTCGTGCAAGGGTTCTTGTGCTTGTGGCGCACGAGCAACAAAGAAGCGTGTATCGAAACGGCGACGTTCACCAGCCGGTGTAATCCAGTGGCTGACATAGTGAATTGCATCTGTTGTGAGGCGAAGATTTTCTCGGCGACAGAGTTCTGTCAATGAGAGTTCGCCTTCGTGTACTAAATGTCGGGCATCTTCGAATCGTTCAATCACCTCAGGAGTATCAAAACGTACGACCTCTCCAGTATCGGCATGTCTTGCCAAAAGAACGCCTGCTTCTTCAAAACATTCACGAATTGCCGCAACCCAAAATGACAGGCCGTTGCGCGGAATCTGAAGAAGAGAACTCGCATGTTCGTCGGTGAGTCCATCACAGATTTCCCCAAGTTCTTCGTGAGAATCTGCGCTATCAACTCGCCCACCTGGGAACACATACATTCCACTCGCAAACACCGCAGACAATGTTCGTCGTAGCATAAATACATCCAGGCCTAACTCGTCATCACGCACCAGCAATACCGTTGCGGCTTGACTGATCGGCACTGTATGCGGATCAAATGACTCTTCTTTGCCAGGACCACTGCTGCGCGGCGTGCTCACTGACCTAGTTCTCCGTTTGCATGACCAGTGTCGTCGTCGCGATGCTCTTTAATGTCCACCACGGGTCTGTCGTATGTTGCACGAACAACTTGGACTTTATTTGTGGTTCGAGCACCAACAATTTTTACAACAACAAGTCGAAACGGTGGGAGTAAGAGCAAGAAACCCAGAGCATCTGTAAAAAATCCGGGGGCGACCAAGAGTGCACCAGCCACCAATAAGCAAACGCCTTCAATGAGTTCTCGAGATGGCACATGGCCACTACTCACTTGTTCGTTGAATTTGCGCCACACTCGCAAGCCTTGATGCTTCACCACCCGCGACCCAAAAACTGAAATTACAAACAGCAGAGCAATGGTTGGGATCACACCGACAACAGAGCCAATCTTGACGACAAAATAAATCTCAATCAATGGCACTGCGATAATGACAGCAAAGATTAACAAAAACATTAGTGCTTACTCCACAGCAGTTTCAGATGAGTCCGTCTTGCGCATTTCCCGATAATCGCGTGCAGCGCCCTCAAGAGGCTCGATCAATAATGTGATGCCATCGATTGCTGCCACTCGAACATGCTGTGCGTCGCTCAATGGAGTGGCGCGGTTGGTGCGCGCATGCCACTGAGCACCATCGACACGAACTGTTCCTTCAGGGTTAATCGCACCGACCGTAATACCTTGAGCTCCGATTAAGTTGTCACGCCCAATCGTTGGTGTGCCAAATCGAGTGCGCGTCATTGATGGCATTCCGACGATGAAAGTGAGTGCTAGACCTCCGATGCATACCAACAAAGTGATCCATGACGGCCGCATCGTCAGACCATCAACAGAATTAAATAGCAAAAAGGTCGATGCCGAATACATTGTTAATCCGACACCAGTCCACACCCGAGGAACACCCACCTGTACGTCAACGGCACACGCGACCATTGACAAGAGGAGTAGTACAAGACCAACACCGTTAAGAGGCAACGCTCCGGCACCGAGTGCACCAAGAATGAGACACACTGCTCCGACCACGCCAGCAATACCGATGCCGGCAGTAAAAAACTCAAAAATCAAAAGAGCAAGACCAATAGTGAGTAGTAGTAACGCTGATGGCGGACTCGCCACCGTATGCAACAGTCGTGGTACGAGTCCTAGTTTAAAGAATCGAACCGTGGTTGCTTCTCGCACTACCTGACCATTTGCATCAATAGAGTCAGCGACTGTGTCAAGCGCGGCACCTTTGACCGTAACGCCGTCAAGCACGTACAACATATTTCGCAAAACCGGAACACCTCGATCATCAGTTGCAAACTTCAGAGCACCTTGTTCACGAGCCTCCAAGAAACCAAGAGTTTGTGTTCCGAGAACTTCATCTGCTGCACCAAATGAAATATTCGAACCATTCACTTTGAGCGGAACACCGATGCGTCCGATGCGTGAGCCAGGAGCCATTGCTGTCACGTCTGCCACCGCAAGTATTTGTGCAGGCATTCCGTAGGCACGCGCGCCTGAGGGCCCCACCCACACTGCAACTGGAATAGTTGATGTCTTGATTGTTTCTAGAAGTTCTGTCATGCGCGCACGACTCACGACCGCCCCTCGACTGTTGAGTTGCAAGATGACTGCTTGGGATTGATTCTTCGTTGCCTTCTCAAGCGAGCGCTCGATTGCGTCGACAGCAATCTCGTCAATAATCCCACTCACTTCTACGACATCAACGAGCGCAAGATCAGGCGCAACAGTTGCAGATATGACACCATTAGCAACATGCGGTGCAGTAACGGCGTCAACAACTTCGGCGGCGTGCGCCACATGCGACGAAACAAGTACGCTAACGATTGTCGACAACACTGGAACTGCCAAGCCCAGCATCATGGTGATGCTTACTATTCTGCGCACTAAGGCCTCCGATTGATGGATACACGACACTTTCTCAGCGCATCGCGTGTACTCATTGTGGCGGGCAAAGGCGGCGTTGGGAAATCGACCGTGGCCGCCGCACTTGCGCAGGCGGCGACAGGTGTCGGACTTCACACCCTTTTGGTTGAAATTGAAGGCAAAAACCCTGTTGTGGGCCTTGACCCGAAGGTTGAAAGGTTAGCCATCACGCCTGGTGCTGCACTGGCAGATTATTTCGATTCCCTAGGTCTTGGACGAGTCTCACGACGCTTATTGGCAGCCGGGATCGTGGATTTAGTGGCCTCCACCGCTCCGGGAATTGATGACCTTTTAATTCTGGGCAAGATCAAACAACTCGAACAAACAGGTGACTGGGACCTCATCATTGTTGATGGTCCACCTGCAGGACAAACCATTGGATTGCTGCGTGCACCATTGTCATTGCGTCAAGCGGTGCGCGGTGGACCAATTCATACGCAAGCAATCGAGATTCTCAATATGCTCGCGGACCCTGCGCGATGTCGAGTGATGATGGTGTCGACACCAGAGTTGACACCCGTGTCAGAACTCATTGACACAGCATTTGAGATTGAAGACCAGATTGGCGTCGCGCTTGGACCAGTGGTGCTCAACGGTATTGACGATGAATCGTTACCCAAAAACAGCACAGGCAACTCCGAACTCAATGAGGCGCTGTTATATCGACGCAACAGACAACAACGACACGAACTTGCATGTGCTCTACTCACGCAGAAATTACCGCTGCCACAACTTCGACTACCCCGACTCTCAAACAGTGCGTCGATTTGTCTCGAACTCACACCGACGCTCGAATCTGCGATTGCGACGCTGCCATGAGCCTTGAACAAATCTTGCGTACTCAATCAGTGGTGGTCTGCTGCGGAACCGGTGGCGTTGGCAAAACTTCAATTGCAGCAGCACTCGCTCTTTCGGCCGCACAGATCGGCCGTCGCGCCATCGTCATCACAATTGATCCTGCTCGACGACTTGCAGATGCAATTGGTCTGCGTGACGAGATTGGCAATGAGCCAGTTCTGGTAAAACAAATCGGTCGTGGTCAGATGTGGGCAACCATGCTTGATGTCGGAGAAACATTTGATTCTCTGGTGACACAATTTGCAAGTGACGCCGAACAAGTGACCGAAATACTAAACAACACTTTCTATCGCAATGTGTCGCGATCACTCAGCGGAACCCGTGACTATATTGCCGCTGAACGTCTGCTCGCGCTACAGGGCGACGATCGCTTTGACCTTGTAATTGTTGATACACCACCAACGCGATCTGCACTTGCATTTGTCGAAGCACCCGAGCGCCTCGCTCGTTTCTTAGAGCATCGACTTTTCCGATTGCTCATCTCACCCACGCTCACCGGAATGAAACTCATATCAACTGCGCTACAACCAGTAGTTCGCACCGCTGGAAAAATTGTCGGTGCGGCGGCTCTTGACGATGCCATCGCGTTTCTGCAAGCTTTCGCCGGCATGGAGGACGGCTTTCGCCAGCGGGCAAGACAGAGCGCGACGCTGCTTCGTGGTTCCGTGACTTCATTTGTTTTGGTCGCGTCGGCTCGCTCCGACACCCTTGAGGAAGCCTCGTACTTTGCTGATGGTTTGCAACGCAACAACATTGCGATCGATCTTGTCATTGCCAATCGGATGCCCCCACGGTTTGGTGATACTGCAGCCGAGGTTGCGCTCACGCATGTACAAGATCCCGATGGTGACTTATGGCGCAATCTGGCTCAACTCCATTCCGAAGCCGAGCAGGCCGATGCCCAACTCGCGCAATTTATGCTTGGCCTCACATCAGCATCATGTATTCGCGTTGCCGAACGGTCCGCCGACATTATTGACCTAGACGGAATCACCGATATAGCGGCTTCGCTACTAGCGCCCTAGCGCTGCACAACAGTAGAGTTGTGGCGTGCACATTCTTCTTGCTACCGATGCCCAATGGATCCTGAATGAAGTTGTTGCCATCCTCGGAACGCCATCAACATCTTTCACTGTCGTCAGTGATGGGCGTGATGTAAGTGCCGCCGTCAAAACTCACACACCCGATCTTGCAATCCTCGATCTGCAATCGGGCTCAATGGGCGCTACGGCCGTAGCCATGAACCTTCGTCTCGACCACAGCAGCGGCAACGCACCAATGGTTCCGGTTCTGATGTTGCTTGACCGCGTTGCCGATGTTCATCTTGCGCGCCGCAGCGGAGCAGACGGCTGGATCATTAAACCCCTTGATGCTCTTCGTCTGCGTCGTGCAGTAACCATGGTGTTAGATGGTGACGTCTACCAAGAGGGACTACCGACGAATGCGGACGTTCTAACGAATCAGTAATTCAGCAATTTGCACAGCATTTAGCGCCGCACCTTTACGCAAGTTGTCGTTTGAGACAAACAGAGCAAGCCCACGATTGCCAGACACCGAAGAATCTTGACGAATCCGACCAACAAAACTCGGATCAGCACCAGCCGCAAGTAACGGCGTCGGAATATCAACAACTTGCACACCAGGCGCAGTGACCAATAGTTCAGTTGCGCGTGCCGCAGTGATTGATCGCGAGAACTCAAGATTAAGAGATAGTGAGTGCCCCGTAAAAACAGGTACTCGTACACACGTTCCGGACACTAACAAATCTGGGATATTTAAGATCTTGCGAGTTTCGTTACGGAGTTTTTTTTCTTCGTCTGTTTCTCCTTCACCGTCGTCGACGAGCGAACCAGCAAATGGCAGCACGTTGAATGCGATTGGTCGGACAAATTTAATTGGTGTTGGCATCTTGACAGCAGAGCCATCAAACGCAAGCGCTGCTGCCTCGGCGGCAACGGCCAACACTTGCGAAGACAGTTCCTCAACACCAGAAACTCCGGCACCACTCACTGCTTGGTATGTGCTGGCAACCATGCGAACGAGTTCTGCTTCTTGATGAAGTGGTTTGAGTACGGGCATTGCCGCCATCGTGGTGCAATTGGGATTAGCGATAATGCCTTTTTTTAAATTGTGTACTTCGTACGGATTTACTTCACTCACGACGAGCGGAACATCGGGATCCATGCGCCATGCACTTGAATTATCGATCACAATGACACCAGCAGCAGCAAACCGAGGCGCAAGAACACGAGACGATGTTGCCCCGGCCGAGAACAGCGCAATGTCTAGACCACTTGGATCGGCAAGGTCTGCGTCTTCCACCACGATTGATCGGTCACCCCATTGCAACGATTTTCCGGCTGACCGAGCAGATGCAAAAAAACGTAACTCTGTCATCGGAAAATTGCGCTGCTCTAGGAGTGCGCGCATCACGGTTCCGACTTGTCCTGTTGCTCCAACTACTCCGACGCGCATAGGTATGTCAGGCTAACTGCGATGAGCAACTAGCCACCAATGACTTTTATTGCCCATCGGAAACTCATCTTGCAAAACTTGCGTTGCCCCAATACTGACTGGTCGTCGTGCCCGAATACCCCCCGAAAAAGCCTTCGGCGTCTCGAGTTGCACACCGAGTGACTCAAGATGGGCATACACCTGTCGTGGGCTCAGGCGATTGGCCTGCCACCCCAGGCGCGTTGACCATCGCCATCGAGACAGCGGCTCACCGATGACGGGCGTGTGCCACAACACTCGCATGATTGCGCTTAACGGAATAAGGAACGCGTCTGACAACACCCATGTGCGGTAATTCAGAATCAGTCGCCCACCTGGCTTGACGATTCTGTACGCCTCAGCCGTGAGAGCCAAGGCATCATCGTGTTTGCAGTGCTGCAGAGTGATGTAAGAAAACACAACGTCGACACTTTGAGATGGCAGCGCAATAGTGCGCCCATCGGCAATATGCGAAGTGCGCAATGTTGATGTGTTGCCAAACTTTGCCACTGTTTCGCGACAACGTTCAAGAAATGCAGCATCAATATCAGTTGCCACCACAGTCTCAAACACATTCGTCAAGGCAGCCGTCATGCGACCGATGCCAGAGCCGATCTCAACAATGCTTTTACTGCCTGCAGTGGCCATCAAGCCAAAGCGTCGTAAGTACTTATCTACTTCTGCGTTACCAGTTTCGACGAACTGCTCGAGCGTGAGCGTGTTACCAGTTTCGTTATTAAATATCCAACCCGTATCGCGCACGACTTGATCTGCGGTTGTTCCGCGCTCTGTTCTTTTTCCGGCAGCTTTCCAGGGAGTGAGATGCGGACGATGACTGCTCATACATCCATTATTACTTGCGTATTGGCAAAGGTGCGGAATACGCAGTGTCGCCGTCCAGACCAAAAGCAGTGTGTAATGCCCTGACAATACGTTCCATATCAGAGGCTGCCACCACCACGGACACTCGGATCGTGCTCGTTGAGATCATGTGAATGTTGACATCGTTCTCGGCACACACGCGAAACATCTGCGCTGCGATTCCGGGGCTAGTTTTCATGCCAGCACCGACAAGCGATACTTTGGCAATATCTGATTCGCTTGTGACATCTTGAGCACCAATTTCTTTAGCAACTTGCTGCACGATTTTTTCGGCACGCTGAAGTTCGGACTTTGGAACAGTAAAAGACACATCGGTCGATCCTTCTTTAGACGTATTTTGCACAATCATGTCCACGTTGATATTGGCCGCAGCAAGCGGTTCAAAAAGTGCCGCAGACACGCCTGGCCTGTCTGGCACACTGCGTATTGTGATTTTTGATTCGGCTGCATCGTGTACAACACCCGAAATGACTGGCTCTTCCATTGTGGATTCTCCTTCTGACAAAACGTCTGATATCCATGTTCCTTGCTCCCACGTAAAACTCGAACGCACATGAATTGGCACGCCGTGTCGGCGCGCAAACTCAACTGCCCGAAGTGCAAGAACAGCGCTGCCTGCTCCGGCAATCTCGAGCATTTCTTCAAATTGTAGATGTGTAAGTTTGCGGGCCATTGGCACAATGCGCGGATCGGCCGAAAACACACCAGTGACATCGGTATAGATCTCGCAAACATCTGCGTTCATAGCCACGGCTAGAGCAACTGCCGTTGTATCGCTGCCGCCCCGACCCAATGTTGTGATCTCGCGTTCGATAGAGACACCCTGGAAACCTGCGACAACAGCAACTTTGCCCAGTGCCACGGCTTCACGCACGCGATCTGCTTTGACTTCAATGATCTTTGCCTTGGTGTGGGCCGTATCGGTAATAATGCCCACTTGTGAACCAGTGAAACTGACGGCGTCTACTCCGACGTCAGCGAGCGCCATGCACATCAGCGCCATTGAAATGCGTTCGCCAGTTGTGAGCAACATGTCAAGTTCGCGCACAGGATGAATGCTTGATACCTGTTGAGCAAGCGCCAGCAAGTTATCTGTCGTTTTGCCCATTGCTGAGACCACAACCACGACCTGATTGCCCTCGGCGACCGAGGTCGCCACATGGGCGGCCACCGCCTTAATGCGGTCTGGGTCGGCTACCGAAGTACCGCCATATTTTTGAACGATTGTTGCCACCAATTAATCAGGTTATCGGCGAGGCGATAGCCTGCAGAGTTCATGGGAACAGATAAACGCGAACGCAAGAAGGTCAACCGCAATCTCGCTCGTGAAGGGCGCCAAAAAGCACAAAGAAATGCCGTTATTAAGCAACGGGTGATCCGCTACGGAATCGGCATCCCACTCACCATTCTTGCTTTGTGGGCAGTGTCGAAATTCTTCATTACGACTGATTCCACAAGCACTACTGACACCACGGTCGCGGCATCAGACACCACGATTGCCTCCCTGACTCCCACATTGTCCACCACGCCAGGCGAGCAAATTGAGGGCGACACAAAATGCCCAGCGGCAGACGGCACGGCAGTTCGCACGACAAACTTTACAAAGGCACCGCCAATGTGTATTGATGCCAAAAAGTCATATACGGCAACCTTTAACACGTCAGAAGGCGCAATCGAGATTGCTCTTGACACGACCAAAACCCCAAAGACTGTCAATAACTTTGTCACCTTGTCGCGATACAAGTACTACGACGGTTCATTTATTTTTAGAACAGACCTCAACCTCGACATTATTCAGGGTGGCGGTGAATCAAATACTGATGATCCTGGCTACACCATCGAAGACGAAGGCAACGGTTACACATACACCGAAGGCGACATCGTGATGGCACGCACTGGCGAGCCAAACAGCGCTGGCGGACAATTCTTCATCGTCACCGGACCAAAGGCATCTTCTCTCAATATCCAAGGGACATACGTTGTGTTTGGCAAAATCAGCAAAGGTCTCGATGTCGCCAAGGCGATTCTCGACCTCAACGCTGGCAGTGGTCAACTCGGTGGTGCTCCGAGTCGTGCAGTAAAAATTACATCTGTGACAATTGCAGAAAAATAAATCGTTGCGTTAGTTCGCAATCAACATCATTGATTTCAGCGATTCAATTGCTGTTTCAGTGATTCCAAGTGAAGCAGCGATCCCGTTAAAGTCTCCATGCTGTTCACGCAAATTCTGGATTAGGTTCGTCATAGCGCGTGGATTTGCTGACAGAAAATACTTTGGCGAAGCCGACATACGTGTTTCAAGATCTGGATACTCAGTGCGTGCCCACTCCATCATTCGCAACATCGCTGGTTCGGACAATGCATAATCGCGCACAATCACGTCATCGTCAACGCCAAGAACTCCGAGCAACAACATCGTCAATAGGCCTGTGCGGTCTTTGCCAGCAGCACAGTGATACACCAACGGCATTTGCGGCCAATCAGAAATAATGGAGAATGCTCGCTGAAACTGGGCGGCACCTTCTGACAACATCTGCGTGTACGCCCACATCAAGAAATCAGTGTCTTCGTCGAAGTCCGGAACATCACTGTGCTGCCATGTGGAGTCGATGATGGGAACATGATGAAAATTCACCTCAATGACATCCTGCGGAAAAGTGCCGACGTTGTGCAGTTCCTCCGCAGAACGCAGATCGATCACGGTTTGAATACCCAATGCTCGGATCACCTCGATATCGCTCGCCGTGAGCCGATACAGCCCATCGGCCCGATACAAGACGCCCCTCTTGACGCTGAGACCAGATTGGCCAAGGTAGCCACCAATGTCACGGAAGTTGTGAACGGCTTCAAGGGGAACCAGTCTTTCGGGGGCAAGTGAGTCCATGCGACACACGGTAGAGGACAAAGGTGTCTGGATTGTTACTCTCAATCAAATGTCAGAACAACACACAGCAAACACAATCTCCACAGTCGCCATCCTGGGCTCCGGAATCATGGGCTCCGGTCTTGCCGAAGTTGCAGCCAAAGCAGGCTTCACAGTCATCGTTCGCTCACGCAGTGCATCTGCTGCCGACGCGATGATCGCCAGTATCACCAAAGGACTCGATAAGCAGGTACAGCGCGAAAAAATTACAGCCGAGGACAAAGCAAATATCTTGTCGCGTCTGAGCGCAACTGCCAAGCTTTCTGATCTTGCTAATTGCGATCTCATTATTGAATCAGTTGTCGAAGATCTGGCCGTGAAAAAACAACTATTCGCTGAACTAGACACCATCGTGAAGCCTTCAGCAATAATTGCAACGAACACCAGCACCTTGTCGGTCGTTGACATGGCAATGGCCACACAGCGTCCTTCACAGGTATGCGGTATTCACTTTTTTAATCCGGCAACAGCAATGCCACTTGTCGAAGTCGTGCGTCCGATCACTGCATCAGATGAAACCATGACAGCAGCAAATGCATTTGTTGCTGCGTGTGGCAAAAGCGGCGTTCAAGTGAAAGACCGTGCTGGCTTTATTGTCAATGCGTTGTTGTTTCCGTATCTCAATAACGCTGTACGCATTTGGGAAACCGGAACTGCATCAATGGAAGACATCGATACAGCCATGAAAGGCGGCTGCAACTTCCCGATGGGGCCATTTGCTCTGCTCGATCTCGTTGGGCTTGACACATCTGTTTCGATTCTTGATGCTCTCTACGCTGAATTTGCAGACCCCAACTATGCAGCAGTGCCAACATTGCGTCGTCTCGTGGCCGCCGGAAAACTTGGGCGCAAGACGGGCGCAGGCTTCTACACGTACTGAGTAAACCAGCACTCGTCAGACTGCTCATATGCAACCAACACCTCCCCAAGATGTTGGACTAAATCACTGGAACTTTCCAGAGGCCCACGAGTGGGACCCGAACGACGACGTTGTCTGTATTGGTGGCGATCTCGCCCCAGCGACAATTATTGATGCCTACAAGCACGGCATGTTTCCGATGTATCTCGATCATCAGCAATCTGTTTTGGGATGGTGGTCGCCAGTTGAGCGCGGAATTCTTGAACTCAGCGACTTCCGAGTTACTCGCTCAATGCGTCAGAGCGCTCGCTCAATGCGCACCACTTTTAATCAGGCATTTCGTGATGTCATGATTGCTTGCTCCAATACTCACAAAGAGGGCAACTGGATCACAGAGGAGTTCATTGAGGCGTACTGTCGGCTACATGACCTGGGTTGGGCGCACAGTGTCGAAGTGTGGCAAGACGACCAACTCGTCGGTGGCTTATATGGCATTCGTGTTGACGGATTCTTTGCGGGTGAGTCGATGTTTCATCGACGCCGCGATGCTTCCAAAGTTGCGCTGATGGCTCTAGTCGGCGCAATGCAAATGGCCGAGATGACTCTTCTTGATACACAGTGGTGGACCGAACATCTCCAAAGCCTTGGAGCCACTGAACTGCCTCGTCGCGACTATCTCAAACGTCTCGAACTGGCCCTTACCCCAGCCGGCGTTACACCAGCCAAGATAGTGAAAACCACCTAAGCGTTGCCATACTTACGGGGTGGCATCCACTGACAAGCCCAAACATGATGACCCATGGTTGATTCGGACATACTCCGGACACTCCACGGCGCACGCTTCAAATGAGTTGTACCGCACCAACTTGGCCAAAGGACAGACTGGTCTTTCGATTGCTTTTGATCTCCCGACGCAAACTGGATACGACCCTGATCACGAACTAGCCAACGGTGAAGTCGGCAAGGTCGGAGTTCCAGTCGTGCATCTTGGACATATGCGCACGTTGCTCAACGGTATTCCGCCTGCACAAATGAATACGTCCATGACAATTAATGCCACCGCTGCATGGTTGCTCGCCCTCTACATTGCTAACGCACAAGAACAAGATGTCACGCCCCTTCAGCTGCGTGGCACAACGCAAAATGACATCGTCAAGGAATACCTATCTCGTGGTACATATATTTTTCCGCCAGCGCCATCAAAGCGTCTCATCGTTGACATGGTGGCATGGTGTGCCAACAACGCTCCTAAGTGGAACCCGATGAATGTGTGTTCGTATCATCTGCAAGAAGCTGGTGCCACACCCGTGCAAGAGATTGCATTCTCACTTGCTACTGCAATCGATGTTCTTGATGCTGTGCGCGAAAGTGGACAAGTTAATGATGACCAATTCGACCAAGTCTTTGGCTCGATCTCATTTTTTGTAAATGCCGGAATTCGCTTTGTGGACGAGGTCTGCAAGATGCGTGCTTTTACCCAACTCTGGGACCGAATTGCGCGCGAACGCTACAACGTGCAAGACCCTAAGGCACGCCGTTTTCGATATGGCGTTCAAGTGAACTCGCTGGGTCTCACTGAATCACAACCAGAAAATAACGTACAGCGCATTGTTCTTGAAATGCTGGCAGTGACATTGTCAAAAAATGCGCGTGCCCGAAGTGTGCAGTTGCCAGCATGGAACGAAGCGCTTGGCTTGCCTCGTCCGTGGGATCAACAGTGGTCGTTGCGTATGCAGCAAGTACTGGCTTTCGAAACAGATCTTCTCGAACACGAAGACATTTTTGACGGATCACATGTCATTGAGGCCCGCACCTCAGAATTATACGAAGCCGCATGGACCGAACTTCAAGATGTGTTGTCACTCGGTGGCGCTTTCAACGCTGTTGACGAACTCAAGGGACGACTCGTCAGTTCAATGGCTGAGCGAACTCGCGCAATAGAGAGCGGTGACCAGATTGTTGTTGGAGTCAACTCGTTTACTGAGACCGAAAAGTCTCCGCTTGGTGGCGCGGACAACATCTTAAAAGTTGACCCCGAAGTTGAAAAAGAGACAATTGCCGATGTCGTAGCGTGGCGTGCCAACCGCGACAATCAGGCAGTCACAGCCGCATTGTCTGCGCTCACCGCTGCAGCCCAGAGCGGGGACAACATCATGGAGCCCTCCATCGCGCTCGCTCAAGTTGGCGGTACGACGGGTGAATGGTCAGAGGCTTTGCGCCAAGTGTTCGGCGAATTCAGAGCCCCAACTGGCGTGGGCGCTGCCGTCGGCAGACGCACAACAGCGTTGGCTGATGTTGCGGCATATGTCAAAACAATTCCTGGTGGACCACCAAAGTTCTTGGTTGCCAAGCCCGGACTAGATGGACATTCCAATGGCGCAGAACAAATCGCTGTCGCTGCGCGTGATTCTGGAATGGAAGTTGTCTATAGCGGTATTCGCCTGACGCCAGAACAAATCGCCGCAAGCGCTCGCGATGAAGATCCAGATGTCATTGGTTTGTCGATTCTCTCTGGTTCGCATTTGTCTCTAGTGCCAACCGTGATTCGGTTACTGCGCGAGGCAGGTGTCGATGCTCCCCTCATCATCGGTGGAATCATTCCAGAAGATGATCGTGAGCGAATGACAAAGGCAGGTGTTGCGGCTGTCTATACACCAAAAGATTTTGACATCGCTCGAATTATGCGTGAGGTTGCAGAACTTGCAGCAGCACATCGCCGCTCATAGAACTAATGCAGTTCTTACTACGCGTGTTGAGATGCAATAAAACTGTCAAGAGCAGGACCGCTCTCAAGACTTGTTATGAGTGCATATCGAGGAAAATCTGAATTATGCACCACTACATGCCACAAACGTTGTGTATCCACCACAAAACGTGCGCCTCTGTGTAACGCGATGCGTTGTTCAGTTGCGGGATCGGGTAAGCCATCTGGTCCGGTATCCATCAGTAACATATAACTGTCAGGACAATCCGTCAGTTCTAACCATGAGCGAACCACCCAACCTTCGTTCTCGGGGTTAAAACGATTGTTATCGTCACGGTGCAAATTACGTATTGCAGTGTCGTGATCTTGTGGTTCTAACTTGATAATGCGAACTCGACCAAAGTTGGCACCAATATCTTGCACATATTTTTTCAGCGTTGGCGCTTTATCTGCGTTGGTTGTGAACAGTGCATCTTTATCAGTTTTACCCTTGTCCCAAAAGCCCCGACAGTCAAGTTGTCCATCGGCAGATGCAAGTGGTGCAAAGTTGGTATCGCCACCACTTTTCCAATCTAAATACTCAAGTGTCTCCCACTCCGACGCCGGCACTTCGAACGGACACGGAGATAGAGAAATAACTCCGGTACTGTCAAGCCAGGCCAACCGTGGATGTGGCGTATGGAGTGGTATCTCGACAGACCAATGTTCTGCTGTTGGCCAAAACTTTGCACTCATCTTCTAAAGTGTAACTATCACGGGGGCATCGTTGTGGTCGCGCCAATGGGGACAAAGCCCGCACTGGGGGGCAACTTGAGAACTGTGCCGGCTGGCACGCGATCAGGATTTTTTATCTTATTGAGTGTCACCAGACCAGGAGCACTGAGATTAAATCTTTCAGCAATGGAATAGAGCGAGTCCCCTGGAAGCACGGTGTACTCGCGTGGCACATACGTCGTGGTTGATCCTGGGATTGTTCGTACTGATGACGATGTTGTTGTTGTTGTTGACGACGATGAGCCGCCGTCAAAAAAACTTGAAACTACTGCCAAAACAGCAAAACCCAATACTCCCCACAGCAGATATTTATGGAGCCGTGTGCGCAAGAACATCACAAACCACACTAGGAGACATTTTGGTCGGCGTAGAGTGATACAGCCCATGACGAACCTTCCTTCTTTCCCCGGCGCCCAACGCCCCGCTCGCTCGTATCGAACAGACGCCGATGGAGTCAGCATCGCCACTTATGAATGGGGCAACGAATCTGATCCCCCATTGTTTTTGGTTCATGGTGGGTCTGACTTTGCTGGCACCTACGACGTCTTTGCGCCAATCATGGCGGCCGCGGGGTATCGGGTCATCAGTTGGGATCATCGTGGACATGGTGATAGCGACCACACCGCTCTCTACGGATGGGACGCAGACATCCGAGATGCATTAACTGTGATGAGCTCAATCACCAACAAGGCCGCGCCTGTCGTTGCACACTCCAAAGGTGGTGCGCTGATGTTGCAACTTGCTGACGCATCTCCGTATCGCATCTCCAAGTTGGTCAACATCGATGGCATGCCTTCAAAAAGACGCATGCCCGATGCACCAGATCACGATCAAACACGAATGATGGCGGGTGAAATCACAGGGTGGTTAGATTTTCGTCACGAAGCCGCGCTCGCGCATCGCAAACCAGGCTCATTGCACGACCTTGCAGTGCGTCGCGGCAAAATGAATCCACGACTCCCTATTGAATGGCTCGAATACCTCGTCACGATTGGTGCACGCCAAGATGATGACGGATGGAGATGGAAACTTGATCCCACAATGCGCTTTGGTGGTTTTGGTCCATGGCGCCCTGAGTGGACCCTCTTGCGCATGATCGCGCTTGGCATGCCATTTCTTGGACTCATCGGCACGATTGACGAACCAATGGGATGGGGAACACGACCACGAGATTTGGCTCCATGGATTCCGCGCAACGGACGACTCGAAGCAATTCATGATGTCGGACACTTTGTACACATCGAAAAACCAAACGAAGTCAGTGCGATGATTTTGGAGTTTTTGTCATGAGCACCACAAACACCGTGCAACAACTTGTACATAACAAAGTTTCTCTTGCTCTCCACACATTGCGTGTCGGTTCTGGCACGCCATTATTATTGCTGCATGGTTTGGGAGAACATTCCCCCAGCACTGTTCCAGAGGTTGCCGCTCGTTGGCCCGGACCGATCTACGCACTTGACTTCACAGGACACGGACAATCCAGTGTTCCTGCAGGTGGCGGATATTCATGCGAGATTTTGCTTGCAGACGTTGATATCGCATTGCGTTATCTTGGCGGCGCCTGTCTATTAGGGCGCGGTATCGGTGCATATATTGCGTTACTGGCCGCTGGTGCAAGACCAGAACTGGTCCACGGCGCAGTTCTCACAGACGGGCCAGGACTGGCTGGCGGAGCCACGCACATCAGTGCTGTCACTGAAATTGCCACGGTAGGCGACCGCAGTGGCCAAACCCCAGACCCATGGGCGTTGATTGAACTTTCTCGCGATGCACGACCAGCAAATTACGCCAGCACTTTTGCACGACTAAGCGTCACTGGCCCCAATGACATTGACCCAATTGCCGTGTGTTGTGTTGTGCGACCACCATGGATCGAAGCCATCAACGAAGAACCAGGCGTCATGACCGGACTCAGTGCTCAAGAAGCCCTTGAAAGTTACGCTGCTCGATAACAGATACGGCAGTTCACACATCCCTATCTGCCACGTAATGCGCAAGTTCGTTTAATTCATTGACTGCTTCACTGCTCAATGTTGTATGCGCCAATGCAGAAATTGCTGCGTCGCGTGAAGAGGCAATGAGATCTTCAAGTTCGTCAAGAGCACCCGTCTCAATAATTACTTGTTGAATCGCGGTGATATCGCTATTTGTGAGATCTTCTTGACCGACTATGCGCAAAATAGCGAGTTGTGCGGTTGTTGCTCTCTGAGTAGCACAGGCCAATAGTGGAGTCGGCTTGCCTTCGCGCAGATCGCCACCGACTGATTTTCCGGTTACTGACTCATCCCCAAAAGCGCCAAGAACATCGTCACGCATCTGAAACGCATCACCGAGTGGCAAACCATATGCAGAAAGTTGTTGCAGAATTATGTCTGCATTATTTGGATGAGCAAGCAGTGCCCCAATATGCAAGGGTCGCTCAATTGTGTATTTACCACTTTTGTAACGACAGATGCGGTCGGCAACTTCGCGGCTACGTTCACGTCGAGCAGAGCCCAACATATCGAGATACTGCCCAACGTTGAGTTCCATTCGCATGTCATCCCACATATTGCGAACAGGCGTTGCTACATCGTTTACTAATCGATCCGATAACACAAAAGCCATATCACCAATCAATATTGCTGCACCTTCACCAAATCGACGCGCCTCACCAGCCCAGTTCGCGCGTACATGCCGATCTTCAAATCGCAGATGCGTTGTTGTGTCACCGCGTCGAGTTGCAGCACCATCCATGATGTCATCATGGAACAATGCCATCGCGTGTAGTAACTCAATTGCTGCACCAATCTGCACAACTTTGTCTTGATCACTGCCACCTAAACCGACATATCCCCAATAGCAAAATGCGGGCCTCAGCCTCTTGCCGCCTACCAAAACAAGTCGACGAATTTCAGCTATCGGTTCAGCCAGTTCTGGATCGAGTTGTGTCCATCGTTCAATTTCTTGATCCAGAGTAGAAGTCAGTAAAAGTTCTACTTGTTGGGCAATCGTGCCAAGAGATGCTGGTGGGGTTGTCATGAGATGTGCAGCGACAATCAGCGAATCTATTCGTCGTCACCGAGACCGGCAACAACCTTGTCCACTTGTAATTGAGCAGCATCAATGCGCCCACGACACCATGTGATCAGAAAAGATGCACGTTGCACCTGTGTGGCTAATGCATCAACATCAACCGAGTTACCGTCAAGAACCGAAAGTATTTTTTCGAGTTCTGCGAGTGCTTCGGCGTATCCCTTTGGCTCACCAGTTGTGGCTTTTGATGGTGGGTTCATATGTGTGTCTCCTTGATAGTGCTAGTGGCAGATCCTGATGCAAAAGTCGTTGTCATTTCTTGGCCTACTGATAATGACGCTGCGTCACGAACAATGTCTCCGTTGGCTGCCCGTGTAATGCTCCAGCCTTTTGCCATGGTATTTACTGGGTCAAGCAGTCGCACTCTCTCCGTGATGCTGTCAAGACGTTGGGCGTGACGCTCTAACTGCAATACCGGCACTCGACACAAACGATCGAGGTTCACGGTAAGTCGCGTGCGCGAGCGCTCAAGCACCTGCTGTGTCTGTCGCTGCAGATCGTGTGCCGCATCGGCAATTGCTTCTAAGAACTCAGCGACATAGCCAATGATTTCGTCTGCACATGCAGTGGGGGTCTTACACGCTGTATGCGCAACTTCATCAGCAATACTGCGATCAACTTCGTGACCGATTCCGGTGAACACAGGGAGGGGACAACGAGCAATCGCCAGAGCAATCGCTTCGTCATCAAAAGCAGCTAAGTCTCCTTTGCTGCCACCACCACGCATCAGCAAAATCACGTCAATGTCTGTTCGTTCTCCAAGTATTTCGAGCGCTCGAACCACCATTGACACTGCTTGGTCACCTTGTACGCGACAGTCAACAAACGAAATCTGAAAACCAAATCCAGACTCTGCTAAGTGCTTTCGCGCATCCGCCCAGCCTGCTGCGGTCTCACTACTAATCACACCCAGGCGCAATGGCACGATTGGAACCTCAAGAGCCTTGTTCAACTCTGTCATGCCATTTTCAATCAACTTGCGCAACAACGCCTCGCGCTGCAACGCAAGTTCACCTAATGAAAACCGCGTATCAATGTCAGAGACCTTAAAGGTCAAACTTCCGCGTGGTGCATAAAAATCGAGAACTCCGAACACTCGAACTTTCATTCCATTTTTAAGTTCTAGACCTTGTTCACGTAATTTTGCATTTACGCTACGTAACACACCCGCAAAAATTGCAACATCAATTTTTACATCGACATCATCAACTTTTTCGGCAAGCGAAAAATACATATGAGGCTTAGCGGGCTTTGCACCCTGGATTTCTCCTTCTACCCACACACCACCAAGAAACGCTTCACTTACAAGACCTTTGATGATGTTGCCAAACGCCGAGACCGTAAAAACGGGACGTCCCTCAATCATTTCAGAAGACATCACTCTCCAAACTAAAACTGCCCCCTGCTCGCACCTGCGATGCATAGAAGCCGTCTTTGTCCATTAATTCTGCATGCGTGCCTTGTTCGACAACACATCCTTGATCGAGCACGACAATTAGATCAGCATCTCGAATTGTCGATAAGCGATGTGCGATCACGAGAGCAGTTCTATCAAACAACGCAGACTCAAGTGCTTCTTGCACTAATGCCTCGTTTTCATTGTCAAGATGGCTCGTTGCCTCGTCCAGAATCATCACTGCAGGATTTCGAAGCAGCAAGCGAGCAATGGCTAGTCTTTGTTTTTCTCCACCCGACAAGCGATAACCGCGCTCACCCACGACAGTGCTGTATCCGTCTGGCAGCGAAGCAATCACCTCATGAATTCGTGCCGCCTGGCATGCAATCACTAGTTCTGCATCAGTCGCATTTGGCTGCGCGTATCGCAGATTCGATTCAATTGACTCATGAAACAAATGCGGATCCTGTGACACCACCCCAATGGCGTCATGAAGTGAATCTCCGGTCAGGTCTCGAACATCATGACCATCTATGCGCACGGCGCCAGATGTGACGTCATACAAACGTGCAGTCAACATTGCCGTTGTTGTTTTTCCGGACCCACTAGCACCAACTAGCGCCACTGTTTTTCCGGCAGGCACCGTGAACGAGACGTTTTTCAAGACATCAACATCGGGGTCTGCGCCTTGCATCACGCCGGCTGCTTCGAGCGACGCAATAGATACCGACGCACCAGGCGGATACCGAAAAGTGACGTTGTCAAAAACAATTTCACCCCGAGGTTCGACAAGATCGTATGCACCTGGCTTGTCAAAGATTGAGACTGGCGCATCAAGAACTTCAAAGACTCGATCAAAACTCACAAACGCAGTGATCACCTCGATACGAGCATTCGTCAAACCAGTAAGTGGTTGATAAATACGTTGCACAAAAGCCGCCATCGCCACAAGCGTTCCGGCGCTGATGTCACCCGAAACAACTTGATGAGCACCAACTCCATAGATTGCTGCGGCACCAAGAGCACCAACAAGACCCAGCGCAACGAAAAATACGCGACCATAGATGGCACTGCGGATGCCGGTGTCTCGCACACCAGCGGCTCGCGTGCTGAAGTTTGCAACTTCGCGCTCTTTGCGTCCGAATAACTTGACCAGCATTGCTCCCGAAACATTGAAGCGTTCACTCATCTGAGTGTTCATCTCCGCATTGAGTTCCATCTGACGTCGAGCGATCACGCCGAGTTTTAGTCCGACTCGCTTTGCAGGCAAAATAAACAGTGGAAGAACAACGAGAGACAGCAATGTCAAACGCCACTCAAGCGCCAACATTGCCCCCAGTGTGGTGATTAACACAACAACGTTTGACACCACGCTGCCCAAAGTTGACGTCACTGCTGTCTGAGCACCAATCACGTCATTGTTGAGTCTGCTAATCAAGGCACCAGTTTGAGTGCGCGTAAAAAAAGCAATCGGCATTCTTTGTACTTTGTCAAACAACGCAACTCGCAAGTCATAAATTAGACCTTCACCGATAGTGGAGCTATACCACCTCTGCACGATTGCGAGCAGCGCATCAATCAGCGCTGCTAAAACAAGCACACAGGCAAGCGTGGTGATCAAGCCACGATTTTGGTCAGGAATTGCATGATCCAAGATTCCGCGAAACAACAATGGCGGAGCAAGCGCGATCAACGCTGACAGCAGAATAGCCATAAGAAAGGCAGCAATATGTTTTTTATATGGCGCTGCAAACACCCAAGCTCGGCGCAACGAGCCTCGCTGAACCTTGGCACCTTTCACGTCATGGCCATCACTTGGCATCATCATGTGAGGTCCCATTCGCACATCCTCAAGGCTAGGGCGCGCAACGCACCTATCGCCTAGCCTGCGTGAGAGATGTTCACCGATTTATTCACCACCGCAGTTCGACGTCGAGCCGTGCTTGTAATAGGCATGTTGATTATTGGTCTTACCGCGTGTTCAAGCTCGGCCACTACAACCCCAACCATAAACAAGAACCCCATCGCGACATCTCCCAATGCTCAAGGAAATTCTCCACGAATAACTTGGAAGATTTGCGGCAAGTTCGAATGCGGCACACTCAATGTTCCATTCGATTACGACGAACCTGACATCGGAACCTTTTCGTTACATCTGTTGCGGCGTACCGCTGACGAACCAGGCCAACGCATTGGCTCGCTGCTTGTTAATCCCGGTGGTCCGGGTTTTGGTGGTTCATCTGTTGCAGAAAACGCTGAGTATTACTTGAGCCAGACTCTCTTGTCCAACTTTGACATCATCGGATGGGACCCGCGCGGCACTGGAGCTTCGACTCCAAGTGTGGACTGCATTGATTCATACGATGAATACTTTGCTGCCGACAATACTCCTAACAATCAGGCTGACATCGACCAGATCTTGGCACTCACAAAAAAGTTCGTAGACGAATGCAAAACTCGGAGTGGCAAGATACTTCCGTATATTTCAACTCAGGCAACCGCTCATGACATGGACACGATTCGTGCGGCCCTTGGTGAAAAAAAAATAAGTTACTTCGGTTTCTCATACGGGAGTGAACTTGGCGCTACATGGGCGACGATGTTTCCCGACACTGTTCGCGCAGCAGTGCTTGATGGCGCGTCAGATCCAACGGCTGATGCCATCCAAGGCGCTCTACAACAAGCAGAAGGGTTCGAAAAAGCATTAAATACGTTCCTAAAAAAGTGTGCCGCCAACAAAAAGTGCTTGTTCTATAACAACGCAAATCCAGGCGCTGCACTCGACAAACTCATCTCTGGCCTTGACGACAATCCGCTCGAAGTGTCGGCTGATCGGTCACCCGTTAATCAAACCGTGGCCTATACGGCAATTGCCGAAGCGATGTATTCAGACTCCACGTGGCCAGACCTTGAACGGGCCCTAAGTGATGCACAAAAAGGTGAGGGTGCTGGACTGCTCTCACTCAATGACCAATATTTTCAGCGCAATAGTGACGGCACGTACGGAAATGAGCTTGAGGCTTTCATCGCAATCTCGTGCCTCGACGAACCAGGCCCCTTAACGGTTGCCGAGATTGATGCATCAAATGATCAGTTCCTTGCAATTGCTCCGCGCTTGGGGCCAAGTTTCATCCACTCTTATACGTGCATGTTCTGGCCCGCTCCGCAAGCAACGCATGTCATCATCACGGGCAAAGGAGCCGGACCCATCGTGGTTATTGGCACCTCAGGGGATGCCGCGACTCCGATTGAAAGCAGTAGATCAATGGCAAAAGCACTCGAAGGCGGAGTCTTCGTTCAGGCAACGGCTGACCAGCACACTGGGTATGGGTCTACCGCATGCGTTGTTGACCCTGTTGATACGTACCTCATCACTCTTCAGCCGCCATCAAATAATCTGACGTGCTGACAATGTGGCTCAATCCTCTGTGCACAATGCCACACTTCCAATTGGGCTGCGCTTACACTTATTGAGGCATCAACCCGATGCCAGTATTTTGAAAGAGAAGCCAACATGACTCCGAAACCTGAAACTGTTCTTAAAGGAACTGCGATCGTTGCTGCTTTCGCTAGTTTTGTGCTCAGCGTGACATTATATTTCCAAGCAGACGAAGCCGATATTTCGGCCAGGCTCAACGGAATCTATGTTGGCATTTGGGTTCCGTCGATCCTGGCGCTCGGTGCGCTCTTGCTAGCAAAGGGCAATCGTGATAGCGATAACTAACTCCACGCTATTTGCTTTTGGTGGCTGTGTATCAATCGTTGTCTTCACCGGAGTGTTTTGGTACGGATTGTTGACTTTCCAAAAGTACGCCGACAAACAACGCTGACTCAACAAATACGTCACTGCCTGATTGGCGGAAGAGGTGGGATTTGAACCCACGGTGAACTTGCATCCACAACGGTTTTCGAGACCGTCCCATTCGGCCGCTCTGGCACTCTTCCGTCGGCAAGGTTATCGGCGTTACGAACGGAGTCCAGCAAAGAACGACCGTAGCAACTCACCAGATTCGTCGGCCAGGAGTCCGTGTTCGACCGGAGGATTATGACCCAATCGAGGATCGCTGGTGACGTTATACAACGATGCAGTAGCCCCCGCTTCAAAATTGGCCGCACCATACACGAGCCGCCCAATGCGAGCAGAGATCAACGCCCCTGCACACATCACGCAAGGCTCAAGTGTGACTACAAGAGTGCAATCTTCGAGTCTCCAACGACCAAGGGCTTCACTGGCATCACGCAGGGCTAATACTTCGGCGTGTGCAGTTGGGTCTTGGCGCAGTTCACGTTCGTTATGGCGAGCCGCGATGACATTGCCGTCGTGCAAGACAACCGCGCCGACTGGCACGTCACCGAGAGCAAGCGCAGCCCGTGCTTGTTCGAGGGCTAGTCGCATCGCATCTATGTGTTCCATCGCGGAAGGGGTGGGATTCGAACCCACGGAAGCTTTCACTTCACACGCTTTCCAAGCGTGCCGATTCGGCCGCTCTCGCACCCTTCCTCGGCATCGTCACCGATGCCGCAAGTGACGCAGGCTATCGGCAAGGTATCCTTGAGCCTCATCACCCATGGTGACGTGGGTGGTGAGGTAACGGTCGGGTCCTGTGCGACACGAACCCGTGAATCAGGTCAGGGCCGGAAGGCAGCAGCCTTCAGCGGTTTTACGTGTGTGCCGCAGACCGCCTGGCCGTTACTTCACTATTCACGTCCCACCATTGCTCGCTCTGCACGCTCAACGATCTGGTTGTTCCCCACCTCTGTCGCGACTGCCCGAAGTGCAGATGTCGGCCCGCGCCATTGCCAATCCTCCACACCACCGAGTTGAACATCATCGTCCACGTCATCAACCACCGTTGCAATTTTTTTAAACAAGATTGCTAGTTCGCGATTTGCGGCAAGTGTTGCGGCCAACTTCGTCGCACCACGCACAACAACTCCGTCGGCCAGCCATTGTTTGTCATCATCGGGTATTGCGCTGATTGTGTGATACACCCCAAGTACCGCAGAAGCACTTTTTGCTCCCCACCCTTGCAATCCCGGAAAACCATCTGCTGTGTCACCTACGAGCCCTAGCCAGTCAGCAATACTTTCTGGTCCCACCCCAAACTTTTGACGCACAGATTCTTCGTTGATGATGAGATCATTGCGGCGGTCAAACTGCACTACCCGATTTCCGCGAACGCTTTGTCCGAGGTCTTTGTCTGGCGTGAGTATTTGCACTTGTTGCACTTGTTCATTGGCGTCCGCAATACGCGCACCTGCGGCCAAGGCATCGTCAGCCTCGTATTTCACCATCGCCCAAACAGGCACTCCCAGGGCTCGCAACGCTTCTTCCATAAACGCAAGTTGACCAAGAATTTCTGGTTCCATACCATCGCTTGTTTTATATCCATCCCACAAGTCATTACGAAAACTTTCAATCACGTGATCAACTGCAACTGCCACGTGAGTGGCCCCATTGGTGAGCAATTGCAATGTGGACGTCAATACTCCTGATGTTGCAGCTAACGGCGCTGGCGTTCCGTGACGAACTGCTTGACCAAAATGCTGTCGATACAGCTCGTACGTGCCGTCAATGAGATGAACGATCATTGTCTTTTCACTATGTCATCTGCGTCAGGCCACCGTCGACCACAAAGACCTCACCGGTGACATATTTATTTCGAACAAGCGCCAACACTGCCTC
>BJGC01000016.1:429-50463 GCA_014190235.1 Actinomycetes bacterium | reverse complement strand
CACCCCTATGGGATTCCCTCATCCCACTCCTGATCTGCCCGGAAAATGGCCAGCGTTACGAGCAGAAGTAGCCGCCGTACAGATTCCCACTCAAGAATCTCAGACTCTTTTACAACTTCTTGATACTGACGCACCAGAACTCTTAGAACCCGCGCACATCTGCGCTACTGCGTGGGTGTTCAGTCAGAACCTCGAACAAATACTTCTCGTCCAACACTCCACTTTGGGCTGGAGCACGCCTGGCGGTCATCTCAACCAACACGAAACAAGCAGGAATGGTGCATTACGAGAATTACTCGAAGAAACTGGTCTCGATGCTGCGGCAGTGCAAGTAGTCGGTGACGCTCCTGCAATCATTCACCAGCATCGCACCGCAGGAGAAATACCTCACCAACATTGGAACATTGGATGGCTCTACGTTGGCGACTCTGCAGCAGCACTCACTTCCACCCATGACGCTCGGTGGTGGCTGCTTGACAAATTGCCCGCTGGGCCAGAAGATCGTGGCATTATTTTTGCGAAATTACTTCAACTTTTACCGCTGTAATAGCTTTGTTGTCTTGGAAAACCCATACAGGGGTGGGTATCGCCAGATTGACGACCTAGTGCTGTGGGAGCCAAAGAGTTATCCCGCAGTTAGCCTGTCACAACTATGAAAGAGCCGTTCGACATCAACGGTCCCCTGCGCATCGCATACCTCACGTATCGGGGCAAGCCCCACGTGGGCGGACAGGGCGTGTACACCCGTCATCTCACTAAAGCTCTCGTTGACCTTGGTCACAGCGTTGAAGTCTTTGGCGGTCAGCCGTATCCAGTTCTGGACCCTCGAGTACCTCTACATAAGTTGCCGAGCCTAGATATTTTCAATGATCAATACCCCGGTCGTGTGCCGGCATATTGGGAACTCAAAAATTGGCCAGACGTGTTAGAGACTCTGCAATACATGGCCGGAACTTTTAGCGAGCCACTTGCATTTAGTAAACGCGCGAAACGAGCGTTGGCTCTTCGCCTCGATGATTTCGATCTTGTGCATGACAACCAGTGTCTGGGTTACGACATTTTAAAAATTGAAAAAATGATTCCGACAATCGTTACTTTGCATCATCCCATCACCAAGGATCGCGAACTTGAGATGAACCATGCACCAAATTGGCGCAAGCGTCGTTCGATTGGGCGTTGGTACAACTTTGTCAAGATGCAAGGAAAAGTTGCGAGCAAATTGCCACGCATTGTTGTGGTGAGCGAAAACAGTATTGCAGACATCAACACCGACATGGGCGTGTCATTAGATCGCATGCGCTTGGTGCCAGTTGGTGTCGATCCTGATCTCTTTAAGCCGCTCGCTCATATTCAGCGCGAGCCTGGTCGTCTCATCACGACTGCATCTGCAGACGTTGCGCTCAAAGGATTGTCCTACTTGTTAGAGGCACTCGCAAAGTTACGCACAGAGCGAGATGTTCGACTCACCATTATCGGCAAGGCTCGACAAGGTGCAAGTGCTGATCTAATTACAGCGCTTGGACTGAGTGACTGCATTGACTTTGTATCTGGAGTTACCGACGAACGCATTGTCGAGTTGTACGCACAAGCAGAACTTGCGGTCGTACCAAGTCTGTATGAGGGTTTTAGTTTGCCTGCTATCGAAGCGATGGCAACTGGTACGTGTCTTGTCGCAACAGATGGTGGTGCACTGCCTGAGGTTACTGGAGCCGACAACGACACGGTTCTTGGATGCACAGCCGGTGATGCAGACGGACTCGCTGCGGCAATCCGTCGGGGGCTTGATGATGCCGAATTACGACAACGCATCGGTGCTGCAGGACGACAACGAGTAACAGAACGCTGGAGCTGGAAACATTGTGCCGCTCTGACGGTTGATCAATACCGCGAAGTTCTTGCGATGCCACATAATCAACGCAAAATTGCCGCACGAGCGCAGAAGCAGGGCAACTAAATGCTGACGCTTCGTTTCGATCGTTTAGGACTGCAACCAGGAGACATGTTTTTAGATGCTGGGGCTGGTTTTGGTCGTCACGCGTACGAAGCCGCCCGTCAAGGCGCGACCGTGTTTGCCCTTGATTACGCCCAAGACGAAGTCATGACAACTCGCGCCACATTTGCCGCCATGTCTGCTGCTCATGAAATCAGCGAAGACAAATTCGGTGGCGCACTTCGTGGTGATGCGACAAAACTTCCATTCGCGGACAACACCTTTGATTGCGTGGTCACTTCAGAAGTACTCGAACACATTCAGGACGATGTCACTGCAATCTCAGAACTTGTTCGTGTTCTCAAACCAGGTGGCTCACTGGGTGTGACCGTTCCGACATGGTGGCCTGAAAAAGTTAACTGGATGTTGTCAGAGCAGTATCACGCTCCAATTAGCAAGGGCGGACATGTGCGAATCTATAGCGCTACAGAACTCAAAGCGAAGTTGCGCTCTGCTGGACTCACCGTGCGCGGTAGTCATCATGCACACGCTTTGCATTCACCATACTGGTGGCTACGTTGCGCAGTTGGGCCTGCAAATGATGCAAATAAGGCTGTTGCAACATATAAACGGTTTCTGGAATGGGACATTATTAAGGCCCCGAAGTCGACTCGCCTTGCAGATCGACTTCTGAATCCATTGCTTGGCAAGAGTTACGTTGTCTATTCCACTAAAAAAATTAACGACAAGGTTGGGGCAACATCGTGATTAATCAACAACCTATGCCGCACTTGTCCGGTATTTTGAGTACGGCCGATCTTTCGCGCACTGCAGATTCCATCCAAAACCTGCAACTCAAAAACGGAATGATTCCGTGGTATCCAAACGGCCACTGCGATCCGTGGAACCATGTTGAAACTGCAATGGCTCTCGATGTGATGGGGCGACATGATGCTGCCGCGCTCGCCTATGACTGGCTCGCAAACATTCAGCGTCCAGACGGAAGCTGGCACAACTATTACAACACTGACGGAAGCATTGAAGACCACAAACTCGATAGCAATGTCACTGCATATGTTGCTGCTGGTGTCTGGCACCACTTGTTGTGCACACAAGATAGAGCACGCGTTGCGACATGGTGGCCGATGGTGCGCGATGCACTCAACTTTGTAATGTCGCTTAGACGCTTTAACGGAACAATCCTCTGGGCACGCGAAGTAGACAGCAAGCCCTGGGACTACGCGTTGCTCACGGGCTGTTCAAGTATTCGTCATGCTCTTCGGTGCGGAGTAGCGCTTGGGGACTCACTGGGTGAACCACAACCGGAGTGGATGGCAACCGCTGACATGATCGACGATGTCATCGCTCATGACTTGAGTGCTTTTGAGCCAAAAGAGCGTTGGGCCATGGACTGGTACTACCCAGTTCTGACCGGATCACTCACGGGTGCTGCTGCAAAGGCTCGACTGGCCCAAGGGTGGGACAAGTTTGTTCTTGATGATCGTGGCGTGCGGTGTGTTCATGACGAGCAGTGGGTCACTGCTGCCGAAACTGCAGAGTGCGCGATTGCTCATTGCGCGGCGGGTGATCGTGAGACTGCAAAAGAATTATTGTTATGGACAATGCCACATCGTCGAGATGATGGTGCTTATTGGACCGGGATTGTGTATCCAGCACTACCAGAGAAAACTATTGTGCATTTTCCGGCGGATGAATACAGTGCCTACACAGCCGCGGCCATTATTTTGGCAGCAGATGCGATCAGTCACGGATCACGTGCATCACGAGTGTTTACGTCTTCTGTAGCACGCGCAACGAACCCGTTGCACTGACCTCAACAAATAGCCCGCTCTCGATGGCTGGGAGATAAATGTTTTCAAATGGAGGTCTTCCGCCGTCTGCTGGATCTGCAAACACATCGTGGATTGCCAGTATTCCGCCACGCAAAACACGCGGCGTCCAACCTAGATAGTCGCGGGTTGCGGGTTCAGTGCCGTGCCCCCCGTCAATGAACAAAAAAGCCAACGGCGTCGACCAGTGCTTTGCAATTGTTGCCGAGTCGCCAACCATCGTGATAACCACATCAGACAAACCTGCATCCAAAATTGTGCTACGAAAAAATGGCAGCGTATCCATGCGGCCAGTTCTGCTATCGACCAACGATGTGTCATGCCATTCCCACCCAGGTTGGTTTTCTTCGCTTCCGAAATGATGATCTACTGCAAATAGAGTTCGTTGGGTGTGACGCGCAGCAGCTCCGAGCCAAATTGTTGAGCGACCACAATACGAACCAACTTCGACAAATGGTGCATCGGCAACATTGTGGGCGGCGCGTACGGCCGCGTCGTAGAGTGCATCACCTTCTTCTTGTGGCATGAATCCGTTCGCCGCCAACGCATGACGTCGAAGAACAGGGTCAATCACCAAGTATCCCAGTGGATAATGCTTTCTGCTGGTGGGCGCGCAGCAGGACGAAACTCAGTTCCCTTTGTATAAGCAAGTGGGGACAAACTGAATTGCTGAACTGTGTCAAAAGGTATTCCTAAAATATCGGCGGCTTGTTGCTCCATAAACAGATGCACGGTTGTCCAGGCCGTGCCCATACCACGAGCCCGTGCGGCCAACATGAAACTCCACATGGCCGGAATAATGTTGGCCGCGAGTGATGCAGACACCATTCCCGGAAGATTGTCGGTGCGTGCTCCGGTGTTGCATGCAATGACCAAGACAGGGGCATCACCCATGTGTTCTCCCAAAAAGTCTGCAGAGTCTGCAGACCGTTGTTGCTGGGCATTTCCTGTCGCGTCGCCCTTGTCAATCGTGCGAATGTACGTGCCATCCATCTGAGAGTAGATCGCGTAACAATCTCGATAAAGATCGCCAAGTGCTTTGCGCTTCTGGGCATCACGTACGATGACAAATTGCATCGACATGCTGTTAGAGCCAGAAGGTGATTGCATCGCAATATCGACGCATTCACGGATGAGATGTTCTTCGACGGGACGAGAAAAATCAAGCCTTTTGCGCACCGCACGGGTGGTGGTGAGCAACTGATCTGGGTTAAGTGGTAGAAGTGTCATGCTACGACCCTACTATGGGTGAATGCCTAGCGCCCTTGACGATCTCGTTACCCTGCTCGACCTTGAACCTATTGAGGTCAATATTTTCCGTGGTGTGTCCCCACAGGAAAACAGACAGCGAGTCTTTGGTGGCCAGGTCGCAGGACAATCTCTGGTCGCGGCTGCCCGCACAGTAGACGACCCAACCCGTCAGGTGCACTCGCTGCATTCGTACTTTTTGCGCCCAGGCGACCCCAACGCACCAATCTTGTACCAGGTCGACCGACTGCGAGATGGTCGAAGTTTTACAACTCGTGGAGTTGTAGCAATACAACACGGCGAAGTTATTTTTAACTTGCAAGCAAGTTTTCATGCATTTGAGCCAGGACTAGAGCATCAGATTCCGATGCCTCTCAACGTGCCTGCCCCAGAGTCACTTCCAGACTTTAAAGAACGTATGGCTCCGCATAAACATCTCATCGGAGATTGGTATGACGCTCCCCGACCCATTGACCTCCGTTACGTCAGCGAAGACCCTTTTAGTAGATCCGGAACAGCATCGCCCGGTCAGCAGGTGTGGCTACGCGCAGATGGCAAATTGTCAGACGACCCCGTGTTGCACGCCTGTATTGCCACGTATGCCAGCGACATGACGTTGCTTGACACCACGCTTTTGCCACACGGACTCGGCTGGAACGACGAAGGCGTTCAGATGGCGAGTCTCGATCATGCAATGTGGTTCCACCGTCCATTTCGTGCAGACGATTGGTTGTTGTATGACCAGTCATCAATTAGCACATCTAATTCACGCGGTTTAGCAGGCGGATCTATTTTTACTAGCGATGGCCAACTCGCAGTCACCGTGGTACAAGAAGGACTCACGCGGCTTCGTCGCTCATGAAATTTTTTTCATCGCTTCTTCTCGCACTAGTTGCATTCCCCGCAGCAAGTAATTCACAAGTTCGAGCCACGGTAGTGCTGACTGTTGCCACACCCCTTGCAATAGTCGAGCGTCGCGTCGATGAGAATGCCGCATACATTGTGTCTCGTCCTGGACGGATTCTTCGGTGGGAATACAACACTAAAAAAGTGTCCACCGTTCTCAATATTTCGTCACTCACAACAACCGGAAACGAACGTGGACTACTTGGTCTTGCTTTTCGCGGAGATTTTGCGTACATCAACTACACCAATACGAACGGACACACCGTTATTGCAGAGTACGCCGTCGACAAGTCAGGAATATTCCGCACATCATCGCGGCGCGAGTTGATGACTATTTTGCAGCCGTATGCCAACCACAATGGTGGCGACATCGTTACTGGCCCAGACAATATGTTGTACATCGGCATGGGAGATGGTGGCTCAGGCGGAGATCCCGAACGCAATGCTCTTAACACCTCATCACTGTTGGGCAAAATGCTGCGCATTGATCCAACCCGAACAAGTTCGAAACCATACACAATTCCTACTGACAATCCGTTCGTAGGTGTTAAAGGTGCACGTCCAGAAATCTGGTCGATTGGTCTACGTAATCCGTGGCGATTCTCATTTGATGATGACAAAAATCTCTGGGTTGCAGATGTTGGACAAAATAGATGGGAAGAGATCAACCTTGCCCAAGCAAAAAATGCACTCCCAGGTGGTCGAGGGAGCAATTTTGGCTGGAGCGCCTATGAGGGCAAGCACCGTTTCAATACAGACCAGACTGCCCCAGCATCTGTCATGCCCATCTATGAATATGCGCATGGTTCTGATGGCTGTTCTGTGAGCGGTGGCGTCAGGGTGAGCAAGACGCACCCGATAGTGGCGCTACGCAACAAGTATCTTTTCAGTGATTATTGCTCCGGAGTGCTAAAGGGGCTGCAACTTCAAGGAACCAAACTCATTCGCTCAAGTGATCTGGTAAAAAACCTTGGCAGTGTTGTTGCGGTGCAACAAACCTCACGCGGAATCTATGTCCTCGCATTCGATGGCAAAATCTATTCAATTACCGCCGGGAACCCATAAACATTCCGCGTAGCGACTGATAGTTCTCAATGCAATGCCCAGCGCCGAGCACAACGGCCTCAAGTGGCTGTGATGACATCAGAACCGGAACCGATGTTTCGCGAGAAATTCGATCAGCAAGTCCGCGCAGCATTCCGCCACCACCAACAAGATAGATTCCGCGACTGATAAAGTCCTGTGCAAGTTCTGGTGGAGCCTTTGATAGGCATCGTTTGACAGACAACACGATTGCAGTAACTGGTTCTTCAATAGCGAATCGTACTTCTTCTGCTGTTAATCGCACAGTCTTTGGTAATCCAGAGACCAAGTCGCGACCGCGAATATCAGCACTTTGATCTTGTGCTGATGGTTCTGCTGAGCCAATATGAATTTTTATTTCTTCGGCAGTGCGCTCACCAATTGCAACGCCGTGTTCGCGTCGCACGTAGCTTTGGATTGTTGCATCAATATCAAAACTTCCGACACGCACTGCTTCGAGTGCAACGACGCCACCCAAACTGATCACCGCGGTCTCGCTGGTGCCACCACCAATATCGATAATCATGTTGCCAACGGGTTCGTCAATGGGCAAGTTGGCGCCAATTGCGGCGGCCATTGGTTGCTCGATTAGTTGTGCATCAGACGCCCCTGCTCTGCGGGTTGCGTCGGTGACTGCTCGTCTTTCTACTTCGGTAATTGCGGACGGAACACAAATCACCACTTTGGGTCGTGTAAATCGCGACACACCAACACGCTGCAGCAACAAGCGAATCATTCGTTCAGTGATATCAAAGTCGGTGATTGCCCCACCACGCAGCGGTCTCACGGCCACGATATAACTAGGTGTTCGACCGATCATGTCCCAGGCTTCGTGACCGGTAGCCAACACTTCGCCTGATTTTCGGTTGACCGCTATCACAGAGGGCTCATTAAGCACGATTCCGCGGCCTTTCATATACACGAGAGTATTTGCTGTTCCGAGGTCGATTGCGAGGTCACGTGCCATTATCTGTACTGCCCTCTCTTTGAATCGTTGTCATTATGCACTATTGAATCACGCCGCGCCTGTGGAGAGAGTGCATCAATGTGACGATGAAAAGCCGAGATGCCGTCATCAATGCGAGTCTTGCGAAAATCCAAAAATATCAACACAAGCAGAACGACGCCACATGTGGCTGCACACAGACTAAATATCACTGGCAAGATCCCCAATGCAATCATTGGTTCGTACTATCTATCGCAGTAGTTGCTGTCGCACTATTTGTAGAGTGCTGAGATTTTACATTCTCAGGAGCAACAACGTCGTGTGCACCTGTCCCCCAATCAGAACCACCTATCCAGTGTTCCTTTTTCCAGATCGGAGCAGATTCTTTGAGTGCATCAATCGCAAAACGAGCCGCCTCGAAGGCCATGTCGCGATGAGGGGCTGATACAACGGTTAGCACTGACGATTCACCGAGTGACAATGTTCCGAGACGATGCAACAACGCGACTCGTCCGACCGCTGACCACCGTTTGCGCAATTCTGTCACGATGTCGTTAAATTTTTTGACGACTTCTGCTTCAAAAGCCTCATACGTCAGCGCAGTCACATCGTTGCGTCCATCGGCATGATCTCGAACGATTCCGGAAAACACGACAACCGCTCCGCACTGCGGCAAGATGGCCCACTCATAGGCCTCTTGGATTGGCAGAGGTTCACTGCTAATGGCGCACCAATTATTGTCAATACTGGTCGCCTGCACAGGTACATCGTAGTGTCCCAATGCCGACGAGACTTGATTACCGACGAGACTTGATGACAATTTGGAACTATTGTTGGTCTTCTATGGAAAGCAGTGACAACGACGAAGATACTTCCGTTGCACCTCCGCCGCTGAACAGCCGTACATGGCGCCATCCCACCGAAATCGCTGATGCCCAAAGACAAGTCGAACAATGCCTAGCCAATATTATTGCGCCGCGACCGATGTCTCAAGAGGCGCCATAGCAACGTCACAACGCTGACAATCACCACCACACTCGCGATAAGGCCAATCTCTTGGCGTCGTTTGGCACTCAGCCCGTCAAAAAACGATCCTTCTGTTCCTTCAATGTAGGCCTCTTCATTTGTTACTTGCGGAATCCAGCCGAGTTGTTTGAGACGATCATTGGACACCACCCATGAAAAACGCGAGTACGACCGTAAGCCGGGCGGAATTGGTCCGCGCTCGGCACGCCACCGCATTGCGTCAACCCACTCAACAGCAAAACGTGGTAGGCGCAACTGCAACGGCCGTGCCGCCAACTTACGCAAACGTTCTCCGCTAATCGCGCCATCTGGTGACACATTAAAGACACCATCTGGACAGTTCTTGCAGCAAATCTCAATCGCAGCATCTAAATCAGATGAGTTTAAGAATTGTGCGGCAGGCAGACTCAATGACATCTCACTTCCGGCTGCTTGAGCAAGTGCTGCGACTAACGAACTCGTTGATCCGCGAGTGACCACCGGAACTGGCCGCAGAATCGTAGAGGAGCGACCACTCACAGCACTGCGCCAATCTTCGACTAGGGCTTCGGCAACCGCGAATGCGCACACCAGCGAAAATTCAGGGTCAGGTCGAAGCGGTGCGTCTTCAGTGAGTGGCACTGCATTGTTTTCCCACGCTCCGTACACCATTGCTGACGAAACGAACACAAGATGCGTGACTTGACGACTGGTTGCGTCGCTTAAAAATAATCGCGTCTGCTGAATGAGGATTGCGCCGTCATCACGCAGCGAAGCAAGCGACTGTGCATTCAGCACGGTGGCGCAAGGAACCGTTCTTTGTGCCGATTGGGTCATGCAGAGCAGGCTAACTGCGCATAACCTTGCCCTATGGCCTCAGATGATTTGCCCGAACCCCCAGATATGCCAAATCCCTTTGCCGGAATACCTTTCTTTGCCGATATGGCCAAGGCAATGTCTAGCCAGGGGCCACTTAATTGGGACATGGCAAAGCAGTTTGCCGCACTCGGAGCGGTTGGCGACTCACCTGACGAAACCCCTGATCCCCAAGTGCGGTTTGCATTTGCCGAATTAGCCACTATTGCTGACATGCATGTTCGCGATGTGACAACGCTCTCGACAGACCCACACAACACGCGCACAGAATTACATCCCACGACGCGCGCATTATGGGCGCACCGCACATTGCAAGACTTTCGTCCGTTGTTTACAGATCTAGCCAATGCTCTGTCACAGCGGCCAACATCTGACGGCAGCGAAGATCCGATGTCGTCGATGCTTTCTGGTCTTAGCGCAATGATGTCACCAGCACTACTTGGAATGTCAATCGGCTCAATGATTGGCGCAATGGCACAGCGAGCATTTGGACAGTACGACTTACCACTGCCTCGTCCTGACACTAGCCAACTAATGCTTCTGCCGTCGTCTATTGAAAAATTTGCCGTTGACTGGAGTCTCAATACCGACGATGTTCGCATGTGGGTATTGATTCATGAACTCACATCTCATGCTGTTTTGTCGACGACCGCCGTTGACCAAGGAGTCACGGCACTTGTGAGACAACATGTGGCTGCATTTCGCCCAGATGCGACTGCAATTTTTGACAAACTTTCAGATCTCGACATCAGTGATCCAAGTGCCATGCAAAATCTGCAAAGTGTCTTTGCAGACCCAACAGCGCTAATGGGCGCAGTTCGTACACCAGAACAAGGACGCATCGCTCCGCTTCTTGATGCGCACGCGTCGGCCGTAATCTCATATATCGATCATGTCGTTGATGTCGTCACCGAGCGTATTCTTGGTGGCAGTAAACAGATTGCAGAAGCAGCGCGGCGCCGGCGTCTTGAGACCGGACCAGATGCTGTGTTTGTTGAGCATCTCTTGGGCTTAAAACTGTCACATCAACAATTGCAGAGTGGACGAGCATTCATCGATGGAGTTCTGCAGCGCGGCGGAGAAGACGCCTTGCTCATGCTCATGGCTGACGCGGCGAACCTGCCTACGCCTAACGAGTTGGAGGCTCCGGGCTTATGGATCGCACGTCTGGAGTTGCAGTAGACCTCTTTGTTGCGCGCGGTACTTGTTTGATAAAGACAACACAACCAGCGATACCAGCAATTGCGACAACAAAGAAACCAATTTTTCCAGATGGAGTGAAAATAACCGGAAGCAGCCCAGCCAAGACCCACGCCATCTGATTTTGAGTTTCAAATTGTGCAAAAGCGCGACCCCGGTTTGCGTCAGGGGCATCTCGCTGCACAATCGATTCAAATGCCAGCCGACCAATTGCAGCAGCACCATTAACAATTCCGGCGAGTGCGATGCCAGCAAGTACGCGTCCGGAGAAGCCCGCAAGAAGACCCATAAGTGCAAGTACGATCATTGTTGTTAATAGCATTTTTTCAACGGACATCTTGCGCCGCAAATCAGGAGCAACTGTGTTTGCCCCCAAAGTACAGAGCGCTCCGAATCCAACTGCTATGCCAAACCATGCTGTACCTGCAGTTTCGCCACGTAACCAAAATGCAAGATGAAAGAACATGAATCCAGCACTGCCACGCAGAATTCTCATCATGTTTGCCGCGCGGACAACTTGTTGTGAATGCAACTCACGCACCTCAAGGCGTTCGGCACGGGAATCAGCAATCACAACATCTTTGGGCAACTGAAACGCAAAGACGGATGCGGTCACAAATACAACTGCACCAAAACACAGTGTCGCAGGAGTGCTAAAAATCTGCACTAAGCCAGCCGGGAACACCACCACAAAGCCGACAATTCCGGCGATTTGTCCGAGCTTGCTATTTGCTTCAACGAGTCCTTCGTCCCCGACAATTGTCGTTGGCACCAATGCCGACTTTGCAATGCTGTAGGTCTTGGACAATACGAGAGCCGCAAACGCAAGTGGAAACAGTGCGAGGGAATCGACATGAAACATCATGGCCACCATCACTACTGCTCGCAAAAACGACACCAGCACAATCACCAAGCGCTGACCACCAGGCATGCGGTCGATTGCTGGACCAACAAGAGGTGCCACTACTGCAAAGGGCGCCATGCTGATAGCCAGAAACAAAATGACTTTGGTTCGCGCAGCATCTGGACTGATTGACAAAAACAACGAGTCAGCGAGCGCAACCGCCATGATGGTCTCGCCTGCGGTCATCAGAGCATGCACGCGCTTCAGGCGAACAAGTGGCGCGATTGGGGCAAGTCCACCTGGCCGTCGACCGAGTTTGTCTGGCAGCGATGGATCGACCGTGTTCACACGGAAATACTAAACCGCGCGGGGCTTGTCGTACTTATATCCAAGACCACGAATCGTCAAAATACACGCTGGGACACTGGGCTGAATCTCTATCTTGGAGCGCAACCTCTTGATATGCACGTCTAGAGTTTTGGTGTCACCGACATAATCACTTCCCCAGACTCTGTCGATCAGGGTGTCTCGAGTAAGAACACGACCTGCATTGGCCAACAAAATGTGTAGCAGTTCGAACTCTTTGAGAGGCAACCTCATGGTCTCGCCACGCACCACGACCTCGTGCTGTTCTGGGTCAAGACCGATATCGCCAACTTGAAGAATTGAAGAACTGAGCTCACCACCTCGCTCCGCTGGCACGCGACGCATGACGGCTCGCATGCGTGCAGTGAGTTCACGCAGGCGATAAGGCTTTGTCACATAATCGTCTGCTCCAACCTCTAGACCGACCACAGTGTCTATCTCGGCGCCTTTTGCCGTGACCATAATGATTGGCGTGACAGTTTTCTTGCGAAGTTCACGGCAGACATCGATTCCGGACATCTTGGGCAACATCACATCTAGTAGCACTAAATCTGGCTTCACGAGATCGAACATCTCTAACGCCTGGAGACCGTCTCGGGCAATCTCTACACGAAAGCCTTCACGTTTGAGCCCGACCAGGAGAGCTTCGATAAATGATTCTTCGTCTTCGACAACGAGAACAGTTGGCATACTCATGTTTACCCTCTCGCCATGGGTAAGCGCAGTGAAAACGTTGACCCTTCACCTGGAGTTGACACTACGTTCACCTCACCGCCATGATTTGCTGCCACATGCCGAACAATTGCTAATCCAAGACCTGTTCCTCCGGTCTGTCGGCTGCGGGCTTGATCAACCCGATAAAAACGTTCAAAGACACGATCAAGGTGTTCGGGCTCGATGCCAATTCCGCGGTCAGCAACCGAAATGGTGACATACCCACTTTCACGAGTAACGGCGACATCCACTTGCGCCCCCGCATTGCTATATTTCACTGCATTTTCACACAGGTTTGTAATTGCCGAAACCAATTGACGAGCGTCGCCATGACAGACGATATCTGTATCAATCGGTACAGAACTTATGAAAATTTTATTAGCAACAGCTACTGCGTTAACACGCCCAACCGCCTCCGAGAGAATTGTCTGGATGTTTACTGGCGCTTGATCTGCAACACCATCAAACTCAATCTTTGCCAGTTCAAGAAGATCATCGATAATACGAGCGACTCGATGGGACTCCTCCACCATTCGCTTGGCAAGACGTTCGATATCGGAATCTGGTTCATCTGCCTCGCCTGCAATGGTCTCTGCCAACAATGCAAGAGCACCTACTGGAGTCTTTAGTTCGTGACTGATATTTGCGACAAAATCAGTTCGCACACGATCGGTAATAATTCTTTCCGTGACGTCTTCAATCATCAATAACGCACCACCGTTAATGAGTGAGACCGAGCGAATCTCCAGAGTCTGCCCGGGGGGGCCGTCAACATCGACATGTACGGTTGATGTTCTGCCATGTAATGCCTTGTTCGACAAGGAGGTCATCGTGTGCGCCATGTCCTGATGGCCCCGCTGTTGATCAACCACCGCATGTGCAGCACGATTAAGCCACCATTCGTTTCCGCCTGCGTCGTAGATAACCACCCCGATTGGTAGAGCATTTAGCGCAGTCCGCATCTGCGTGAGAGAAATATGATCGGGATTGACATCAGTGGCTATCCCTTTTTTTTCTATCTCCCGTGTCCGCAGCCACAGTTTCATTATCTACCGACTGCTTCCAGAACGCGCCCTGCCTAGATGGTCAAGCCACGATGCAAGACCCAACACCACATACACACTTGTAACCGAAATGCCCACCCAGTCAAATTTATCTGGACACACTGGAATCAGGGCACAAGCAACTGCGGCAAAGCACAGGAATATCACTGCTCGGCGATCTAGCCACCACTTTTTCATCTGCGAACCAGTTTCATGAAACGAACGCCACGACTGCGTATGCACCTGCAGCCACAAGTGCTGCTCCTGCAATAGTAAATATCCAAGCCCACAACACACGACGGGCAACTCCCCATCGAACCGCGCTTAATCTGTTCACTGATCCGACGCCGACTATTGCCCCAGTAATGGTGTGCGTTGTCGATACTGGAATTCCCTTTGCAGACGTAAAGAACAGCGTCAGCGCTGCTGCTGTCTCAGCAGCGAATCCTCCCATTGGCTGAATGCGGGTCAACTTGGTTCCCATCGTCTTGACGATACGCCATCCCCCAAACATTGTTCCAAGCGCAATGGCGAAATGCGCTGAGAGCACCACCCACAGCGGGACATCTGCTTCTGGGCCAACCTTATTTGTCGCAATCAGCAGGGCCAGAATAAGTCCCATTGTTTTTTGGGCATCATTTGCGCCGTGTCCCAAGCTAAAGGCCGCTGCAGAGACAAATGGCGGTGACTTCGGCCTCCGTTGGTGGCACTGAGTGCAAGATGCCCAGCAATCGATGGGCACAGTCATTGGCCATGTCTGCGGCTTGTTCGAAGAGTGGAAAAAACCCCTCATCACGCGGTATCAGTCGAAACGCCATGTCACCTCATTTCATGACCTGTCTCTTGTGTCCCTATGTCTATCAAGTAACACCGACCCAGCAAGAACTAGAGGTGAACACAAGATGAGCGGTTTACGGCGTGTTCATCTTTAATTGGGGTAATTTGACCAAAAATACCGACCCCTCACCCTCTGAAGATGTCACGCTCAGGGTTCCGTGGTGATTGGAAATAACGTGTCGTGCGATTGATAAACCAAGCCCAGAGCCGCCAGTGCCCCTACTGCGAGCCTTATCGACCCGATAAAAGCGCTCAAAAATACGGGGCAAACTGTCTGGCGGGATGCCGATTCCTTGATCGGACACGGACAAGACAACATCCTTGCCCTCATGCGACAGGGTCATCTCCACAATGCCACCGGCATTGCTGTACTTGACCGCATTTTCTGCCAAATTGCTCACTGCAGAGAGCAACTGAGTCTTGTCGCCAAGGACGAGCATCGGCTTGTCATCAAAATGTGTCTTTATTGCAATCCCAGAGTGCGACGCAACCGTCGAAATAATTCTCTCTACTTCGAACACGACTTCGCATAGATTTACCTGAGTTTGCATCACTGATTGCATCTCAATGCCGGATAGCTCGAAAAGATCATCCACCATCTGCGTCATGCGATGAGTTTCTGACTCAATTCGCAACGCCAATTTCTTCACCGTTTCGCGATCTGTTTCGCCTTCGAGTAGTTCGGCGAGGATAGCGATTGCCCCAACAGGTGTCTTGAGTTCATGACTTAGATTTGCGACAAAGTCTGTTCGGACTTTTTCTGTTCGAAGTTGCTCTGTCACATCCTCTACCGTCACTACAGCTCCACCAGACAACAACGGCAAACCTCGTATGTTGAAAACCCTTGGTGGCGGGCCGGCGAGATCAAGTTGTGATGTTGTCGCTTCACCCGCCACGACAAGACGACCTACGTGATCGATGGCTTCATTAATCAAGACCTCTGTGTGTCGAACTCCGCCCATTTTCGATGCAACAGAATTTCGCCACTCTTCTTTGCCATTGTCAGCAAAGATAATAACTCCAAGCGGTAGTGCGTCAACAGCGATTTGCCATTGAGTGAGATCAAACGACGTCACGGTTCATCTGTATTACTGGAACACCGTCAGTATCATCTTGCGGATTCGCACGTCGATACCGTGCAGCGCCTTTATGTTCTGGCAACCAGCCTGTCACCATGTATCTCACACGCTCTCCTATATTTACGGCGTGATCACCGATTCTTTCGTAAAAACGCGCGATTACTGCTAACTGAATAGCGACCTGAAGATCAATGTTCCCGGCAGAATGACTCTCAAATATTGCCTGAATGAATTGGCGCTGCAAACTATCGAGATAGTTGTCCATGTCATCAATTGCAGATGCCTTCGCGATATCGTCCTCTTCGAACGCTTCAAGAGCAGCCGAAAAGAGATTCTGTGCTTGTTCGCTCATCTTTGTGATGGTTCCGCGCAGCTTAGGATCTAAATCGTGGCCATATATTCGGCGTGCTCCCTTGCAGATATTGACAGTGAGATCTGCTGAACGCTCTACTTCTGCAACCATTCGAACAATAGACACCACTTGGCGTAGGTCACCCGCAACCGGAGCCTGAAGAGCGATCAGTTGATAGCA
Source organism: Actinomycetes bacterium (assembly GCA_014190235.1). GTDB lineage: Bacteria > Actinomycetota > Acidimicrobiia > Acidimicrobiales > Ilumatobacteraceae > UBA2093. The sequence goes on along the minus strand of BJGC01000016.1, from coordinate 34,004 downwards.
CTGCTCTTCTATCTCGATTGAGCGAGCATCGATCTCGTCGTCAAATTGAATCAAATAATCTGCACCTTCTAAGTCACCACCAAGAAGAGCACCTGTCGCCCTCGGAATAGCATCAACGACCGACGCGATGAGCGTTGTGAGCGACTGGCGCAAGAGATCTAACTGCTGATGAAATCCGGACCGTAGTTCTTCCATTCCCTTACTTCTTTCTGCCATCTTTTTTGTGTTCTGCAACCTGTAAATCTAGACGAGACACACAAACGTCAGAGTGCATATTAAGCAAACACGGAGTGAACGGACTACTCCCGGCTCGGAGATGCAGGACTTGGGACGCCTAATCGCAATTGAGCATCTGCTGCCCAGCGATACAGACGCGCCTGGGCATCATTGTCCTCAATGAAATCAACTGGTCCAACACGGTGCCATTGGCCATCTGAGTCCATCTCGTGAGCCACAACACCATCTGCCAGAAGATACGACAGCGTGGTGTCAAGCCACATCTGATGTTTGGGATGACTCACCGGTGCGAGAACTTCGATCCTCTTGTCGAGGTTTCGGGGCATCAGATCGGCTGAGCCAATAAAATATGCAGTCTGATTGTCTTGTCCACCGTGACCAAATCGGTAAATGCGGGAGTGTTCAAGGTTACGGCCAACCACACTGCGAACTCTCATGTTGGACTGAGAAGATGCACCAGGGCACAAACAGCAGATGCCGCGAACAATGAGATCAATCTGTACTCCTGCGTCGCTCGCACGATAGAGAGCCTCGATGATCTCTACATCAGCAATCGAGTTGACTTTGATTGTGATGCGTCCGTTGGCACCAAAGCGCGTTTCGTTGTCAATAAGTCTGCGTATCGTCGGTCGAAAATGCTTTGGGGCGATGATCAATTCTTTGTAGCCCTTGTCATGGCTGTAGCCGGTCAGATGGTTAAACAAATGTGAGACGTCATCAGTGATTTGAGGATTGCATGTGAAGAGTCCGATGTCTTCGTACACCCGCGCTGTCTTGGAGTTGTAATTGCCAGTACCAATGTGTGTGTATCGGCGTATACCGTCATCGTCGTTGCGCACAACAAGCACACACTTGCTGTGTATTTTCAATCCTGCCATGCCATAGACAACATGTACTCCTGCACGTTCGAGTGCTTTTGCCCATGTCACATTGACTGCTTCGTCAAAGCGCGCTTTAAGTTCGATTAATGCCACGACTTGCACCCCGCGCTCGGCAGCCGCAATAAGGCTCTTGGCAATTGGGCTATCGCCAGACGTGCGATACAGAGTCATCTTGATACCTTGCACGCGCGGATCTTGGGCTGCTTGGGCAATAAAATCTTCGGTGGAAGACGCGAATGATTCGTACGGATGATGCACCAAAAGATCACGTTCACGAATGACGCTAAAGATTGAGCGACTCGTTTGGTCAGCAACCGCAAGCCTTCCGGCCGTTACTGGTAGCCACGGTGTGTCCTTGAGATCTGGTCTTGGTAAACGATGCAACTGCCACAAGCAGGTGAGGTCAAGTGGTGCCAAATGGTACGACACATCGGTCTTTTCGAGCTCGAGTTCATCGAGCAAGATTGCCAGCATTCGAGAGTCGATACCGCTTTCGACTTCAAGTCGCACAGCGTTACCAAACCTACGGCGGCGGAGCTCGAGTTCGACTGCTTGCAAAAGATCGTCCGCTTCTTCGTCCTCTTCAAGCGAAAGGTCGGCATTTCGAGTAAGTCTGAACGTTGATGCCCCTTCGATTGTCATTCCCGGGAACAATCGATCGAGATGTGCAACAATGACGTCTTCAACCGTGATGAAACGAGTGTCATCGACTTGGACAAATCGTGTCAAAAATGTCGGAACTTTGATGCGGGCAAATCGTTCTTCGTTGGTGTCGGGATCACAAACAAAGACGCCGATACTCAGAGCCAGGCTCGAGACATACGGGAACGGATGAGAAGGATCAACAGCCAACGGTGTTAGCACCGGAAAGATGCGCGCATCAAAATCAGCAGTCACCACTTTTTGTTCGTGATCTGACATCTCAGACCATCGACAGAGACTGATGCCGACAGAAGCGAGCTGTGGCATCAACTGATCAAAGACAATGCTTTCATGCCGCGATGTCAAAATGTCGACGCGATGAGCAATCTCCGTGAGTTGCATCATTGGAGTTCGGTTGTCAGGCCCACGAGTTGTGACGTCAGCTGCAACTTGATCTTTGAGTGCACCAACGCGCACTTGAAAAAACTCATCAAGATTCGCCGCAAAAATAGCGCAGAATTTCAGACGCTCAAGGAGTGGTATTGATTCCTCAGTCGCAAGCGAAAGGACGCGTTCGTTGAAATCGAGCCAACTGAGTTCGCGATTAATAAAGCCTAGACTCACGATTTCAGCGTATTGAGTGCTGATTGACCACATGCGTCACGCTGCGCGATAACGCCAAATCTTTGTTCTGGCGTCGCCCATTGTTCACCTGAAAAATGAGCCTTAGATCTCGTAGTTCGGATCACCCATATCCCATTCGATAGAAATTCGTTCACGCTCGGCGTCACGAACAATGCGCGCCATATTGCGACGAAACTGTGGGTCATCTCTGGGCAAAAGGACAAGACGGGCCAAAACGCGGGCGCGGAATTCTTGGAGCAACACATGGTCGCCGTAGTCGCCGTAGACCTCCCAGTGGGGTGAAACGGCTCCGAGATAGGCAATCCGAGCATGGGCAACGGGTGGCTCAACAATGGTGACATCAGACATAAGGACCTCCGCAACTAGATAAATGGCGTCACAACAACGCCCCGACATTGTATCGGTGAAGTCGGGAACTTTTTGGGGGCGTGGGTCGTCAGACATGACATCAGCAGATCCGCCCCGGAAATGCATCCCAAGGAGAGTCATGTCAGCCACACTGCAAGTCACCATTCAGCCCGTCGGTCAAAAGAGAATGTTCCAGAATTCACCCACCGCGTGGATGAATAGTGGCACCTGTCGGATCTACCCACCAGCAATGTTTTTCCCCACAGATGGCACTGGTGTGATTGCCGCCCAAAAGATCTGCAAAGAGTGCCCAGTTGCATCTAGTTGCCTGGAATACGCCTTAAGCGAGAACATTGAGCACGGTGTGTGGGGTGGCACAAGCGAGCGTGAGCGTCGCCGCATTACAAAGAGTCGACTGAACGTAGCCTAAAACGGCCCCTACCTATTTGTCAGTCGGGGACCCGTCTGACGGATCATCGGACTTGTTATCCATGGCCTTTTTAAACTCTTTTTGTGCCTGACCGAGATTTTTGGCCAGTTTGGGCAATTGGGATCCGCCGAATAAAACCAGCACGACCACGATAAGAACGATTAACTCGGGACCTTCAAGGAAAGAGAACATGTCTTGACCGTAGCACTTCGACCCATCGTCTGATAAGCAGAACCCGTGCTTGAGTGCGTTGTCAATGTCAGCCAAGGGTCTGACCAGATCATGCTGGACTCCCTTGCCAATGCGGTGCGCAAGGATTTGCTCGACCTCCACTCTGATCGGCATCACAATCGCAGCGTCTTTACACTCGTCGGTGAACTGGCTCCACGCGTGCTTGCTCGCAACGCCGTTTTGCATCTCACACTTAACAACCATGTCGGCGTGCACCCACGACTCGGAGTCATCGACGTTGTGCCTTTTGTGCCACTTGCAGACTCAACAATGTCGGATGCGCTACGAGCTCGAGATGAATTTGCGGCATGGGCAGTTGACACTCTGCAGGTGCCATGTTTTCTGTACGGCCCCGAAAGATCGTTGCCTTTTATTCGCAAGCATGCGTTCAGTTCGTTGCAGCCTGATGTCGGACCGTCCGCTCCTCATCCAACTGCTGGTGCAATCTGTGTCGGAGCACGTCCTGTCTTGGTGGCATACAACATCTGGCTTGCCAACACACCGCTTACTCAAGCCCGTGCCATTGCTGCACTCGTGCGCAGTGACACTGTGCGTGCACTCGGATTTCAGGTTGGCTCATCAACGCAAATAAGCATGAATCTCATTGATATTGGCGTTGTTGGTCCGGCTGATGTGTACGAAACTATTGCGCAACATGCCGATATCGAACGCACAGAACTTGTTGGGCTTGCGACAGCGCGCACGCTTGCACCAATTTCTTCAACCGAATGGAAACGCCTCGATCTTTCAATAGAAAAAACTATTGAATGGAAAATCGCTGCGCGCGCAAGAGATCTGCGCGCTAATTAAGCAGTGCCGGTAATGCGAATCGTTTGAGCGCGTTGACGTCGCAAGCGACGCCTCTCGCGTTCACTCAGGCCACCCCAGATTCCGAATTTCTCACCGTTCACCAATGCAAACTCAAGGCAATCACCACGAACTACGCATCCTTTGCAGACTTCTTTTGCTTCGCGTGTCGATGCTCCGCGTTCAGGGAAGAATAGATCGGGGTCCACTCCAAGACAATTTGCCTCGTCTTGCCATGCACGATCTTGGCTAAGTTCATCGTGTTCAAATGCCATCAAAACGCCTTTCAAATAAAATGTCAGGAGAACTGACTATTGCCAACCCCCATGCCAGTCACACTGCTGTAATTACAACTGTGTAACTATGACAAATGATACCCCAAAAGGCAAGGGATTTGAAACTGAGCGCCCTCAACGAACAGATGTTCGCTTTTTGTTGTCCATGAAGTCGACGAGCACATAGTCACCGAGTGTCTCGGGCGTCGTGAAAAAAGCGCGCCCATTATTGATGCGGGTGAGTTGTTCGATGAATGCTCGTAGCGCCCCTGTGGCGTCAAGAACAAATGTATTGATCCGAATATTGTCTTTTGTGCAGCGCATGACTTCGTGCAGTGTGGCTTCGACTGTCTCGCGCACTGGCGGGTAATTGAAATACACATCGCCTGAAGGAGTGATATGAGCAGTCGGTTCTCCGTCCGTAATCATGATGATCTGCTTCGTGCCAGTCTGACGACTCAGCAGTTGTCGCGCTAGACGGAATCCGTGTTGCATGTTGGTGCCATACGCCAGATCCCACGACACTTCTGGCAATTGCTCATGTGTCAGCACATGGGCCATTTCGCTAAAGCCGACGAGGCCAAGATAGTCACGCGGGAACTGTGAACTAATCAGGGAGTGAAGTGCCATTGCGACTTTTTTTGCAGGGACAAAGTTGCCGCGCATTGGCATCGACATGCTGAGATCAAGCATCAGCACAGTTGAAGAACGAGTTGAATGCTCCGTACGTTCAATCTCAAAGTCATCAACAGATAATTTTACGGGCGTTCCCCCACCCTGGCGGCGAATTGCGTTGCGAATCGTTTGCTGCAAATCGAGGCGAAATGGATCGCCAAATTCGTATTGCTTGCTGTCGTAGGTGCGTTCGTGTCCACTGCCATCTTTGGTAATTCGATGCTGACCGAATTTGTCTTTGGCGAGTTTTGAAAACAATTCACGCAACGCGTTGTTGCCGATTGCTTTTAGCCCTCGCGGCGTGAGTTCGAGCTTGCCATCTTTGCGATTAATCAAGCCGGCTTCTTCGAGCTTTTTGGTCATTTGGGCCAGTCGCTCCATGGATTTGGCGGCATCGTCACCCAGTAGATCTCGAACCCTGTCAAGATCTGCCTCTGCGAGTGCTGACGGATTCGTGGCGTTACGCAAAAGACCTTCAAGTTCGTCGAGCTGGCCCATCTCTTGCATCGATTGCATTGCTTGGCCCATGTTCATTGGCTCTGATCCGCTGAAGTTGTACTCCTTGTTCCATCCCTGTTGCGGAAACATTCCCTGCAGATTTTCACTCAGTTGTTGCACTTGCCACTGCAGATCCATGTCACCGAGCATTTGTTCGGACAACTCCTGAAGTTGTTGTCGCTGCTCGGGAGTCATGGAGTTCATCATCGCTTGCATCGCTTGCATGCGTTGAGCCATTATCTGAAGTAGTTCTTCAAGCGTTTGGGGATTCTCCGGAAAGAAGTCGCCAAAGTTCTGCATGAACTCTTCGAACTTGGGGTCTTGGCCCGCCTGATGACGTTCGATCATCTGATTAAGTTCAGACATCATGTCTTTCATCCGCTGCATGTCCTCAGGTGACATATTTTGCATCTCGCCTGATAACTGATCAACAAATTGTTGCATCAATTCTTGGCGCAGTTTCTCCATGAGTTCGTCAAAGCGTTGTCGCGCCTCTGCTGATTCAAAATCGTATGACTGCAGTTCTTTCACCATTCCTGCAAGATCTTCTGGCAACATATCAAGTCGAAAATTATGCTCCATCGCTGAGTTCTGGGCGTTCTCTGCCCGCCGCTGATCACCAGACTGCTCTGCTTTTTTCAATGCTTGCTCAATGCCGTGCCGCTCTTCGTCAACGATGTCTCGCAACTCTTGAGCAATCTCTCCGAACACACCGCCGAGATCTCCGCTCTCCTCGATCTCTTTGCGTCGCTCCCGAATACGCTTCAGCATTTCTTGAAGGCCTTCAATTCGGTTACCGTCGGGGTCTGTCATTCCCTCGCGCATGAGTCGGCGAAGTGCAGCATTGAGATCTCCGTGATACAGCAAATCGTCAGTGAGTTCTTCAAGAAGTGCATCAGCATCGAGGTCAAAACCTTGTTGAGTGCCATCCCAACGTGAATAAGTGAAGCCAGAACCCATATCCGCACGATAGTGCTCTATTGTGTAGGGGACATGCGCGTGCCCCGTACTTTCGTCTTTGTGGACATCTCCGGTTTCACTAATTTCACGACCTCCCAAGGTGACGACGCTGCCGGGAGGCTGTTGTCCGCATGGCGAACCGTCACCCGGGATGTGGCCTCTGAAACAGGCGTACGAATTGCTAAATGGCTCGGAGACGGATGCATGGTCGTTGCTGTCCAACAACATGACGCCATCATCTTTGCGATGGAACTCCAAAAGCGCTCAGGGGCTGCCTGTGCCCCGCTCAGCATCCGCACCGGAATGGCAACGGGTCTGGCACTGCTCTTCGAAGGCGACGATTACATCGGCTCTGCCGTCAACACTGCTGCTCGACTCTGTGACGCTGCCGAACCGCTCGAGGTTCTTATTCCAACCGAACACGTCGGAGAACTTCCCGAGGGTGTCACGATCGTCAAACATGCGCCACTTTCAATGCGCGGACTTCCTGAAGCGATTCCAGTCGTCGTGCTCACAGGTGCGCCAACGAACACGGCAAAAAATGACACTGGCGAACTCTGGACTCGGTCACCGTCAGTTTTCTAGATACGGTTGAGTACAACGCCCCCTCTGTGCTGGCACTAACTGCGTGAGCGGTATGTTGCGCGATTTCCCATTGCATCTTTATTGAGGCGCTTTGAAAGATGCAATCCTTCAAGTACGAACTCAACAGCACTCGCCACCACAGCAGGTGATTCATCGCCACCAATGAGAGCCAATACTGGTTCGCGCAATGCCGGCATTTCCATTATCAATGTGGCCTGCTCAAGAGAACCGCGATCTCCGCCAACGTGGGCGACTCCGCCTTCTTCAAAAGCGGCGATGACATCGCGCATCTTTTCGTGCTGAGCAAGCTGTTTGTACACCGTTAAGACTGCGCCGGAAATAAGTTGCTGCAAGATCGCTGACTCGCGTCCTTCTTCAAGGGACTCGATCTCGATTTTGCCACTCGTACTTGATGCCAGTGCTTCGAGGTCAGTGATTCGCGGAGCGACATGTGTTTCCCCGGCGCGCAGAGCACGACGTACTGCATTAGCGCAGAGGATTTCGTAGTTGCTCACGGACAAGCGCACGCTGACACCACTGCGCTGATTGACCTGACTGCTAGCGCGAGCATGTTGTGAGAACGTGGCGACGATTTGCTCCATGAAAAACGGCATGCTGACATCGACATCGCCGATACTTGCAGGACGCGCCTCTTGTCGCACGATGCTGATCTCGGTGTCAACATCAAGTGGATAATGCGTACGAATCTGACTTCCGAATCGATCCTTCAGTGGCGTAATAATTCGGCCACGGTTTGTGTAGTCCTCAGGGTTTGCAGATGCCACCAACATGACATCGATTGGCAATCTGATTTTGTATCCGCGAATCTGCACATCGCGCTCTTCTAAAATATTAAGCAGGCCAACCTGAATTCGCTCTGCGAGGTCGGGTAATTCATTAATCGCAAAGATTCCGCGATTCGTGCGCGGAACAAGTCCGTAATGCAGCGTCAATTCATCAGACAGGTAGCGACCCTCGGCGACTTTTATTGGATCAACTTCGCCAATGAGATCAGCAATTGAGGTATCGGGTGTTGCAAGTTTTTCACCAAAGCGTTCTGATCGATGCACCCATGACACAGGGGTTTTGTCGCCTCGCTTCTCACAAAGATTGATGGCATAGCGCGACACAGGGTTATACGGATCGTCGTTGATTTCGCTGCCAGCGATAATGGGCATCCATTCGTCCAACAAGCCCGTGAGTGAACGAATGATGCGGCTTTTGGCCTGACCACGCTCCCCCAAGAACACGACATCATGTCCTGCAAGCAATGCATTTTCTAATTGCGGCATGACAGAGTCTTCGTATCCCAGCACACCTTCGAATAACGGTTCAGCAGCCTTAATGCGAGCGATGGCGTTCAGGCGTAACTCATCTTTGACAGACTGAGATTGCCAGCCTGATGCGCGCAGGGCACCCAAGGTGGTAGGAAGGTTGGATGGTGCGTTTGGCACGTCGCTCATTTCATAACAGTATCGGAGACGCTCCGCATCACCTAGTGGAGCAGTGGATTGCTACCCCCGCAACGGATGATTCCCGTCGCCTGGCGCTCTCTGGAGACTCTGATTCGCTGGATTGGAACAGCGTGCGGGTGCCTGGTGAATGGCGATCCAACGAGGCTTTTGCCGACCATGCTGGCGGCGTTCTTTATCGCACCACATTTGATCACGTGATGCCTACAACAGATCAGCGTTTGTGGATCACTTGCGATGGCATCTTTGATCAGGCTGATATTTGGCTCGATGGCGCATACATCGGTGACCAAGATGACTATTTCCTGCGCCACGCTTACGATGTCACCGCTTTGTCGCGCCTAGATACAACGCATTCACTGATTGTCGAAGTCAATGGCTCGTATCATGCCGGCATCTGGCGACCGATTGAGTTAGTGACAACTGGACTTGTTGGTATCGAGACAACTCGCATTTTGTGTCGCGATGCCACTGATGCTCAGGCACATTTGCGACTACATGCCGTTCTCGATTCAAGCGTTTCGTGTATGACAACCGTACGAACAAGTATCAATGACGTTGTGTTGTCACAAAAAAATCATTCGCTGTCGCCAGGTTCAAATGAAATCGCATGGACAATTGATATTGACCAACCTGCTCTTTGGTTTCCGTGGGGCTTGGGAGATCAACCATTGTGCACTGTTCTGATTGAAGTTGTGATCGACGGTGTAATCAGCGACTCATACACAGTATTGACCGGTTTGCGCGAAGTTTCTATGGCTGACTGGGTACTTCATGTCAACGGAGAACGAATGTACACAAAAGGTGCATATTTAGAAATGCCCGACTGTGACATGGGCGCAGTGAGCGACCAAGACATTGCCCACCCCATTGTGTTGGCACATGAACTCGGTCTCAATCTTGTTCGCATGCATGACCATGTGGCACACCCTGCAATCTACGAAACCGCCGACGCGTTGGGCATGATGATCTGGCAAGACATTCCGCATCGCCCAACCGGCAAACGTGGACGACGTGTTGCTAGTCGTTGGTCAGATGGTCTTGTAGCAACTCTTGGACATCATCCGAGCGTTTCATTGTGGCACCACAAGGCGTTCGATAAATGGACGCAGAGCCATCTGCGCAAAGTTGACGTCACACGGCCAATCGTTGCGCATGCGAGCACGGCAGTTCCGCTTGGACTCTTCAATCACGAGCGAGCCAAACCCGTGCGACAGTTCTTGTCTGGTATCGGACACGACCTAACAACATCAATCGCGGTTATTCCAAACATTGCAAGATTTCCAACCCACGAACAATGGCATGTTGTTCATGTCGATGCCCACGAGGCCGTCACCGACCCGGTTTCAATCCGACGCGACATCGAAGCACTACGTCGAGTGAAATATTCACCGGCAGGCGGGTTTTGTTTTCCGGGCTTGCTGGATTCATCAACCTTGTCAGATGGTGGCGTACTGGACTCCGCAGCAAGTCCAAAACCTTCGTATTTTGCGCTCCAAGACGCTTGCCGCCCGGTGATCGTTGTGGCAGATCAACTCCCGTCTGTGCTGCAACCAGGTGACGTCATTTCATTTGATGTGCACGTGGTGAGCGACGTCCATCACGAACTTGTTGATGCCAGAGTCATCGCCACGCTCACGTGGTCAGGGGGTCAACAACACCATGAGTGGACCGGCGATATCGCCCGTGATACATGTGTATTCATTGGACATGTTGATTCTGTGACGCCCACAACAGTCGGCTCACTGATTTTGAGTCTGCTCGTCGAGGCCGGAGAGCACACCTCAAGCAATCGCTATGTATACACGATTGTGGCATAGCAACTTTTTAGCGTGCAAGATCCTTGCGACTTGCAAACTTTGCTTTGCGATAGTCCTTGTTTAACAAAGCGATGACATCTACTGAAATCTCTTTGGGGCATGCACCTTCACATTCGCCGTGATTTGTGCACGAACCAAAATATTCATCCATTGTCTCGACCATTGCTTCGACACGCTTAAAACGCTCTGGTTGTCCCTGCGGCAAACGATTGAGATGAGCGACTTTTGCTCCGGTAAACAAGTTGGCAGCACCATTTGGACACGCCGCAACACATGCGCCACATCCGATGCACTGTGCTGAGTCCATCGCCGCATCAGATACTGGTTTGGGAATAGCAATCAAGTTTGCATCAGGAGCACCTCCGGTTGGTGCGGTGATAAAACCACCAGACTCAATAACGCGGTCAAACTTCGAACGATCAACCATCAGATCTCGAATGATGGGAAACGCTTCTGCTCGAAATGGTTCAATCACAATATTGTCACCGTCAGAGAACGAACGCATATGCAATTGACATGTTGCACCGCCCCGCTGGGGTCCATGTGCCTGCCCGTTGATCATCAGCGAACATGTTCCGCAAATTCCTTCACGACAATCATGGTCAAATACAATCGCCGTTTCGCCTTCACCGATCAAGCGCTCATTTAGGTAGTCAAGCATTTCAAGAAAAGAAGCCTCGTCGCTTATCTCTTCGACGTTGTACGTCTCGAATGTGCCTTTTGATGTAGGTCCGAGTTGACGCCAAATCTTAAGTGTGAGATTTTTTATGCTGTTGCTCATTTGTAGCTCCGTGTGGCGAGGTGAATTGCTTCAAATTCGAGTGGTTCGACGTTGAGATTTGGTGACATTGCGTCGCCGCCCCACTCCCATGCAGATACATGGCAATAGTTTTCATCGTCTCGCTTGGCTTCGCCCTCATCGGTTTGGTGTTCTGTGCGAAAGTGCGTGCCACAACTCTCTTGGCGCGAGAGTGCGTCACGACACATCAGCATTCCGAGTTGGAAGAAGTCATCAACGCGACCAGCCTTTTCGAGTGTTTGATTAAGACTCATTCCGTCTCCGGTGACGTTCAGGTCAGTCTTGAATTCTTCATGCAACGCTGGCAGATCAGATAAGGCTTGCTTGAGACCTTGTTCGTCGCGCTCCATTCCGCACCGATCCCAAATAATCTTGCCTAATTCACGATGAAACCAATCTGGTGAGCGAGTTCCTTTGATATTTAGGTAGCCGTTGTATTGATCTCGTGCGGCTTGCTCTGCTTTTTTGAACTCTGGATGATCGACTCCTGGAATGGTTTTGCCCAACATTGGTGCTAACTCGTTTCCGATTGTGTATGGCAACACAAAATATCCGTCTGCTAGTCCTTGCATCAACGCACTCGCACCCAATCGATTAGCTCCGTGATCAGAAAAGTTTGCTTCACCAGCCGCATAGAGTCCAGGAATATTTGTTTGCAATTCGTAGTCAACCCATAGACCGCCCATTGTGTAATGCGATGCAGGATAAATACGCATTGGCATGTCGTAGGGGTTTTCTCCAGCGATTCGCTCGTACATCTCAAACAAGTTTCCGTAGCGCTCCTGAACGACATCACGTCCGAGGCGCGTAATGACCTCATTAAAGTCCAAGTACACACCGTTCTTGAGAGGGCCAACACCCTGACCTTTGTCAACAAGACGTTTTGCCGCACGAGAGGACACATCGCGAGCCGCCAGGTTTCCGTACGACGGATACAAACGCTCTAAGTAATAGTCACGATCTGCCTCTGCTATTTCGTGAGCGGGACGAGTTTCGTTTGGATTTTTTGGCACCCAGACTCGACCATCGTTTCGTAAAGACTCTGACATCAAGGTCAATTTGGACTGAAACTCATCACTCTGAGGAATACATGTTGGATGAATTTGCGTGTAACACGGATTTGCAAACAGCGCTCCCTTGCGGTGCGCTCGCCATGCGGCCGTGACATTGCATGACATCGCATTTGTTGACAAGAAAAATACGTTCCCGTATCCGCCGGTGGCCAACACCACGGCGTGAGCAGCATGAGATTCGATCTCACCCGTCACGAGATCGCGCACCACGATGCCTGCAGCACGACCATCAACTGTGACGACGTCAAGAAACTCTGTGCGATTAAACAAACGCACTCCCCCGAGTCCGATCTGGCGTGCGAGTTGCTGATATGCACCCAAGAGCAACTGCTGTCCGGTTTGGCCGCGAGCGTAGAACGTACGACTGACTTGGGCACCTCCAAATGAGCGATTGTCGAGCAGACCACCATATTCACGAGCAAACGGAACACCTTGAGCGACCATCTGATCGATGATGTTGACGCTTACTTGAGCAAGGCGATGCACATTGGATTCACGAGAGCGAAAATCACCACCTTTGACGGTGTCGTAAAACAATCGATGGACGCTGTCACCGTCGCCTTGATAGTTCTTGGCGGCGTTGATGCCTCCTTGCGCCGCAATCGAGTGCGCACGGCGTGGTGAATCATGAAACGTAAATGAATCGACCTGGTATCCGAGTTCAGCGAGCGTCGCTGCTGCAGATGCACCCGCTAGTCCCGTGCCTACCACGATGACTTTAAACTTGCGCTTGTTACCCGGATTTACAAGCTTCATGTCGGCTTTGTAGTTGTCCCACTTGTCTTCAATTGAACCAAGCGGAATTTTGCTATTGAGTTGCACTGTGTTGCGTGCGAGAAGATCCTGTGTGAGGCTCATGCTGTTCTCCTGATTTGGCAATCTGATTTAAGTGTTTTCATCTGAGTTAGTTCCCCACGACACCAGCGAGTACCGCTATCGGGAATGACACGTTGCCGATCACAATGATGGCAGCAAAGCCAGTTGCAAATGCACGACGCCACTTATTAAAACGCGGGTTGTTCCATCCCAGTGACTGAAAGATGCTCCACGCGCCGTGGAACAAATGGATTCCGAGCAAAACGTTGGCCACAACATAAAAAATTGCAACTGGAACTCGCTGCAAACTGAACACCACGTTTCCATAAACATCTTTCAGACCGGCAGCATCTTTTGTGCCGACATGATCGTTGACAACCCCAAATGTGAGATCGAGTAAATGCCACGTGATAAACGCCAAAGCGATGATTCCGCTCCATCGCATTGTGCGACTTGCAAATGTTGCGATCTGATAATCCCGAGCGCTTTGATATTTCACTGGTCGAGCCCGACGATTAAGAACTGTGAGCGAATACGCAGCATGAAGATGAAGCAGCAACATTGTGATCAGCCCAGCACGCAAAATCCAGAGCGTCACCCCATGTGGTGCAAGCGGATACAGCAACTCTTCTAAAAATTTGGCGTAGTGGTTGAGGTCTGCGGCCCCCAAGTACATCTTGAGGTTGCCAATCATGTGAAACAGAACAAATCCCATCATGGCGATTCCGGTGATGGCCATCACATACTTCTTGCCCACCGCCGTGGAATAGAGGTCGAGCAAGAATGGACGGCGCTTGCGAGAACGCATCGCCGTGCCAGTGACAGGCCCGCGCTGACTGCTGACTGCCTGAGCCATAGGGATTCCCTTGAACCTTTCCTGCCGCCACCCTGCCCGCGAATCGAGCACACTGACTGCCCTGAAACGGTACTCCGAGAGCGACCCAAACAAGGAACTTCAGCCCTGACAATTCGGGGTTGTGAAAAAAGTCCTGACCATTTCGTGTTTTGGGGGTCGGCTTCACTATTGTTGTCACGTTCACCAAGGAGGGCAGCCGCAACATGGCTTCCCCCGAGACCGCCGGGAGACAATAACGGTGTTTGGAATATTTGCAGCAGAAGGTGGTTACCAGGAGTTCGTATTGAAAGGTGGTGAGTGGGCCGTCTTATATCTTTCAATTGCGTCGGCCCTTCTTGCTATCGCAGTCGGCTTCTACTTAGCCAAATCAGTCATGGCAGCCGACGAAGGCACACCCAAAATGAAAGAGATCGCTCTGGCCATTCAAGAAGGCGCACTCGCCTACTTGAAGCGTCAGTTCAAGACGATTGCCCTTATTTTGATTCCGTTGGCCGTCATCGTGTTCATCACGTCAAGTGCAATTTCGCGCAGCGATGGTTCTGAAGCGTTGAGTTTTGTTCAGTCCGGATTCTGGCGAACACTTGCTTTCGTACTTGGTTGTTTTGCCTCTGGTTTTACTGGTTACATCGGCATGACCCTTGCAACGCGCGGAAACGTACGAACCGCAGCCGCAGCACTGACTGGCTCAATGCCTCGTGCACTGGATGTGGCGTTTCGTACAGGCGGCGTTGCTGGCATGTTCACAGTTGGCCTTGGACTTCTTGGTGCCACCGGAATCATCATGATCTTCCAGAACACATCAAGTGCCATCTTGGTTGGATTTGGATTTGGTGGCTCACTCTTGGCGCTCTTCTTGCGAGTCGGTGGCGGTATTTTCACGAAGGCCGCCGATGTCGGTGCTGACCTCGTGGGCAAAGTCGAAGCCGGTATTCCAGAAGACGACCCTCGCAACCCTGCAGTAATCGCCGACAATGTTGGCGACAATGTTGGCGACTGCGCAGGTATGGCTGCTGACTTATTTGAAAGTTACGAAGTCACTCTTGTTGCTTCGATCATTCTTGGTGTTGCCGCATTTAACTCTGTTGGAGCAAACCCCGCCCTTGGACTTGTCTTCCCCCTCGCTGCTCGCGCCATTGGCGTGATTGCGTCAATCGCTGGCGTCTTTGCAGTAAAAGCAAAAGAAGGCGAGACCAATGCACTCAAGCCGATCAACAAAGGCTTCATGGTTGCTGGCTCACTCACGCTTATCGGAACGCTTGCATTGTCACTTGGATATGTCGGCAACGAATTTGACAACATCGGCTGGAAGTGTTTTGGAGCTGTAGCTATCGGTCTGATTCTTGCGCAACTTGTGAGTCGTCTCACTGAGTACTACACCGCAACTCATCACGCGCCAGTCAAAGAAATCGCCGGATCAGCAGAGACTGGTCCTGCAACAGTGATTCTTTCTGGTACTGCATACGGTCTTGAGAGCAGTGTGTACGCCGTCATCGCAATCGCAATCGCAATCGGTGCAGCACTTGCTCTTGGTGGCGGAAACCTCACCTTGTCGCTGTATCTCGTTGCCCTTTGCGGTATGGGAATGCTCGCCACAACCGGAGTCATCGTGTCGGAAGATACGTTTGGCCCAGTGTCAGATAATGCTGCTGGCATCGCTGAAATGAGCGGTGAGTTTCATGGCGAAGCACAAAAGATCATGGTCAGCCTCGACGCAGTTGGCAACACCACAAAGGCTGTTACCAAGGGCTTTGCGATCGGCTCAGCCGTCATCGCGGCCGTTGCACTCTTTGCATCGTTCATCGAAACTGCAGGCTCCGAACTCGGAATCAAAGTCGAAAACCTCAAAGACGGTGTCTTCAAGGTTCCAGAACTCTCCATCAACGTTGCGGATCCAAAGATCTTTATTGGTCTTTTGATCGGTGGCGCTGTGCCGTTCTTGTTCTCAGCGCTTGCGATTCGTGCTGTTGGTCGAACCGCTGGAGTTGTTGTGCAAGAAGTTCGCAAACAATTCGCCGACGGAAAAATCATGAGCGGAGAAAAGTTGCCAGAGTACGGACCAGTCATTGACATCTGCACAGAAGCATCATTGCGCGAACTCTTGACACCTGCACTTCTTGCAGTTCTCACGCCGGTCATCATCGGCTTTGGAATTGACTGGAAGGCTCTTGGCGGTTTCTTGGCTGCGGTGATTCTGACTGGTCAGCTCATGGCGAACTACCTCAGCAACGCTGGTGGTGCGTGGGATAACTCCAAGAAATACATCGAGGACGGAAACCACGGCGGCAAGGGCTCAGAGCCATACAAGGCTGCTGTTATTGCAGACACGGTTGGCGATCCATTTAAAGACACTGCAGGTCCAGCGCTCAACCCACTGATCAAAGTGATGAACCTTGTGTCGTTGCTAATTCTTCCAGCCATCATCAGCACACAAGACAATGACGGTCTGCGCCTCGGCGTTGCTGGTCTGGCCACAGTTGTCTTAGTGAGCGCAGTTGTGTACTCAGGTCGCAAGAGCGGCGGAATCACCGCTAGCGCAGCATAGAAGGGGCGCATGCTCGCCCTTTTTAATCTTGAACAACTCCTAGAAAACGGAGGACTCTTTGTCTTGGCGGCAATTGTGTTTGCCGAGTCTGGTTTGTTGGTCGGATTTTTTCTGCCTGGCGACTCGTTGCTCTTTATCGCCGGATTCTTGGCGAGCGAAGCAGGAAAAAATGTGCTGCCACCAATTCCGCTCGTCATCATCGTGACGGTGATCGCAGCCATCGCTGGCGACCAAGTCGGATATTGGTTTGGAAAAAAAGTGGGGCCAGCACTCTTTGACCGACCAAAGTCAAAACTTTTCAATCCATCACACGTCGTGCGTGCCCATACTTTCTTGGAGAAATACGGCAACAGAACAATCGTATTGGCACGATTCGTACCGATCGTGCGTACATTTGCGCCCGTCGTGGCAGGTGTCGGAGGCATGGAGTACAAAACATTCGTCAAATACAATGTGCTGGGCGGCATCGGCTGGGGTGCGGGAGTTCCGCTCCTTGGATTTTTGCTGGGACGCGTCGACGTTGTCAAAAATCACATTGAGATTGCCATCCTTGCGGTGGTGTTTATCTCTCTCTTGCCCGTGGTCTTTGAATACATCAGCCATCGGCGCAGTCAAAACGCCCCAAAATAAGGCACACTACAGACATGCGATACCTCAGTCTGGACTGGATCCACACACTCTCACAGCATGTCGCCAATAGTGCGCCCGTTGCCGATGCATGCGCGCAGCACTCCCTCGCAATCACGCAAGTCGTCACTGGTGGCCCCCCAGGAGACGTCGTCTATCACCTCATCGTGGCTGATGGTGCAGCCACATTTGGTGCTGGCGCCGCACCAGATGAAGATGTGCGCATGGAGCAATCATGGGACACAGCAGTTGCTGTGGCAACCGGAACCATGAACACACAGGAGTTACTGATTGGCGGAAAAATCAGCGTCACCGGTGATCTGCAAAAACTGATCGCATGTCAAGCAGTGTTCGTCGCTCTAGACGCAGTGTTCGAGACTGTTCGTCAAGAAACCGTCTACGAATAAAACTACTTCCGAAAATACGGGTTCGTCGGATTAGTCATTGCAACCAGTGCATCTTCTACCATCGGACCACCAGCACGCGCCATCGCTAACGCACTTGCAATCGCGTCTCGATTATTGGCAAAGACTTCTTCTTCGTCTGTTGCATCTGGATTAACCCACACAGCGGCAATCAATACGTAATCCCTGCAATCAGTGGGCAAGGATCCGTCTTCGTGAGCAACAGCGACTCCTGCAGCAATACCTGCTTGCGCTGCACCCCATGTCAAGATGCCATGTGCACCGCTGGTGATTTCTGCCTTGTTCACAAACAGCGTGAACGGCACAACCGGAACGTTGGGTTTCGCAACTGCAACAAATGGCACGTGCCCCTGACGCGGTGTCGCCAAAGCAGTGGCCCATGCAACCCCAACTGGACCATTTCGTAGACCAAAAACTGTATTGACATGTGCAGCGTTCACACCTTGTCCGATGAATCCTTCACCAATACAAATATCGTCGTCGGCACTCATGCAGGCATCCTTCCGTAGCGAGTAAATTTCAATTCTTGATTTGATTCTGTTCCGGGCTTGGTGTCATACGCGAGCAACGCTACGTGTCGTGTGACATCACCCACAATCGGTGACACCTGATGCAGGCTCCAACGACCATTAAAGACCATCAACGTTCCGGGCGTCATGGGTTCTACACGCACGAGGTCTGGGCGTTCACCATTGCGAACTGCCTGCACAATGTCTTCGTTGTCGCTGTCAGCACTGCGAATGCATGCAGCATTTTTGAACTCACCACCGCTGATTGATGGCTGTAATGCAATGGAAACCACAAAATCGGTTTGATCAAAATGCCAACCCAAATCATCGCCATCGATCATGCTCGACAAATTCAGTGCACCTAACTCATCTGCATACCGAAACAACTTGACTTCCCCAAGCACCTTGCCAACAAAGTTCATTAGCCCGTCCCACTCATAGAGCGCACGCAACAAACTGTGTGCCGGGAACTGGTCATAGGCCACGACATTGACCTTGCCGTTGACCTCACTTCGGTACGAGACAGTCATCAATTCTTCAGACTCACGCACAAGTTCGTCAATGTATTCGTGGCGAATAAAACCAGGCAGAACCACAACATTCTCAGCACAAAAGATGCTGTGCAGTTGCTCGTGCAACGCAGTGTCATTAAGGGGCCATCGATCAGTATCGATCAAGGCCTCTGGAGTCATTAGATGAGTCCCAACTCCCGAACAGCATCTCGCTCTTCTGCCAACTCGGCCACCGATGCATCGATCTTGCCGCGACTATAGGAATCAATCTCGAGGCCTTGCACGATGCTGTATTCCCCGTCCTTGCACACACAAGGGAATGACGAGATCAAACCCTCTGGGACGCCATAACTGCCGTCAGAAGGCACAGCCATGGACACCCAATCACCTTCTGGGGTGCCAAGAGCCCAACTGCGCACATGATCAATGGCGGCGTTTGCTGCAGACGCCGCAGACGACAAACCACGCGCCTTAATGATGGCCGCACCGCGCTTGGCAACCGTGGGGTTGTACTCGGCGTCTATCCACGCATGATCGCTCACCAACTCTGCGGCGTTCTTGCCGTTGACCTCGCAATGCGTGAGATCCGGATACTGCGTGGTCGAGTGATTACCCCAAATTGTCATCTTTTTCACTGCAGTAATTGGCGAACCAACCCGCAAGGCCAACTGTGTGATCGCCCTATTGTGATCGAGGCGGGTCATTGCCGTAAATTGCCGCGGAGCAACGCCGCTTGCATTATTCATTGCGATCAGCGCATTGGTATTGGCCGGATTACCCACAACCAATACCTTGATGTTTTTCTTCGCATTGGCTCCGATTGCTTGACCTTGTGGTTTAAATATTCCACCATTTGCCGACAGCAGATCAGCCCGCTCCATGCCATCTTTGCGCGGCATCGCACCCACCAACATGGCTACATCTGCGTCACCAAAGGCAACATCGGCTTGATCAGTGCACACGATTCCGGCCAACAACGGGAACGCGCAGTCCTCAAGCTCCATGCGCACGCCATCAAGCGCGCCTAATGCGGGCGTGATTTCAAGCAATTGCAAAATGATGGGCGTGTTGGCTCCCAACATTGCGCCAGAGGCAATTCTAAAAAGGAGGCTGTAGCCAATCTGACCTGCAGCACCGGTGACCGTAACTTTGATAGGGGTTGTCATAGACCTTCAATCGTAGGCGCTGGCCCCTAGGAACGGCCTAATGCGGCCATGATCTGCTCCACATAGAAGTCTTGACCAGCGGGCTTGAGATGCACCCTGTCACCCGCAAAATACTCAGGATGATCCTTGGTGATGGCATTCCAATACACGACTTTGACATTCGGATACTGCTTTGGAAGTGCTGCGATGAGTGAGTTGGTCTCTTGCTGCCAACCTCTTGTGGGGACATGCGTCGTGAGAAAGACCACGAGTTTCACATCGACCAATGCCTTCATAATTCGGTCAAGAGTTTGCTTTGTTGTGCCGTTATTTGTCCCGAGATGGATGACTACGTTGTCTCCAAGTTCTCTGGTTGCTTTGAGATACCCAAATATTTGGAGTGACTCGTTGAACTGCCGATTTTTTTCGGCGTCAACGGTGATGCCTTTGGCTTTGAGTTTACGTGCGGCGCCCAGCATCACTGAATCGCCAATTGCAAGCACATCAATTCGTTTGACTGGTGCAAGAGTCGCCGGTGTTGATGTGGCCACCGCCAAGGTTGTTGCTGATGTTGTTGTACTAGCCATTACGTTGGTCACGGCGTCTTCGTTGTCGTTTAGGTTCTGTGTGATCTCGTCGGGCACGACGTCGGCAGTCACGAGAGCGCCCACCGCAAAAATCGGCAAGAGTGATACCACTAAAACTGCAGTGCCGGCTCGGCGACGTACCATTGCCTGACTGTCGCTGATAGATGCCCGCAAGTTGCGATAATACGGCATGAGTTTTCCGCGACGTATCGGCATTTCAATACATTGATACGACAACTCCGTCACAATCAATGACGCCAGCATTAGCCACCCAAATTGTTCGACGGTCAGTGGCGTCCCTGCACTTTTTCGATAGATCTGAAAAATCGGCCAATGGTATAAATACAGTCCGTAACTTCGAACTCCTACCCACACAAACAGTGGGTTACCGATCACCCATCGACCCAGTTCTGAGCGTGGGTGCGTGACGGCGGCAATCACGATAATAGATGCGAGGCCAACAAGAAAAAATCCGCCACGATATAGCAAGTCATAGCCTTGCTGTCCGACATCAACGCCTTCGACGACTGTGCGAAAACTCCAGGCCATGTAGCCAAGTGCTGCGATTGCTCCCACACCGAGAAGATCTAAGGCTCTACCAGTGCGAATTACCTTGCCGCGTGCGAGCGCCCAAGGTCGCCACATCATTGCAAGTCCGGAGCCCAGAAATAATCCAGTTGCTCTGCTAAAAGTACCCAAGTAGAGAAAGTCAATGCGTAAGACGCGATGTCCAAATAACGACATGAACTGGTGAGGAGTTTTAGCAAAGGTATCGATCGGCCCTGTTTGATACATCACTGCCGTCACCACGGCGATGGCAACTGCAATTGCTACAAAAAATAAGCCAATGAAAGGCAATAGGCGTTGTCTCATACGTTTGAGCACAACAAACATCACGATTGGCCACAGCAAGTAGTACTGCTCTTCGACGGCTAGTGACCATAAATGGCGTAACGGTGCAAACGAAAAAGACGATGTGTATGACGAACCAGACCAGATGTTGAACCAGTTCGACATATATATAAATGCCCCAACAACATCTCCACGCAGCATTCCCAACCGCTCGCGATCAAAAAATGCACACCAGATCGTGATCGACAACAGGAGCGTCCATAACGCGGGCAGTAAACGTCGTGCTCTGCGCATCCAGAAATTACGCAGTGTTACTGTGCCGGTTCTTTCTCTTTCAGCGAGCAATAGCAGTGTGATCAAGTATCCCGAAATAACAAAAAATACTTCGACACCTAAGAATCCACCGCCGAGCCAACTCTTATTGGCGTGATACACAATGACGGCAATCACAGACAACGCCCGCAAGCCATCAACGGCCGGGATGTAGGGCATCACCGGACCACGCCGCGCGCCCCATGCTGGGGTTCCGTTTTCGTATGTCGCGTTTTGATTCATCTTTGATTACGTGACGGGAAGTCCAAGTTCAGCGTAAATTTCTCGAGTAGCAGTCGAGCGGTTCATCGTATAAAAATGCAATCCTGGTGCATTGGCCTCAAGCAGTTCTGCACAGAGCCGAGTAGCAGCATCGACTCCGGCGCGACGAACATCTTCAGGTGTTCTCATCGACGCCAATTCATCGTGCAACCACGACGGGAACTCTGTTCCAGACATTGCGGCCATTCTTTGCACTTGGGACAAGTTGGTCACGGGCATGATTCCGGGGATGACGGGCTTCGTGCAACCAAGATCGGCAAGTTCATTGACTAATCGAACGTAGTGCTCGACCTCAAAGAAAAATTGAGTCGTGGCAAAATCGGCCATCTGCAATTTTGCAGCCATATGACGACGATCTGTCGCTCGATCGAGTGATCGGGGATGCCCTTCTGGATGAGCGGCAACACCAATGCACATGTCGGTGATACTGCGCAGATGCTCAACGAGATCTGTGGCATAGACATAATCACTTGGCGGAATATCAGTCCCGTCTGCTGGCAAATCACCTGCAAGCGCCAAAACGTTCTCTACTCCTGCCTCGACATAGGCCCCGATGATGTCTTGTATCTCTGCACGCGTGTGCCCCACACATGTGAGATGAGCCATTGGCGGAATCTTTGTCTCGCGCCGCATCTGTACCACTAGATCTCGAGTGCGTTCGCGTGTCGAGCCGCCCGCCCCGTAGGTAACGCTGACAAAACTGGGGGCCAACGGTTCGAGTTCGATAATCGCTCGCGTCAACGCGACCTGAGCCTCATCATTTTTGGGAGGGAAAAACTCAAACGAGAACGTACGTCCTGCTTGTAAAAGAGCGCTAATCCGTGTCACGGGTTCATTCTATTAGATGCGCTCGGCGAAGATGAGGCGCATCGTTAATGGCGAAAGTGACGAACTCCGGTAACCACCATGGCCAGCCCATGTTCGTTCGCTGCCGCAATTGACTCTGCATCGCGAACACTTCCGCCCGGCTGAATAATTGCCGTTACGCCCGCCTTGGCCAGTTCATCAATGGTGTCGCGAAACGGGAAAAACGCGTCGCTAGCAGCCACCGAACCCACCACATTATTGGCGGCACGACCAATGGCAATCCGAGCAGCGTCAACTCGATTGGGTTGTCCCCCGCCAATGCCAATCGCAATTCCATTTTTGACCAACACAATGGCGTTGCTCCATGTTGCTGCAGCAACTTGCCACGCCAACAACAAGTCAGTCCATTCTGTATCAGTCGGTGTGCGATCAGTGGCAACCGTGTACAGATCGAGTGGTTCATCCACTTCGTCTGTTGTTTGCACCAACAGGCCACCGTCAATACTGCGCACCTGCAATGCATTTTCATTGAATGGCGCCGTTGCCTCAAGCAGTCGCAGTGATGGTTTTGCACACAAAATTTCTAGTGCCCCTGCACTAAACCCAGGCGCCACCACAACTTCCGTAAAAATCTCGGCGATTGCCCGTGCCGTATCGTCTGTGACTGCGCGGTTGAGAGCAATGATTCCGCCAAAAGCACTGATCGGGTCGGCAGCATGTGCTGCGCGATAGGCATCATCAATTGATTCCCCCGTTGCAACGCCACACGCATTGGCGTGCTTGACAATAACGGCGGCAGGTGCATCAAACTTATTAACAAGTTGCCACGCTGCTTCGGTGTCAAAGACATTGAGGTAGCTCATTTCTTTGCCGTTCAGTTGCAGAGCAGAATCCCACCAACTTCTGAGACCAGGCAATCTGTATCGTGCCCCTACCTGGTGTGGATTTTCTCCGTATCGCAAAATTTCATCTCGTTCTCCAACAACTGTGAGTACGGGCGGAAGCGTGGCATCAATACTGCTCTCAATGTCACTGCCCATCCAAGCGGCCACTGCAGCGTCATACGCACTCGTAATGCGAAATGCTTTTGCAGCCAACTGTCGTCGAGCAACAACGTCAAAATCATCGTGTCGAATCAAGTCAAGAACTCCGTCGTAGTCGCTGACATCGACAATGACGCCGACATGGGCATGATTTTTAGCGGCTGCCCGAACCATGGCTGGTCCACCAATATCAATCAACTCAATACTTGGGTTGGTCGTGAACGGATACAGGTTCACCACTACCAATGAAATCGGCTCGATTCCGTATTGCAACATCTCGGCAACGTGAGCAGGATTAGCAATATCAGCCAGTAAGCCACCATGAATCTTTGGATGCAATGTGACAACACGATGATCAAGAATTGGACCAAGACCGGTGATCTCTGCAACATCAATCACTGGGATGCCATTATCTGCGATTACTTTGGCCGTGCCACCACTTGACAGCAGTTCCCATCCAAGTTCGTGTAGCGCCTCAGCAAACTCAACGATGCCGTTCTTGTCGTAGACCGACAGCAATGCGCGTGGCATTTAGGCGAGTTCTTTCACAATGTCAGCCATCAATGCTCCAGCCTCGGTTGGGTTGAGCCCAACGCGCACTCCTGCTGCGCGCAACGCATCCATTTTGCCTTGTGCTGTTCCTTTACCGCCTGACACGATGGCGCCAGCGTGACCCATCTTTTTTCCGGCAGGTGCAGTGACGCCGGCAATGTACGCAGACATCGGCTTAGTGACATGTGCTGTAATGAAGTCTGCTGCTTCTTCTTCGGCTGATCCGCCAATCTCACCGATCATGATGATTGCGTGAGTCTCTGGATCGTTTTGAAACTCGCGCAAGCAATCGATAAAAGATGTTCCCGGAACTGGATCTCCGCCGATACCGACGCACGTGCTCACGCCAATTCCGAGTTGCTTCAGTTCGTACAACGCCTGATATGTCAGCGTTCCGGATCGCGAAACGATTCCAACATTTGGTCCCTTGGCAGTTGGTAACTGAGCAATTTCTCCAGCAGTGATTCCGATATTGCATTTTCCGGGGCTGATAATGCCGGGGCAATTTGGTCCGAGTAATCGAACATTGGGGTAGTCGCGAACCAACGTGTTGTAGGTGCGTGCCTCATCCTGGGCCGGAATACCTTCTGTAATACACACAATAAATGTGACACCCGCGGCAGCAGCCTCCAAAATTGCAGCAGGTGCGGCCTTTGGGGGCACAGTCACAAATGATGCCGTCGCTCCCGTTGCCTGCACTGCTTGAGCCACCGTGTCATACACGGGAATACCCTCGACATCTTGACCACCTTTGCCAGGAGTCACGCCTGCAACTACTTGGGTTCCGTACGCCTTGTTGCGCAAGCCGTGATATTTTCCTTGTCCGCCAGTGAGTCCTTGCACAATGACCTTGGTGTTGTGATCTACAAAAATTGCCATAACTGTTTCCTATTTCTGAGCAAGTTCGACAGCCGCGCGTGCAGCATCCAACATGGTGGGTTTACTTGTCAACTTTGATGCAGGAATACCAGCATTAGCCAAGATGTCTCTGCCTTCTTGGGCGTTTGTTCCGTCAAGTCGAATCACAATTGGCGCTCGTAAGTCAACGCGAGACATCGCTTCAACAATTCCTTTGGCAACTTCTTCACCGCGCGTAATGCCACCAAAGATGTTGATGAAAATACTCTTCACATTTTTGTCCGAGTTAATTACTTCAAGCGCATGCGCCATCAGATCGGCATTTGCGCCACCACCAATGTCAAGGAAGTTCGCTGCGGATCCGCCGACTTGATTGACCACGTCAAGCGTGCTCATTGCCAAGCCTGCACCGTTAGCAATAATGCCAACCGTGCCGTCAAGACCGATGTACTGCAGCCCATATTCACGGGCGAGTTTTTCGCGTGCGTCTAGCTCAATTGTGGCCATAAATTCAGCCCACTCTGGATGACGAAACTCTGCGTTCTCGTCCAAACTAACCTTGGCATCGAGAGCATGTATTTGGCCGTTTGGCTTCAAGATAAGCGGATTAATTTCGGCTAAATCGCAATCACCCTCTGTAAAGCAGCGATACAACTTAATCAACATCTCTGCCACCCCTGCTTGGGCTTGTGCTGGAATCTTGGCATCGACAACTGCTTTCTTTGCTGCTGTTAGCGACAAGCCATCAACCGGATTGATATGCAACTTAATGATTGCATCAGGGTTTTTGGCCGCAACTACTTCGATCTCAACCCCGCCTTCAACACTGAGCATCAAAAGATGTTGCTTGGCTGCGCGATCTAATGTGAACGACGCGTAGTACTCCTCTTTGATGTCAGAGGCATTTTCAACCCAAATGCGCTTGACGACATGGCCCTTGATATCCATGCCCAAAATGTTTCCGGCGTGTGTGCGTACTTCGGCTTCATCATTGGCCAACTTGATACCGCCTGCTTTGCCTCGGCCGCCAACTTGTACTTGTGCTTTAACAACAACGGGATAGCCAGTTTTGTTGGCAACAGCAACCGCTTCATCAACAGTGGTGGCAACCCCACCTGCTGATACTGGTATGTCATAGCGGGCAAAATATTGCTTGCCCTGGTATTCAAATAGATCCACTTATTGCTCCCTGTTGTCGAGTTCTTCTTCTAGCCAAATACAGATGTCTTTGAGAGACGACCCTGGACCAAAAATCTTTGCAACACCTTGTTCGTGCAATACGCGCGCATCTGCATCCGGGATAACGCCGCCACCAAAAATTAAAATGTCTCCAAGATCCCTAGTTCGCAGTTCTTCCATCACGCGCGGAAATAACGTCAAATGTGCCCCCGACAACAACGACAGACCCACGACATCAACGTCTTCTTGCAAGGCCGTCTCGGCAATCTGCTCGGGAGTCTGGTGCAATCCTGTGTAGATGACCTCAAATCCATGGTCACGCAGGGCACGAGTGATTGTCTTAGCCCCGCGATCATGGCCATCTAACCCAGGCTTGGCAACGACGACACGGTAGAGGCGCTTCACAGAAGTTAAACCTTACGCCGTGATGGCAATGTCGTCCCAACCCGCCACAATAGTGGTGTGCAACTTCCCCAACTCAAGTCCCCTTTGGCTCGTGCCGTTGTGCCTGTAGGGCTCGGTATTGGGTTCTTTGCCGTATTGATGGCGGCCACCTGGGGCATGGCCAGCTACGTCTCCCAACGACCATCCAATATCACCAACTTGGGCGCAAAAATCTTTGAGGTTGGCCCCGTTGAGTCGATTGCACGCGCCGTTGATGCAGGCGGTCCGCTTTTGTTCCCCGACCTCAAGAGCCCCAACGGCACCCGTTCAATTGTGCTTGACCACACTGGATCTGATCCCACACGTGGATGGCAGGTGTATTACGGCCACCCTGCAGACTCTGATGCATCCTGCTTAGTGACGCACACTCCCAACACCCGGAAGTTCACTGATTGCAATAAACGAACTTTGTCACCTGAACAACTTGCGCTACCCACTGATGTGCGGCCCATCGTCGAAAATCGAAAAACTTTATATATCGATTTGCGTGGTAGCCGATAACTGTCACGTCGCAATGCACGGTTCAATAAACTTAAGCAGTTACTATTTTGCAGGTCGGTATCTGGTCGCAAGACTTGGCAACCTAATTTTATTTGAGTGTAGTTTTAAGGAATGTCGCAACTAATTGGTGTTTATGACGCTGATGCAACCTTGTGGGGCGAAATAAGTTATTGGGTTGGAGCCAGGCTCGGTGTGCGCCACTGCATAAACGGCAATTACCCCGCAGTTGTTATCCGAGATTCCTCTGGTGAAGTGTCATTGCTGATGAGTGCAAGCGAGATTAAAGCGTGTGAAAAATCGCCTGAAAGATTTGTTGCCAAAATTGTGCGTCACCTAGCGCTCTAGCGCTTTTTGAATGAATTACCGATTTTAAAAAGGAGCAAAATTCAATGACTCGAGAGTTAACTGGAACACACATAGTTGTAGTTGGAGCCACTGGTGTGTTGGGGGCTCGTCTTGCCGCCCATCTCACCACTGTTGGCGCGCGCGTTTCGGCGATTGTGCGTGACCACACGCGACTTGATGGTGCCACTGTTTTTCAGTACGCCTTGGCAGACATCACAAATCATGCAACACTGCGCACTGCATTTGAGTCTGTCGCACCGTTTGACGGTGTGATCAATGCAACGGGGCTTGTCGCCTTTGGTGCAATTGCCGATTTAGATGACGCAACTCTCAATCAATTGTTTGCAGTAAATGCAATTGCCCCGATCGTGATGTTGCGCGAAAGCTCGACGCACATCAATGATGGAGGCTTTTTTGTCAACCTCTCTGGTGTTGTTGCCACACAACCTGTCGCTGGCATGGCTGCATACAGCGCCTCAAAAGCGGCTGCTTGGGCAGCGATGTTGGCTGTTGGGCGTGAATTGCGTCGTCGTCGAATTGACGTGATTGATGCCCGACCACCGCACACCGAAACTGGGCTTGCTACGCGTCCAGTTGCTGGAGTTGCACCAAAGATGCCAGTCGGTCTGGCACCCGATGCTGTGGCTGCTCGCATCGTCAGCGCCATAATTGCAGGTGAGCGTGATCTGCCAGTTGAAGCCTTTACTAGTTAGCGCTTTGCTTTGCTCATTGAGCATATTTTGTAGCGCACACTGTCGGGCTATCACTAAGAGTTGTCATAGTATGAGGGTATGTTCAACGTTCGCGATTTAGTGCCCGGTGATATGTCTTCGGCGGTGCGTCTTCTTGAATTGTGTCGCGGTGTTGCAGACTCACGACCAGTTGACATTGCAAAGTTTGTTGCCGATACGAGCGCTGGTTCGCCAGCAATTGTCGCTGTTGCCGGAAACGAAGTAGTTGGTTTAGTGTCTAGTCGAATCAGCAATGATGACGCCTGGATAAATATAGTTGCCATTAGCCCTAGTTGGCGGCAACAAGGAATTGGCTCAGCAATGTTGCAGCGCCTCGAAGACAAATTGCTGCACGAAGGAGTTCGCAAAATTTCGGCACTGCTCACTAATTTTGAGGCGGGACAAACTGCTCTTGTTAATCGGGGTTTTCATCCCATCCATGGTCTTGTGCTTTACGAAAAATCTGAACCCATTGAGCCCTCTGCAATGCGAGTGCTTGATCAATGGGGCGGAGAACTCTGCGATGCCACATTGTGGGACCGAGTTGCAGGCATGGACACTGAAAAAACTTTGATTGAGAATCGAATAATTGCGCCTCTTGCTGACCCAGAGTTGGCGAGAAAAATTGGCGTAAACGCACCATCAGCGGTCATGTTGTTTGGCCCTCCCGGAACAGGCAAAACGACTTTTGCTCGAGCCATTGCTGGGCGACTGGGCTGGCCGTTTGTCGAATTGCTTCCATCCAAATTAGATAGTGGTCAATTGCCTCTTGCCGCTGAACTTCGTCACGCTCTCACCGAATTACTCAAACTTGAAAACATTGTTGTATTTATCGACGAAGTAGATGAGATTGCGGCCGCTCGCTCAGAAAGCCCTGGCACTCGCGGTGTGGTGAATGAATTGCTTAAAATGATCCCATCGTTCCGAACACCGGCTGGTCATTTGCTCGTCTGTGCCACGAACTTCGTTGGCAACATTGATCCTGCCGTTTTGCGACCAGGCCGATTTGACCTTGTCATTCCAATTGGTCCACCAGATCAAATCGCTCGCAAAGCTCTGTGGGCGAGCATTCTCAGTCGTTTAGATTCCCAAGACATTGATATAGATGAGTTGGTCAAAGCCACAGATGGTTTTACTCCAGGAGACATTGAACTCGCTTCGCAACGTGCGGCCAGCATCGCCTTTGATCGTGCACGCAATGGCTTTGAGCCAAGTCATATCACGCGACAAGATCTTACGAAGTCAATTGCTGGAACAAATGCTTCAATCACGACCCAGATTGCCAAGCAATTTACCGATGAATCAAAACACTTTGGCCGCACCTAAAAGAAAGACACGCATCAAACTTTTACCATCCCCAAGAAGCAACAACAAAGATGCCTCCATCGGCGCAATAGGTACTGCACTTGGTATTGCCATTACGTGGCTATTATCTGACGCGTTTCTTGGAGGGACTGCGCCGTTACTAGTGGTGTCAATGGGTGCTTCCGCCGTCATTCTCTTCACAATGCCCACGGCACCTGCTGCACAACCAGTACCCATGATTATCGCCCACGTTGTGGGGGCTTTTTTGGGAGTTGCGTCAGCCCAAATTTTCAACAATATTCCACTTGCCATTGCTGTTGCAGTCGGTGTGCACACTGGGGCAATGGTTCGGCTCGGATACATGCACCCGCCCAGTGGCGGCACGGCTCTTACTGCTGTTATTGGAGGCCAGGCAGTGACTGATCTTGGATATAAATTCATCTGGCGACCAGTACTACTTAATGCGGTCCTGCTCGTGGTGCTTGCTGTCGTTATTAATGCGCCATTTGCCTGGCGACGTTATCCCGTCAAGACCTGATCATTGACGCGTTTTTGCGATGCAGCAATAAGCCTGCGACGCCAGCGACGACACTCGCAATTATCATGATCGGGAATCGATCAAACCATGACCAATTTGGGCGCCCGAATCTTTGAAGTTGGCCCTGTTGAGTCGATTGCTCGTGCTGTTGACACCGGTGGCCCACTTTTGTTCCCTGATCTCAAGAGCCCCAACGGCACCCGTTCAATTGTGCTTGACCACACTGGTGCTGATCCCACACGCGGATGGCAGGTGTATTACGGCCACCCTGCAGACTCTGATGCATCGTGCTTGGTGACGCACACTCCCAACACCCGCAAGTTCACTGATTGCAACAAACGAACTTTGGCACCTGAACAACTTGCTCTACCCACTGATGTGCGGCCCATCGTCGAAAATCGAAAAACTTTATATATCGATTTGCGTGGTAGCCGATAACTGTCACGTCGCAATGCACGGTTCAATAAACTTAAGCAGTTACTATTTTGCAGGTCGGTATCTGGTCGCAAGACTTGGCAACCTAATTTTATTTGAGTGTAGTTTTAAGGAATGTCGCAACTAATTGGTGTTTATGACGCTGATGCAACCTTGTGGGGCGAAATAAGTTATTGGGTTGGAGCCAGGCTCGGTGTGCGCCACTGCATAAACGGCAATTACCCCGCAGTTGTTATCCGAGATTCCTCTGGTGAAGTGTCATTGCTGATGAGTGCAAGCGAGATTAAAGCGTGTGAAAAATCGCCTGAAAGATTTGTTGCCAAAATTGTGCGTCACCTAGCGCTCTAGCGCTTTTTGAATGAATTACCGATTTTAAAAAGGAGCAAAATTCAATGACTCGAGAGTTAACTGGAACACACATAGTTGTAGTTGGAGCCACTGGTGTGTTGGGGGCTCGTCTTGCCGCCCATCTCACCACTGTTGGCGCGCGCGTTTCGGCGATTGTGCGTGACCACACGCGACTTGATGGTGCCACTGTTTTTCAGTACGCCTTGGCAGACATCACAAATCATGCAACACTGCGCACTGCATTTGAGTCTGTCGCACCGTTTGACGGTGTGATCAATGCAACGGGGCTTGTCGCCTTTGGTGCAATTGCCGATTTAGATGACGCAACTCTCAATCAATTGTTTGCAGTAAATGCAATTGCCCCGATCGTGATGTTGCGCGAAAGCTCGACGCACATCAATGATGGAGGCTTTTTTGTCAACCTCTCTGGTGTTGTTGCCACACAACCTGTCGCTGGCATGGCTGCATACAGCGCCTCAAAAGCGGCTGCTTGGGCAGCGATGTTGGCTGTTGGGCGTGAATTGCGTCGTCGTCGAATTGACGTGATTGATGCCCGACCACCGCACACCGAAACTGGGCTTGCTACGCGTCCAGTTGCTGGAGTTGCACCAAAGATGCCAGTCGGTCTGGCACCCGATGCTGTGGCTGCTCGCATCGTCAGCGCCATAATTGCAGGTGAGCGTGATCTGCCAGTTGAAGCCTTTACTAGTTAGCGCTTTGCTTTGCTCATTGAGCATATTTTGTAGCGCACACTGTCGGGCTATCACTAAGAGTTGTCATAGTATGAGGGTATGTTCAACGTTCGCGATTTAGTGCCCGGTGATATGTCTTCGGCGGTGCGTCTTCTTGAATTGTGTCGCGGTGTTGCAGACTCACGACCAGTTGACATTGCAAAGTTTGTTGCCGATACGAGCGCTGGTTCGCCAGCAATTGTCGCTGTTGCCGGAAACGAAGTAGTTGGTTTAGTGTCTAGTCGAATCAGCAATGATGACGCCTGGATAAATATAGTTGCCATTAGCCCTAGTTGGCGGCAACAAGGAATTGGCTCAGCAATGTTGCAGCGCCTCGAAGACAAATTGCTGCACGAAGGAGTTCGCAAAATTTCGGCACTGCTCACTAATTTTGAGGCGGGACAAACTGCTCTTGTTAATCGGGGTTTTCATCCCATCCATGGTCTTGTGCTTTACGAAAAATCTGAACCCATTGAGCCCTCTGCAATGCGAGTGCTTGATCAATGGGGCGGAGAACTCTGCGATGCCACATTGTGGGACCGAGTTGCAGGCATGGACACTGAAAAAACTTTGATTGAGAATCGAATAATTGCGCCTCTTGCTGACCCAGAGTTGGCGAGAAAAATTGGCGTAAACGCACCATCAGCGGTCATGTTGTTTGGCCCTCCCGGAACAGGCAAAACGACTTTTGCTCGAGCCATTGCTGGGCGACTGGGCTGGCCGTTTGTCGAATTGCTTCCATCCAAATTAGATAGTGGTCAATTGCCTCTTGCCGCTGAACTTCGTCACGCTCTCACCGAATTACTCAAACTTGAAAACATTGTTGTATTTATCGACGAAGTAGATGAGATTGCGGCCGCTCGCTCAGAAAGCCCTGGCACTCGCGGTGTGGTGAATGAATTGCTTAAAATGATCCCATCGTTCCGAACACCGGCTGGTCATTTGCTCGTCTGTGCCACGAACTTCGTTGGCAACATTGATCCTGCCGTTTTGCGACCAGGCCGATTTGACCTTGTCATTCCAATTGGTCCACCAGATCAAATCGCTCGCAAAGCTCTGTGGGCGAGCATTCTCAGTCGTTTAGATTCCCAAGACATTGATATAGATGAGTTGGTCAAAGCCACAGATGGTTTTACTCCAGGAGACATTGAACTCGCTTCGCAACGTGCGGCCAGCATCGCCTTTGATCGTGCACGCAATGGCTTTGAGCCAAGTCATATCACGCGACAAGATCTTACGAAGTCAATTGCTGGAACAAATGCTTCAATCACGACCCAGATTGCCAAGCAATTTACCGATGAATCAAAACACTTTGGCCGCACCTAAAAGAAAGACACGCATCAAACTTTTACCATCCCCAAGAAGCAACAACAAAGATGCCTCCATCGGCGCAATAGGTACTGCACTTGGTATTGCCATTACGTGGCTATTATCTGACGCGTTTCTTGGAGGGACTGCGCCGTTACTAGTGGTGTCAATGGGTGCTTCCGCCGTCATTCTCTTCACAATGCCCACGGCACCTGCTGCACAACCAGTACCCATGATTATCGCCCACGTTGTGGGGGCTTTTTTGGGAGTTGCGTCAGCCCAAATTTTCAACAATATTCCACTTGCCATTGCTGTTGCAGTCGGTGTGCACACTGGGGCAATGGTTCGGCTCGGATACATGCACCCGCCCAGTGGCGGCACGGCTCTTACTGCTGTTATTGGAGGCCAGGCAGTGACTGATCTTGGATATAAATTCATCTGGCGACCAGTACTACTTAATGCGGTCCTGCTCGTGGTGCTTGCTGTCGTTATTAATGCGCCATTTGCCTGGCGACGTTATCCCGTCAAGACCTGATCATTGACGCGTTTTTGCGATGCAGCAATAAGCCTGCGACGCCAGCGACGACACTCGCAATTATCATGATCG
>BJGC01000016.1:0-329 GCA_014190235.1 Actinomycetes bacterium | reverse complement strand
TGCTGTCGTTATTAATGCGCCATTTGCCTGGCGACGTTATCCCGTCAAGACCTGATCATTGACGCGTTTTTGCGATGCAGCAATAAGCCTGCGACGCCAGCGACGACACTCGCAATTATCATGATCGAGAATCGATCAAACCATGACCTGTGGGCACGATATTGCCCAAGAACGCTCAGAAAAAACCTTATTCTTGTGGCTCAAGGTCCAGATTGAATACCTTGATGGCATTGTTGCGCAGGAAATGGGGCCAGACATGGTCCCTGAATGCAACGTCTGGAAGTTCTTTGAACATCCGCTCGATCGTGAGACCAGCCGGGAAATAGCCG